>NZ_PQHW01000154.1 GCF_003385215.1 Amycolatopsis thermalba | reverse complement strand
GTAGATGTTTTTTTTTTATACAAATAATAGACGTCTGACGGAGCGTTTCTTGTCTTCGTGGGCTCGGTGATGTATAAAATAGACAGGGAGGAGGGGGGCGTGCGCCGGCTGGCACTCGACGTCGTCGGGGCCGGCCGGCACCTGCTCCGGGCGGAGCTGGCGCGGCCGTGGGAGGTGGAGCCGCGCCGCTCCGTCACGTTCGTGCTCCTCGTGACTACTCCGAACGAGTGATGTTGTGTATCCGGCTTCGGCCTTCGTCCTCTGCACGGTGACAGGGCCGGAGATACTGCCAAGCGCTGACCCGAGGAGTACCACGCGAAGTGGGGGCGAACGCGGTGACCGAAGCGAGGACCGCCGAGGCGGACCCGTCCTGGGAGGGACTCCGCGGACCGGAGCTGTTCGAGGCGTGCCTGGAGGCTGCCCGCGCGGGCAACAGAAAAGCCCTGAACCGCCTGGTCGCCGAGCTGACCCCGCTGGTGTGGAACGTGGCGCGCGGACAGGGGCTGGACACCCATTCGGCCGAGGACGTGGTCCAGACCGTGTGGCTGGCGCTGGTCAGCCACCTCGACCGGCTGCGCGAACCGAAAGCGCTGGCCGGCTGGCTGGTCGTCACCGCACGGCACGAGTCGCAGCGCGTCCGCGGCCGGAAACCGCCGCCGGTGCCGCTGACCGACGAGCTGGCCGAGACCGTGGCGAGCACCGAACCCGCGCCCGAGGCGGAGGTGCTGCGCAGCGAGCGCGACCAGCGGCTGTGGCACGCCTTCCGCAAACTCCCGCAGCGGTGCCAGGAGCTGCTGCGGCTCACCGTGCTGGCCGGCCGAGCCGAGTACCGGCTCGTCGCGGAAGCGCTGCAGATGCCGCGCGGCAGCATCGGGCCCAACCGCGGCCGCTGCCTGAAGACGATGCGCGAACTGCTGGACATCGAAGGGGGCAGCGCATGAACGACATCGGCGTGCCGGGGGGTGGGGCCCACCCCGACGACGAAGCGCTCCTGGCCGATCTGGGGCGGGTGCTGGCCGCCGTCGACCCGCCGCCCGAGGGACTGGTCGAGCGCGTGCAGTTCGCCCTCGAGCTGGAGAACCTCGACTTCGAGATCGCCCAGTGGGAGCGGGCCGATCCGGCGCTGGCCGGCGTCCGCAGCATCACCGACGAGGGCACGATCACGTTCACGGTCAGCGACCTCACGGTGATGATCAACCTGACCAGGGTGGGGCACTGCCACCGCATCGACGGCTGGCTGGTGCCCGCCGCCGCGCACGGGGTCGAGGTGCGGGTGGCCGAGCACGGTTCGTCGTCGACGGTGGCCGACGAGGGCGGGCGGTTCGTGCTCGACGAGGTGCCGCGCGGGACGACCCAGATCGTGATCTCGGTGGGTGGGGCCAGCAGCCGCCGCACCGTCGTCACGCCCGCGGTCGTGCTCTGAGTTCGACCGGCCGCCCCAACTGATCCCGGGATGTGCTCAGATAGACCGCGTGGCGGCTCTGCGTGATCTCCGGCGTGCGCTGGACCGGGCATCGGAGCTGCGCGGCCGGGCCGCCGACGCCGCGGGCAACTTCCGCAACGTCGAAGCGGTCCGCTTGTTCAACCGGGCGCTGCGGGTGCTGGCGACGGGCCCCGACGACGTCGAGTGGATCACGCTGCGGGCCCGGGTCCTGCTGGGCCTCGCGATGTCCGAGGCGGAAACCGGATCGGCCGCCGACGGCCTGCGCCACCTGGACGAGGCGCTGCTGCTGACCGAGCGCCTGCCGTGCGGACCACCCCAGCGGGTCCTGCGCGCGCTGGTCGGCGCCCAGCGCGCGCTGGTGCTGGGCCGCGTCGGCCGCCTGTCCGAGGCGCTGGCCCTGTTCGACGAGATCCTGCCGATGCTGGAGGCCGAGGCCGACGACAACGGGCTGTCCCTCACCCGCAACCTGATGAACCGGGCCAACATCCACGTCGAGATGCAGCGACCGGACGCGGCACTGGCGGACCTGCGGCGCTGCCTCGAGCTGGCCACCGAGCACGGGCTGACCCGCCTGGAGGGCAAGGTCCGGCACCTGCTGGGGGAACAGGGGCAGCTCCTCGGCGACATCCCCGGCGCACTCCGGCACTACGAGCAGGCGGCGCGGATCTACCAGGACGCCGCTCCCGGATGGCTGGCCCGGTTGCGGGTCGACCAGGCCAGGGCCCTGCTCGTCGCCGGGCTGGCCGAGGACGCGGCCCGGCACCTCGACGAGGTCCTGCCCGAGCTGCGCGCCAGCCGCAACGTGCAGGACATCGCCGAAGCCGAGGTCGCTCGCGCGGCGGCCGCGATCCTCGACAACGACCACCGCCGGGCGCGCAAGCTGGCCGAGCTCGCCCGGCACCGGTTCCTCCGGCGCGGCAACGAACGCTGGGCCGCGGTCGCCGCGCTGACCCGGCTGCGCGCCGACGCGACGGAGGTCCTCGGCGGCTCTGGCCGTCCCCCGGCGCGGCTCGCCGCGGGCCTCGCCGCGCACGCCGACCGCCTGGGCGAACTGGGGCTGCGGGACGAGGCGGCGCTCGCGCGGCTGCTCGCGGTGCGGCTGCTGCTGCGCCGGGGCGAGGTCACGGCGGCGGGCGAGCTGCTGGCGCGGGTTCCGCGACCGCGCCGCACCACCCCCATCGACCACGTCATGCTGCTGCGGTTGTGCCGGGCCGAACTCGCGGTGGCGACCGGCCGTCCCCGGGCCGCGCTGGCGCAGGCGCGGGCCGGGCTGGACGAGCTGAGCCGGGTTCGCGACCGGATGGGCGGGCTGGACCTGGTGTGCGGGACCGCGGTGCACGGCCAGGAACTGGGCCGGCTCGCGGTCGGTCTCGTGCTCGGCACGACCCGCGGCCACGCCGGGGCGCGCCGGCTGTTCGCCTGGCAGGAGCGGACCCGCGCGCAGGTCTACCGCTACGAACCACTGCCCGCGATCGACGATCCGGTGCTCGCCCGGCTGATCACCGAGATGCGGCAGGTGCAGCGGCTGGCGCAGCAGAACCGCCTGGAGGGCAGGCCGGTGACGGCGCTGGAGCAGCGCTACGCCCGGCTGCAGCGGGAGGCGGGCCGTCTCGGCTGGTACACCAGCCCGTGGGGCCGTCCCCGCCCGGTCTGCTCACCCGAAGAAGTCGCCGCCGAGCTGGGCGAACGCGTGCTGGTGAGCCTGATCGGCCAGGACGGCGAGCTGTCCGCGGTGATCGTGCGGGACGGCCGGTTCCGGCTGGTCCGGCTCGGCGGCCTGGACGAGGTCGTCGAGATCACCAAGCAGTTGCACGCCGACCTGAACGCGCTGGCCCCGGACCACCTCCCGCTGCCACTGGTCGCGGCCGTCACCGCGTCCGCGGAGAAGCGGGCCCGCCTGCTCGACGAGCGGGTCGTCCGGCCGCTCGCGGACGCGATCGGCGACCGCGAACTGGTGATCGTGCCGACCGGCCAGTTGTACGCGCTGCCGTGGTCGGCCCTGCCGTCGTTGCGCGGGCGTCCGCTGTCGATCGCGCCGTCGGCCACGGCGTGGGTGAGCGCGATGCGCCGGGAGCCGATCGACCCGGTCGTGCTGGTCGGCGGGCCGGACGTGCCCGGCGCGATCGGCGAGGTGAAGCAGCTGCGGGCGGTCTACCCGTCGGCGACGCTGGTCGACGGTCCGGCGGCGACCAGTTCCGCGGTGCTGGCGGCGCTCGACGGGTCCGGCCTCGCGCACCTGGTCGCGCACGGCGCGCACGAGCCGGCGAACGCCTTGTTCTCGCGGCTGGAACTGGTCGACGGGCCGCTGTTCGCGCACGAGACCGCGCAGCTGCGGCGCCCGCCGGACCGGGTGGTGCTGGCCGCGTGCGAGCTGGCCATGAGCCACATCCGGCCGGGCGAGGAGGCGCTGGGATTCGCCGGCGCGCTGCTGGCGAGCGGGTCCCGCACGATCGTCGGCGCGATCGCGCGGGTCGGCGACCGGGCGGCGGCGGAGGCGATGACCGACCTGCACCAGCGGCTCGCGTCCGGCATCTCCCCGGCGCTGGCCCTGGCGCACGCGACCGCCGCGGATCCGCTCCGCCGCCCCTTCCTCTGCCTGGGCGCGGGCTAGCGCTCGGCGGCCTTCACCAGCTTCGCGGACAGGAACCTGATCGCCCCCGCCAGCGCGGCGCGCACGACCGGCCCGCTGCCCGGCACCTTCTCCCGGAACGAGCCGCGCCAGGTCAGCCGCGTGCCGGTGCCGTGCGGCTCGAACAGCACCTCGGCGCGGTAGTCCCGCACCGGCGCGGGCTCGACGAGCGTGTAGACGTGGCGCCGGTCCGGCTCGTACTCGACCGTCTCCTCGCGCGTCAGCAGCGGCCACGCGCCCACCTTCCGGATGGCGCCCACCCCGCCGACCGGATCGGCCCACCGGTCCCAGCGGGACACGACGATGAGCGGTTTCGCCCACTCGGACCAGCGCGCGCCGTCGGTTTCCAGCCGGAACAGGGTCGCGGGCGGGGCGCTGCTGGTGCGGGTGACCTCGAAGGTGAACGTCCTGGCGGGCATCGGTGACCTTTCCGCTCGGGTAGGGGTTACCGAGCAGTAAACCAGGGGCTTACCGGATGCGGGGGCGCTGACCTTGGGGTTTCATTGGTTCATGGGCATCAACTTCAACGAGATCAAGAAGAAGGCGCAGCAGGCGCTCGGCCAGAACGCCGACAAGATCGAGCACGGACTCGACAAGGCGAGCGGGTTCGCCAAGTCGAAGTTCGGCCAGCACTCCGGCAAGATCGACAACGTCACGTCGAAGGCGAAGGACTTGCTGCACAAGCAGTCCGGCGGCGGTGACGGCGAAGCCGGCCCCGGCCCGGCCGGCCCGCAGGGCGGACCCGGTCCGGCCGGTCCCCAGAGCGGACCCACCGGACCGACCCAGCCCGGACCGACGCAGCCCGGACCGACCCAGCCGGGACCGACCCAGCCGTAACCGTTACGGCACCTCGCCGATGGCGGTGTCGTCGGCGAGAGCGGTGATGCGGCCGCCGCGTTCGCCGAGCGCGCGCAGGCCGTCCCGGGCGTCCGGTGCACCCAGCGCGACGCGGACGCCCGACAGTGTGGCCTGCCTGGCGGCCGCAAGCGCTTGCGCGCCTTCGTGACCCGAGTTGATGCTGACCGCGAGGCCGCCGGTCGAGGCCAGTGACCCGCGCATGGCGCCGAGCCGGCCGAGTGCCTCGTCGAGCACCGGCAGCAGCGCCTCGCGGTTGCCCTCGGTCATCGCCCGGACCAGCTCCGGGCGGGTGGCGGCCACGCGGGTGCCGTCGGTGTAGGAGCCGGCGGCCAGTGCCATCGCGACCGGCCCGCCGTCCGCTCCGACGGCCGCGAGCACGGCGGCGAGCAGGTGCGGCAGGTGGGAGATCCGGGCCACGGCCTCGTCGTGCGTCGCCGCGGTCAGCGGCACCACGTGCGAACCGAGGTCGATCGCCAGCCGGGCGACCTCGGCCCACGCCGTCAGATCGGTGTCGTCCTCGACGCACACCACCCAGGCCGCGCCACCGAACAGCGCCGCGTTGCCCGCGCGCCAGCCGGACTCCGCGGTGCCCGCCATCGGGTGGCCGCCGACGAACCGGGCCTCCGGCGCGAACGCGCGGGCGGCCGTCAGCACGCCCGTCTTCACGCTGGTCACGTCGGTGAGCAGGCACGTCGGCGCGCACACGTTGACGGTCCGCAGCACCTCCTCGACGGCGGTGAGCGGAACCGCCAGCACCACCAGCGCGTCCCGGTCGGCGGCTCGCCGCAGTGCGGCCTCCACGTCGGTCGAGGCGTCGAAGCCGTCAGCGGCCGCGGCCTCGGCGTCGGCGGCCGAAGTCGTCGCGCCCCACACCTCGCGCCCCACCGCCGCGGCCGCGCGCAGCACCGAGCCGCCGATCAACCCGAGCCCGATCACGCATACGTCTCGCACGGGGCGTCATCCTGCCAGGGCGTCGAGCGCGAAGGCCGCGTACATCGCGACACCCTTCGGGAAAGCGCCTTCATCGTGACGCACGCGGTTGGAGTGGTTGGTCGGCGCCTCCGCCGGGTCGAGGTCGGGCGGGCACGCGCCGAGGAACGCGAACGCGCCCGGAACCCGTTGCAGCACATAGGAGAAGTCCTCGGCACCCATGATCGAATCGGGCATCAGCTCCGACCGGCCGAGCACGCGCTGGGCGAGGTCCAGCACGCGCAGCGCCTGGTCCGGGTCGTTCACGGTCACCGGGTAGCCGGGCTCGATGTCGACCAGCACGCGGCAGCCGTGCGCCTCGCCGACCGCCTCGCACACCTTCGGCAGCTCCGCCTTGACCAGCGCGCGGGTGGACTCGGACAGCGTCCGGATCGTGCCCGCGACCTCCGCGGTCTCCGGGATGATGTTGGTCGTGGTGCCCGCCTGGATGCGGGTCACCGACACCACGGCCGGGTCGAACACGCTGATCCGCCGCGTCACCATCGTCTGCAGCGCGCCGACCATCGCCGCGGCCGCGGGCACCGGGTCGATCGCGTTGTGCGGGCTCGAACCGTGCCCGCCCTTGCCGGTGACCAGGATCGTGAACGTGTCGTTCGACGCCATCAGCGGCCCGGGACGCGTGCTGATCAGGCCGGATTCGACGTGGGAGAGCAGGTGGATGCCGAAGGCCCGCTCGACCCGCGAACCGGCCGCGTCGAGCACGCCTTCGTGGATCATGTGCCGCGCGCCGTGGTAGCCCTCCTCACCCGGCTGGAACATGAACACGACGGATCCGGCCAGCTCGTGGCGGTGGGCGGCGAGCAGCCGTGCCGCGGAGGCGAGCATCGCGGTGTGGCCGTCGTGGCCGCACGCGTGCATCGTCCCGTCCACTTCGGAGGCGAATTCCAGCCCGGTGTCCTCCTGCAGCGGCAGCGCGTCCATGTCGCCGCGCAGCAGCACCGCAGGTCCGTCCTCCTCACCACGCAGCACGGCGGTCAGGGCGGAGGTCGACTTCCCGTCGACGATCTCCAGCGGCAGGCCGTCCAGCGCGCGCCGGACGGCGGCCTGGGTGTGCGGCAGGTGGAGGCCCTGCTCGGGCCTGCGGTGGATCTCGCGGCGCAGCGCGACGGTGGCCGGTTGCAGAGCCTCGGCTTCGGAGAGCAACGCGGCGAGCCGGGTGTCCGGCAATGGGGGCAACTCGGTGGGTCCCGTCATCATCCGATCCTCGCAGAGCGACTGCACCGATGATCCGTCCAGGTATACGGTGTGCGCTATGTCGGTGAAGGAGCCGGTTGCGGGATTCGCGGTCGCCGTGGTCCGTGAGGACGGCAAGTGGCGCTGCAGCGCGCTCGACGCCGGTGCGCTCACGGGGTTGGACGCCGCCATCACCGAGCTGGCCAAGTTGCGGTCCACCGGGGCCGTGTTCGGCCTGCTCGCGGTGGACGACGAGTTCTTCGTGATCGTGCGGCCGAGCCCGCGCGGACCGTCCCTGCTGCTCTCGGACGCGGCGGCGGCGCTGGACTACGACATCGCCGCCGACGTGCTCGACGTGCTGCGGGTCGCGCCGCCGGACGAGGAGGACGACTCGATCTGGCCCGAGGGCGACCTCGACATCCTCGCCGACGTCGGCCTGCCCGGGCCCGAGCTCGAGGTGATCGCCGGCGAGGTCGACCTCTACCCGGACGAGCAGCTGCAGATGATCGCGCAGCGCTGCGGGTTCGGCGGCGAGTTCACCGCGCTGCTCGACGAGATCTGACGTGTCCGACGCCGACCTGGTGTCCGCGGCGCTGGCCGCGGCGCGGGAGGCCGGCCCGGACGTGCCGATCGGCGCCGCGGTGTTCGCGCCCGACGGCCGCCTGCTCGCCCGCGCCCACAACGCCCGCGAGGAGCTGGGCGACCCGACCGCGCACGCCGAGGTCCTGGCGCTGCGGGCGGCCGCCCGGGAGTTCGGCGACGGCTGGCGGCTGGACGGCTGCACGCTCGCGGTGACGGTCGAGCCCTGCACGATGTGCGCGGGCGCGCTGGTGCTTGCGCGCGTGGCCCGGGTGGTGTTCGGGGCCTGGGAGCCGCGTACCGGCGCGGTCGGATCGCTGTGGGACGTGGTGCGCGACCGGCGGCTCAACCACCGGCCGGAGGTGCGCGGCGGGGTCCTGGAGGCCGAGTGCGCCGCGTTGCTGGCCGATTTCTTCGCCGGTCACCGGGACGTGTGACGCCGCGCGAGGTGGGGTAGCCCGTTGTCGACCGCGTCGAAGGAGGGTCGATGAACGTCGTGAAGAACCGGATGACGAGCCGGTCCCGTCAGGCCAAGGGCGGGGCGCGTGAGCTGTTCGGCCGCCTCACCGGCAACCGCCGTCACCAGACGGCCGGTCGTGCCGAGCGGATCCGCGGTGTCGTGCGCGAGACGACCACCGAGGTCGCGGACTGGGCGGCCACCGCCGCGCGGGACGCGCAGCGCCGCTTCCGCACCAGGTGAGGAGTGCCTGCAAGCCGCTCGTGGGCGTCTAGTAACCTAGTCGGCGGTAGCGTGTCCGAGCGGCCGAAGGAGCACGACTCGAAATCGTGTGACGGTTGACCCCGTCCGTGGGTTCAAATCCCACCGCTACCGCCGGATCGAACGCCGGGTTTCCCGCCAGGGAGGCCCGGCGTTCGTCGTTTCCGCTACCCGACGTCGACCGTGATCTCCTCCGCGGTGGCGCCCTCCACGGCGAGGGTCAGCGTCGCGGTGGTGAAGGTCACATCGAGCAGCTTGGCCGTCCAGAGCGGGTTCGGGCACGCCGGCACGACCGGGACCCCGGTCGGTTTGCTCGTGAGGGCGAAGGTGTACTGCCCGTTGTGCGGGGTCTGCTGCCGCCCGCTCGTCGCGGTGATCTCGACCTCGGTGTCCTGACCGGTCACGAGAACGCCGGCCGGGTTCACGCACTCGACCTTCGCGGTGCCGGTGGCGGTGGCGGTGATCTCGAAGGTCGTGCCGCCCAGGCCGGCCACCTTGCCGGCGCATTCGAACCGGGTCCCGGTGTCGGTGCACACCGCCGCGTTGCCACCGCCGGTGACGAAGTGGCCGTTGTCCGCGTACGCCGGAGCCGCGGCGAGGGCCGCGACGGCGAGCGCGCCCGCGAGGGTGCCGATCATCCGCCTCATGTGCCTGCCTTTCGTTGGGAAACCCAGTTTCGGCTCGGCGGGTGGCCGGTGGTGGCCCGCTCACGCGGACGGGTGGTCCGGTTCCCTCGTCCGGGGCCCGCAGGCTGCCCGTACCGGCCGCCCGTCGCCTGCGGGAACGCCCGCGGGAGGTGCCTGGGATCGGCCAGCACCCGGTCGTAACTTCAGCTTCTTGCCGATCAAGTCTTCTGGGGGTACTCGATGAGACTGCTCAACATCCGCACTCTGTCCGCCGCGGCGGCTGTGGCGGCCGTCGCGGCGCTGGTTCCCGCCGGCACCGCCGCCGCCATGCCCGACCCACCCGGCGACGGCTGGGACCACACCTTCACGGCTCCCGGTGTCACCGTGTACGTCGAGGAGTACGGCGACCGCATCTCCGTCTGCGACAGCGCGGCCAACGGTTCCAGCGCGCAGGTCAACGTCTGGGCCAACGGTGGGTGGCGCTACGAGGCCGTCGCCAACGGCGGCTTCGCTACCTGCGTGATGCACTCGGCGAAGGACGGTGGTGCCTACAACCTGCCGGAGGGCGCGTACATCGAGCTGTACTACAAGGGCGAAAGCACCGGTTGGGCCACCAAGAGCTCGTACACCAACGACCACTGAGGCACCCGCCGTCGGTCGTAGGCCGGGTGGACGAACCGTTACCGGTTGTTGCCGCTGAGTCTTCCTTCGTCTCACCTCATCGAGGGAAGATGCCTCGACTGATGATCAGACGAGGGGACTCAGGGTGACGACCAGTCGAAGAATCGGTGTGCTCGCCGCTGCCGCTCTCGCCGGTGTGACCGTGGCCGTCGCACCGGCGTCGGCGGCCAGCGCGGATCTCGTGATCGCCGAGGTCTACGGCGGCGGTGGCAACAGCGGGGCCACGCTGACCAGCGACTTCATCGAGATCGCCACCGCGGGCGGCAGCGCGGCGCTGGACGGCTGGAGCGTGCAGTACCTGCCCGGCTCGCCGAGCGCGTCGAGCCGGTGGCAGGTCACCGCGCTGACCGGTTCGGTCGCGCCGGGCGGCCGGTACCTGGTCGCCGAGGCCACCGGATCGGGTGGCGCGGTCTCGCTGCCCGCCGCCGACGCGGCCGGGTCGATCGCGATGTCCGCGACCTCCGGCACCGTCGCCCTCGTCCAGGGCACCACCGCGCTGACCTGCCTCACCACCGCCGACTGCGCCGCCGATCCGCGCGTCCGCGACCTCGTCGGCTACGGCTCGGCGACCGTCCGCGAAGGCAGCCCGACGGCGGCGCCGAGCAACACCACCTCGGCCGCCCGCGCCACGCTGACCGACACCGACGACAACGCCACCGACTTCACCACCGGCACGCCGACCCCGGTCAACACGAAGGGCGAGACCTCCGGCGGCGACGCGGGCGGCACCCCGGCCAAGATCCACGACATCCAGGGCACCACCCGGCTCTCGCCGCTGGCCGGCAAGAAGGTCACCGGCGTGACCGGCATCGTCACCGCGCTGCGCACCTTCGGCTCCGCGCGCGGTTTCTGGATGACCGACCCGCGGCCCGACGCCGACCCGCGCACCAGCGAGGGCGTGCTGGTGTTCACCGGCTCGACCACGCCCGCGGTGGCAGTCGGCGACGCCGTCACGGTCTCCGGCACCGTCACCGAGTACTACCCGGACGGCCGCGCGAACTCGACCTACCAGTCCACCACCGAGATCACCGGTCCGAAGTGGACCGTTCAGTCGAGCGGCAACCCGCTGCCCGCGGCCACCCCGATCACGCCGGCCACCGTGCCCGGCTCGCTCGCGCCCCAGCCCGGTGGCAACATCGAGGGCCTGCCGCTGGAGCCGGCGAAGTACTCGCTGGACTTCTGGGAGTCGCACGAGGGCGAGGTCGTCAGCGTGCTGGACGCCGGCGTCGTCGGTCCGTCCACCGAGTACAACGAGATCTACGTGACCACCAAGCCGCGGGAGAACCGGACCGACCGCGGCGGCACCGTCTACACCGGATACGACACGCCGAACACCGGGATCCTCAAGATCGAGTCGCTGATCCCGTTCGCGCAGCGGCCGTTCCCACAGGCCGACACGGGTGACACGCTCGCCGGTCCGACCTCGGGCCCGGTGGAGTACGACAGCTTCGGCGGGTACACGCTGCAGGCCACCGTGCTGGGCGAGGTCAAGGACGGTGGCATCCAGCGTGAGGTGACGCGCAGGCAGTCGCCCAGCGAGCTGGCCGTGGCGACCTACAACGTCGAGAACCTGTCCGCTGTGGACGATCAGGAGAAGTTCGACCAGCTGGCGCACGGGATCGTGGACAGCCTCGCGTCACCGGACATCGTGACGCTGGAGGAGATCCAGGACAACAACGGTGCCGAGGGCGAGGGCGACGGCGTGGTGGCCGCGGACCAGACGTTGCGGCGGTTCACCGACGCGATCGTCGCCGCGGGCGGCCCGCGCTACGAGTGGCGGCAGATCGACCCGCGGGAGGGGATGGACGGCGGCGAGCCGGGCGGCAACATCCGGGTCGGGTTCCTGTTCAACCCGCGCCGGGTGTCGTTCGTGGACCGCCCTGGTGGCGACGCGACCACCGCGGTGTCCGTGGTGCGGGAGCGCGGCAAGCCGCACCTGTCCGTGTCACCGGGCCGGGTGGATCCGGGCAACGCGGCGTGGGCGAACAGCCGCAAGCCGCTGGCCGGGGAGTTCGTGTTCCACGGCCACACGGTCTTCGTGATCGCCAACCACTTCAACTCCAAGGGCGGCGACCAGCCGACGCACGGCCGCTACCAGCCGCCGGCGCGGAGTTCGGAGGTGCAGCGCGGGCAGCAGGCGCAGGTGCTGCGCGGGTTCGTCGACCAGCTGCTGGCGGCGGACCCGTGGGCGGACGTCATCGTGGCCGGCGACCTGAACGACTACCAGTTCTCGCCCGCGCTGCGGACGCTCACCGCGGGTGGCGCGCTGACCGACCAGATCGACCGGCTGCCCGCCGACGAGAGGTACAGCTACGTCTACGAGGGCAACTCGCAGGTGCTGGACCACATCCTGACGTCGCGGGCGCTGCGGTGGGTCGACTACGACGTGGTGCACATCAACGCGGAGTTCGCCGAGCAGGCGAGCGACCACGACCCGCAGATCATCCGCTACCGCCCGACCCGCTGACACGGCGCCGACCGCCGCCACTTCGGCGGCGGTCGGTGGTGTGGTCGCTTTGGCTCGCCGCGGGGGTGGGTGGCGGCGGTGGGCGGTGGGTTGTTCGGCCGGCCGTTGGCTGGTGG
>NZ_PQHW01000153.1 GCF_003385215.1 Amycolatopsis thermalba | reverse complement strand
CACGCGAGTCCCCCGCCCCCGCACGCGAGTCCCACGCCCCCGCGCGTGAGTTCCACGTTCCCGCGGGCGAGTTCCACGTTCCCGCGCGTGAGTTCCACGTTCCCGCGGGCGAGTTCCACGTTCCCGCGGGCGAGTTCCACGTTCGCGGGGAAACCCCGGTGCAGCACTCGCGTCCGCGAGTGCAGAGCTCGCGGGCCGGAGCGTAGGACTCGCGGGCTTGAGCGTGGGACTCGCGGGCTTGAGCGTGGGACTCGCGGGCTTGAGCGTGGGACTCGCGGGCCGGAGCGTGGGACTCGCGGGGCGCGAGGCTCAGGGTTGCGCGCCCACCTTCGTGACCGCTCGCGCGCCCAGTCGTACGCCCGCCCGCAGGACGTCCACAGTGGACTCACCCCGCAGCCAGGCCGCCAGCACGCCCGCGTCGAAGGCGTCGCCCGCGCCGGTGGAGTCCACGCACTCGGCCTCCTCCGCCGGGACGCTCACCTCGCCGTCCGCGGACACCCACGTCGCACCCTCCAGGCCGGCCGTCACCACCACCGCGCCGACGTCGTCCAGCAGCGCCTTCGCCGCCGACGGTGCCGCCGAACCGGTCAGCGCCAGCAGCTCCGCGGTGTTGGGCATCAGCAGATCCGTCCCGCGCACGTCCGCCAGGAACGCCCGCGCGTCCGTGATCAACGCCGCCGCCTGCGGGTCCACCGACGTCGTCAGCCCGGCTTCCTTCGCCGCCGCCAGCGCGGCCAGCCCGGCCGGCCGCGACGACGGATCCAGCAGCACGTACCCGGACAGGTGCAGGTGATCCGCACCGTCGAGCGCGGCAGGGGACACGTCCTCCGGCGCGAACCGCCCCATCGCGCCCCGGTCCGGCAGCATGCTCCGCTGCCCCGACCCGTCCACCAGCACCACGACGCAGCACGTGGGCACGGCGGCATCGACCGCGAAGGCGCACGACACGCCCGCGGCCTCCAGCTCGGCCCGCACCATCCGCCCACCCGCGTCGTCCCCGACGCGGGCGATCAGCGTGGTCTCGACACCGCTCGCGGCCAGCAACGCGACCGCGGCGGCCCCGGCGCCGCCACCGGCCAGCCGCACCCGCGACCGCGAGTCGCCGCCGTGGACGATCGGTCCCTCGTGCCGGGCCACCACGTCCAGCCCGGCGTCCCCGACCACGACGACCTTCACGCGAGCTCCACCGCGACCTCGGCCGCGACCCGCGCGTTCGACACCACCAGCTCCTCGTTCGCGTCCAGGCTCGCCCCGCCGCTGGCGGTGTGGAAGTGCTCCAGCAGCACCGGCGTCACCTCCTTGCCGTGCACCCCGCGCGACTCCAGCAGCGCCAGCCCCTCGGCCAGCAACCGGTCGTGCAGCTCGGCGTCCATCTCCGCCTCGGCCGGGATCGGGTTGGCCAGCAGCACGCCCGACGAGGCGTACCGCCGGTGTGCGGCGACCACGGCGGCGGCCGCGACCGGGTCGTCGACCCGCCACGGCACGCCGAAACCCGAGGTCCGCCGGTAGAACGCGGGGAACTCGCCGGTCCGGTACCCGAGCACCGGCACCGAGTTCGTCTCCAGCACCTCCAGGGTGGCGGCGATGTCCAGCACCGACTTCACCCCCGAGCAGACCACCAGCACCGGCACCCGCGCCAGCACGCCGAGGTCGGCCGAGACGTCCCAGGACTCGTTCGCCCCGAGGTGCACGCCGCCCAGCCCGCCGGTGGCGAACACGCCGATCCCGGCCGCGTGCGCCAGCGCCGAGGTGCTCGCCACCGTCGTCGCGCCCGAGCGGCCGAGCCCGATGGCGGGCCCGAGGTCGCGCAGGGACAGCTTGTCCAGCCCCGCGTCGGGCGCGCACACGCGCTCCAGCTGGGCGCGGGACAGCCCGGCGTGGGCGACGCCGTCGAGCACCGCGATCGTGGCCGGCACCGCGCCGGCCTTCCGGACGGTCTCCTCCAGCCGGTTCGCGACCGCGAGGTTGCGGCCCGGGGGCAGGCCGTGGGACAGGATCGTGCTTTCCAGCGCGACGACCGCGCGGCCGCTGTGCACGGCGTCGGCGACCTCGTCGGACAGGGATATCGGGGGTGTCACGAGGGACCATCTTCACCGACGGTCCGGGGGAGAGCCCCGGCGGGTGGGCGAGCCGGGCCGCCTCACTTCAGGTACTGCGCCACGCCCTCCCCCATGGACCAGTCCACCGGGTGGTTCTCCGTCACGCTGACGAACACGTTCCGCGGTTCGATCCCGGCCCGCTCGGCGGCCAGTTCCGCGATCCGCGCGTAGAGCGCCTTCTTCTGCGCGTCGGTGCGGCCCACCCGCATGGTGATGCTGACGAACACGACCCCGTCGTCCCGGCGGATGCCAGGGTAGGTGCCGTACCGCAGCAGGCCCCCGGTCGAGATGACCTGGAACAGGTCGTCCGCGGGCACGTCGATCGTCTCGGTCATGGCCTGGTGGACGGCGTCGCCCAGGGCGGCCAGCGTGGCGTCGTCGTGGGTGGGCAGGGCGTCGATGCGAACGAGAGGCATGCCCTCACTGTACATACCAATAGGTACAGACGCCCGCGGGTGTCGCCGCCCGGGGGTGCTGCGGCAAAATGGGCACATGAGCACATCGACGCTGCCCGAGGTAGACACCCGCCCGGAGTCCACCGAGGAGACCGACAGCGATCAGCCGAAGGTCTTCCACTACGTGCGCAAGGACAAGATCGCCGAAAGCGCGGTCATGGGCACGTACGTGGTGGCGCTGTGCGGCGAGGTCTTCCCCGTCACCCGCTCGCCCAAGCCCGGCTCGCCGGTGTGCCCGGCGTGCAAGGAGATCTACGAGGGCTTGCGCCCCGGTCCCGACGGCGAGGACTGATCCGCGAGGTCCTCCTCCGCCGGGGCCTCCTCCGGCTTGCGCGGCTTGCGCAGCGGCTGCGTCGTGCGCTCCCACAGCGACGGCGAGTCCTCGCGCAGCCGTTCCTTGGCGCGTTCCATCTCCAGCCGCCGCCACTTGCGGCGCTGGCGGCGGGTCATCTTCGCCGGCCACAGCTCCTGGATCGCGGCGTTGAAGTAGGCGCCGCCGACGATGGCCATGCCGATGAAGAACGTGAACAGCAGGAACGCGATCGGGGTGGCCAGCGCGCCATAGGTGTAGCCGGTGCTGGTGATCCACGACAGGTAGACCCGCAGCCCGACGCTCGCCAGCAGGAAGATCACCATCGCCAGCACCGCGCCGGGCAGCCCGCGGTGCCACGGCAGCCGGCGCGGCAGGGCCAGCTTGTACAGCGTCGCCACGGCCAGGACCAGCAGCACCCCGATCACCGGGTAGTACAGCCAGCTGATCCAGGTGGTGATCGTCGGCGCCCAGCCGTCCGGCAGGAAGTCGATCAGGATGTCCGGCCCGACCGCGATGATCGGCAGGCCGACCACCAGCAGCACCAGGCTGGCCAGGTAGAGCAGCAGCGCGTAGATCCGCTGCCACACCTCGTTGCGCACGCCGTACTGGTCGTGCGCCACGGTGATCGCGTCGACGAACGACGACATCGCCGACGAGCCCGCCCACAGCGAGATCAGGAAGCCCACCGAGACGATCTCGCCCTTGCCGATGGTCAGGATGTCGTCGACCGTCGGTTCGATGATCTGGGTGACGACGCTGTCGCTGAAGATCTTGTCCGCGAACGTGATGATCCGGTCGTGCACCGCGGTGACGAAGCCCTGGCCGAACCAGTCGCCCATGAACCCGAGGCTGCCCAGCAGCCCGAGCAGCAGCGGCGGCAGCGACAGCGTCTGCCAGAAGGCCGCCTCCGCCGACTCCGAGAAGATGTTGCCTTCCCACGCCTTGTTGAGCGTGCGCCCGAGCAGGCGCGCTGGGCCCTTGCGGCGGGCGGCGGCCTCGGGCGTCTCGTCGGACGGTGCACTCATCTCAGCCCCAAGCATGGCGGAAGCGGCGCGGTTTGGCTTGTCAAGACCTGTGGCGTGTTCAACTCCGCCGTGCCGTTCGCGGCCCTTGTCGGTGGGGACGGGTAATCTCCGATGAGCCGCCCTCACCCCCGTCCGGCGTCGCGGCCGGGCAGTTCCGTGGGGGCATTCGCATGTCGCGTTCCATCGTCGGCGAGAGGAGGGGGAGGAATCCCTTGTCGGACACGGCCCAGGGTAATCGGACCGGTCAGGGCTTCGCCGCACCCGAGCCCCAGCACGACTCCACCGCCCGCCCGCTGCGGGCCTGGCAGCGCCGGGCGCTGACGAAGTACCTGAGCACGCAGCCGCAGGACTTCCTCGCCGTCGCGACGCCCGGTGCCGGCAAGACGGTGTTCGGCCTGCGCATCGCCGCCGAGCTGCTGTCCGATCGCACGGTCGAGGCGGTCACCATCGTGACCCCGACCGAGCACCTCAAGCACCAGTGGGCCGCCTCGGCGGCCATGGCCGGCATCCCGATCGACTCGAACTACCGCAACGGCCAGGGCGCCGTCGCGGCCGACTACCGCGGCGTGGCCCTGACGTACGCGCAGGTGGCCGCCCACCCGACCCTGCACCGGGTGCGCACCGAGGGCCGCAAGACGCTGGTCATCCTCGACGAGATCCACCACGGCGGTGACGCGAAGAGCTGGGGCGACGCGATCCGCGAGGCGTTCACGCCGGCCGTGCGGCGCCTGGCGCTGACCGGTACCCCGTTCCGCAGCGACGACTCGCCGATCCCGTTCGTCACCTACGAGCCCGACGGCGACGGTTCGCTGCGCAGCAAGGCCGACCACGCCTACGGCTACGCCGACGCGCTCGCCGACGGCGTCGTCCGGCCGGTCGTGTTCCTCGCCTACAGCGGTGAGGCGTCCTGGCGCACCAGCGCGGGGGAGGAGTTCACCGCGCGGCTGGGGGAGCCGCTGACGGCCGAGCAGACCGCCCGCGCGTGGCGCACCGCGCTCGACCCCGCCGGCGAGTGGATCCCGTCGGTCCTGCAGGCCGCGGACACCCGGCTGCAGCAGCTGCGCAGCGGCGGCATCCCGGACGCCGGTGGTCTGGTCATCGCCACCGACCAGGAATCGGCGCGTGCCTACGCGAAGATCCTGGCGCGGATCACCGGCGAGGCGCCCACCGTGGTGCTGTCCGACGACCCGAAGGCGACCGCGCGGATCGGCGAGTTCTCCGAGTCGACCGACCGGTGGCTGGTCGCGGTGCGGATGGTGTCCGAAGGTGTCGACGTGCCGCGCCTGGCGGTCGGCGTGTACGCCACGAGCGCATCGACGCCGCTGTTCTTCGCCCAGGCCATCGGGCGGTTCGTGCGGGCGCGGCGCAAGGGCGAGACGGCGAGCGTGTTCCTGCCGAGCGTGCCGGTGCTGCTGGAGCTGGCCAGCGAGCTGGAGGCGCAGCGCGACCACGTGCTCGGCAAGCCGCACCGGGAGAAGGACGGCTGGGACGACGAGCTGCTGGCGCAGGCCAACCGCACCGAGGACGAGCCCGGCGAGGAGGAGAAGGCGTTCACGTCGCTGGGCGCCTCGGCCGAGCTGGACCAGGTGATCTACGACGGCAACTCCTTCGGCACCGCGGTGTTCTCCGGCAGCGAGGAGGAGCAGGAGTACCTGGGGCTGCCCGGCCTGCTGGAGCCGGACCAGGTGCGGGCGCTGCTGCGCAAGCGGCAGGAGGAGCAGCTGGCCGACGCGAGCCGCCGCAAGCCGGAGAAGGAGCAGGTCCCGGCGCCGGCGCCGCGGCCGCAGTCGGTGAACGAGCGGATCGCCGCGCTGCGCAAGGAGCTGAACACCCTGGTGGGCATGTACCACCACCGCACGCGCAAGCCGCACGGCGCGATCCACAGCGAGCTGCGCCGGGCCTGCGGCGGCCCACCGACGGCGATGGCGACGATGGAGCAGCTGGAGGAGCGGATCGCGACACTGCGCTCCTGGTGAGCCGGGCTCCCTCGGAGCGCGACCGGCGTGGTGACCACGGGGACGGCAGCGAACCCGCTGGCCGCGGCGGCCACGGATGGCTGACCCGGCCGGGGAGCGCCGACCTGCGCAGCGGCGGTCGGGGCGCAGTGCGTCCTGGGTGGGCCGTTGCCGGGTGGCTTCGCGACTCCTGGGGCCAAGTGCCGGAGCGCACGACCCCTGCCCTGCGCGGCGGCTACGTCCCGCTGCGCGGCACCGCAGTCCCGGCGCGGTGGGCCCGCCACCCGAGGAATCCGTCGAGCAGCAGGAACGCCAGCAGCGACAGCCCGAAGACCGGCGCGAACCAGCCGGCCACGATGCCGGCGGCGGCCAGCGGCACCAGCACCCTCCTGGGCAGCCGCCGCAGTGAGCCGCGCGGGTAGGGGCGGCCCAGGGCGCGCCCGGTCGGGCGGCGCTGCCACCACATGCGGTAGCCCCACCCGATCAGCGCGATCAGGCCGACCATCACCACCGCCAGCACGATCTGGTTCGCCAGGCCGAACAGCAGGCCCATGTGCGCGTCGATGCCCCAGCGCGCCAGCTTCGCGGCCAGTGGCCAGTCCGCGAACCGCAGGACGCCGAGCACCTCGCCGGTGCCCGGGTCGATCGCGGCCGCGTCCTGCTTCTCCGGCCAGCTGCGCTGGATCTGCTTCACCACGTACGCCTTGCCGGCCGCGGGCGGGGTGATTTCGACCGGGTTGTCCAGACCGGCCGTGCGCGCCGCGGCCAGCGCCTCGTCGAAACCCACCGCCGGGGCCGCGGTCGCGGCGGGCAGTTTCGACGGCACCGACGGCGTCTGCCAGCTCAGCGCGGCCCGCACCTCGGAAATGTTCTGCCCGGCGAACTGCGACCAGGTCAGCCCGGTCGCGGACAGGAAGAACAGCACCAGCGCCACCCCGGTGCCGGTGGTGGCGTGCCAGGACAGCGTGCGTGCCCGGCCGGTCGCGGCCCGGCGCTTGCGGCGGCGGCCCCACCACAGGACCAGCCCGCCGGCCACCACGACCGCCAGCCAGCTCGCCGCCAGCTCGCTGTAGAGCCGGCCGGCCTCGCCCAGGTGGAGGTTGCGGTGCAGGTTGTCCAGCCAGCCCCGGATCGGCATCGCGCCCCCGGAGCCGTAGGTGTCCAGCACGCCGCGCAGCTCGCCGTCGTAGGGGTTGACGAAGGCGGTCCGGTAGTAGCTCTCGGGCAGGCCGTCGACCGTGAAGACGACCTGCGTGGTGTCGGTCGCCGTCGGCCCGGGCCGCACGCTGTACAACGTGCCTTCCGGGACGGCGGCCTCCGCGGTGGCGACCTGGGCGGCCAGCGTCTGCGTCGTTGTCCCGGCCGGCACGTGCAGCTCGTGGTCGTAGACGACCTGCTCGAGCTGCGGCGCGAACACGTACAGCAGGCCGGTGATCGCGGCCACCAGCAGGAACGGGCCGACGAGGATCCCGGCGCAGAAGTGCAGGCGCAGCAGGACCGGGCGCAGCGTCCCGCGCGCCGCGGCGACGGTCGGCGCGGCCGGCTGGCGGAGGTCGTCCGTCGTCATGCTGCTCCTCGGCGGGGAGGGACCGGCTTTCCCTCCAGGTCGCCGGGAGCGGCGCGGTGGTTCCCGGTGTGACGCCGGGCACAATTCCGGCGGGGACAAACGAAAACGGGCGCCCGGTCCGTCCGGGCGCCCGCTCGCTGTCTGTGGTCTGGCTCAGCCGCGCTGGATCTCCGCAGCGATCTCCTTGAGCTTCGACTCGTACTCGCGGGCGTGGTGGCCGCAGAAGAGCAGCTCGCCACCGCTGGAGAGGATGGCTCGTACCTGTGCTGCAGCGCCGCACCGGTCACAACGGTCGGCTGCGGTCAACTCGGGGCGGGTGAGCGTCGGTGATGTCATTGGAGTCTCCCTCCGTCCCGGCATCGGCTGCCCGATGCCATCGATCCAGCGGCGACCACTTCGGCCCTGCGGTTGCCCGTCGGCTCCGCGGTGTTCGCTGGCCTCCACTCTTGCAGACGTTGAGCGCCTGGCAAGTGTTCCCGGCTGTGTGGGATGTGTGTCACGCAGAATTACCCCGGATGTCGTAGATCAATCCCGCCAGCCGGGACGAAGAGGACTGCCGGAAACCTGTTTCCCGTGGTCAGGACCAGTGTGATGAGGCGGAACCCGGCCCGGGAAAACGGGTGTCAAGCGGCCGCGCGGACGGGCTTGTTCGTTCTCAGCGGAATTCGGCGGACCGGTCCGAGGTGAGATCGTGATCAGTCCGTGTGCGAAACCATCCCCCGCGCGGGGCAGTGCCGGTTCCTGCGAGACACTCGTTGTCATGACGAAGCAGGCGTCGGCGGCCGCGAAGGACCTGGCGGCGGCCGGGGTCGGCGGGGCGCAGATCGCCTGGGCCGACAACAACGGCATCCCGCGGTCGCGGATCGTGCCGCTGAGCGGCCTGGCCGCGGCGGCCACGCGCGGCGTCGGGATCACCTCGTTGTTCGCCGTGTTCGACACCCACGACGTCATCACCTTCGACCACCCCGGGCTGGCCACGCCCTCCGGTGACGTGCGTCTCGTGCCGGTGATCGACCGCCTGCGGCGGCTCGCGGGGCAGCCGGAGCTCGCCTGGGCGCCCGGACGGCAGGTCGCCGCCGACGGGTCGCCGTGGCCCTACTGCCAGCGCACGGCCCTGGAGAACGTGGTGTCCGCCACGGCCAGGCGGGGCTACGAGATCCGCGCCGGCTTCGAAATGGAGTTCGCCGTCGCGCCAGCCGGGGCGCCGGACATCGCCTCCGCCCCCGGTCACCACGGCCCCGCCTACAGCCCGCACGCGCTGATCCCGCTCGACGACTTCGTCGCGACCGTGCTGCACGACTTCGAGGCCAACGGCCTGCGGTTGAACCAGTTCCACGCCGAATACGGCCTGGCGCAGCTGGAACTCTCGCTCACGGCGACCGACCCGGTGTCCGCCGCCGACGACCAGCTGCTGGCCCGCCAGACCCTGCACGCCGCCGCGCACCGGCACGGCCTGCGGCTGAGCTTCGCGCCGATCGTCAGCCCGGACGCGGCGGGCAACGGCTGGCACCTGCACACCTCGGTGTGGCGCAGGGGACGCAACCTGCTGGCCGGGCTGCCGGACGGCGACGGGGCCGGCTACCTCGCCGGGCTGCTGCGGGACCTGCCCGCGATCACCGCGGTGACAGCGCCCAGCGTGCCGTCCACGCTGCGGCTGCGGCCGGGCTACTTCGCCGGCGCGTACGCGTTCTGGGGCGTGGAGAACCGGGAGGCCCCGCTGCGGTACGTGCCGGGGTCGGCGTTGCTCGGCGACGACCACGCCAACGTCGAGCTGAAGCCGTGCGACGCCTCGGCCAACCCGTACCTGGCGCTCGCCGCGGTGATCACGGCCGGGGTCGCGGGGCTGGCGGACGGGCTTGCCCTGCCGGACCCGGTGGGTGAGGACCCGGGCACCTGGACCGAGGACCGCCGTGCGGCCGCCGGAATCGCCCGCCTTCCGGACACTCCGGACGAACAGGACAGGGCGCTGGCGTCGAGTGACCGGATGCGTGCGGCGCTGGGGGCGGAGCTGCTCGGCGCGTTCCGCGCGGTGCGGGCCTCCGACCGGCGCTGGGCCGCCGATCGGACGGCCGAGGACATCGTCGCCGCCCACCTCTGGCGGTACTAGTGGCGCTGCTCGACGAGGTGCGCTGGTTCCCCGGCGCCGCGCGCCTCGTCGACCTCGCGCGGGCCGAAATGCCGCAGCAGAAGAGCGAGTCGGCCGCGTTCGTCACGCTGGTTTCCCTGCGGGCGCACGGAATCGCGGTGGCGAGCCAGGACGACACCGCCTCCGCCGGGTCGTCACCGGCGTCGGCCGCGGCGGCGATCGCCGAGTTGTCCGGGGGCGAGCTGACAGCGGTCCCCGCGGAGGGCGCGTGGACCGCCGCGGCGCTCCGGGCGATCCTGGCCGGTGTGCCCGAGCTGGACGTCACGCTGGTGGCCTTTGTGGACACCGCGGACCTCGGCGCGCCGGACACGCCGGACCGGGCTCTGCGCGACTACCTCGACGGCGGGCTGCCGCCGTTCTGGAGTTCCCGTTGGCACGCCCGGAATCCGGTGTTCCTCGCGGGCACGGTCAGCGGTCCCGGCGGCACGCTCGTGGCCGTGGTGGACGGTTACCGCTCGATCGGCCGGGACGGCGTGCACCTGCAGATGCTGGACCGGGTCGTCGCGGCACTGCGTGGGCTGCTGCTGGTGGTGCCCGCCGCCGACGCGCCCGCGGCGCTGGCGCTCGTCGCGCGGGCGCGCCTCACTCCTTAGGCGCGAGCCGGGAGTGTCTGCGGCCGTAGGCGAAGTAGATCGTCAGCCCGATGGCGAGCCACACGGCGAACCGGATCCAGGTCAGCACGTCCAGGTTCAGCATCAGGTACAGGCACGCCAGCGCGGCGACGATCGGCAGCACCGGGGACAGCGGGACGGTGAAGGGCCGCTGGAGGTCGGGGCGCTTGTGGCGCAGCACGGGCACCGCGATCGCGACGATCACCATCGCCGACAGCGCGCCGATGCTGACCATGTCGGACAGTTCGGTGATCGGCACGAACGCCGCGAGCAGGGCGATCAGGATCGCGCCGCTGATCGTCATCCGGTGCGGCGTGCCCCAGCGCGGGTGGGTGGTGCCGATCGGCTTGGGCAGCAGCCCGTCGCGGCCCATCGCGAACCCGATGCGGCCGATGGTGACCAGCTCGACCATCATCACCGAGGTCAGGCCGGTGACCGCGCCCAGCGAGATGAGGGCGCTGACCCAGTGCTGGCCGACCGAGTCGAACGCGGCGGCGAGCGGGGCACCGGCGTCGATGTCGGTGAACGGCACCATGCCGGTCAGCACCAGCGAGACGCCGATGTAGAGCAGGGCGCACACGCCGAGGGCGCCGAGGATGCCGACGCGCAGGTCCTTGCGCGGGTTGCGGGTCTCCTCGCCGAGGTTGGCCAGCGCCTCGAACCCGGTGTAGGCGAAGAACACGATCGCCGCGGCCGACAGCACACCGCCGATGCCGTAGATGGACTGTTCGAGCCCGAGCCCGGCCTGCACGACCGGTTGGTGCAGCACGCTCGCTCCGCTCTCGCCCGGCCGGGCCGGCGGGATGAACGGGGTCAGGTTGGCGCCCTTGATGAAGAACACGCCCACGGCGATGATCAGGACGCACACCGCGACCTTGACGAGCACCAGCACGTTCGTCACCCGGGCCGACTCGCGGATCCCGAGCACGGCGACGACGGTGAGGATCGCGATGATCGCGACGGCGCCGACGTTGACGGTGGCGTCCTCGCCGAACCACTCCTGGGGCAGGCCGAGCAGGTTGGCGAGATACCCGGACCACCCGCGCGACACGACGGCGGCCCCGAGGGCGAATTCGAGGAGCAGGTCCCAGCCGATGATCCAGGCGAACACCTCGCCGAGGGTGGCGAAGGCGTAGGTGTAGGCGCTGCCCGCGGTGGGCACGCTGGAGGCCAGCTCGGCGTAGCAGAGCGCCGCCAGGCCCGCGACGACGGCCCCGATCACGAACGACAACGTCACGGCCGGCCCGGCGTGCGTCTTGGCCTCCACGCCCGCGAGCGTGAAGATGCCGGTGCCGATGATGATCCCGACGCCGAAGCCGACCAGATCCCTGGCCCGCAGGCGGCGCTTCAGGTCGCTGGACTCCTGCCGGGCGAGGACTTCGTTGACGTCGAGCGTTCGGGTGATGCCCATGGTGGAACGTTAGAAGATCACCTGAAGACGCGCAGCGCGGTGGGCGGTTGTTGTGACGAAGGCGCCTTGCAGGCAAAGCGCCTTACGGCGCCGGACGGTCACCTTGGGTGGACCTCCCCCGCCCCCGCTCCTGGAGTGTGTTTCGGTCGCCGAGCAGGGTTGTCAAGGCGGGAAAGTGATGTGCTCCGAGAATCTCGGACGTGGCTCAAGCGGAGCGTATCACGCAACCTGCTGATGGGTAAACCATTCGTCGAGCACTTCGATCGGTGGTCGATATCCCATCGCTGAATGTAGTCGGCGTGTGTTGTAGAAGCCTTCGACGAAGCGGATGATCTCGCGGCGAGCCTCCTTCTTGGTCGCGAAATGTCGGTGGTGCATCCACTCCGTCTTCAACTTCCCGAAGAACGACTCGGCCATAGCGTTATCAAAACAGGTCCCGGTGCGGCCCATTGATTGCCGAACATCGATCCGGCGGGCAGTCAATACGGTGCGCTGCCATCGTCATCGCCGTGCACACCAGTTCCGCATCGTAATGCTCATCCACAGACCATTCGAGGATGCTTTTCGAGTAGCAGTCGATCACTGTTGCCAGGAAGAGTGCGCCTTCACCGGTGTTGAGCTGCGTGATATCGCCGGCCAGCCGCGCACCAGCTCGGCATGCCCGCGGCGATAGCCGTAGGTGCGCTTCGAGGCGGCGAACACCACGCGAATCTGCTCGATCAACAATCCCCGGCGCTGTTCCTGCGCCGAGACCGCGCGACGCTCCCAGTCGTAGAAGCCCGAGCGTGACACAC
>NZ_PQHW01000152.1 GCF_003385215.1 Amycolatopsis thermalba | reverse complement strand
GCGCAGGTCCGTGGCCACACGGCCGAACGTGTCGACGAGGGCGGGGTTGTCGGGGCGAGGCTGCGTGGTTCCGCGTGTGCCCGGCACGCGGGGGAGCCCGAGATCTACCGCACTCATTGACACCAGCCTAACCCGCCGACCGTCCGGCCGATCCTCACTAGAATGTCTCGGAAGCAGAGTGTTTCAACCGCGCAGACGACTTGGGAAGGGACGCGCCGGATGCCGGAGGAAAAAAGGTACCCGGTGCCGCGCGACGTGCTGGCGCGGTTCGCCGAGATCGGCCGCGAAAGCAGCACCCTCGCCGTCCTCCGGCACGCTCAGATCGCCGAGAAGATGGGCCTGTCCGCCACCGACCACAAGGCCCTCGACCTGGCCGCCCGCGCCGACGGGCCGCTGACCGCGGGCGAGATCGCCAAGCTCACCGGTCTGTCCACCGGCGCGGTCACCGGGGTGATCGATCGCCTGGAGCGCGCGGGATTCGTCCGCCGGGTGCGGGACGCCAAGGACCGCCGCAAGGTCCTGGTCGAGGTGCTGCCGGTGGACGAGGAGAAGGTGGCGCCGCTGTTCGAGTCGGCGCTCGTGGTCACCGAGAAGGTGCTGGAGAAGTTCGGCCCGGCCGAACGCGAGGTCATCGAGCGCTACCAGAACGAACTGCTCGCCTTGATGCGGGAGGACGTTCTCGGCGGCAACCCGTAGCTTTTCCGCAAATGCGGAAGTAATGTCCTCCGCATGCCGCAATTCCGGTTATCCGAGGCCGCCGAACTGCTCGGCGTCAGCGACGACACCGTCCGGCGCTGGGTGCGGGGCGGGCAGCTGACCGCCACCACCGACGGCGCCGGCCGCAAGGTCGTCGACGGCGCGGAGCTGGCCGCGTTCGCGCGGGAACAGGCCGCGCGGCCCCACGACCCCTCCGGCGTCGGCCGGTCGGCCCGCAACCGGTTCGTCGGCCTGGTCACCGACGTGGTCGTGGACAAGGTGATGGCCCAGGTCGAGTTGCAGTGCGGCCCGTTCCGCGTGGTGTCGCTGATGAGCGCCGAAGCGGTGCGCGAGCTCGGCCTCAAGCCGGGGGCGCTGGCGGTCGCGGTGGTGAAGGCGACCACGGTGGTCGTCGAGACTCCGGGAGGACAGAGTTGACGAAGGCAGGCGCCCTGGTCGCGGTCGCGTTGCTGGTCGCCGGTTGCGGCTCGTCGGGCGGGAGCGAGAGCGGGACGCTGACCGTGTTCGCCGCCGCCTCGCTCACCGAGTCGTTCACCGCGCTGGAGACGGCCTTCGAGAGCAGCCACCCGGGCACCGACGTGAAGTTCAACTTCGCCGGCTCGTCCGCGCTCGTGCAGCAGCTGTCCAACGGCGCCTCGGCCGACGTGTTCGCCTCGGCCGACCAGACCAACATGGACAAGGCCGTGCAGGCCGGGGTGATCGACGGCTCGCCGTCGGTGTTCGCGACGAACCGGCTGGCCATCGCGGTCGCGCCGGGCAACCCGAAGGGCATCACGAGCTTCGCGGATCTCGCGAAGGACGGCCTGACCGTCGTGGTCTGCGCGCCGCAGGTGCCGTGCGGCTCCGCGACGGAGAAGGTCGAGCGGAGTACCGGTGTCACGCTGAAGCCGGCCAGCGAGGAGCAGGACGTAAAGCAGGTGCTGAACAAGGTGCAGACCGGGGACGCGGACGCCGGCCTGGTCTACGTGACCGACGCCGCCAGCGCCGCGGGCAAGGTCGACCGGGTCGACTTCCCGGAGGCGGCCGCGGCGATCAACTCCTACCCGATCGCCCTCGTCGAGGACGCGCCGCAGAGCGAACTCGCGAAGCAGTGGGTCGCGTTCGTGCTGGGCGAGCAGGGCCGGACCGAGCTGCGGAAGGCCGGTTTTGGCGCTCCGTAGGACCCGGCGGGTGCCGTGGGTGCTGTGGGTGCCCGCGGCGCTCGCCCTCGCGCTCGTCGTGCTGCCGGTGGTCGGTCTGCTGGTGCGGACCGACCTCCGCCGCGTTCCCGGCCTGATCGTCACCGACGCCTCGCTCGCCGCGCTGCGGTTGTCGCTGGAGACCGCGGCCGTGTCGACGCTCGCGTGCATCGTGCTCGGCGTGCCGCTCGCGGTCGTGCTCGCCCGCTCGACCGTGCCCGGCATCCGGATCCTGCGGGCGATCGTGCTGCTGCCGCTGGTCCTGCCGCCCGTCGTCGGCGGGCTCGCGCTGCTCTACCTGCTGGGCCGCAAGGGGTTCCTCGGCTACCTGCTGAGCGTCACCGGTGGCGTGCAGATCCCGTTCACCACGACCGCGGTGATCATCGCGCAGACGTTCGTCGCGATGCCGTTCCTCGTGGTGAGCCTGGAGGGCGCGCTGCGCAGCGGTGGGGACCGCTACGAGCAGATCGCCTCGACGCTCGGCGCCCGGCCGTGGACGGTGTTCCGCCGCGTCACGATCCCGCTGCTGATGCCCGCGCTCGGCTCGGGCGCGGTGCTCAGCTTCGCCCGCGCGCTGGGCGAGTTCGGCGCCACCATCACCTTCGCCGGCAGCCTCGAGGGCGTGACCCGGACGCTGCCGCTGGAGGTCTACACGCAGGCCGAGGTCGACGTGGACAGCGCGGTCGCGCTGGCGCTGCTGCTGATCGTCGTCGCGATCGTGGTCATCGCGGTCGCCCGGCCGCGGGCGCTGGAGGGGACCGCGCGGTGAGGCTGCACGCCGAGATCGAGCTGACGCGCGGCACCTTCGGCCTGTCCGTGGACTTCGACGTGCCGGCCGGGAGCGTGCTGGCGATCCTGGGCCCGAACGGCTCCGGCAAGTCCAGCATCCTCGGCTGCCTGGCCGGGTTGTTCCGCCCGGACCACGCCGTGATCACCCTCGGCGGCCGGGACCTGCACGACCTCCCGGCGCACGACCGGGCGGTCGGGCTGCTGTCGCAGGACGCGCTGCTCTTCCCGCATCTGTCCGTTGTGGACAACGTCGCGTTCTCGCCGCGGTCCAAGGGCGCGAGCCGCGCGCGGTCGCGGGAGATCGCCCGGCACTGGCTGGCCGAAGTGGACGCCGCCGAGTTCGCCGACCGCAAGCCCGGGCAGCTCTCCGGCGGCCAGGCGCAGCGCGTCGCGGTCGCCCGCGCCCTGGCCGGCAACCCGGACCTGCTGCTGCTCGACGAGCCGCTGGCCGCGCTCGACGTCGACGCCGCCCCGGCGATCCGCGGCCTGCTGCGCCGCGTGCTGGCCGCCGACCCGCACCGGGCGACCGTGCTGGTCACCCACGATCCGCTGGACGCGCTGGCCCTGGCCGACCACGTCGTCGTGCTGTCCGCCGGCCGGGTGGTCGAACGCGGTCCGACGCGCGAGGTGCTGGCCGCGCCCCGGACGGCGTTCACCGCGCGGATCGCCGGGCTCAACCTGGTCCCCGGCACCGCGGTCGAGGGCGGGCTGCGGACCGCGGACGGCGCGGTGGTGGCCGGGATCCTGGCGCCGGACGCGGTCGAGAACGAGCCCGCCGTGGCGGTCTTCGAGCCCAGCGCAGTGTCGGTCCACCCCGCCGACGACGGCCCGCACGGCAGCCCGCGCAACACGATCGCGGCGGTCGTCGGCGCGCTCGAACCACACGGACCGGTGATCCGGGTGCGGGCCGCGGGTGCGGGCTGGGCGGCGGGTCTGTCCGCGGACCTCACCCCGGCCGCGGTCGCCGACCTGGGTCTGGAGCCGGGCGTGCCGGTCCGGCTCGCGATCAAGGCCACCGCGGTGACGGTGCACCCGGCTAGTCTTCAGGCATGAGCCGTTGGACGTATCTGACCGACATGGACGGCGTGCTGGTGCACGAGGAGCACCTGGTGCCCGGCGCCGACGAGTTCCTCGCCGAGCTGCGGGCCAACGACACCCCGTTCCTGGTGCTGACCAACAACTCCATCTACACCCCGCGGGACCTGCGGGCGCGGCTGCTGCGCACCGGGCTGGACGTGCCGGAGGAGCGCATCTGGACCTCCGCGCTGGCCACCGCGAAGTTCCTGCACAGCCAGCGGCCCGGCGGGTCGGCGTTCGTCATCGGCGAGGCCGGGCTGACCACCGCGCTGCACGAGGCCGGGTACGTGCTCACCGACCGCGACCCGGACTACGTCGTGCTCGGCGAGACGCGCACGTACAGCTTCACCGCGATCACCCGCGCCATCCGCCTCATCGAGGCCGGGGCGAAGTTCATCGCGACCAACCCGGACGCCACCGGGCCCAGCCTGGAGGGCAGCCTGCCGGCCACCGGGTCGATAGCCGCCCTCATCGAGCGGGCCACCGGGCGGCAGCCGTACTTCGTGGGCAAGCCGAACCCGCTGATGATGCGCTCGGCGCTGCGCACCCTCGGCGCGCACTCCGAGGGCACGATCATGATCGGCGACCGGATGGACACCGACGTGCACTCCGGGATCGAGGCCGGGCTGCAGACGATCCTGGTGCTCACCGGCATCTCGACGAAGGAGTCGGCCGAGCGGTACCCGTACCGGCCGACGCTGGTGCTCGACTCGATCGCGGACCTGGTCGGCCGCACCCAGGACCCGTTCGGGGACGGGGCGGTGCTCACCTGACCTGCGGCAACCGCCTATCGTCGAGGGATGGACGACCACCAGCGCCCCGATGCCCGCACCTACGTCGTCGGCGACGTGCACGGGCACCGGGACGAGCTGGCGGCCGCGTTGCGCCGGGCCGGGCTGGTCGACGAGGCCGGTGACTGGTCCGGCGGGCAGGCGCACCTGTGGTTCCTCGGCGACTTCGTCGACCGCGGCCCGGACGGGATCGGCGTGATCGACCTCGTGATGCGGCTGCACCGGCAGGCCGCCGAGGCGGGCGGGTCGACGCGGACGCTGCTCGGCAACCACGAGATCCTGCTGCTGGGCATGCACCGGTTCGGCGACACCGAGGTGCCGTCCGATTTCGGGCCGCGCAGCTTCGCCCGCAGCTGGGAGATCAACGGCGGGCAGCTGTCCGATCAGGACGCGCTGACCGACGAGCACGTCGAGTGGCTGACCAGCCGCCCGCTGATCGCGCACGCCGCGAACCACCTGCTGATGCACTCGGACACCGTCGAATACCTCGACTGGGGCGACGACGCCGAGGACATCAACACCACCGTGCGGGAGATCCTGGCCGGTGAGGACCTGGTGGAGTGGTGGGACGTGTGGCGCCGCATGACGACGCGCTACGCCTTCCGCGGGCCGCACGGCCCGGACATCGCCGACTACCTGCTGGAGCAGCTCGGCGGCGAGCGGATCGTGCACGGGCACAGCGTGATCGCCGACCAGCTCGGGATCCACCCCAGCCAGATCGAGGCGCCCTACCTGTACGCCGGGGGCAAGGTGCTGGGCATCGACGGCGGGTTGTTCGTCGGCGGGCCCTGCCTCATCGTTCCGCTGCCGTGGCAGCCGGAGGACTGACCGTCTTCGCCCGGTCGCGGCGCAGCATCGCCAGTGCGATACCCAGGCCGGCGAGGGTGGTCAGGGCGGCCGCCGGGTAGAGGGCGCGTGGCCCGGCGCCCGCCATCAGCCCGCCGCCCAGCCATCCGCCGAAGGCCGCGGCGAGCTGGAACCCGGAGGCGTTCACCGCGATCGCCAGCGTGGGCGCCGCTCCCGCCGCCGTGAGCACCCGCGTCTGCATCCCGGGGATGATCGCGAACGCCAGCGCGCCGAGGACGAACGTCAGGACCGCCACCGCCACCCGGTTGTCCGCGGCGAGCCACCACAGCACCAGGGTGCCGGCCAGCGCGGTCAGCATCCAGGCCAGTGACGGCATCAGCGCGCGGTCCGCCAGCCGCCCGCCGAGCAGGTTCCCGATCACCGCGCCGGCGCCGTACACCAGCAGCAGCACCGGCACCGCGTCCGCGGCGAACCCGGCGACGTCGGTCAGCAGCGGGGCGATGTAGGTGAAGACGGTGACGACGCCGAGGTTCCCGACGGCCGTCAGGACGATCCCGAGCTGCACCTCGCGATCCGCGAGCACACGGAGGTCGCGCACGGCCGACCCGCCCGCCGCGGGGAACGCCGGCACGAACCGCAGCACCAGCAGCAGCGCGAGCAGCGTGATCGCGGCGACGGCGACGAACGTGGCCCGCCACCCGGCGTGGTGCCCGACGAACGTGCCCAGCGGGGTGCCCAGGATGATGCCGAGGTTCATGCCCAGCGCGACCTTGGCGATCATGCTCGACTGCCTGCCCTCCGGCGCCATCGCCGCCGTGGTCGTGATCGCGACCGCGAAGAACGTCGCGACGATCAGGCCCGCGACGAACCGCGACAGCAGCAGGACGGCGTACCCCGGCGCGACGGCGGATCCCAGGTTGCCCAGCACGGACACCGCGACGAGCCCGATGATCAGCGGTTTCCGGCCGATGCGCGCGGTCAGCACGGTGACGACCGGACCACCGACGATCATGCCGACCGCGTAGGCGCTCACGAGCAACCCGGCCGCCGGCACGGACACCGACAGCCCGGCCGCCACGTCCGGGACGAGCCCGGCGATCACGAACTCGCCGGTCGTGAGCCCGAAGACCACGAGCATCAGCGAGAACACGGACAACGGCACTGTCCACCCCCAAGAAGGTTCGAGTTGTAATAATACGAGCTAGAACTACCATAGCTCGAACCATCTTCGCTAGACTCGTGGCATGGCGGATGTCGAGATCGATCGCGACGTGTGCAAGCTGGTGCACGAGTTCGCCCGCCGCCTCGACGTGCAGGTCCGCCGGGTCGGGGAGGAGGTCGGCCTGACGCCGGCGCAGGTCGTCGCCCTGCGCGAGCTGTCCGAGCCGATCACGGCGCGCGAACTGGCGAGCCGGATGTCGTGCGAGGCCTCGAACGCGACGTTCGTGATCGACCGCCTGGAGGACCAGGGGCTGGTGCGGCGGCGGCCGCACCCCACCGACCGGCGCGCCAAGGAGATCGTGCTGACCGACGCCGGAGTCCAGGCGCGCTCCGGGGTGCTGGAGCGCCTCAACCGGACTTCGCCGCTGGTGTCCCTGGACCGGGACAGGCAGGAATCGTTGGTCGAGTTGTTGCGGGCACTCGTGTCCGAGTGATCAGGTGCCGATGCCGTACTTCGTGCGGATGCCGGTCAGGACGATGTCCAGCCCGGCCTCGAAGGCGGCGTCGGTGTCCGGGCTGAACAGGCGCCGCACCAGACGGGCGCTCAGCGGGAACTGGTCGCCGTCCACCATGCGCTCCAGCCGGTCCGGTTCGTACGGGTTGTCCCCTTCGTAGGCGACGCCGGTGCGGGCCTGTTCTTCGATGGTGAAGCCGATCGTGTAGTTCAGCAGGGTCGGGTAGGCCTCCGCGGCGTCGTCCAGCGTGAAGCCGGCGTCCCGCAGCGTGCGCAGGGTGAGTTCGACGAACCGGAACATCGCCGGGTGCGCGGTGTTCGTGCCCGCCAGCACGCGCGCCCCGTCGCGGTAGCGCAGCATCGTGCGCCGCAGCTGCCGGGCGTTGTCCGCCAGCCACTCCTCCCAGGTGACGCCTGCGCCCGGGGCCTCCAGGCCGTCGAGGGCTTCGAGGAGGATCGCTGTCGCCATCGCGTCGAGCAGTTCCTGCTTGTTCTTCACGTGCCAGTACAGGGTCGGGGCCCGCACGCCCAGTTCCGTCGCCACCACGCGCATGGTGAGCCCGTCGAGGCCGACGTCGGTGAGCAGTCGCAGCGCGGTCCGCGCGATGACCTCGGGGTTGATCGCCACGGCTTGACACTCTAACAGAAGTAGAGAACTCTCTAATCATGTTAGAGAGGAGAGCGTGATGACGGATGTGGTGATCGCCGGCGGCGGGCCGACCGGTCTGATGCTGGCCTGCGAGCTGCGGCTGGCCGGCGTGGACGTGACGGTGCTGGACCGGCTGCCCGGGCGCCGCGGCGAGTCACGCGCGGGCGGGTTGCACGCGCGCACCCTGGAAGTCCTGGACCAGCGGGGTGTCGCCGACCGGTTCCTGACGCCCGGCCGCCCCCGGAACGTGGGGCACTTTTCCGGGCTGTGGCTGGACTTCAGCCGGCTGCCGACACGGTACCCGTTCGTGCTGAACCTGTTGCAGACCCAGGTGGAACAGCTGCTCGAACAGTGGGCCGCCGAACTCGGGGTGCGGGTGCGCTGGTCGTCGGAGGTGACCGGGGTCCGGCAGGGCGCCGACGGCGTCGAGGTCGCGGTGGCGGACGGCACCACCTTCGACGCGGCCTACCTGGCCGGGTGCGATGGCGGGCGCAGCACCGTCCGCAGGCTCGCCGGTATCGAGTTCCCCGGCACCCCGGCGACCCTCACCGCGCTGCTCGGCGACGTCGAACTCACCGACCCGCCCGGCGAGCCGGTCTTCATGCGGCGCACCGAGCACGGCGACTTCTCGGTGCTGGGGTTCGAACCGGGCTGGTACCGCGTCATGACGACCGAGTACGACCGGGTGGCCGGCCGGGACGAGCCGGTCACGGCCGACCGGCTGCGGGAGTCACTGGTCAAGATCGCGGGCACCGACTTCGGGATGCACAGCCCCCGCTGGATCTCCCGGTACGGTGACGCCGCCCGGCAGGCCGCGGACTACCGGCGGGGCCGCGTGCTGCTCGCCGGGGACGCGGCGCACATCCACTACCCGGCCGGCGGGCAGGGGCTGAACACGGGGGTGCAGGACGCGGTCAACCTGGGCTGGAAGCTCGCCGCGGTCGTCCGCGGCCACGCGCCCGAGTCCCTGCTGGACACCTACCACGCGGAGCGGCACCCGGTGGGGCACCGGGTCCTGCACAACACGCGGGCCCAGACCGCGCTGGGCCGCCCGGGCGCGCAGACCGAGGCGCTGCGGGAGGTGTTCGCCGGATTGATCGAGATCGACGACGTGAACTCCGCGCTCGCGGGCATGATCTCCGCGCTGGATGTCCGGTACCCGCTCGGCGACGCGGATCCGTTGCTGGGACGGCGGGTTCCCGACCTCGACCTGGTCACCGAGCGCGGCGCGGCCCGGCTGTTCACCCTGCTGCACCCGGGCCGGGCGGTGCTGCTCGACCTCGCCGGCGATCCGGAACTGGCCGCGGTCGCGCGGAGCTGGCCGGGTCGTCTCGATCTCGTCGCCGCCAAGTGCACGCAGCCCGTTCCGGACGCCGTCCTCATCCGCCCGGACGGTCACGTGGCGTGGGTGGCGCCGCAGGGTGCCGAGGCGCTCCGGGCGGCGTGCACGAGGTGGCTCGGTCAGGGGCGGTAGTACGCCTCGGTGCCGCGGTCGACCGGCACGATCGTCTTGCCCAGCGGCATCAGGGAGACCGGGATGAGCTTGAAGTTCGCCAGCCCGAGCGGGATCCCGATGATCGTGACGCACAGGGCGATCCCGGTGACGATGTGGCCGATCGCGAGCCAGAACCCGGCGAAGACGATCCAGATGACGTTGCCGAGCAGGGACCCGGCCCCGGCGTCGCGGCGGTCGACGATCGTCCGGCCGAACGGCCACAGCGCGTAGTTCGCGATGCGGAACGACGCGATGCCGAACGGGATCGTGATGATCAGGACGCAGCAGATGATCCCCGCGACCACGTACGCCAGGGCCATCCAGAAGCCGGCGAACACCAGCCAGATCAGGTTCAGGATGAGTCGCATCAGGCGTGCAGCTCCCCGCTGACGACGGTGACGGCCTGCCCGGACAGCGTCACCCGGTCCCCGTTCAGCACGACCCGGACGATCCCGCCGCGCTCCGACGCCTGCTCGCCGACCAGTTCGGCGCGGCCCAGTTGCGCCGCCCAGAACGGCGCCAGCAGGCAGTGCGCCGAGCCGGTCACCGGGTCTTCGGGCACGCCGACGGCGGGCCCGAAGACCCGGCTGACGAAGTCGGCGTCGTCCCGGTCGGCGGGCGCGGTGACGATCACGCAGCGCGCGTCCCAGCCGGCGATGACGTCGAGGTCCGGCTTCAGCTCGCGCACCTGGGCCGCGTCGGTGGCCTCGACCAGGATGTCCCACTTGCCGCGGGCGACGCTCGCGACCGTCACGCCCGGCAGAGCGCCGACGACGTCGTCTTCGGCGGCGCGGGGCGGGTCGCTCGGGAAGTCCATGCTGACCCACCCGTCGGCGGCGCGGGTGCGCAGCTCGCCGCTGCGGGTCGTGAACACCTGCTCGCCGCCCAGGACGTGCCCGGCGGCGAGGGTCGCGTGCCCGCACAGGTCCACCTCGACCGTCGGCGTGAACCAGCGCAGCGACTTCGGGCCGTCGCCGGACACCTCGACGAACGCCGTCTCGGAGTGCCGCAGCTCGGCGGCCACGGACTGCATCCACGCGGGGTCGGCCGGCTGGTCGAGCAGCACCACCCCGGCCGGATTGCCCGCGAACGGGGTGCCGGTGAACGAGTCGACGATCGAAAGCCGCATGCCACCCACTCTAGGGGGTGTCCGGGGCGCGCCGGGATTTCTAGACTCGGTCACAGTCAGTGTCGACCGCGTCCGAGGAGGCGTCATGCCAGCCGTGCCGAGTTATGCGTCGGGTATCTCCGAGGTGCCCTTGCTGGGTGACACGATCGGTGACAACTTCGACCGGACCGTGGCCGCGTTCGGGGACCGGGACGCGCTGGTGGAGTACGCCTCGGGCCGCCGGTGGACCTACCGGGAGCTGGCCGCCGAGGTCGACGCCCTGGCCGCCGGGCTGGCCGGGCGCGGCATCGTCAAGGGCGACCGGGTCGGGATCTGGTCGCCGAACTGTGCCGAGTGGACGTTCCTGCAGTACGCGACGGCGAAGATCGGCGCGATCCTGGTCAACATCAACCCCGCCTACCGCTCGCACGAGCTGGAGTTCGTGCTGAACCAGGCCGGGGTGCGGATGCTGGTGGCGGCGCGCACGTTCAAGACGTCGGACTACGCGGCGATGATCGACGAAGTCCGGCCGCGGTGCTCCGGGCTGGAGCAGGTGGTGCTGCTCGGGTCGGCCGAGTGGGCGGAGTTGGTGGAGTCCGGGCGGGGCAAGGCGTTGCCGGAGGTGGGCCTGTCCGCCGACGACCCGATCAACATCCAGTACACCTCGGGCACGACGGGATTCCCGAAGGGCGCGACGCTGTCGCACCACAACATCCTCAACAACGGCTTCTTCGTCGGCGAGCTGTGCCACTACACCGAGGCGGACCGGATCTGCATCCCGGTGCCGTTCTACCACTGCTTCGGCATGGTGATGGGCAACCTCGCGGCGACGACGCACGGGGCCTGCATGGTGATCCCGGCGCCGTCGTTCGAGCCGAAGGCCACGCTCAAGGCGGTGGAAGCGGAACGGTGCACGTCGCTGTACGGGGTGCCCACGATGTTCATCGCCGAGCTGGCCGAGCCGGGCTTCGAGGACTACGACCTGAGCAGCCTCCGGACCGGCATCATGGCTGGTTCGCCCTGCCCGGTCGAGGTGATGAAGCAGGTCATCGAGCGGATGGGCATGGCCGAGGTGTCCATTTGCTACGGCATGACCGAGACCTCGCCGGTGTCCACGCAGACGAGGTCGGACGACTCGATCGAGCGGCGGGTGTCGACGGTCGGCCGGGTCGGGCCGCACCTGGAGGTCAAGATCGTCGACCCGGAGACCGGGCTGACGGTGCCGCGCGGCGAGCCGGGTGAGCTGTGCACGCGGGGCTATTCGGTGATGCTCGGATACTGGGACCAGCCGGACAAGACGGCCGAGGTGATCGACAAGGCGCGGTGGATGCACACCGGCGACCTCGGCGTGATGGACGAAGAGGGCTACATCCAGATCACCGGGCGGATCAAGGACATGGTCATCCGCGGCGGCGAGAACATCTACCCGCGGGAGATCGAGGAATTCCTGTACACGCACCCGGATGTCCTGGACGCGCAGGTGATCGGCGTGCCGGACCAGCGCTACGGCGAGGAGCTGATGGCGTGGATCCGGATGCGGGAAGGAGCGCAACCGCTGACGGCGGAGGCGCTGCGGGAGTTCTGTACCGGGAAGCTGGCGCACTACAAGATTCCGCGGTATGTGCACATCGTCGACGAGTTCCCGATGACGGTGACGGGGAAGATCCGGAAGGTCGAGATGCGGGAAAAGGCGCTGAAGATCCTGGACCTGGAATAACAAGACGCAAGCCGGCAACGAGAGCTGGGCCGGCAGGCAACCAACTGCGCGGCAGCCCTGCACAACCGCCGCCCGGCAATGCAACAGCACCGACTACCCACGGGGCCGCGCGGCAGCCCTGCACAACCGGCGGCCGGCAACGCGACAGCACCGACTACCCACGGGGCCGTGCGGCAGCCCTGCACAACCGGCGGCCGGCAACGCGACAGCACCGAGCATCCCCGGGGCCGTGCGGCAGCCCTGCACAACTGGCGGCCGGCAACGCGACAGCACCGAGCATCCCCGGGGCCGTGCGGCAGCCCTGCACAACTGGCGGCCGGCAACGCGACAGCACCGAGCATCCCCGGGGCCGTGCGGCAGCCCTGCACAACCGGCGGCCGGCAACGCAAGTGGACCGACTACCCCAACCAGACCTCCCCCGCCCCCGATCC
>NZ_PQHW01000151.1 GCF_003385215.1 Amycolatopsis thermalba | reverse complement strand
CCCCGAGACACGCCGCCACCACCTCGACTCCCGCCCCTGACCGACGCAGCCACCGGCCCCACCTCCAGGCCCAGGACCAGGCGACCACCACCCACCGCCCCACCGCTGCCAGCGGCGCGGCCGTTGCTCCATTTGATCTAATCCCCCTCCGCTGGTCGCCGGAGCGCCCGGAACTGTCGGTCCCCCTCCGCACACTCTCCGCATGAACCTCGGAACCCTTGCCCTCGACCTGCTCCTCCCCGCGCTGTGCGCCGGCTGCGGCGTGGCCGGCGCCGCCTGCTGTGCGGCCTGCCTGCTCGAACTCGCGCGCCCGCACCTGGCGCCCCGCGGGGCGGCCGGGGTGCCGGTCTACGCGCTGGCTCCCTACGGCGGCACCCCGCGCCGCCTGGTGCTGGCCTACAAGGAGCGCGGCAGGCGCGACCTGGCCGATCCGCTGGGCCGCGCACTGGCCGGCGCCCTGCCCCATCTCCCCGAGGCCAGGGCGGCCCCGGACGGCACGTGGTGGCTGGTCCCGGCGCCGTCCCGCCGCTCGGCGTCCCGGCGACGAGGTGGCGCGCACCTGCTCCGCCTGGCCCGCCGGTGCGCCGCGCACCTGGCCCTGGCAGGCCATGCGGCCGCCGTCGCCCCGGCGCTAAGCTTGTCGTCGCGCGCCCGGGACGCGGTGGGGCTCGACCGCGACCAACGGGCCCAGAACCTCGCGGGCCGCCTCCGGCTCGATCCACGGGGCCACCCACCACCCCGCACACCGGTCGTCCTGCTCGACGACGTGATCACCACCGGCGCGACGATCGCTGCCTGCACCCGGACGCTCGCCTCCGCGGGCTGGGAGGTGAGCGCAGCACTGGTACTGACGTCAGCGAGCTGACCGAAAGACTCGCCGTCCGTCACCCGTGGCGAGCACGCTCCACCGGGCACGGGTAACACCGCGCACGAACGTGCGGCGGCGGCAGCGCCAAACGGCGGGATCAGCCGCCCCAACGGCGGGATCAGCCGCGCAACGGCGGTGCCCAACCGTCGTGGTGGCGGCGACACCCTCCCCGCCTGGAGGGCGGCGGCCGCCCGGCCGGGTGCCGGCTAGTGACGGGCAGGCAGTAGGCAACGGTCCCGGAGGCACCAGCGGCCGCCACTCGCCGACCCCAAGAGGCAACAGCCGATCAACCACCCCAAAGGCTGCAACAACCCAGCCCGAAAGCGGCAACCGCCCAAACCCCTCAGGCGACAACCCCCCACCCCGGCGGCAAGACCCGCTCAACCGCCCTGCGGGTGGCGGCTGCTCACGGGCCGGCGGTGCAGCAACTCGAAACGGGACCACATCGCCTCGGCCGCCTCGATGGAACTGTTCGTGCGCTGCGGATCGACCGCGGCCAGCTGGGCCACGATCGCCTGCACCAGGGCCATTCCCGCGGTCAACGACGGAAAGAAGGTGACCCCCTCGGCCGGAACCATCAACACCCGCTCGGCGGCACCCGCCAGGGCCGGGCTCGCGGCATCGCTGATCGCGAACACCCGCGCGCCCCGGTCATGGGCCTCGTTCGCCGCGCGGACGGTGCTCTCGTACAGCCGCCAGAAGCTGATCGCCACCAGGACGTCGTCGGCGGTGAGCTTCGCCGTGGCGTTGGCCAGTTCGGCGTCCCCCGCGGTCACCGCGTGCACGTCGTACCCGGCCAGGCGTGCGTTGTGCGCGAAGGCGATGCCGACGGCGGCGTAGCTGCCGTCCGCGATGACCGTCGTCCGCCGGGCCGCGGCCACCGCTTCCGCGACCGCGCGGATCTCGTCCTCGTCGAAACGCCGGTTCACCAGGGCCAGGCTGTCGAGGTCGCGCCGCAACGACGCGGACGCCGGCGAGCCGGCGCTGTGGTGCTCTTCGGCGACCTGGGGCGCGCTCAACGACGACAGGTACCGCGCCCGCAACTCCTGCTGCAACGCGGGCCACCCGGCGAACCCGAGCGCCTGCGCCGTCCGGGTGACCGTCGCGACGTTGACCCCGGCCAGCCGGGCCAGGTCACTCGTCGAACCGAACGACGCCTGCCTGGGCTGCGAGACCAGCACGTCGACCACCGCCGCGGACTTCGGCCGCAACCCCCGCGGCGGCATCCGCTCGCGCAGCCACTCCTCGAGACCCTCGTCCGCCACCGCCAGCCCTCCTGCCGCGCACACCGTATCCCACCTGAAAGGTGTTACAGCCATGCAAAGCGTATTGCAGTTTCTCCGATTTGCAGTTTATGTTGACCCGACCATCCCTCCCCGACCTCAACGGAAGGCGTGTCATGACCCTGCTGGCACGACTCGACCGGCTCCCGCTGAGCCGTCCGCACTACCTCCTCCTGCTGATCGGCGGGCTCGGCTACACCTTCGACGGCATGGACTCGGCCGTCGTCGCGTTCCTCCTGCCCAGCGCGAAGGAGGCTTGGGGCCTGAGCAACGGCGAACTCGGCCTCATCGGCTCGGCCACACCGTTCGGGTTCCTCTTCGGCGCGATCGCGGCCGGCCTGCTCGGCGACCGCATCGGCCGCAAGAAGGTCATGATGTACGCGCTCGCCTTCTACGCGGTCTTCTCGGTGGTCGCCGCGTTCGCGCCGAACTACGAGGTCTTCCTGGCGGCGCGGGTGCTGGCCGGTACCGGGGCCGGGGCGGAAAGCGCGATCATCGCGCCGTTCCTGTCCGAGTTCGTGCCGGCCAAGCGGCGCGGCTGGTTCGTCGGGGCGCTCGCCGGGTTCTTCTCGTTCGGGTTCGTCGCGGCCGCGCTGCTCGGCCGGTTCGTGGTGTCCACGCTGCCCGAGGGCTGGCGCATCGCGCAGGTGATCACCGCGCTGCCGATCGTGCTGCTGCTGTGGTGGCGTCGTTCGCTGCCGGAGTCGCCGCGGTTCCTGCTCACCCAGGGCCGCGCCGAAGAAGCCGAACGGGTGGTCGCGAAGATCGAGCGGGACGTCGAGAAGGCCACCGGCAAACCCCTGCCGCCGGTACCGGAATCGGTCACCGAACCGCTCACCAGGACGCCGAAGGTCGGCCTGTTCACCGCGCTGAAGTTCCTGTGGAGCCGCAAGATGGCGCGTCGCACCGCGGTGATCTGGGCGGTCTGGTTCGTCATCACGTTCTCGTACTACGGCTTCTTCTCGTGGATCCCGACGCTGCTGATCGAACGCGGCATCACGGTGACCAAGAGCTTCGAGTTCTCGATCATCATCTACCTCGCCCAGGTGCCCGGGTACTTCTCCGCCGCCTGGCTGTCCGAACGCCTCGACCGCAAGCACACCATCGCGCTGTACCTGACCGGCTCCGCGGTGAGTGCGTTCTGGCTCAGCCAGATGAACGCGCCGTGGTCGATCACGCTGGCCGGCGCCGTGCTGTCGTTCTTCCTCAACGGCACCTACGCCGGCGTCTACTCCTACACGCCCGAGGTGTTCCCGACCTGGATCCGCGCCACCGGAACCGGCCTGTCCAGCGCGTTCGGCCGCGTCGGCAGCATTCTCGCGCCCTCGATCATCGGCGTCTTCGCGGCGAGCCTCGGGTTCGGCGGGGTGTTCGGCCTGACCACCGCGGTGCTCGCGATCGGCGTGCTGTGCGTGATGGTGTTCGGCCTGTCCACGGCCGGGCGCTCGCTGGAGGAACTGACCGAGGAGGGCGCGCCCGTCGCCGCCACGAAGGAGATGACCAAGTGACCGATCTGTCCACAGTGGAAGAACGAGTGGCGGAGGCCGTCGGCGCACGGCTGTTCACCGTGCTCGCCTGGTTCCCCGAGCGCCGCGCGATGCGCCGCGTGTACAGCAACCACCCCGAGCAGTACCCGGTCGGCGGTGAGAAGACGGTGGAGATCTCCGCGGGCTGGCTCCGGCAGTGCGTCGAGCTGCAGCAGCCCTACCTGGGCGCCGACCGCGACGCGGTGCGGGCGGTGTTCGCCGACGCCGGGCTGATCGAGTCGCTCGGCTGCGGCGCGGTGATCAACGTGCCGGTCGTCGACGACGGCCGGACGCTGGGCGCACTGAACATCCTCGACGCGGAAGGAAAGTACGACGAGGCGTCGGTGGCCGCGGCGGTGGAGCTGGCGCCGCTGGCCGTCCCGGCCCTGCGGAAGGTGGTGGACGCACGATGAGCGGGAACCTGTTGCTGCGCAACGCGACCCTGCTGGATCCGGAGACGGGTGAGTACACCGAGGGCGACCTGCGGTGCGCGGACGGCCGCATCGCCGAGACCGGCCGCGGCCTGAGCGCGGGGGACGCCCGGATCGAGGACGTGCGCGGCGCGGTGGTGCTGCCGGGGTTGATCGACGCGCACGTGCACGTCACCGCCTCGACCGCGGACCTGGGCTCGCTGCCGTCCACCGCACCGTCCTACGTGGCCCTGCAGAGCGCCCACACCATGGGCCGGATGCTGGACCGCGGGTTCACCACGGTGCGGGACGCGTCCGGCGCCGACTACGGCTTGGCCGACGCGCAGGCCGAAGGGCTGTTCCGCGGGCCGCGGCTGTTGTTCTGCGGGCGGGCACTGAGCCAGACCGGCGGTCACGGCGACAACCGCAACCGCGGCACCCGCGTGCACGACGACCACCCGTGCTGCGCCGGGCTGGGCCGGATCGCGGACGGGGTGGGCGCGGTGCGCGAGGCGGCGCGGGACGAGCTGCGCAAGGGCGCCCACCACATCAAGGTGATGGCCTCCGGCGGGGTCGCCTCGCCCACCGACCGCATCGACTCGACCCAGTACTCGGCCGACGAGCTGCGTGCGATCGTGGAGGAGGCGGAGGCAGCGAACCGCTACGTCGCCGCCCACGCCTACACCGCGCGGGCCGTGAACCGGGCGCTGGAGCTGGGTGTGCGGTCGATCGAGCACGGCAACCTGATCGACGACCGCAGCGTGGAGCTGTTCCGCGAGCACGACGCGTTCCTGGTCCCGACGCTGGTCACGTACTGGGCGCTCAAGCAGGAGGGCCGCGAGTTCGGGCTGCCCGAGGCGAGCTGGCGCAAGGTCGACGAGGTGCTGGGCGCCGGGCTGGCCGCGCTGGAGCGGGCCGCGCGGGGTGGCGTGCGGATCGTGTACGGGACGGACCTGCTGGGCGGGATGCACCGGCACCAGAACCACGAGTTCCGCCTGCGGGCCGAGGTGCAGTCGCCGCTGGAGATCATCCGTTCCGCCACGACGGTGGCCGCGGAGCTGGTGAACATGGCGGGCGAGATCGGCACGCTGCGGCCGGGTTCGTTCGCCGACCTGCTGGTGGTGGACGGCGACCCGCTGGCCGACATCGGCGCACTCGCCGAGCCGAAGCACTTCCGGCACGTGATCCAGAGCGGCGAGATCATCCCCCGGTGACGCGACCCGCCGTTCTGCCCGGGCCGGCTCAGCCCGGGCAGAACGGCGATCCGCTCGCCGAGCACTAGCGCCCCGGCGCGTGATCGGCGGGATCGTCCCCGGGTGAGCGCGGCCGAGCGTTTTGCCAGGGCAGACCCAGCTCGGGCAGAACGGCACCCCCAGGCCGACACCGACGTGCTCGCGCCCAGCACGCCGGCAGGTGATTCAGAAAGACGAAAACGCCCCGGGGTGATGGCGAGCCGCCGCTGCCCGGCAGACTCAGCTCGGGTAGACCCCCCGATCCGCGCGCCGAGCCGAACACAACTGGCGCCTGCTCCAGAAACGCCGCCAGCCGTTCTACCGGACAGGCTCAGCCCAGGCGGACGCGATCCGCCGGCCGGATGGCGGCGTGCTCTCCCAGCCCAGCACCCCCGGCACGTGACCCAGAACGACGGGATCGTCCCCAGGCAAGCGCGACCCGCCGCTCTGCGCGGGCACGCTCAGACCGGGCAGAACCCGGGACCCGCCCGCCGAGCCGAACACCATCGGCACGTGCGGCATCGCCCCGGGGTGAGCCCGACCCACCGCCCTGCCCGAGCAGAGTCAGCCCGGGGCAGAACCCACGACCCCCGCGCGCCGAGCCGAACACAACTGGCGCCTGCTCCAGAAACGCCGCCGGCCGTTCTACCGGACAGGCTCAGCCCGGGCGGACGCGATCCGCCGGCCGGATGTCGGCGCGCTCGCCCAGCCCAAGTACCTGCGGCAATACTCCAGAGCAGCGGGATCCGGATGAGCGCGACCCGCCCTGCCCGCAGACGCGCCCCGCCCAAGCACCTCCGCCACATCCCCCACAGCGCCGCCAGCCGTTCGGCCCCGGCAAAAGTTCAGCCCGGGTAGAACGGTGACGCGTTGCCGCCGAAGCTGTGGGGGTGTGGGCGCCACACCTCGCCCACGTCGGAGGCTGTCCAGAGGCCTCCGTCGTCCGCCACGACTATCGACCGGCCCGGTGCGGCGGTGATCGCGTGGACCGGGAGTGTCAGGTTCGAGATGTTGAACGGGTCCAGCCGCAGGCCGTCGATCGGGATCTTGACCACCGGTTGTGACGGCATGGTCGTCGCGGCGACCAGGGTGTCCTGGCTGAGCCAGTCGACGTCCACGACCCCGCCCAGCGTGCCGCCCTGCAGGATCCGCGGCGCGCGCAGCGTCACCGAGTCCTGCGTGCGCACCACGGACGCCACCAGCAGCTGCCCGCCGGCGACCACCGCCGCCCGCGCGCCGTCCCGGGACAACCGCAGCACGCTGATCGGCCCCACCTGGAGGATCTCGTCCGCGTTCACCACCTGCGGCACCCAGCTGCCGTCCGGCGTCCGCAGCGCGCGGACCACCGTCTGCCCATCCACGACGGTCCACACCTCGCCCGAACCGTCCGCCGTGGCCGTGGGCCGCCAGGTGGGCCGGGTCATCGTCGCGCCAGCCAGGTCGACCGCCGCGGCCTCCCGCCCGAACTGGCCCACCCGCAACCGCTGCCGCCCATCGGCGTACTCGACGATCGCCAGCTGACGGCCGTCGATCGACTGCGCCGCGCTCGCCACCTGGTAGCCGCTGCCCTGCCCGGCCGGACCCGAGATCAGCGAACCGTCACCCAGCGACCGCACCCGCCCGTTCACCGTCACCAGCCCGGGCTGGTCCGCGCTCGGCGACGCCAGCGCCGTGTAGGACGGCAGGTCGCTCGGCACCCAGTCCTCGTGCCCGTCCACCAGCGGCGCACCGTCGGACAACAGCCGCACCCGGTTCGTCGTCACCGACTGCAACGACAGCACGATCTGCGCCGCGATCAGCCGCCGCACGTCCGCCGTCTGGTCCGCCACCCCGGTCAGCGGCACCACGAGCGCACCGTCCGGCGCGGTCGTCACGTTGCCCTCGGTGTTCGCGTCCTCCGGCAGCAGGTTCCGCACCGCCCCGACCAGGCTGGCCGACGGTCCGGCCAGCAGCAGCCCGACCACGCGCCCGGCCAGCCCGGTCTGCGGTTTGCCCGCCACGTACCGCAGGTCCGGCACCACCGTGTTCGAGTCCTGCGCGAAGAAGAACGCCTGAACCCGCACGTAGTTCGCGGTGAAGTCGCTGTAGGGCATCACCAGGTTCGGCGGCGGGTTCGTGATCCGCCACTGCCCGTCGGACTGCCGCCGCACCAGCAGCTTCAGCTCGACCGGCGTGCGCAGCGAGATGAACGCGCCGTCCTCACGCAGCGTGCCCAGGCCGGTGCCGCGCAGCACGACGTTGACCTCGTTCGGGTTCGCCGTGGTGTCCGCGCCGCTCGCCGGGACGGTCGCGAACACGTCGTCGATGATCGTGATGACCTTGCCGGGCGTCCACGCCTTGCCCGCGGCCTCGTCGAGGTACATGCGCGCGGCGGCGTTGTTGCTGATCGGCTGGGCGCTCGCGCGGACGAAGTCGCGGACGACGGTCAACGCATCCAGGTCCTTCGCCGGCTGCGGCACGTCCGGGTTGACCGGCTGCCCCAGCTCCTGCTGCGGAACGGCGACGGGCTGCGACTCCTCGGGGACGTTCGCGCAACCGGCGGCCAGCACGAGACAAGCCAGCAGGGCGAACAGCCGCGGCAGGAGCTTCACACGTCCTCCTTGCGCATCTCGCCGATCGTGATCGTGTACTCGGTGGGCAGCCCGACCTGCAGGTGGCCGTTGGTCGCCGGCGCGTCGTCCGGCACCAGCGGCAGCGGGCTCTCCTCGAACGGCTCGCCCTGCTTGCGCGGCAGCGTCAGCCGGAAGCACGCCCCCTGCCCCGGCGCGCCCCACGCCTCCAGCTGACCGCCGTGCAGGCGCGCGTCCTCGTGGCTGATCGCCAGCCCCAGGCCGGTGCCGCCGGTGCGGCGGTTGCGGGACGGGTCCGCGCGCCAGAACCGGTTGAACACCAGGTCCGCCTCACCGGGCCGCAGGCCGACACCGTGGTCCCGCACCGTGATCGCGACCGCGTGCTCGTTCGCCGCCAGCGTGAGCCGCACCGGGTTGCCCTCGCTGTGGTCGACCGCGTTGGCCAGCAGGTTGCGCAGGATCCGCTCGACGCGCCGCGCGTCGATCTCGGCGAGCGTCTCCTCCTCCGGCAGCGCCAGCTCGATCTCGGTCTCCGCGTTGCCCGCGATCACCCGCACCTGCTCGACCGCCCGCCGCGCGATCGACGACACGTCGATGAACTCGGCCGCCAGCTCCTCGACACCGGCGTCCAGCCTGCTGATCTCCAGCAGGTCGCCGAGCAGCGCCTCGAACCGGTCCAGCTCGTCGACCAGCAGCTCGGTGGACCGGGCCAGGCCGGCGGGGAACTGCTCACGCGAGGCGTGCAGCACGTCCGCCGCCATCCGCACGGTGGTCAGCGGGGTGCGCAGCTCGTGCGAGACGTCCGAGGTGAACCGGCGCTGCAACGTGCCGAACTCCTCCAGCTGCCGGATCTGGTGCTGGATGCTCGCGGCCATCTCGTTGTAGGACACGGCGAGTTTCGACAGGTCGTCCTCGCCCGTCACCGGCAGCCGTTCGTCCAGCTCACCGCCCGCGAACCGGGCCGCGGCCGCCGCGGCCTGCCGCACCGGGCGCACGACCTGGCGGGTGACCAGGTTCGCGATGCCGGCCAGCAGCGCGAGCAGCACCAGGCCACCGACCAGCAGCGTGTTCTGCACCGTCTGGACGGTGCTCTGCTCCGCGGTCATCGGGAACAGCAGGTACAGCTGGATCGGGCGGCCGGTGCTGGTGACCGGCGCCCCGACGATCAGGTGGGTGGTGCGGGTGCCGTCCGCGTCGGTGTCGGTGTTGATCTGCCAGGCGACCTGGTTGTTCTCGACGAACCGCTGCAGGCCGTCCGGCACCTTCGTGATCGGGCCGGCCGAGTCGGTCGAGTCCTCCCCGCCCGCGGTCAGCACCGGCTCGAACGCGCCGGCCGCCGACGCCGCGGTGCCCTGGTCCTCCGACGAGCTGCTGGTGATCTTCTTCAGCGCGTTCTGCAGCCGGTCGGCCAGCGCGTCCTGGTCGCTGATGCCGACCAGCTCGTTCTCCGCGGTGCGCACGACCTGCAGGGTCTGCGCGACCGCGGCCTGCCGCTTGGTGTCGGTGAGCCGCTGGGTGATCTGGTTCTGCAGCACCATGCCCAGCACGAGCCCCACCGCCGAGGACAGGGCGAGCGTCGACACGGTCACCTTGAACTGCAGCGACCGCCGCCACAGCACGCCGAACGCAACGGCGCGGCCGCGGGCGTAGGCACCCGCGCGGGGGGCCAGCCGCAGCACCGCGCGGACGAAGGCCAGGACTCTTCGCTTCATTTCGCTGTTACGGCGGGCCCGCCTTGTACCCGACGCCGCGGACGGTCAGGACGACCTCGGGGTGCTCGGGGTCCTTCTCGACCTTCGAGCGCAACCGCTGGACGTGCACGTTGACCAGGCGGGTGTCGGCCGCGTGCCGGTAGCCCCAGACCTGCTCGAGCAGGACCTCGCGGGTGAACACCTGGCGCGGCTTGCGGGCCAGCGCGACCAGCAGGTCGAACTCCAGCGGGGTGAGCGGGATGGACTTGCCCTCCCGGGTCACCTCGTGGCCGGGCACATCGATGGCCAGGTCACCGATGGTCAGCGTCTCGGCCGGCTCGGCCTCGGTGCGCCGCAGCCGGGCGCGCACGCGGGCGACCAGCTCCTTCGGCTTGAACGGCTTGACCACGTAGTCGTCGGCGCCGGACTCCAGGCCCAGCACGATGTCGACCGTGTCGCTCTTCGCGGTGAGCATGACGATCGGCACACCCGACTCGGCCCGGATCGCCTTGCAGACGTCGATGCCGTTCATGCCGGGCAGCATCAGGTCGAGCAGCACGAGATCGGGCTTCAGCTCCCGCAGGGCGGGCAGCGCCCGGGAGCCGTCCGCCACCACCGCGGTGTCGAACCCCTCGCCGCGCAGCACGATGGTGAGCATCTCCGCGAGAGCGGGGTCGTCGTCGACGACCAACACACGTGCCTTCATGACCACATATTCGCACTACGGAGACCGTTCGTGACGGCCGACCCTGCGAACGGCTCACGGACCCGCACGCCCGTTACCCCGGATGGACGAGCGCGGCGACGAGCCGGGCGTGGTCGACGCCCGCCGCGCCGTCCACCACGTGCCAACCGGACAACCAGGACACCGCCGCCAGCTCGTCGTAGACGGCGGCGCAGCGGGACTGCAGGTCGTCGTCGGACTCGAAGGCGTCCTTGGCTCGCCCGGCGACGCCCGAGGCGCGGCGCTCGGCCCGCTCGGCGGCCACGGCGGGCGGCACGCGCAGCAGGATCTGGGCGTCCGGCAGCGGCAGGCCGAAGCGGTCGATCTCGATCTCGCGCACCCACCGGACGAACTCGCCGTCCGCGTGCTGCCGCAGGCGGGCCGCGCCGTAGGCGGCGTTGGAGGCGACGTACCGGTCGAGCAGGACGACGTCGTGGGTGGCCAGGTCGCGGCGCAGGTCGGCGGCGGCGTCGCGGCGGTCGAGGGCGTAGAGCAGGCCCATGCCGTAGACGGAATCGGTGAGGTCACCGTGGCGGCGGTGCAGGCCCTCGTGGATGAGGTCGGCGTGCACGCTGCGGCCGTACCGGGGGAAGGACAGGGTGGTGACCGTGTGGCCCTGGTCGTGCAGTGCCTTGGTGAGGCCGTCGGTCAGGGTGCGCTTGCCCGCACCGTCGAGCCCCTCGATGACCACCAGCCGTCCCACGCGCCCAGGTTATCGGGCGGCGGTCAGCAGACTTCGAGACCGTGCGCCTTCGCGGCGTCGGCCTGGCGCTGGTCGCGGGTGACCATCACGACGGACTCCCCGTCGGCCAGTCCGGTCGTGTCGTGCAGTGCGACGGCCAGGTGGATCGCGTCGAGCGTCCGGAGCGCGTGGTGGTCGGACACCAGCCGGTACGCCGCCGGCATGATCACCTGCGGCGCGAACGGGACGAGGCTCAACGCGCCCTCCCCACCGGCTTCGGCGTCGAAGCGCGCGAGCGCGAGCTTGGTGTCGCGGATCCGGCCGTTGTTCCACGCGGTCGCCATCGCACTGGCGAACTCGACCCGTGTCAGCTCGCTCGTCAGCACCAGGTCTTCGTTGTCCAGGAGCAGCTCGATCATCTGCTCGTGCTCGGGCTCGTCGGGGAGGAACGCCCGGACGACCGCGCTGGTGTCGGCGTAGAAGACCGTCACCACTTGCCTCGCGACCAGTCCAGGGCCTCACTGACGGCGGTTCCGCTGCCCTTCAGGACCTCGTCGAGTTGCTCGCGGGTGGGCACCGGCCCCTCGGGAGCGAACGAAACGATCTTGCCTTCGGCGAGCAGGCGTCGCTTGCGTTCCGCGCGGGACTCGGGGCGATCGACCGCCGCCTTGAGGAGCTCGGTGACGAACTCGTTCACACTGCGCCCCTCCGCCTCGGCTTTCGCCTTCACGCGGGCGTGCAGCTCGTCGTCGATGCGCGTGATCATCTGCCGCATACTGCGATGCTATCACGGGCAAGCCCCGGTGATAGCATCGCAGAGTGGCGGTACGCGGTCAGTAGCGGTAGTGCTCCGATTTGAACGGGCCCTCGACGTCGACGTCGATGTATTCGGCCTGGTCCTTGGTCAGCTTGGTCAGCTCGCCGCCCAGCGCCTGGAGGTGGATGCGCGCCACCTTCTCGTCCAGCTTCTTCGGCAGGCGGTAGACCTCCTTGTCGTACTCCTCGTGCTTGGTGAACAGCTCGATCTGCGCGATCACCTGGTTGGAGAAGGAGTTCGACATCACGAACGACGGGTGCCCGGTCGCGTTGCCCAGGTTCAGCAGCCGGCCCTCGGACAGCACCAGCACGCTGTGCCCGTCCGGGAAGACCCACTCGTCGACCTGCGGCTTGATGTTGATCCGCCGGATACCCGGGTACCGCGCCAGGCCGGCCATGTCGATCTCGTTGTCGAAGTGCCCGATGTTGCCCACGATCGTCTGGTGCTTCATCCGCGCCATGTGCTCGGCCATCACCACGTCCTTGTTCCCCGTCGTGGTGATCACGATGTCGGCCTCCGGCAGCGCCGACTCCAGCGTCTTGACCTGGTAGCCATCCATCGCCGCCTGCAACGCGCAGATCGGGTCGATCTCGGTCACGATCACCCGCGCGCCCTGCCCGGACAGCGACTCCGCCGCGCCCTTGCCCACATCGCCGTAGCCGCAGACCACCGCGACCTTGCCGCCGATCAGCACGTCCGTGCCCCGGTTGATGCCATCGATCAGCGAGTGCCGGATACCGTAGCGGTTGTCGAACTTCGACTTGG
>NZ_PQHW01000150.1 GCF_003385215.1 Amycolatopsis thermalba | reverse complement strand
GTGATGATCCGTGCGCTCGAAGGGGCGATCGTGATGGCGCGGGCGCAGGAGGATGTCGCGCCGCGTCCAGCACCGGCCCCAGCTCCGCCACCACCGCATCCAGCGGCGCCACATCCTCCTGCGCCCGCGCCATCACGATCGCCCCTTCGAGCGCACTGATCATCACCAGCGCGAGCGACCGGCACCGCTCCTCCGGGACCCCCATCTCCCGCAGGCTCTCCTCGATCGGCCGCAGCCACGTCTCGAACCCCGCGCACACGGCCTGCCGCAGATTTTCGTTGCCCGCCACGACATCCGCCGTCGTGGCGACGAACGGGCATCCCGCCGCGAACCCCTCGTCGCGGAACTGGTCCCGCCACTGCGCCACCATCCCGGCGAACAACCCGGCCGGCGTCGGCGCGGCTTCGGCGTAGCGTTTGACCCGCCGCGCCGCGAACTCCCCCGACCACGCGAGCGCCTCACGCACCAGCTGGTCCTTGCCGCCCGGGAAGTAGTGCTGCAAGGACCCCCGAGGCGCCGACGCGTGCTCGACCACCTCCCGCATACCGGTCCCGCTCACCCCCTGCGTCCGGATCAGCTGCGCTGCGCTGTAGACCATCCGCTCCCGCGGCCCCCGCGTCACGCCACCACCTCCGCCACGAACCAGACCGTCCGACCGGGCAGCCCTGCCAGCCCACGCCGCGTCGCACCGCCACCACGGCCCCTCAAGCCGCGCCACCCCAGCAGCCGCCCATCACCGACCAGGCCATCCACCCCTGCCAGCCCACTCACCGTCACGCCGCGCCACCCGATCAACCCACGCACGCTCGGACCACCACCCACCGGGCCACGCCGCCCGATCACCCCGCTCACCGTCACGCCGCCACCTCCGTCACCGAGGCCATCCGGCCACGCCACCCCATCAGCCCACGCACCGTGCATCCCGCCACCAAGCCATCCGGCCGCGTCACCCCGCCAACCCATTCACCACCACGCCGTCCACCCACCGTCAGACCACCCCCGGCATCGTCAGCTCGTACCGGTACTCCCCGCGATCAACCCCGCGCACCAACCGGAAACCCTGCCCCCGCAGCAAAGCCTTCGCCGCCGCGTTGTCCGCCTGCGTCACCGCCCGCACCGTCCACCCCGCCCACCGCCCCGACGCCCGCAACCACGCGGCCAGGCCGGTCCCGATGCCACGCCGCTGCCACGGGTCCGCGACCATGATGCCCAGCTCCGCCACCCCCGGCTCACCTGCCACCAGGTTCAGCAGCCCCGCGGCCGCCCCTCCGCTGAACGCGACCAGCGCGACCCCGTGCGGCGGGCCCGCGAGGAGGTAGCGCCGGTACCGGTCGAGGATGTCCCGCGGCTCCGGCTGCCCTGACATGAAGAACCGGTTCCGCAAAGTCCCCGCGGAGCAGGCCAGGACGAGGTCGGCGACGTCCGCGATACACGTCCCGTCCAGCTCCCGGAGCGTTATGACACCTGTCATAAGTCCGGTCTACTCCTCGCCGGCCCCGGAGACAAGCCCCGGCGCGCATAGACTGCGGGCATGCGGCGATGGGTGTCCCGGGTGGACCGGCAGGTGTTCGCCCGGGTGGCGGCGACCGATTCCGTGCTCTTGGACCGGGTACTGCCCCGCCTGGGCCGCGCGGCCAACTACGGCGGCCTGTGGTGGGCGGTCAGCGGCACGCCCGCCGCGACGCGCAACCGCCGCGCCCGCCGCGCCGCCCTGCGCGGGATGCTCGCCCTCGGCATCGCCAGCGCGACGGCCAACGGCCTGAGCAAACGCGTCATCGGCCGGACCCGCCCGTCGACGGTCGCCATCCCGCCGGTCCGCCAGCTGCGGCGCACGCCCTGGACGACGTCGTTCCCGTCCGGGCACTCCGCTTCCGCGGCCGCCTTCGCCGCCGGCGCCGCGCTGGAGTGGCCCGCGCTCGCCGCGCCGGTCGGCGCTCTCGCCGCGGGCGTCGCGACCTCCCGCGTCGTCACCGGCGCCCACTACCCGTCCGACGTGCTCGCCGGGGTCGGCCTCGGCCTGACCGCCGGCCTGGTCACGCTGTCCTGGTGGCCGCGCACCCCGTCCGACCCGTCGGAGGCGCAACCCTGCCCGGCGCCCGCGCTGCCGACCGGCGACGGGCTGGTCCTGGTGGCCAACGCCGCCGCGGGCAGCGCGGGAGCGACGGTGCTGGACCGGATCGCCGCCGAGCTGCCGCAGGCGAAGATCGTCGAACCGGCCGACGGCGAGGACCTGACCGAGGCGCTCACCGAGGCCGCCCGGACCTGCCGCGTCCTGGGCGTCGCGGGCGGGGACGGCACGATCAACGTCGCCGCGCGCGTCGCTGCCGCGCACAACGTGCCGCTCCTCGTCGTCCCGGCGGGCACCCTCAACCACTTCGCCCGCGATCTCGGTGTGGAGACCCCGGACGACGCGATCACCGCGTTGCGGACCGGTTCCGCCGTGCGGATCGACCTGGGCATCGCGGACGACCAGGTCTTCGTCAACACCTGCAGCACCGGGCTCTACACCGATCTCGTCCGCTACCGGGAGAGGTGGGAGAAGCGGATCGGGAAGTGGCCGGCGGTGCTGGTCGGGCTGGTGCACGTGCTGCGCCGGGCGAAGCCGCAGGAGCTGATCGTCAACGGCGAGCGGCGCCGCGTGTGGATGATCTTCGCGGGCAACGGCGCGTACCGCCCGCGCGGGTTCGCGCCGACCTACCGGCCCAGCCTGCACGACGGGCTGCTCGACATACGCACGGTGTACGCGGAACGTCCACTCGCGCGCACGCGAGTGGTGCTGGCCGTGCTCACCGGGACGCTGCGGTGGTGCCCGCCCTACCAGGACCGGCCGGCCGCGGCGCAGCTGAGGATCAGCGCGCCCAGCGGCCGCCTGCGCCTGGCCGTCGACGGGGAGCTGATCCAGGTCCAGCCGGACATCACGCTGCGCAAGAGCCGGGGCGCGCTGGTCGTCTACCGCTGAGCGGACCACTCCAGCGTCTGCGGCGCAGTGGCTCAGCCACTTAGCCAGAACCTGCCGGGCGGCGCAATACTCAGCCCCCTCGGTCCCCGTGGCTCACCGTTTCGGTGCCTGGCTCCAGCGGCCCAACCAGCCATCCAGAAGGCCGTACGCTCGCCGGGATTGGTCAAGTGGCTCAGCCACTCACGGGCCCTCCGGGGCCTTCCAGACGAGTGGCTCAGCCACTCGTCCAATGCCTGCCCCGCCACGCAGGCCTCAGCCGCTTGCGGCAAACTCCCGGAGCCGTCCGGACCGGTGGCTCAGCCACTCGTCCAATGCCTGCCCCGCCACGCAGGCCTCAGCCGCTTGCGGCAAACTCCCGGAGCCGTCCGGACCGGTGGCTCAGCCACTTTCCCAATGCCTGCCGCGCAACCCAGTGGCTCAGCCAATCCACGGAACCCTGTCCGGCAGCAGTTCCGGAGCCCAGCGGCCCAGGCACTCCCCACTGCCGCTCAACCCTGATGCCGGCCAAGCGGTCCAGCCACTCGTCCAGTAAGCGAATTCGCCAGCCGCTACACGACTGCCTCAAGTGGCTCAGCCACTCACCCAGCGACCCGGCCGAAAACAGCGGAGTGGGCCAGAGTTTCCAGCGCCAACCGGCTTGCATGGTCGCGAGCGCACGGGCATCGTGCACGGGGAAGGCATCTTTCCCCGGCAGGACGTCAGCGATGTTCGGCGCGAGCCTTCAGTCGCTGGAGGGTGGCGGCGATGTTGGCGCAGTTCTTGTCCTCGCGCTGCCACACACCGGTGACGAGCGAACTGGGCGCACGAAACCAACCGGGCCGCTTGTCCCACGTGCTCTCGACGACCACGCAGCCATCAGCCGAGGGTTCGATGTCGTACTGCCACCGGGACACCGGAATTCCCAGGGACCGCACCTCGAAGGCGAACCGCTTTCCCTCGTCGGCGTCGGTGATCGTGCTGACGGTGCTCCACAACCGCACCCCGCGGCGGTTGATCCCGCGGAACCGCGCGCCGACCCGGGCACCGGTCACCCCGGCGAGCCAGCGGAACCCGCTGTACTCCTCGGCCAGCTCCGCGAGCACACCCGGATCGCTGACCAGGTCGTACACCCGCCCCGGCTCGGCGCCGATCTCGATCCGGCCCGTGGCACTGGGCCCTGCGTGCGCCATGGACACCTCGCAACACCGCGGACAGTTACATACCTACAGTATGTATCTTGGCGGTGTCCGTCAACAGTGCGGTCCCGCGTTCGGCCAGGGAGGTGCCGAACCAGGTGACCACAGTGGACGATCGTATCCCGGTGTTTGTTCCGATCTGCCCGCTGTGGGAACGGGTTCCGGCCAGTGCGTCCACAGCGACGGGTGGCCCGGGGCGCCGGGATTCCCGGGCGGGAACACCGAGACGATCGCCGAAACGAGCGCGGACGGCGGGATCTCGGTCAGCCAGATCTCACCACCGGCGAGGAGGGCCGGCACTCCGGTGCGGCCAGCGGCTACGGCGAGGGCCCGGACCGGGTGACCGATGTGCCCCGCGGCGTCGACACACCTCCGGACCGGCCAGCAGAGACAACGGCGCCTCCAGCCGGGAGTCGAGGCGTCGCCCCCGAGGCGAGACCGCGTTCCGCACACGAGCCGTACACCTCATCGGTGAGCCGGGCGCGTTCGGCCGGGGTGCGGCCGGTGCTCGGCACCCGCGGCGGGTAGGGCATGGGCGGCAGCTGGAGGTCGCCCCGCGGCAGGTCGAACTCGGCGCGGACAGGACGAAGTCGGGTCTTCGGCGGGCCACACCGGTCACGCCGCGGGGACCCGGCCGCCTGCGCCGGACCCCGCCTCGCCGAACCGGACGGCGAACGCGCCGCCACCGCTGCCCGGGCTCCCGGCACCGCCGAAACCGGCGGTGCCGGGGCACAACGAGGCAGTACCGCCGGAACCCGGGATCGCCGGGCCGGTGGTTCGCGCGCCGGGCGGCCGGGGCGAGTTCACCACACCCGGCCGATGGGTGGCGCCGCCCGCGGACCCGCTGATCACGGGCGCGGACGGAACCGGCGGATCGCTCCGCCGGAAGTCGAGGTTTCCCGGACCGGAGGCTGTGCCCGGACGTTCGGCGGTCTCAGGTCGCCGGCTGCTTCGAACAGGCCCTCGGCTCCGTGGGCGAACAGGCGCTCCAGGGTCTCCTCCAGGTCGAGCGACGGTGGCTCGGCGAGGGTGCCGTCGCCCGCTGCGATGCAGCACCCACGAAGCCTTGACCCGGCACGACCCGGCGACCGCGGCGGTCGTGCGGTTCACCACGCGCAACGTTTCGTGGAGTTCGCGATAGCTGCGCGCAGGCCAATTCTGCGCGTCCTGCTCGCCCACGTCCGCGCTCCCGTGCTGCTCGTTCCTGCCCAGATCACGCTCAGTGAAACCCGGCGGCGGCCGCGACGCCAGCGGGCCCGCTCCGGCATGCCCTATCGGTCGGTCAACCGTGCCCGCCCGGCTCGAAAACCGGCAGCGGGACAGACCCGTGGACTCTCACTGGCGCACCCGCCGCCCGAGCTGTGCGGCCCGCGATCGATGCAGCCCTGCCCGCAGGACAAACCAGCCCAGGCGACCCACGCGGCAGTGAAACACGGCCTCAGTGGCTCACCAGCCGCCTCAGTTGCGAGGCCCGCGGAGGGGCCGTCGCAGCAACGACCATCCCACCCAACCAACCCGGCAGCGATCCACGGCCCTCAGCGGCTGACCGCCCGCCCGAGCTCCGGCGCACCGCCGAGAAAGGCCGGCCCCAGCGGTCACCCCGCCAGCAAGCGTTTCCCCAGCTCGGCCGCCGCCTCGGTGTCCAGTGTCTCGCACAGCGTAAGCGCCTCGCGGCGGTGTTCCTCTGCCCGCGCGCGCCGTCCGGTCGCCTCCAGCACCTGCGCCAGCTCCGCCAGCGCCTGCGCCCGCTGCCACCGCGTGAGCACGTCCGTGAAAACCCCCAACGCCGCCTGCAAACAGTCCTCCGCCAGCCCGAGCCGCCCGGCCTCCCGCCACGCCGTGCCCTCCTGCACGGCGCATTCCGCGCCCGGCACGGCGAAACCGCCCTTCTCGAACAGGGTCCGGGCGGTCCGGAACGCCTCCGCGCCGCCCGGCCAGTCCCCCGTCTCGGTGAGCGCCCGACCCATCAGCTGGAACGTCAGCGCCCGGAAGAACCGGTACGTGAACGGGTTCGCGTCCTCCCGGTGACGATCGGTGTCGGCGAGCACCTCGCGGTGCACCAGCAGCGCCTCCCCCGGACGACCGACCGCGCACAACACCCTCCCGAGCACGTTCCGGATCGAGCCCTGCCCCAACCAGAAATCCATGTCCGCCAAGCCGACCGCCCGCTCGACGTGGTCCAGCGCCTCCGCCGGCCGCCCCAGCCGCAACAGCACCGAACCGAGGTACCCGAGCGCCCACGTCTGCTCGCGCCGGTCACCGATCTCCGTCGCGATCTCCAGCGCCTCCTGGTGCGCGGCGCGGCCACCCTCGTTGTCGCCCAGGCAGTAGTACCGCGCCCAGCCGAGGAAGTTGAGCAGCACCGCCTCATCGGCACGGCTGCCCAGCGCCCGCGCGGCCTCCACGCCGAGCGCGAACACCTCGTCCCACGGCAGCTGCTGGATCCGGCCGTCGGAGAACCAGTGCAGCGCCCGGGCCAGGTCCACCACCTGCCCGTACTTGCCGTGCGTCAGCGCGACCCGTTGCGCGGCGAGCCAGTTCGCGGCCTCCGCGTCGAGCCAGGCGCCGGCCTCCTCGCGCGTGGCGAACCGGCTCGCCTCCACCGAATCGCGCAGCGCGTCCGGGTAGAACAGGCGCCCGGCCTCGATCCCGGCGTCCAGCAGGTGGTCCAGCACCGCGCACATCGCGGCCGACGTCTCACCGGCGTCCTCCTCGGCCGCCAGCCGCTCCCGCGCGAACAGGCGGATCAGGTCGTGGAACGTGTAACGGCCGGGCACGCTCCCGGCCTGCAGGAGGTTCGCGTCGACCAGTTCGTCGATGTGGGCGCGCACGTCCGGCGCCGCCATGCCCGTGGCGACGGCCGCCAGGTCGGCACCGAAATCCGGCCCCGGGATCACCGCGAGGCGGCGGAACACCAACCGCGCGGCCGGGGACAGCCGCCGGTGCGACATTTCGAACGCCGACCGCACCCGCAGATCCCCGGCCGACAACGCGGCCAGCCGCGTGTTCTCGTCGCGCAGCTGGTCGACCAGGTAGGCGATCGTCCAGTGTGGACGGCTCGCCAGCCGGTTGCCCGCGATCCGCACCGCCAGCGGCAGGTTTCCGCACAGCTCGGCCAGTTCCGCGGCCGCCTCCGGCTCGGCGCGGACCCGGTCCGGCCCGGCGATCGCCGCGACGAGCGCCGACGCGTCCGCGGTCTCCAGCGGCCGCAACCACAACCAGCGCGCCGACTCCAGCCCGGCCAGGGCACGCCGGCAGGTGATGAGCGTCAGGCAGCCGGTGGCGGCCGCGAGCAGCGGGCGGACCTGGGCCTCGTCGGCCGCGTTGTCCAGCAGCACCAGCACACGGCGGCCGGCCAGCAGCGAACGGAACAGCGCGGACTGCTCGGCGACCGTGGCCGGGATCTCCGCCGCCGGCACGTGCAGGCCGCGCAGCAGGACGTCCAGCGCCGCGCGCGGGGTGACCGGCTGGTCGTCCATGCCCCGCAGATCGACCGACAGGAAGCCGTCCGGGAACTCGCCGGCCAGCAGGTGCGCGGCCGTGCGGGCCAGCGCGGTCTTGCCCACGCCCGGATGCCCGACCAGCGACACGACCACCCCGCCCGGGATGGTGAGCGCGTCGGCGGCGGCGCGGCGCAGCGTGTCCAGCTCGTGCTCGCGGCCCACCAGGTCCGGCACCGCGGCCGGCGGCAGGCCCGCGAACGGCGCCGGTGGTCTGGACCTGCGGCGGCGGCCGTCGCGGGCGGCGGCCAGGAAGTCCTCGCGGGTGCCGCCGGTCAGCCCGAGCGCGTCGGCGAGGGCCTCGGTCGAGCGGCGCTGCGCGGCGCGGGCCCGGCCGCGTTCCAGGTCGGACAGGGCGCGGACGCTGACACCCGAGGCCTGGGCCAGATCGGCCTGCGTGAGCCGGGCCGAGCGGCGATGGCGTAGCAGCAGCTCACCGAAGGTCGGATCCTCCCCCGGTGACCCTGGATCCAGTGTCTCGCTCACCGCCACCCATTAAACCGGCAGAACTTCGGGAGCCGAAAACCTGCCGGTGCTTCCGCCTGGTTCCCCCTGTATCGGTACGGTTAGGTGGCCCTATGCCGTTCAGCCCCGCGACGCGGGAGATCCCCGGCGGCGGGCCCGCCGCCCGCCTGCACGCCGTTCCGGCGGCCGACCGCGCCGTGGTCCGCGTCGCGGTGCTGGCCGACGACGTGTTCCTGCGTGCCGGCCTGCTCAGTGAGATCCAGGGCAAACCGGGCATCCACGTGGTCGCCGGGCCGCCCGCGTCGGCGGACGTGCTGGTCGCGATGACCGGGTCGGCGGCGGACCTGCCGGACCTGGTGGCCGGCGCCCCCACCAACGCGCGGCTGGTGCTGATCACCGGCACGCCCCGCCCGGCGGAACTGTGGACCGCGATCGAGAACGGCCTGGTGGTGCTGATCCCGCGCGCGGAGCTGACGACGACCCGGCTGCTGCGCGCGATCGCCGACGCGCACCAGGGCCACGGGCACCTGCCCGCCGAGCAGCTGGGCCAGGTGCTGCACGGGCTGGCCCGCCTGCAGCGCGAGGTGCTGTCGCCGCGGGAGCTGATGCTGAACGGGTTGTCGCGCCGGGAAACCGAGGTGCTGCGCCGGCTCGCCGACGGCCAGGACACGGCGGAGATCGCCGCGGAAATGTCCTATTCGGAGCGCACGGTGAAGAACATCCTGCACAGCCTCACCAGCCGGCTGGGGTTGCGCAACCGCACGCACGCGGTGTCCTACGCGCTGCGCAACGGACTCATCTGAGCGGGCGCCGGACGTCCGGAGTGGACGGTGCCGGGTCCGGCCGTGGAGTGGCGGACACGCCGAGGCGAGGCGGCGCCTCGGCGTGTCCGCTGGTCCCGGGGCGGGCGATGGCCGTCCCGGGAGTTCGGAGTCAGGCCACGGACGTGACGGGCCAGCAGTTTCCGGTGAAGTCGCGCAGCTCGGCCGCTTCCGGCGTGCCCAGTTCGTCGAACAGGGCGTAGGCGCGGCGCCAGTAGTCCTGCGCCAGCCCGGCCCGCGCGGCGCACCGGTGCAGTTCCGCCAGCTCGTTGAGCGCCCGCGCCTGCTGGTACCGCTCGCCGCGGTTGATCGCGGCGCGCAGGCCGGCCTCGATCAGGTCCGCGGCGGTGAGCAGGTCGCCGATGTCGCGGTGCACGCCGCCGAAGTCGACGAGCACCTCGCTCTCCGTCGCCGGGCCGCTGACCGTGCGGACGATCCGCAGCGCCTCGTTGAGGTTGCCGAGCGCGTCGTCGAACCGGCCGGTCCGGCGGTAGGTGTTGCCGAGCCGGTGCCGCGCGTAGGCGATCCGCGGCTCCAGGCCGTGCGCCTCGGCGAGGTCGGCGGCCTCCTTCAAGTGCTCGATCGCCTCGCGGTGCCGGCCCAGCCGCCGCCACGCGTCACCGAGGTCGGCCAGCGCGCCGCTTTCGGCGTCCGGGTCGCCGGCCTGCCGGGACAGCACCAGCGCGTGCCGGTACTGGTCGACGGCCTCGTCGAGCCGGCCGAGCGTGGCCAGCGTGGCGCCGAGGTTGGCCGCGACAGCGCTTTCCAGCCGCGGGTCCCCGGCGCAGCGCGGGCCGGCCGTGCGGAACAGCCGCAGCGCCTCGGGGAACTCGCCGACGCGGTGGCAGAGCACGCCCAGCGCGGTCAGCGACGTGGCTTCCAGTTCCCGCTCGCCGTTCTCGCGGTGCAGGTCGATCGCGCGCAGGAACTGCTCGCGCGCGTCGGCGGCGCGGCCGTGGTGCAGGTAGGCGGCCGCGAGGTCGGAGCGGGTGTGGGCCTCGCCGACGCGGTCCTGCGCGGCGGTCGCGGCCGCCAGCGCCGCCTCGTGCGTGTGCACCCAGTCGTGGTCGTGGCTGTAGCCGTAGAGGTACAGGTACGCGCGCAGGCACCGGGTCAGCTGCCAGGCGTGTGTCGGCCAGCCCTGCTCGGCGGCCAGGCTCACCGCGGCGATCAGGCACGGCCGCTCGGCCTCCAGCCACCGCTTCGCCGCCTCGCGGTCGGGCAGCACGGGGCCGTGCGCGGGCGCGGCGCCGGTGAGCGGGAGGTGTTTGGCCGGGTAGATCAGGTGCGTGGCGCGGGCCGCGGTGTGCAGGTAGAAGTCGAGCACGCGGGTGATCGCGGCGCGCCGCGCGGGCTCCGGCTCGTGGTCGCGGGCGAGACCGCGCGCGTACTCGGCGAGCAGGTTGTGCAGCCGGTACCGGTCGCGCGTGACGACGGTGACCAGGTTCTCGTCCACGAGGCGGTCGAGCAGCCACCTGGCCCGCGCCGGAGCCAGCCCGGCCAGCGCGCCGACCGATTCGGGCGTGAAGTCCGCGCCGGGGTGCAGGCCCAGCAGGCGGAACAGACGCTGTTCGTCGGCCGCCAAGGCCTGGTAGGACAGTTCGAACACGGCACGCAGGCGGCGGCTGCCCGCGGCCAGTTCGTCGATGCGGTCACCGGTTTCGGCCAGCCGGGCGGCCAGGTCGGCGACCGTCCACGTGGGACGGGACTGCAGGCGCCGGGCCGCGAGCGCGACGGCCATCGGCAGCCACCCGCACAGCTCGCCGACGCGCCGCGCCGCTTCGGGTTCGGGTTCCACCCGCTTGGCGCCGACGACCCGGACGAGCAGTTCGCGGGCCTCGGCCGGGGTGAAGACGTCCAGCGGCAGGGTGCGGGCGCCGTCGAGGGCGAGCGCGCGGCGGCTGGTGACCAGGACGAGGTTGGTCGGGCCGGCCGGGAGCAGGGGTAGGATCTGGTCTTCGCTGGCCGCGTTGTCCAGCAGCACCAGCACGTCGCGGCCGTAGACGCGGTCGCGGTAGAGGGAGGCGCGCTCGTCGAGGCTGGGCGGGATCTGGTCGCCGGGCACGCCGAGCAGGCGCAGGAACGAGGCGAGCACCGCGGCCGGGTCGGCGGGCGGCTGGTCGGAGTGGCCGCGCAGGTCGACGTAGAGCTGGCAGTCGCCGTAGCGGCCCTCGGCGAGCAGCTGGTGCGCGACGTGCACGGCGAGGCGGGTCTTGCCGACGCCGGCCATGCCCTCGATGAGCGCGATGCCGACCGCGGTGCCGCCGTCCCTGGCGCGGAGGCCGTCCCGCAGGGTGGTCAGTTCGGCCTCGCGACCGCTGAAGTCGGCGGTGTCCAGCGGCAGCTGCCGGTGGGCGCTGACCGGGGCGAACTCCGGGCGCGCGACCTCCTGGCGCAGCACGCGCTGGTAGGCGGTGGCCAGCTCGGGGCCGGGGTCGGCGCCGAGTTCGGTGGCGAGGCGGCGGCGCAGGGTGTCGAACACGTCGAGCGCGGCGGCCTGCTGACCGCTGCCGGCGAGGGCGATCATGAGGCGTGCGTGGACGGCCTCGTGGAGCGGGTCGGCCTCGGCGACGCGCTGGAGCAGCGGCAGGACCTCCTGGTAGCGGCCGAGGTCGGAGGCGGCGCCGGCGTACTCGACGACGACGGCCCGGTACTCCCGTACGAGCGCGACGACGATCGGGTGGGATTCCAGCGCGCTCAGGCCTTCCAGTGGTTCGCCGCGCCAGAGGCCCACGGCTTCGGCGAACAGGCCGCACGCTTCGGTGAGTTCGCCGTCTTCGCGGACGTGCCGGGCGCGGGCGACGAGCTGGCGGAACAGGAGCAGGTCGTGCTGGCCCTCGGCGACCTTGAGCTGGTAGCCGCCGCGGGCGGAGACGATGAAACCGTTTTCTGGGTCGGCCTGGAGGCGGCGGCGCAGGCGGGAGATGCGGGACTGGAGGAGGTCGACGGTGCCGCTGTCGGGCTGGTCGCCCCAGACGGCCTCGACGAGCGCGTCCCGGCCGACGGGGGTGTTCGGGGAGAGCGCGAGGAGGGCGAGGAGAGTGCGCTGGGTCTCCGAGCCGGGGTCGACGAGTTCACCCTCCGCGATGACCCGCAACGGCCCGAGGACTTCGACGCGCAGGCCGGGGTTGGTGGCCTGTTCGCTGCCGGCCTCGCGGAGCAGCTCGCCCAGCTCCACGCGGGACAGGCCGAGCACGTCGCCCAGCTTGCGCAGGGTGGAGACGCGCGGGCGGGTGACACGGCCCTGCTCGACGTCACGAAGGCCGGCCACGCTCAGCCCGGCCAGGTCGGCGACCTCGCGCTGGGTGAGACCCGCGCGCCGGCGGAAGCCCTGGACCAGGGCACCCAAGCGGCTCCGCGAACCGTCGCTCATTCGTTCACCGCCCCCGATCTTCGTCGTTCGCAGCCTGGGACGCACTGGTGCGCCCGGCCGTTCCCGCGTTACTCCGACAGAGTTACAAACCCCGCTTCGAAAACGCTTCGAAGGGGTGTTCGGGTTGCGTTGGTTGCCTGAAGTTCATGCGGGTGTTGCCTGGTGGGTTCGGTGGGTGAGGGGCGGTTGCGGAGGGTGATGGTGGGTGCGGGTGGGTTGTTCGGGAAGTAATGAACGGTCCGTTCAGTACTTCCCGGCACGGCTGGGCCCCTCGGTGGTGGACGAGAGCGCCACTCTCGCGGCGATGAACGGTCCGTTCATCGCTTCCCGCGCGACTGGCCCCCTCGATGGCCCACGAAAGCGCCACTCGCACGGCGATGAACGGTCCGTTCATCGCTTCCCGCGCGACGGGCCCCCTCGATGGCTTACGAGACGGCCGGTCGCGCCGCGATGAACGGACCCTTCATGGCTTCCCACCACGATTGGACCCCTCACGGGCCGACGAGAGAGCCACTCGCACGGCAATGAACGGACCATTCATCGCTTCCCACCACCACTAGACCACTCGCCGGCCGACGAGAGCGCCACTCGCACGGCGATGAATGGTCCATTCATCGCTTCCCGCGCGACGGGCCCCCTCGATGGCTTACGAGACGGCCGGTCGCGCCGCGATGAACGGACCCTTCATGGCTTCCCACCACGATTGGACCCCTCACGGGCCGACGAGAGCGCCACTCGCACGGCGATGAACGGACCATTCATCGCTTCCCACCACCACTAGACCACTCGCCGGCCGACGACAGCGCCACTCACGTGGCTATGAATGGACCATTCATCCCTTCCCGGCGCGACTGGCCCCCTCGATGGCCGACGAGAGAGCCACTCGCACGGCGATGAACGGACCATTCATCGCTTCCCACCACCACTGGACCACTCGCCGGCCCACGAGAGCGCCAGTCGCGCGGCGATGAATGGTCCGTTCATCTCTTCCCGCCACTGAACCGGCCGCTTGCAGGCGGACGAGACTGTCGCTCGGCCCCTCACGAAATGTGCTATTCGCGCGGGCATGAATGGTCCGTTCACTCACCGCCGGGGCAGCTAGGAGCGCTGCTCGGAGGTGGCGTCGTCGAGCGCATCCTCAGGTGGCCCACCACCGCGCGCCCCACCGACGACCGCCGCGCCCTCACGCGCCCCACCGCCGGACGGCGCCCCGCCACCAGATGAAGCCCCACCACCGGACGGCACACCGCCACCAGATGAAGCCCCACCACCGGACGGCACACCGCCACCAGACGAAGCCCCAC
>NZ_PQHW01000015.1 GCF_003385215.1 Amycolatopsis thermalba | reverse complement strand
GGCCGAACGCGCCGGCCAGGTCGTCCGGCGCGATCGTGTCCGCCTTGAGCGACCGGTGCCGCGTCACGACGGCCACCCGCCCGCCCCCGCGCCGGTAGGGCTCCAGCTCGGCCGCCATCCGCCGCTCCCACGCCCGGTCCTCGAACGCCGAACCGGTCAGCAGGATCGCCGACGCCCGCTGCGCCCGCAGCGTCGAGACGCACGCCAGCTCGCGATCCGGATCGGCGAACGTGCCGGCCAGCATCACGAGCAGGCCGTGGCTGTCGGCCACCCGCATCACCCCACGGGTGATCGCCGCGAAGTACGGGTCGCTGATGTCGTGGCAGATCACGCCCACCGTCCGGCGCGACCCGCCGGCGAGAGCCTGCGCGTGCGCGTTGGGCGTGTAGGCCAGCTCCGCCGCGGCCGACAGGACCCGCTCCCGCAGGTCGTCGCGCACTCTGGTGGTGCCGTTGAGCGCACGCGACGCCGTCGCGAGCGAGACCTCGGCGGTCCTCGCCACGTCCTCGAGCGTCACGTGCTGCCGGTCGCTCATCGTTCCTCCCGCGGTCGGCGTTGGGCCGAATTCTAGGTCGATTTCCGGCTTTTGCCTGGTCAGGACCACCCGAGCGAGTGGGGATCACCGAAAGTGACCCCGGAAATACCCCCGCCGCGCCCCGCGTTGCGCATTCACGGAGAACTCTGTCGAGACGAAAGGACCCCGCATGCTCTTCGGTGACGAACACGTCCGCCGCTACGAGGAGACCGATGGTGAAGTCGGTCACGACTGGGAGAAGGGCGCCCCGATCCTGATCCTCACCACCATCGGCCGCAAGACCGGTCAGGAGCGCAAGTTCGCCCTGATCTACCAGGAGCACGAGGGCGACTACGTGATCGTCGCGTCCAAGGGCGGCGCGCCCGAGCACCCCGGCTGGTACCTCAACCTGCAGGCCAACCCCGAGGTCAAGGTGCAGGTCAAGGCCGACAAGTTCACCGCGAAGGCCCGCACCGCCACCGACTCCGAGCGCGAGGTGCTCTGGCCGAAGATGGCGAAGGTGTGGCCGGACTACGACGAGTACCAGAAGAAGACGGACCGCAAGATCCCCGTCGTGATCCTCGAGCGCGCCTGATCAGGGGCCGGTCGTGGGTCCGAGCACCCACGACCGGCTCGCCCGCGAGGGCATAGGGTGGCGGGTATGAGTGCGCATTTCGACGTTGTGGTGCTGGGTGCCGGGCCCGGCGGGTATGTCGCGGCGATCCGGGCTTCGCAGCTCGGCCTGAAGACGGCGATCGTCGAGGAGAAGTACTGGGGCGGCGTGTGCCTGAACGTCGGGTGCATCCCGTCGAAGGCGCTGCTGCGCAACGCGGAGCTGGCCCACCTGGTCACCAAGGAGGCCAAGACCTTCGGGATCAGCTCGGACGGGCCGATCACCTTCGACTACGGCGCCGCGTTCGACCGCAGCCGCTCGGTCGCCGACGGCCGCGTCAAGGGCGTGCACTTCCTGATGAAGAAGAACAACATCCAGGAGTTCACCGGACGCGGCAAGTTCACCGACGCGCACACCATCGAGGTCACCGGTGAGAACGGCACCGAGACCGTCACCTTCGGCCACTGCATCATCGCCGCCGGCGCGACCACCAAGCTGCTGCCGGGCACGCAGCTGTCCGAGCGCGTGGTGACGTATGAGGAGCAGATCCTCTCCCGTGAGCTGCCGGGCAGCATCATCATCGCCGGCGCCGGCGCGATCGGCGTCGAGTTCGCCTACGTCATGCACAACTACGGCGTGGACGTGACGATCGTCGAGTTCCTGGACCGCATGGTGCCGCTCGAGGACGCGGACGTGTCCAAGGAGCTGGCCAAGCGCTACAAGAAGCTCGGCATCAAGGTCCTGACCGGCACGAAGGTCGAGAGCATCGACGACAGCGGCGACAAGGTCAAGGTCACCGTGTCCAGCAACGGCAGCCAGCAGACGCTGGAGGCCGACAAGGTCCTGCAGGCGATCGGCTTCCAGCCGCGGGTCGAGGGCTACGGGCTGGAGAACACCGGCGTCGAGCTGACCGAGCGCCGCGCCATCGCGGTCGACGGGCGCTGCCGCACGAGCGTGCCGCACATCTTCGCGATCGGTGACGTCACCGCGAAGCTGATGCTGGCCCACGCGGCGGAGTCGATGGGCATCGTCGCGGCCGAGACGATCGGCGGCGCGGAGACCATGGAGCTCGACTACACGATGATCCCGCGCGCGACGTACTGCCAGCCGCAGGTCGCGAGCTTCGGCCTGACCGAGGCGCAGGCGCGTGAGCAGGGCTACGACGTGCAGGTCGCCAAGTTCCCGTTCACGGCCAACGGCAAGGCCCACGGCCTGGCCGACTCGGGTGGTTTCGTCAAGATCCTGTCCGACGGCAAGTACGGCGAGCTGCTCGGCGCCCACCTGATCGGGCCGGACGTGACCGAGCTGCTGCCGGAGCTGACGCTGGCGCAGCAGTGGGACCTGACGGTGCACGAGGTGGCCCGGAACGTGCACGCGCACCCGACCCTCGGCGAGGCGGTCAAGGAGGCCATCCACGGCCTCGCCGGGCACATGATCAACTTCTGAGTCACGACGAGGCTCCCCGCGTCCACGGGCGCGGGGAGCTTTTTTCGTCGTTGACCTCTAGTTAACTGGAGGTGCCACCGTTGATCTCGCAGGTCGAAAGCGAGGAGGCACTCCATGAAGGCAGCGGCGTTCACCGAGCCCGGTGGTCCCGAGGTTCTGCGCACCATGGACCTCCCGGACCCCCAGGCGGGTCCGGGACAGGTCCGGGTCCGCGTGCGGGCGGCGGGGGTCCAGCCGTTCGACGCGGCGGTCCGGGGCGGCTGGGAGCCGCCGTACGCGACGGGCCTGACCTGGCCGCGGATCCCCGGCAACGAGTTCGCCGGCGTGGTCGACCAGGCCGGGGACGGGGTCGCGTGGTCGGTCGGTGACGAGGTGCTCGGCTTCAACGTGCTGGGCTGCTACGCCGAGTACGTGGTGGTCGGGCAGGACCAGATCACCGCCAAGCCGGCCGGGATGCCGTGGACCGTCGCGGGTGGGTTCACCGCCGGAACCCAGACGGCGTACCTGGCGTTGCGGCAGCTCGGCGTCGGCCAGGGGGACACGGTGCTGATCCACGCGGCGGCGGGTTCGGTCGGCACGGCGGCGGTGCAGCTGGCGCGGCGGTGGGGCGCGTCCGTGATCGGCACCGCGAGCGAGGCGAACCAGGAGTACGTGCGCTCGCTCGGGGCGACGCCGGTCGTCTACGGCGATGGCCTGGAGGACCGGCTGCGAGCGCTTTCACCCGGTGGGGTGCACGCGGTCCTGGACGGGGCGGGTGGTCCGGCGCTCGATCTTTCACTCGCCCTGGTGAAGGAGCGACGTCGCGTCGTCACCCTGGTGGACCACGGCCGGGCGGAGTCGCTGGGCGTGCAGCTGGTGCGCAGGCAGCGGTCGGCCGAGCGGCTCGCCGAGCTGGCCGGCATGTACGACCGGGGCGAGCTGAGTTTCCTGGTGCGGCGGACGTACCCCCTGGACGAGGCGGCCGACGCGCACCGGGAGATCGAGACCGGGCACGGACGTGGCAAGGTCGTGTTGACTGTGTAGCGGGAGGTGCCCGGCTGGGCAGCAAGAGCCTTCTAATCTCTGGGTCGCAGGTTCGGAGCGGGAGGTGCGCATGGGTGGGGTCGCGGTCTTGACGGGTGCGGGTTCCGGCATCGGCCGGCACGTGGCGCGGGCGCTGCTGGAGGACGGCTACCGCGTCGCGCTGGCCGGTCGCCGGGCCGACGCGCTGGCGGAGACCGCCGCCGGCGCGCCGGAGGCGCTGGTGCACGCGGCCGACGTCGCCGACCCCGCGCAGGTCAGCGCCCTGTTCGAGGCGGTGACGGCCCGCTGGGGCCGGGTCGACGTACTGTTCAACAACGCCGGCACGTTCGGCCCGGCTGGCGACCCGGACGAGATCCCGGTCGAGGCGTGGCAGCAGACCGTGGCGGTGAACCTGACCGGCGCGTTCCTGTGCGCGCGGGAGGCGTTCCGGATCATGAAGCACCAGGACCCGCGCGGCGGCCGCATCATCAACAACGGCTCCATCTCCGCGCACACCCCGCGCCCCGGCAGCGCGGCCTACACGGCGACGAAGCACGCCATCACCGGCCTGACGAAGTCGCTGTCGCTGGACGGGCGCGCGTACGACATCGCCTGTGGCCAAATCGACATCGGCAACGCGGCGACGGAGATGACCGCGGGCATCGCGCGGGGCGCCCGCCAGGCCGACGGCCGCGAACTGCCCGAACCGACGTTCGATGTGAGACACGTCGCGGAGGCCGTGCGGTACATGGCGGCCCTCCCGCTCACCGCGAACGTGCAGTTCATGACGGTGACGGCGACGAAGATGCCGTTCATCGGCCGAGGTTGAAACGTTCCCCCGCCGTCCGGCGATAGGGGAAGTGACGTTGACTAAACTGCAGGTCAGGACGGCCTGTGGTCGTCGGCGCCAGGCCCTCGTAGCTCAGCCGGATAGAGCAAGAGCCTTCTAATCTCTAGGTCGCAGGTTCGAGTCCTGCCGGGGGCACCACAAGCATGGGACCAGGTCGTCCCAGCGCCTGGTCCGCTCCGCCGTTGCCGCGTTGCTGTGCCGTGGCGGCGTCCTGGGCGGCCAGGCTTGCTGCGGCGATCGTCGGGCCGGCCAGGGTGACTCGGCAGGTCAGTGACCTCCAACGGGCAGCAGGTCTTCTCGGCGGGCTACGACACCACCGACCAGACGCAGCCCAACACCGACGTCGAGAAGGCCGGGACGACTACCTACACGCACCAGTTCGTGCAGTCCGCCCTCGGCATCACCAAGGTCACCGACAACGGCGTCCGCACCACCTACGCCCGCGACGCCAAGGGCACCCCGGCTGGGCGATGAACTGGTCTAGCGGGCCGACGATCTGCTCCGGGTCAGCCGCGGTGACGTCGAGCTTGCCACGAGTTCCGGACTGCGCCCTGGGCTCGGCCCAGCCGGCGACTCAGCGCGGCTTCCTCGTCGGCCTCCGCGTCGAGGAACGAGAACCTTTCCGACGTGTTGGTGAAGGCGATTCTGGTCATGCCTTCCGGATTGTCCGCGAAGACGAGCTGGCTGCTGATTTGCTCATCACCAGGACCAATCACTGCCGCGAGGTCGTATGGGGTCTGGTCGTCGTGGTTGCCGAGGGAGTGCAGGATGAAACGACCTTGAGGCGTTTCGAGGAACACGTATGGTGAAGACTCGCAGACATGATCAGCCAGGGCAGACAGGCGGCGTGAGGTCGCTCGACGGCGCAGCCGGTCGCGCTCCAGCGTGCTCGACCTCGTGACCTATCTCGGCAGTCCTCTGACGGCGGGCGTGTCCACCGCTGCGGGCCGGCCCTGGCGCCAGGCCGCGCTGGATGCGGTGACGCAGGGGTGGCCGCCGCATCCGTTCCGCATTGAGCGCTTCGTGGCCAGGGACACCAGGGCGGCCGGGTCCGGAGCACCGCCTTCGATGTCGAGGTGGCGCGGGCCGGCAGGGTCGTCACCGTCCCGACTTCCCGCCCCCGCGAAGCGACGAATCCCGCGACGTGTCTTACCGTTCATGCGCCGACTGCAGGAGTCGCAGAACAGGTACCCGGCGACGCCGTGGCACAGGCCCGGACCGGAGATCCGGTCGGGCCGGGGGTCGCCCTGACTCGCGGTCAGGGTATCCGCGGCGGCTTCCTCATGGTGCGGCTGGTCAGTGGCCTGGCCAGCCAGTTGCTGGGCGCGGGCGATGCCGACCGCCCCGTGGCATCACGAGGTTCGACCGGACGGGTGTGGCAGCTCCTCGCGGGTGATCCGCTGCGGCCCCTCTCCTACCTCGTGCGAGACATCCGAAAATGGGCTGATCCGTGGAACCGTCACCGACCTCTCGTGGCCGGTGACGGTTCCCGCGCGACGCCCCGCGCGAACGGGGTCAAACGCTGTCGTCCGGCACACTACAGCTGCACGCTGAAATTGGGGACCCCAGCGGTGACCGGGCCTCCGTTTTCCGGGGTTACCTCGAATGACATGGACATGTCGGCGGGAGCGGCAGTAGTCTCCCCGTATTTTTCATAAGTGATTTTCACGGAAACGGGGTTGTCCTGCGTGACGGTCACATCCTCTTTTGGTGCACAGAATAGAGTTCGATAAAATCCTCCATCTTCATCCATGGTAACTGTGCCCATGGTCGTGATGATGTTGTCTTCGCAATTCCCGGGCACCGTCCTTCCGGCCTGGGAAAAAGAAATATCCTTGACGTCGAATGAGCCGCCCATCTTTCCGCTGATGACGATCGGACCGCCGGTGATTCCTGGGTTTTCGCTTCCGTTGAGCGTGTAGCTGACTCGCGGTTGGTCGGTCACAAGGGTTTCCGGCCGCCGAGAGTCGAAGATTATGGTTTGCGAGTCCTGTCCGCTGCCGAGGTCCACTGTTGCGTTGTCGTGCTCGGTCCAGGAGATATGCGCGCCGGCCTCGTACAGTTCGTCGATATCCTCGGGTGGATTGGAAGTCCAGTCTCTGCCGCTCTGTTGGTCGATCAGCTTTTCCTTGAAGAGTTTGCCGAGTTCATAGGCGGCTAGGCCCACGGAGGCGGCCGACCCGGTAACTGGGTTGCCGGCAACTGCCGCGGCAATTCCTGCGAGTGCGATCGAGTTCGTGATCATGCCTTCGGCGTCGTCCTTGCTCGCGGCTTGCGAGAAGCCGTAGAGCTGCCCGACAACGGGTACCCCGGAAACCGCCGTCTCGGCCACATCCTGTCCGCTGGCTTGACCCGTCAGTACTGCGACCGTTCCCGTGGTGGCGACACTAGCGGCCCATGCGGCTATGCTCGATGCTGATGGCTTCAAACGGCTTGCATACTTCTTGAACTCGGGATGCGCGAGCGCCTTGTCCACTACGAGCCCAGCGGTGAGCTTTGGATCAATCGGTTTCGTCGGTGGGATTCCCGGCTTGCTCGGCATGACACTCGCCATGAAATCCTTATCCGCTTCCAGTTTCGCGATAACGGATTTGGCGCGGGAATCGACGTTGGCCCAATATTTTTCATCCGTCTTGCAGACAATACTTTCTGGATTCTCTGTGCATCCCGCTTTGATTTCATGCACGAGGACTTCGTTCTTGGTGTTCGGCAAATCGTCGCCAGATGTTTCTGCCGCCGACGCCATGGTCGATCCGGTGGAAATCAGCATGCATCCGGCGAGTAAACCAACCATCGCGCCACGGGTGCGAAGACCGTTTGTTTCTCTCGATTTTAGAATATGCATCACTGCTCCTGGGTGAGAAAGTTCTCCAGGTTAGGACTCTGTGCGGAGACGGGCATGAACAAAGGTGCGCCTGATCTGCGGCCGGGTGTGCTTGTGAGCCCACCTGTTCCTTTGAACACAGACGGAGTTCACACTCATCCGTCCGTCCATGCGCCCGAGCGTCGAGATCTCCCTGATCGAGTGAGCGCGAGGAACCAATGGACCCATAAACACGAAAGATGTACCAAGCCCAGGGGAATGGAACTCGGGTTCGCAGCTGGGCGAGGTTCAGCACGTTGCCGAACCCGAACAGGAAAGTCAGCCCGATGACGAGCCCATCGTGACCGTGACGAACCGAGCGGCTGCAGGACGGCCGTTCCCCACGGCGAGGAGCGCCGGTCGTGGATGGCGAACGGCTGTCACGACCTGGTGCGCGGACTGTACGGCCACAACGCGGCGAAACGTACGCGGTCGCGTATGGCGCGTCTCAGCGGACCGTGCCGCGGGGCTGTGTACTGCCGGCGTGGCTGGTGTCGTCGAGGTCGAGTTCGGGCGGTGCGAGGCGGAATCCCCGGGTGAGGTAGGCGAGCCAGCCGAGGCCGACGGCCGCCCAGACGGCGCCGAGGACAAGGGCTTTGCCGTCCAGGCTGATGATCAGCCAGCCTACGAAGAACAGGCCGAACAGGGGCAGGATGATCCACGTGACGGGATTGCGGCGCACGGTACGCCGGTCGCGAAAGTATTGGGCGATGACGGCGATGTTCACCACGGAGAAGCCCATGAACGCCCCGAAGTTGATGAACGAGGTCGACGTGGTGACCGTGAGGACGAGGGCGAGCAGGCCGATCGCGCCGGTGATCAGAATGTTCAGGAAAGGCGTCCGGAAGCGCGGGTGGATCGCGGCGAAGAGCTTCTTCGGCAGGACGCCGTCTCGGCCCATCGCGTACATCAGGCGGGCGCCCGCGGCCTGGATGGGGATGCCTGCGGTGAACTGGGCGACGATCACCGTGGCCAGGAACACCGCGCCGAAGAGGTCGCCGCCGATTTCCTTGGCGATGTCGAGCGCGGCGCTGTCGGCGTTGGCGAAGACCCCGCCGGGGTGCACCAGCTGGACCGCATAGGCGACCAGGATGAAGATGCCGCCCGCCCCGGCGGCGGTCAGCACGATGGCGCGGGGAACGGTGCGCCGCGGTTCGACGGTCTCCTCGGCGAAGGTGCTCACGGCGTCGAACCCGATGAAGCTGTAGGCGGCCAGCGCGGCGCCGCCGGAGACCGCGGCCAGGGTCGAGGCCGGATTCCAGAACGGTTCCGCGCTCGCCAGGCCCGCCACACCCGAGGTTTCGACGACGGCGTCCAAAGAGAACACGACGAAGAACACGAGCACCAAGACCTGGAAGCTGATCAGAGCCAGGTTGACCCTCGTCGCGACGCTTATCCCGATCACGTTGAGCGTGGTGGTGAGCACGATGAACGCGAGCAGGAACACCCAGCCGGGCACCATCGGGAACTGGTCGGTGAGGTAGGCGGTGCCGAAGAGCCACACCACCATCGGCAGGAACAGGTAGTCCAGCAGCAGCGCCCAGCCGGTCATGAACCCGACCTTCGCGCCGATCGCGCGGCGGGCATAGGTGTAGGCGGAGCCCGCCTGCGGGTAGAGCCCGGCGAGTTTGCCGTAGCTCAGCGCTGTGAAGATCATCGCGCCGGTGGCCAGGGCATAGGTGGCGGCGAGAGTGCCGTTGCTCGCCTCGGCGAAGATACCGAAGGTCGTCAGGACGACGAACGGTGTCACGTAGGCGATTCCGAACAAGACCAGCGGCCACAGCGTGAGCGTTCGCCGCAGGCCCGGGGATTCAGTCGGCATGGGTCTCTCCGTTCAGGGCAGGGGTTCCCACCGGCTCGGCTCGATACGGCCGTCGTAAAGCGGTAGCGGCACCACGGGGTCGCCCGGCCGCGCCTGGGACCACATGCGGTTCAGTCCGCAGGTGCCGTGCGCGCGCACGCGGGTGACCGCGTCGAGGTCGAGGACGTCGGTGAGGGTCTCCGGGCTGCTGCCCGAGGTCTGGCAGCGGACGAGGCCCTCCGGGTCCACGGCGATGGTCCGCCCGGTTCCCACCGGGCCGGACGCGTTGACGCTGAGCACGAACACCTGGTTCTGGATCGCCGCGGCCCTGGCGAGCACGAGTTCCTGCTCGCGGTCGGTGGTGGAGGTCTGAGTGGGGAGCACCACGCACTCCGCGCCGAGCCACGCCAGCTGCCGGATGACCTCGGGGAACCACAGGTCGTAGCAGACCGCCAGGCCGAGGCGGCCGACCTCGGGGATGTCGAAGGTGACGAACTCGGCGCCCGGAGTGAACGGCTCCACCGGCCGCCAGGGGAAGATCTTGCGGTAGCGGGCGGCCAGCGTGCCGTCGGGCGCGATGGCCAGAGCGGTGTTGAACAGTTCCCCGCGCGGTCCACGCTCGACCACGGTCCCCGGGATGAGCCAGACACCTGCTTCCCGGGCGATGTCGCGCAGCGCCCGCACGCGGGGCCCGTCCAGCGGTTCGGCCATCTCCTCGTACTGGCGGTGGCGCTCGGACCGGGACCCAGCGGTCCCGCAGGTGTGGAACTCCGGGTAGACGACGAGCCGGGTACCGGGAAATTCACCGACCTGGTCGAGCACGTGGTCGTGCAGCCTGGCGACGGCGTCACCTGGTGGCATCGGCGGTGTCTGCGCCATCAGCACGGGTAGCACCCTCATGACCTCTCCTTGTGGTTGGGCGGCACGCTATGGGGTCGGCGCCGACCGCAACAGGGCAGTTGTGCACTCTTGCCCGCCGGGCCGTTGTGCATACTGAACATCGGTCAGCGCGCCCACTCGGTGGCCACCTGCACCGCGATCCACGCGCTGACCCTGGTCTGCGGCGCGTCGAGGGAGGCGCCCAGTGCACGCTCGATCTGGTCGATCCGATTGCCGACCGTGTTGCGGTGCACGGCCAGCTCCTGGGCGACTTTGAGGCGTGAGCCGTTGTGCCGCAGGAAACTGCTCAGCGTCTCGAGGAGATCGGGGTCCTCGCCAAGGCGGGACAGGAACGACCGCGCGAACGCGGTCGCCCGCTCCGGGTCGAGCACGGTGAGCGCACCCTCGTCCACCACCGTGCTCCAGCGCACCACCGGGGCGGCGGGCGAGGCCGTGGCCAGTGCGTGGCCCGCGTTGGCCACGCTTCGTCGCACGTCCGTCACGGCGACCGTGTCGCCCACGCCGACCAGGAGCCCGAGGCCGGTCAGGGCGGCCACGGCGCTGTCGATCCGCGCCGGCGGGGCGAGCAGCCACAGTTCGTCCTCGACGGGCGCGGCGAAATCGCCTGCCCGATCGAGGACCGACAGCCCCTCCTCCACCGCGTCGGCGCCGCCGGACGCGCGCGCCACGACGACGCGCGGGGGTACCAACCCCGGCGGGTCCCCAGCCGCGTCCAGCACGATGGCCGCCGAACGCACATCGCCTTGAACCAGCAACTCCAGCGCGCGCACCCGGAGCCTGCGTACCTGGTCGCGGCGTTCCCGGCGGGTCTCGGCGGTCAGGCCCAGCAGCGCGACAGCCGCCGCGACCGTGGTCCGCTCGGTGTCACCCAGCCGCCCGGGGACCTGCACCGCGAGGTGCGACGACGGCCGTCCACTGATGCCGATGGGCTGCACGACCAGTGTCCCCGCGCGGGTCTGCACAGTGGCGGCGGCGCGCCGGCCACTGGGGCGCAGACGCTCCACTTCGGCGTGCACGACCGCGACGTCCACCTTGTCGCACCGCGGGCCGGTGAGCGGGACGGCGTCCGGTCCGAGCAGCGTCGCCGCTCCGTCGAGCACCTCGGCCAGCGTGGCGACCAGGTGGGTCGGGGTGTCGTGCAGCAGCGCGGCCTGGGTCAGCCTGCGCTGGGCGTCGAGCTGGGCCCGGGCCTGGGCGTCGGCCGCGGACTCCAGCAGCGAGGCGACGGTGTGGCTGATCGCCACGAAGGTTGTGGCCCTCGGTACCTCGACCAGGTTCATCCCCTGGTCGCGGCACGCCGCGACCAGGCCAGCCGGGAGTGCCTCGTGGGTGAGCCCGGTGCCGAAGCCGATCGCCGCGACCCGCGCCGCGATGAGCCGGTCGACGTACCGCGACCACTCCTGGTCCCACTCGGCGGTCTGCAGTCCGGTGGTCAGCAGCACCTCGCCACCCTCCAGGAAGGGCGTGGGATCGGGCAGCTCGCTGGTGGCCGCCCAGCGCAGCACCGCCGACGCGTCCGCCAGATGAGCCGGGACGAGGTTGAGCGATGCCACCGCGACGAGGTCGCCGACCGTCACCATGCCGACATGGTTGCACAAGCAGTCCGGGTCGGACAGTGCTGTTCGGACATGCCGCCGTGGTCGCCGGTCGCCGACGATGAGGTCGACCCCCAGGCGACTTGGAGCACGTGATGACCGATCCCGCGACCGCCGCCGGCGGCCCCTCGCTACCACAGGAACGCAGGCACCCGGCGGTCCCCCGCGGTGTCGGGACCACGCTGCCGGTTCACGCGGCTGCGGGCGGCGTGCTGGCCGATGTCGACGGCAACTCCCTGAGCGACTTCCGGTCCAGCATCGCGGTCGGGATGCCGGCGTCCGCGGTCACCGGCCGGGCCGAGAGCATGGGCGTCCCGCACGTCAGCGGCCTGGGCGGGAACCCGGCGGCCGTCGCCGCGGCGCACGCCGGGGAGTCCCGATGACCGCGCTGGTGACCGCGCCGCCGGCGAACCCGCTCGACGACGCCCGTACGCAACTGCGGGAAGCGGTGGCCCTGCTGGGCTACGACCAAGGCATGTACGACATGCTCGCCAACCCACGCCGTGAGGTGACGGTCAGCATCCCGCTGCGCCGCGACACCGGCGAGACCGAGGTGCTGATCGGACACCGGGTGCAGCACAACTTCTCCCGCGGACCCGCCAAGGGCGGATTGCGCTACAGCCCCCACGTCACCCTCGACGAGGTCCGCGCATTGGCGATGTGGATGACGTGGAAGTGCGCGCTGCTCGACGTGCCCTACGGCGGCGCGAAAGGTGGTATCCGCATCGACCCCCGCCACCACAGCCGCGCCGAACTGGAGCGCGTGACCCGCCGCTACACCAGTGAGATCAGCCCGCTCATCGGCCCCGAGCGCGACATCCCGGCCCCGGACATCGGCACCGACGAGGACACCATGGCCTGGATGATGGACACCTTCTCCGTCCAGCAGGGCCACACCGTGCTCGGCGTCGCGACCGGCAAGCCCATGAGCCTCGGCGGCTCTCGCGGCCGATCCAGCGCCACCTCCCGCGGCGTGGTCCACATCGGACTGGCGGCGCTGGCGCACCGCGGCGTGGCGGCCACGCGGGCCACCGCGGCCGTCCAAGGCTTCGGCAAGGTCGGGCGCGGCGCGGCCCGGTTCCTCGCCGAGGCGGGTCTGCGCGTCGTCGCGGCCGGTGACCAGTATGGCGCGATCGCGGCCCCCGGGGGTCTGGACATCCCCGCCCTGGAGGCGCACGTCGACGCGACCGGCTCCGTGGTCGGCTTCCCGTGCGCCGACGCGATCAGCCCGGCCGACCTGCTGGAGTGGGACGCCGACCTGCTCGTCCCGGCAGCGGTCGAGGGAGTGCTCACCGCGGCCAACGCCCCCCGGGTACGGGCCAAGGTCATCGTCGAAGGTGCGAACGGCCCGACGACACCCGACGCGGACGCCGTGTTCACCGCCAACGGTCAGTTGGTGGTGCCGGACATCCTGGCCAACGCGGGCGGGGTGATCGTGTCGTACTTCGAGTGGGTGCAGGCCAACCAGGCGTACTGGTGGAGCGCCGACGAGGTCGAGAACCGGCTGCGGCGGCGGATGCTGCAGGCCTGGGAGCAGGTCTTGGCGCACGCGACCGCCACCGGCAGGCCGCTGCGCACCGCCGCCACCACGCTGGCCGTCGAGCGGGTCGCCGAGGCGCACCGCCTGCGCGGCCTCTACCCCTGAGCACCGGGAGCAGCGCATGGACCCGCACGCCGCGGCCTTCGCGGGTGACCGACCCGGCCACCCGCGGGATGGCCTCGATCAGCTCCCGCGGCTCGTCCTCTCATCCTGGAGGGCCGCGAGGCGACGCGGGTCCTCGCGCCGGACGGTGCGGTCCTGCTCGGCCACCCCGACGACGGCGCGGCCGGACCGGTCACGCCGCGGCAGCAGGCGGCGACCGCCACGCTGGACGCGCACTGAAGTCCCGGCCCCGCGAGTACGGGGCCGGGACTCCGCGGCTCAGAACGGCAGCCGCAGCACCAGGGTGTCCCTCACTGGGGCGTTTTCGGTGCGTACCGCGGTCAGTTCGGACGGTGACAGCGCCTTGCGGTAGAGCCGGACGTCGTCCAGGGCGCCGTCCAGTCCCATGCCTCCGTCGAGGCGGCGGCCCAGCCAGAACTGGAACGACACGCGCTCGGTCACCGATCCGGCCGCGGCCGGCCCGGCCGCCACCTGCACGCCGTCCACCCACAACACCAGCTGTCCGCCGGTGCGCTGCAGCGCCACGTGGTGCCACTGCTGGTCGTTGAACGCACCCGCCGACGTGATCTGCTTGGAGCCGGCCGCGGTCGTCATCGAGGCGATCAGGCGGTTCGCCCCGGGCTCGCCGCGCAGCCAGATCTGCGGCGCGGTCGAACCCATGCCGCCCATCCAGAAGAACACCTGGTTGGCGGTCGACGCGCCGTACCGCACCCAGCCGGTCCAGGTGAAGTCCTCGGCGCCGACGACCTGGGAGCTGTCGTAGGGCACGCGGACGAAGTCGTCCACCCCGTCCAGGTCGAGCGCGTCACCGTAGCGGCCGGGCACCGGAACCGGGCCGCCGATCAGGTAGGCGTCCGACCGCTCCCCGGACACGTCCCGCGTCGTCGGGCCGGGCGAGTTGCGCCAGCCCAGCACGTCCTCGGTGAAGCGGGCGAAGCGGATCTCGTCGCGCGCGTCGACCGGGCCGCCCTCGTACATCAGGCCGATCTCGGTGGTCCGCGCGTACCGCCCGCTGATCTGGACCATGTCCGAGTACCCGGACCACTCGTCGGTCACCCGCGTGCCCTGCTCGGCGTTCTCCCAGCTCCGGCCGCCGTCGTAGGACGAGCGGATCATCATCCACCGCCGCCGGTCGGTGTCCGACGGCGACGCGAACAGGATCCGGTCCGGTCCCGGCCGGTCCAGCCGCAGCAGCGAGCCCTGCACGATCGGCGTGACCAGGTCGGGAATCGTCCGGAACGGCTGGCTGAACGTCTCCCCGCCGTCGCGGCTGATCGCGTAGTCGCGGTTGCCGATGTCGGTACCGCCCTGCTCGCGCCCGCCGGCGTAGATCGACCCGTCGGCCAGCTCGACGACGCTGATCTCCTGGGGCCGCTGCGGGTAGGGGCTCTTCGCCGGGAACGAATAGGTGTCCACCGCACCGATGCGCCAGGTCTGGCCGTGGTCGTCGCTGTAGACGAGCGCGCCGTGGTTGGCCACCGGGTCGGCGCCCACGGCGGTTTCGGCGTTCACGCCGAACACCAGGCGCCCGCGGTGCGGCCCCTTGGTGAGCTGGATGCCGTGCACCGGACCGGAGGCGTACCAGGCGTTCCACTCCGGCCTGCTCGCCTGGGCGCTGATGTTCACCGGGGTGGACCAGGTGCGCCCGTCGTCGTCGCTGTACTGCGCGTGCGGGGTCCGCAAGCACGGCATCTCGCAGTTCTTGCCGCCGGTGTGGCCCGCGTTGTAGGTGGAGATCAGCACGATCCGGCCGGTGATCTGGTCGACGATCGGCACCGGGTTGCCGTGGGTGTCGCCGTCCCCGGAGTTGATGACCTCCAGCGGCGACCAGGTCCGGCCGCCGTCGGTGGAGCGCTTGAGGACGAGGTCGATGTCACCGGCGTCGCCGCAGTCGTTGACCCGGCCCTCGGCGAACGCGAGGAGGGTGCCCTTGGTGCTCTTGACGATGGCCGGGATGCGGAAGCAGAAGTAGCCCTGCTCCTGCTTGGGGTTGAACAGCGCCTGCTGGTCGAATCCCGGTCTGGCGGTGTCGGCGGAGGCCGGGCCCCCGCCGCCGAGCAGACCGGCGAGCAGTACCGCCACGAGGAGCGGGACCGCGCGCCACGCTGCGAACGATCTCATGTGCCTTCCCTTCGGTTAGTCGATCCGGAGGACAGCGACGCCCCGCGGTGGCAGCGTGTGCCGGGTCGCGGGCGGCGAATCGGTGAGCAGGTCGGGCGCCGGGACTCCGGCGTCCACCGCGACCGCTTCCGTGTTGTGGTTGAGCAGGAACAGGAACTTCCGGCCGGGGCCCTCGCGGCGCACGGCCTGGACCCCGGCGGGCAGGCCGGGCAGGACCGGTGCCACGCCCGCTTCCGCGGCGGCCCGGTCGACCAGCGCGCGCATCCCGGCCGGGGCGAGCCGGGTGCCGAGGTACCAGGCGACGCCCCTGCCGTAGGCGTGGCGGGTCACCGCGGGGAAGCCCGCGAGGTCACCGTCACCGAAAGTCGCGACGGCTTCCGCGCCCGCCAGCGAAACGGCCTCCGACCACAGGCTCCCGGTCCACTCCGGACTCAGCGGAACCGAGATGCCCGGTGCCAGCGGCCAGAACTCCTCCACCGACACCCCGAGCGCCTCCCGCAGCGGCGCCACCGGGTAGCCGCCGAGGTGGGCCCGGTCGCAGGAGTCGACGATGCCGGAGAAGAACGACACCACCAGGTGCCCGCCGCCCTCGACGTACCGCCGCAGCCCGTCGGCGGTCTCCGGGTCGAGCAGGTACAGGTTCGGCACCACGACCAGCCGGTACCCGGCCAGGCGGTCCGGTCGCACCACGTCGCAGGAGATGCCGGCGTCGAAGAACGGCGCGTAGTGCGCCAGGTGCGCGTCGAGCTGGGTGACGTCGGCCGACGGGTGCGCGTCCAGCTCCAGCGCCCACCAGCTGTTCCAGTCGTGCAGGAACGCCACGTCCGACCGCACGCGGGTGCCCGCCACGTCGGCCAGCGCCGCCAGGTCCTGCCCGAGCGCGCGGGCCTCGGCGAACACGCGGGTGCCCGCACCGGCGTGCGGCACCATCGCCGAGTGGAACTTCTCCGCGCCACCGCGGCTCTGCCGCCACTGGAAGAACATCGCGCCGTCCGCCCCCCGCGCCACCGCCTGCAGCACGCCCTGCCGCATCACGCCGGGGGCCTTGGCGCCGTTGTGCGTGCGCCAGTTCACCGCGCTCGGTGCGTGTTCCAGCAGCATCCACGGCTGCCCGCCCTTGAGCGACCGGACCACGTCGTACCCGAACGCCGCCTCGACGTGCCCGCGCGGGTCGTAGGGCTCGGGGTAGGAGTCCAGCGACACGACGTCCTCGTGCAGCTCCCACGCGTGCCAGTCCAGCGCCTTCTGCACCAGCCCGACGAAGTTCGTGGTCAGGGGGACGTCCGGCCTCACCCGGCGCAGGACGTCGGCCTCCACCCGGTAGCAGGCCAGCGACGCGTCCGAGGAGAACCGCTGGTAGTCCAGCTGCTGGGCGGGGTTGCGGAACGACGGCGCCACCCGCGGCGGCTGGATCTCCGCCCAGTCCGAGTAGCCCTGCGACCAGAAGGTGGTCGACCACGCCGCGTTCAGCGCCTCCACCGAGCCGTACCGGTCGCGCAGCCAGGACCGGAAGTCCTCGGCGGAGGTGTCGCAGTAGCAGGCCCGGATGTGGCAGCCGTACTCGTTGCCGACGTGCCAGATGTGCAGCGCCGGGTGGTCGCCGTAGCGGTTCGCCAGCTGCTCCACCAGCCGTGCCGCGTGCTCCCGGAAGACCGGGCTGGACGGGCAGAACTGCTGCCGCGAACCGGGGGAGAGGCGGGTTCCGTCCTCGCGCACCGGCAGCACCTCGGGGTGGCGGTGGGTCAGCCACGGTGGCGGCGACGCGGTCATCGTCGCCAGCGCCACCTTGATGCCGGCGGCCGCGAGCTTGTCCATCACCGCGTCGACCCAGCCGAAGTCGTACTCACCCGGCCGCGGCTCGACCTTGGCCCAGGAGAACACGCCCAGCGTGACCAGCGTGACCCCGGCCTCGGTCATCAGCTTGACGTCCTCGTCCCAGACGTCTTCGCTCCAGTGCTCGGGGTTGTAGTCCGCGCCGTAGTCGATCACAGCAGGCCCGCCTCGGTCAGCGCGCCCTTGATGCGCAACAGCTCCTCGTCGTTGAGCGGCAGCTGCGGCGGCGCCATCACCGAGTTGTCGATGAACCCGCGCATCTTCATCGCCGCCTTGAACGCGCCCAGCCCGGCCGAGCCGCGGCCCATCCGCTCCGGCGGGGCGGCGCACGTGATGTCGTACAGCCGCATCAGCCGGTCCTGTTCGCGCCGGGCCGCGGCGAAATCGCCCGCCCGGAACCGGTCCCAGATCGTCACGTACCCCGCCGGGTCCACATTGGCCAGTCCGGGCACCGCGCCGTCCGCGCCCATCTGCAGCGCGAGGTCCACCACCAGCTCCGAACCGGTGAACACGGCGAACTCCGACAGCCCGCGCTCCCGGCGGTCCAGCAGCAGCGCGCCGAACCCGGCCTCGTCACCGCTGGAGTCCTTGAGCCCGGCCAGCACCCCGTCCGCGGCCAGCCGCAGCACCATGTCCCGGTCCAGCTTCGAGTGCACCGCGACCGGGATGTCGTAGGCGAAGATCGGCAGCGAGGCCCGCTCGTGCAGCAGCCGGAAGTGCTGCTCGATCTCGGCGGTGTGGGTGCGGGTGTAGTAGGGCGCGGTGATGACCAGCGCGTCCGCGCCCGCTTCTTCGGCGACCCGGATGTGCTCGGCCACCCGCAGTGTCGTCATGTCGATGCACCCGGCCAGCACCGGGACGCGGCCGCCGACGTGCTCCACCGTCGTCTCGATCACCACCCGCCGCTGCCGGTCCGGCAGGAACGCCACCTCGCTGGACGAGCCCAGCACGAACACCCCGTGCACGCCCGCGTCCAGCTGGACGTCCAGGTGCCGGCGCAGCGAGTCCACGTCGATCGTGAAGTCGTCCCGGAACGGGGTGCACAGCGGGGGGATGATGCCGGTGAATCGAGTCATCGCACGCTCACTTCGATCTCGGGGTGGATGCAGTGGTAGGTGTGCCCGTCGCCGGCGTCGGCGGCCGGGGGCACCGCGGTGGCGCACTCGTCCGTCGCTTTCGGACAGCGGGTGCGGAAGGCGCACCCGCTCGGCGGGTTGACCGCGGACGGCACCGGCCCGGTCAGGACGATCGGTTCGATCGGGTTCAGCAGGCTGGGGGTGGCGGAGAACAACGCCCGCGTGTACGGGTGGTGCGCGTCGCCCGGGATCGCCGCCGCCGGGGCGTCCTCGACGATGCGGCCCAGGTACATCGTGACGATGCGGTCGCTCATCTTCCGCACGGTCTGGATGTCGTGCGACACGAAGATCATCGCCAGCCCCAGCCGTTCGCGCAGGTCGAGCAGCAGGTTGAGGATCTGCGCGCGCACCGACACGTCCAGCGCGGAGGTCGGCTCGTCGGCGACCAGCAGCGACGGTTCCAGCGCGAGGGCGCGGGCGATGGCCACGCGCTGCCGCTGCCCGCCGGAGAGCTGGCCGGGCACCGCGTCCGCGACGCTGGGCGGCAGGCCGACCAGCTCCATCAGCTCCCGCACCCGCTCGGCCCGCTGCGCCGGGGTGCCGACGCGGTGCACGTCCAGCGGGTCGCGCACGATCCGGGCGATCGACATCCGCCGGTTCAGCGCGGTCGACGGGTCCTGGAAGATCATGCCGATGTCGCGGCCGAACTCGCGCTGGTCCGACACCGGTTTCCCGCGGTAGCGCACCACGCCCCGGGTGGGTTTCTGCAGCCCGACGACCACCTTCGCCAGCGTCGTCTTGCCGCACCCGGACTCGCCGACCACGCCGATCGTCTCGCCGGGGCGGACGGTCAGCGTCGCGTCGGTCAGGGCGTGCACCGAGTCGTGCCCGAACAGGCCGGACGAGCGGATCTTGTGCACCACGTGCACGCCGTCGAGTTCCAGCAGGCTCATGCCGGCGCTCCCTTCACCAGGACCTCCGGTTCCGCGATGGGCTCGGCGGGGTGGTGGCACGCGACGAGGTGGTCCATCCCGGTGCCCGCGACCACCGGCGCCTCGGTGCGGCAGTGCGCTCGCGCGGCCGGGCAGCGGTCGGAGAACCGGCAACCCGGCGCGAAGTCCGCGGGGGCCGGGACGACGCCCTTGATCTGGGTGAGCCGGGCGTCGTTCTCCTCCAGCGACAGCACCGCGCTGAGCAGTCCGCGTGTGTAGTGGTGCCGTGGCGCGCCGACGACCTGCGCGGTCGTGCCGGCCTCGGCGACCTGACCGCCGTACATGACGACCACCCGGTCGGCCACGTCCGACACCAGCGCGAGGTCGTGCGACACCAGCACCAGCGCGAAGCCCAGTTCCTCCTGCAACCGCAGCAGCAACGCGATGACCTGCGCCTGCACGGTCACGTCCAGCGCGGTGGTCGGCTCGTCGGCCACGATCAGCTTCGGGCTGCGGGACAACGCCATCGCGATCAGCACCCGCTGCCGCTGCCCGCCGGACAGCTCGTGCGGATACGCCCGCAGCGTGCGGTCCGGGTCCAGGTTGACCAGCTCCACCAGCTCGCGCGGGGTGCGCGTGCCGCCGCGGCGGGTGAACTGCTTGAGCTGCGCGTGGATCGTCATCGCCGGGTTCAGCGAGCTGAGCGCGTCCTGGTAGATCATCGCGATGTCGTGCCCGAGGTGGCGCCGCCGCGCGGCCGGTGTCACGGTCAGCAGGTCCGCGCCCTCGAAGCGGATCCGGCCGGACAACCGCGCGGTCCGCGGCTGCAGGCCGACGATCGACAGCGCGGTCAGCGACTTGCCGCACCCCGACTCGCCGATCAGGCCCAGCACCTCACCCGGCCGCACGGTGAACGACACGTCGTCGACCACGTGGACGCCGTTGTGCCGCTCCGGGAAGGAGATCGTCAGCCCCTCCACCGACAGCAGCGGCTCGCGGCCGTCGAGGGGGCGCGATCGGCGGGACAGCCGCTCGCCCACCTCGCGCAGGCCCCGGATGGGCAGCACCGGCGCGACGTTCTCGGCCGCCTCCTCGGCGACGACCGCCTTGGCGACCTCCGCCGCCTTCGCGGTGCGGGCCGAGGGCGCCGCCCACGCGTCCGAGATGCCTTCCGACAGCACGTTCAGCGCCAGCACCGTGAACAGGATCAGCAGACCGGGGAACAACGTGGCCCACCAGCCGCCGTTGAGCACCATGTCCTTGCCGTCGGCGAGCACCGAGCCCCACGACGGGTCGGGCGGCTGGATCCCGGCGCCGATGAACGACAACGACGCCTCGAACACGATCGCGTCGGCCACCATCACCGTGCAGAACACCAGGATCGGCGCGGCGCAGTTCACCGCCACGTGCTTGACCAGGATGAAGAACCGGCGCGCACCGATGATGCGCTCGGCGGCGACGTAGTCCTCGCTGTACTGCGCCAGCACGTTCGCCCGCACCACGCGCGCGACCGGCGGCACGTTGACGAACGCGATCGCCAGGATCAGCACCCCGATGCCGCGGCCGAACACGGCGACCAGCACGGCCGCCAGCGCGATGCCGGGGAAGGCCATCAGCACGTCGAGCACGCGCATGATCACCGAATCCACCCCGCGCCGGGAGGTGGCCGCCAGCGCGCCGATCGCCGCACCGGCGACCAGCGCGATCGCGGCGGCCCCGAGCCCGATCGCCAGCGACCAGCGGGCGCCGTGCACCACCCGGGAGAAGATGTCCCGGCCGGACTGGTCGGTGCCGAACCAGTGCGCGCCGTTCGGCCCGGTGACCTCCGTGCCCAGCGCGTAGGGGTCCTTGACCAGCAGCGGGCCGACGAGAGCCACCAGCGCGAGCACGGCCAGCACCGACACCGCGATCCACGACGCCGTGTTGAGCCGGCGGAACCGGATGCCGGGCCGGGACAGGCGCTTGGTGAGCCCGGGCCGGTACAGCTGGCGCATCACGACCGGCTCCGCAGGCGCGGGTTCACGATCAGGTACAGCACGTCGACGATCAGGTTGACCAGGACGAACCCGACCGCGATGGTGATCACGAAGCCCTGGACCTTCGCGGTGTCGCCGTCCTTGACGGCCTGGATCATGTTCTGTCCCATCCCGGGCAGCGCGAACATCGTCTCGATCACGACGGCGCCGCCCAGCAGGTAGCCGACCCGCAGGCCGAGCACGGTGAGGGGGTTGATCAGCGCGTTGCGCAGCACGTTGCGGCCCACGACCACCACCGGCGGCAGCCCGCCGCCGCGTGCGGTGCGGACGTAGTCCTTGTCCAGCTCCTCGACCATCGAGGTGCGGATGATGCGCGTCAGCTGCGCGGCCACCGGCAGCGCGAGCGAGATCGCCGGCAGGGTCAGCGAGTTGAGCCAGCCACCGACCGAGTCGGCCGGGCTGACGTACCCGCTGGTGGGGAACAGGCCCTCGCCCACCGCGAGCCACTGGACCAGCAGCACCGCGATCCAGAACGCGGGCGCGGCGACGCCGGCCAGCGTGACGATCCGGATCAGCTGGTCCGGCCAGCGGTCGCGGAACAGCGCCGAGGTCACGCCGAGCACGAGCCCGGCGACGATCGCGAGCAGCAGTCCCAGCAGGGTGAGCTGCACGGTCAGCGGCAGCGCGGTGGCGATGACCTGCCCGACCGGCTCCCGCGTGATCACGCTCGTGCCGAAGTCGCCCTGCAGCAGGTTCCACACGAAGTGCACGTACTGCACCGGCAGCGGGTCGAGCAGGCCGTTCTCCTGGCGGAACTGCTGGAGCTGCTCCGGCGTGGGGTTGGCGTCGCCGAGCGCGGCCACCGCGGTGTCCACCGGGGAGAACTGCATGACGATGAAGACGAACAGGACCACCCCGAGCACCAGCGGGATCAGGGCGAGGATGCGGGCGAGCAGCATCCGCACGACGACGGCCATGGCAGTGCTCCCCGCTCAGGCCGGCTTGGCCTGGTTGAGGTAGATGCCCGGGTAGCCCTGCGCCCGCACCCCGGTGATCTTCTGCGCGTTCCACGCGGTGCCGAGCTGGGTGAACACCACCGGGTAGATGACCGCCTGGTCGGAGATCATGTCGAGCAGCTGCTTGGTGAGCTGGTTGCGGCGGGTCTCGTCGTTCTCCCCGGCGGCCTGGTTCTGCAAGTCCAGCAGGGCCTGCGACTCCGGGCCGGTCCAGCGGGCGTAGGTGGTCATCAGCACCGACGTCTTGTCGTAGTAGTAGCGCGTCAGCAGGTCCGGGTCGTTGCCGAACTGCAGCGGGTTGTTCGTGGTGGCGACGACCTCGAAGTCCTTGCCGCTGTCCAGTTTGGAGAACAGCGCCTTGGTGTCCTGCGAGTCCAGCGTGGTGGTCACGCCGATCGCGTCCCAGCCCTCCTTGATGACCTTGACGCAGTCGGTGACCAGCGAGGTGTTCGTGGTGGACAGGGTGATCGCCAGGTTCGTGACCCCGGCCTGCCGCAGCAGTTGCCTGGCCTTGTCCGGGTTGTAGGCGAAGTCGTTGGCCGCGGGCTGGGAGGCGGGCAGCTTCGGGTTGATGAACGAGGTCGCCGCGGTTCCCGCGCCCTGCAGGCCGATCTGGATCATCTTCTGCTTGTCGATGGCGTAGTGCAGGGCCTGCCGCACGAGTTTGTCGTCGAACGGAGCGTGGGCGGTGTTGAACATCAGGAACAGGTTGTTGCCGCCGTCGGCGAACTCGACCGTGCGGCCGGACCTGCGCAGCTGGTCGGCGTTGGCGGGCGGGATGTTGTCCACGATCTGCGCCTCCGGGTTGGCCCCGGAGATGGCCGCGACGCGCGGCGCGGCGTCCACGATCGACTTCCACAGCATCGACTGGTATGCCGCCGGGCGCGGACCGTTGTACTCGGCGAACTTCTCGAAGCGGGTGTAGGAGAGCGGGGCCTGCTCGACGACCTTGTACGGGCCGGAGCCGACGACCTTGCCGCCCGCGGCGTCCTTCCACTTGCCCTCGAAGACGTGCTTGGGGCAGATCTTGGCGGTCTGGATGCGCTTGAGGGCGTACGGGAACGGGTGCTTGAGCACGAACTCCACGGAGTTCTCGCCGGTCTTGCGCACCTCGGCCAGCCAGTCCGCGAAGAAGCTGTGGACCAGCACCTTCTCGTTGGGGTCCAGCACGCGGGCGTAGGTGAAGACGACGTCGTCGGCGGTCACCGGGGTGCCGTCGTGCCACTTGGCGCCGTCGCGCAGCTCGAACTCCAGGCTGGTGCCGGTGAGGTCGGACGGCAGCGCCTTGGCCAGGCCGGGGAACGGGTCGCGGGTGATCGGGTCGCCCTCGACCAGCGATTCGTAGCAGTGCAGGTTGGCGGCCATCGAAAACGCCGACGCGGTCTGCAGCGGGTCCCAGGTCTGGTTGTTGCCGTAGCCGATGACGGCGGTGAGCGTGCCGGTGGAGCTGCCGGTGCTGTTGGTGGATGCCGGTCCGCCACAGGCCCCCAGGGTGACCGAGAAGGCCGCGGCCGTGCCGGCCAGTCCGGTGTACCGCAGGAAATCGCGGCGGCTGAGACCGGACAAGCTGTGCGACATGACGTCTCCTGACTTGTGCGTCGTTGATCAGGCCGGAGCAGGAAGTAGGACGTAGGACGTCCATCGACCGGGTGAGAGTAAACAGCGGCGCGACCCGTGGTCAAGGGGTCTGACGTAGGATGTCCGGAAATTCGGCGGTCAGAGGCGGGGAGTTGGACGTGGCACGCCCTCAGCTCGGCGACGAGATCAGCAAACGGATCATCGACCTGATCATCGAGCGGGACCTCCCGCCCGGCTCGCCCATGCCCACCGAACTGGACCTGATGGCCGACATCGGGGTGAGCCGCAATTCCATCCGGGAGGCCATCCGCGCGCTGCGGGCGCTGGGGATCGTCGAGGTGCGGCACGGGTACGGCACGTTCGTCGGGTCCGCCGGGTCCGAGGCGCTGCGCACGTGGCTGCTGTTCCGCACCCGCACCCCGGGCGCCGGCACCACGGGCCGGCTGCGGGACCTGCTCGAGGTGCGGGAGATGCTGGAGACCGAGCTGACCCGCCGGGTGGCCCGGCGGCACCGGCCGGAGCTGATCTCCGCGCTGCGCGAGTGCGTGACGCGGATGCGGAGCAAGGGACCGGACGGCGCGGCCGCCGACCGCGAGTTCCACGACCTGATCTGCGCGGAGGCGGGGTTCGATCTCGCTCGTGAGCTGACGCGGTTGTTCTGGGACGTGTACCGGGCGGCGGAGTCCGAGCTGGGCGGGCCGGCGGGGTCGGCGGTTTCGACGGCGAAGCGGCATCAGGCGATCGTGGATGCCCTGGTGGCTGGGGATGCGGATGCTGCCGAGGAGGCTGTGCATCGGCACTTCGATGAGGTGCGGAAGCGTGCGAAGGCTGGCAAGTACGGGGGGTTCGGGGCTGCTGCTCCGGGGTTGTAGGGGGCGCTACGCGGGTTTCTTGCGCTACGCGCGTATTTGAAAAGCGCCGGCTTCGCTTCGCTACGCCCGGATTGCCCCTCCCGAACCCGATCTTTCAGTGTTCGGTTGCCGAGAAGCGGCGTCAAGGCTGGAAAGAGTACCTTGACCCCGCTGCTCGGCAACCGATGTGGCTGGGGATCGGGTTGCGGGAGAGGGGTGGCTCGTGGGGGTTGGTGCGTTGCGTTGCCGGGCGGCGGTTGTGGGCGTTTTTAGTCGTGGGGTTGGCGCAGTGTTGGTAGGCCTGCGGCCAGTGCGCGCAGCATGCGTTTTGCCGTGGGGGCGAACTTGATGCACAGCGCGGCGATCACCGGGTCCTCCGCGTAGAGCTTCGCCATCACCGGTGGTGGGTTCGCGGCCGGGTACAGCAGCGCGGCGAACCCGGCCGCCGCGGCGACCAGTTCGCGTGCCTCCTCCTCGGTCAGGTCCGGGCGGGCCCGTGCGACGGCCGACGCCACCTTCGCCAGCGCCTCCGCCGTCCGGAGCTTGAAGGCGCGCGCCGCCTCGACCGTGACGTTGTGCTCCAGCGTCGTCGAGCTGTGGGAGAGCAGGTCGCAGAACAGCGGGCGCTCTTCGAGTGTGTCGACCAGGGCGTCGAACACCGCATCGGGCGAGGACGCCTCGGTGATGCGTGCCAGGACCGCCGTCTCCCAGGCGTCGAACTCCTGGCGCGCGAGCTCCAGGTAGATCTCCTCACGGGTGGTGAAGTACCGCGCCAGGTTCGACTTCGCGAGCCCGACCGCGGCCGCCACACCGCCCAGGCTCACGTTCCGCACACCCGACGTGAGCGCGAGCTCCCGCGCCGCCGCGAGGATCGCCTCGCGTCGCTGCTGCTTGTGCTCCGGGCGCCGCGCGCGGAGGAACTCTTTCGACATCGCCGGATCAGTCTACGACCCCCGATTAGAGAACGCCGTTCTCTTGTTAAGAGGACGGCGTCCTGCTAGCTTCTGAACAAACCGGGAGGAGCCGACATGGTCGAGGTGTCACTGCGGGTCAACGGGTCCGCGCAACGGCTGGACGTCCAGCCCCAGGTGAGCCTGCTCGACGCGCTGCGCGAGGAGCTGGGCCTGACGGGCACGAAGAAGGGCTGCGACCAGGGCGCGTGCGGCGCGTGCACCGTGCTGGCCGACGGCGACCGCATCAACTCCTGCCTCGCCCTGGCGGTGCAGTACGACGGGCGGGAGATCACCACGGTCGAGGGCCTCGGCCACCCGCTGCAGGAGGCGTTCGTCCGCGCGGACGGCCTGCAGTGCGGCTACTGCACGCCGGGCCAGTTGTGCTCCGCGGTGGGCATGCTCGCCGAGCACAAGGAGGGCGCGCCGAGCGCGGTCACCGAGCACCTGACCACCTCCCCCGAGCTGAGCGACGAGGAGATCCGCGAGCGCATGAGCGGCAACCTGTGCCGCTGCGGCGCCTACAACGGCATCGTCGAGGCCATCCGGGAGGTCGCGGAATGAGATCGTTCACCTACGTCAGCGCCCCGGACGTGCCGTCCGCGCTCGCGGCCGTCGCCGGGGGCGACGCGAAGTTCCTGGGCGGCGGCACGAACCTCGTCGATCTGATGCGGGAGGGCATCGAGCGGCCGGGCACCGTGGTCGACGTCAGCCGGTTGCCGCTGACCGGCGTCGAGGAACTGCCCGGCGGCGGGGTCCGCGTCGGCGCGCTCGTGCGGAACAGCCGCCTCGCCGCGCACCCGGTGATCCGCGCGCGGTACCCGGTGCTGGCCCACGCGATCCTGCACGGCGCGTCGGCCCAGCTGCGGAACATGGCCACCGTCGGCGGCAACCTGATGCAGCGCACCCGCTGCCTGTACTTCTACGACGACGCCGCGCCGTGCAACAAGCGCACTCCGGGCAGCGGATGCGGCGCGCTCGACGGGTTCGCCCGTGCCGGCGCCGTCCTGGGCGTGAGCGACTCCTGCATCGCCACCCACCCGTCCGACCTGGCCGTCGCGCTGGTGATGCTGGACGCCGTCGTCGAGGTCGAGAGCACTCGCGGGACCCGGCGGATCCCGATCGGTGACTTCCACCGCACACCCGGCGACACCCCGCACCTGGAAACCACTGTGGCGCCCGACGAGCTGATCACCGCCGTCGAGCTGCCGCCGGTGCCGGTGGCCGCGAACTCCCGGTACCGCAAGGTCCGCGACCGCGCCTCCTACGCCTTCGCCCTCGTCTCGGTCGCCGCCGCGTTGCGCGTCGAGGGCGGGGAGATCGCCGAGGCGCGGGTGGCGCTGGGCGGTGTCGCCACGAAACCCTGGCGCGCGGCCGAGACCGAACGCCTGCTGATCGGCGAGCCGGCGACCGACGAGACCTTCCGGCGAGCCGCCGAAGCGGAACTCGCGCCCGCGGTGACCCGCGAGGCCAACGCGTTCAAGGTCGGCCTGGCCACCCGCACGATCGTGGCGACCCTGCGTCAGCTGGCGACCGGCGGAGGTGCGGCATGAGCGTGATCGGCGCCCCGCTGGACCGCCGCGACGGCCCGGCCAAGACCACCGGAGCGGCCCGGTTCGCGGCCGAGCACCGCCGCCCCGGCCTCACCCACGCCGCGCTCGTGCACGCCACGATCAGCCGCGGCCGCGTCACCCGCCTCGACACCACGGCGGCCGGCGCCGTACCCGGCGTGATCGCGGTGCTGACCCACCACGACGCGCCCCCGCTGAAGCCGGCGCCGAAGGTGAACCCGCTCAACCTCAGCACGCTCGCCTCCGGCACCTCGGTGAACTACCTGCAGACCGACGAGGTGCACTTCGACGGGCAGCCGATCGCCGTCGTGGTCGCGGAGACCTCGGCCGCGGCGAAGGAAGCGGCGTCGCTGGTGCGGGCCGAGTACGCTCCTTCACCATCCACAGTGGACTTCGCCGCGGCGGCGCCGCACGCGAAGAAGCAGCCGAACAACCCGGTCTCCCCGGGCGAGGCGAAGAAGGGCGACGCGGAGAAGGCGTTCGCCGCGGCGGCGGTGACCGTGGACCACCGGTACACCACGCCGCCGCACCACCACAACGCGATCGAACCGCACGCGACCATCGCGGAGTGGGACGGCGACCGGCTGACCGTGCACGACGCGACCCAGTCCATCGACTGGTGCCGCACGCACCTCGCGATCCGCTTCGGCGTTCCCGTCGGCAACGTCCGGGTGATCGCGCCGTTCGTCGCCGACGGTTTCGGCGGCAAGGGCATGGTCTGGCCGGGCACGATCCTCGCCGCGCTGGCCGCCCGCGCGACCGGACGGCCGGTGCGGCTCGCGCTGACCCGGGAAGGTGTGTACCGCACGGTCGGCGGCCGGACGCCGTCGATCCAGCGCGTCGCGCTCGGCGCGGACCACGACGGCAGGCTGACCGCGCTGATCCACACGAGCGTGAGCCGGACCGGGCGCGTCGGCGGCATGCCCGAGCAGGTCACCTCGCAGTCGCGGCACCTCTACGCCGCGGAGCACATCCTGGTCCAGGCGAGCACGGTCGAGCTGGACCTGGTGCCGAACACGGCGATGCGGGCGCCCGGCGAGTCGATCGGCACGTTCGCCGTCGAGTCGGCGATCGACGAACTGGCCGTCGAGCTGGGCGTGGACCCGATCGAGCTGCGCCTGCGCAACGAGCCGGAGCGCAACCCGCTGGACGGCAAGGAGTTCACGCACCGCAGGCTGCGCGAGGCCTACGAGCTGGGCGCGCGGCGGTTCGGCTGGCGGGACCGGCCCCCGGAGCCGGGCTCGATGCGCGACGGCCGGTGGCTCGTCGGCATGGGCGTGGCCACCGCCTACCACCCGGCGTGGCTCTTCCCCGCCAACGTCACGTTGCGGCTCTCGGCCGACGGCACGGTGCTGCTGCGCTGCGGCTTCCAGGAGATGGGCATGGGCGCGGCGACCGCCCAGGCGCAGATCACCGCGAACGCGCTCGGGGTGCCGGTGGACGCGGTGCGCGTGGAGTACGGCGACTCGGCCTTGCCGATGGCGTCCACCGCGGGCGGTTCGACGCAGACCGCGAGCGTGGCGGCCAGTGTGGTCGAAGCGGCGGAGAAGCTGAAGCGGCGGCTGCGGACGAGGTCCGGGGACGACCTGGTGGCGGCCGTGCGCCGGACTGGGGTGCCGCACGTGGAGGTGTCCGTCGGCTCGGACACCCGGCTCGGCCGGATCGCCGGGCAGGCCCGGTTCATGGGCCGGTTCCTGCGTGACCGGCGGCTGGTGCGGGCCGCGTCCGGGGCGCAGTTCTGCGAGGTGCGGGTGGACCCGGACACCGGTGAGGTGCGGATCTCGCGCTGGCTCGGGGTGTTCGACATCGGCACGGTGGTCAACGCGAAGACCGCGGCGAGCCAGCTGCGCGGCGGGATCGTGATGGGCATCGGGATGGCGTTGTCCGAGGAAACCCTGGTCGACCCGCGCACCGGGCGGATCATGAACCCCAGCCTCGCCGAGTACCACGTGCCCGTGCACGCCGACATCCCGCGCATCGACGTGACCATGCTGGACGACCCGGATCCGACGATGCCGCTGGGCGTCGTCGGCGCGGGTGAGGTCGGCATCACCGGGGTCGCCGCGGCGGTCGCGAACGCGGTCCGCCACGCGACCGGGCGGCGGGTGCGCGACCTGCCGATCACGCTGGACAAGGTGCTCTGACCCGGTGAGTGCCGGGCGCCGGTGCGGCGCCCGGCACTCGTCAGGCCGTCAGAACCACCACTGGTTCTTCGCGCCCGCCACGTACTGCCACAGCTGCACGACGGTGCCGTTGCGGTTGCTGGTGTTCAGGTCCGCGTCGAGGTACCGGCCGCTGTGCACGTTCTGCAGCCGCAGGTAGCCCTCGGGGATCTCGCTGACCGCGAACCACTGGTTCTTCGCGCCCGGGACGTAGTCCCACAGCTGGACGACGGTGCCGTTGCGGTTGATCGTGTTCAGGTCGGCGTCGAGGTACCGGCCGCTGTAGGCGTTCTGGAGCCGGTAGTAGCCCTCGGGGATCTGCCGGATGTACCAGCCCTGCTGGGCCGCGTACTCGTCGCAGGCCCACAGCTGCACCTTGGTGCCGTTGCGGTTGATGGTGTTGAGGTCGGCGTCGAGGCAGCGCGTCGGGTCCGAGGCCGGGCCGAGCAGGTAGGCCTGCTCGTCGGCCATCGTGGTGATGCCGCCCTTGACCTGGTTCGGGTGCGCCGGACGAAGCACCAGCCCGTCCAGCGACGTGACCGGCTCGCCGTTCTGCTGGGCGGCGCCCGCGCTGGGCGCGACGAACAGCGAAAGCAGGCCGGCCAGCAGCGCCGCGGCCGCGAACGGCCGCTTGAGTCTTCTCATGAATTCCCCATTCCGTGACGGGGCGCGGAATCCTCCGGCCGCACCCCGGAGACTGGATCTTCCCCACGCGGGCGCTCCGGCGTCGACCACATTTCCTGGCCGCTCAACAACGCTGTTCAGCGGTGTAACGGACCGGCATCGCGAACGATCTCCCCAGTGCTGACGTTCGTCGCGGAAAGGATCGCCGGTGCGCCTGGAGCTGAAGTCGCGCGATCTGACCCGCGTCGGGCTGTGCAACGTGGCCGATCCGTGCTGGGAGCTGGCGAGCAGCGTGCGGCTGCTGCGGGACGACGACGAGGTGGCGTTCGGCTGGTGGCGCCGCCGGGTCCGCGGGCGGCTGCCGGAGTCGTTCCCGGTGCTGCGGTGGCTCTACGGCTCGGGGGAGGTGCCGGAGTTCCTGCTGCCCGCAGGCGGTGACCTGGCGTCCGGGCTCGCCGCGGTGCTGGAGACGCCGCCGGACCGGGTGCGGACCGCGCTGGCGGGGCTGCCGGAGCCGCGCGGCCTGCCGCCGTGGGCCGCGGCGCTGCGGTCCGGCGCGGACGCCGCGTTGTCGCGGCTGGTGCAGGCGTTGCGGGAGTACTTCATGGCCGCGCTGGCGCCGCACTGGGACAGCGTGCGAGCCCGGGTCGAGTTGGACCGGCAGGCGCGCATCCAGGCGCTGGCCGACGGCGGGGTGGACGGGCTGCTGGCCGCGCTGCGCCCGGTGCTGCGGTGGGAGCCGCCGTACCTGGTGACCGGTGTGGCGAGCCCGGGCGCACCACGGCGGACGGCCGGGGTGCTGCTGGTGCCCACGTACTTCGCGGTGCAGCCGTGGCTCGTGCCCGGTTCGGCCGGCCCGGTGCGCCTTGGATACCCCGCCCTGGCGGAGGACCCGCGCGTCCGCCGCGCCCCGCACGCCACCCCGCGGGCCCTCGCCGCGCTGCTGGGCCCAACCCGCGCGGCGGCGATGACCCTGGCGGCCGCGGGCTGCAGTACGTCGGACCTGGCGGCGCGCCTGGGCGTGACCCCATCCGCGGCGAGCAAGCACATGTCGGTGCTGCGCGCGGCGGGCCTGATAGCCAGCCACCGCAACCGCAACACGGTGCGTCATTCACTGACCCCGCTGGGAATCGCGCTGGTGGACGGCGCGTCGGCGTGAGTTTCTGATTCGCGGCCGGCCGGGGGTGCTGAGTCCGAACCGCGGCGGCGCGCGCAACCCGCGTTCGGTTCGCGGCGGGATGATGCCCCGGCGCGGAGCCGGCGCCCACCACCGCGGGGGATGGGTGGCAGCCGGGCGCCGGCATGAACGGCCCCCGGGATGCGGGAGGCCCCCGGCGCTCGGGAGAGGGGGCGGCGCGTCGGCGTGTGTTTCTGGTTTGCGGCCGGCCGGGGGTGCTGAGTCCGAACCGCGGCGGCGCGCGCAACCCGCGTTCGGTTCGGCACGGAGTCGGCGCCCACCACCGCGGGGGATGGGTGGCAGCCGGGCGCCGGCATGAACGGCCCCCGGGATGCGGGAGGCCCCCGGCGCTCGGAAGAGGGGGCGGCGCCTCGGCGTGTGTTTCTGGTTTGCGGCCGGCCGGGCTGCTGGGCGCGAACCGCGGCGGCGCGAAGGCCGGCGGCGGGGCGCGTCGGGCCTGGTTTTGTTGGCCGTGGTGCCTCGGCGTGAACGAGCCCCCGGCACCAGGGCAGGGGTGCCGGGGGCTCGGGCGAGGCGCGGCCGCTAGTGCGCCGTCGCCTTCTCGGCGCCGGCGCCGGTCAGCGAGCGGACCTCCATCTCCGCGTGCTTGCGCTCGTCGTGCTCCTTCGACAGCAGCGTGCCGATGATGCCGAGCAGGAACGACGCCGGGATCGACACCAGGCCCGGGTTCTGCAGCGGGAACCAGTCGAAGTCGGCGTTGGGCAGCATCGACTTCGGCGTCCCGGACACGGCGGGCGAGAACACGATCAGCGTGATCGTGATCGCCAGGCCGCCGTAGATGCTCCACAGCGCACCCGAGGTGTTGAACCGCTTCCAGAACAGCGAGTACAGGATCGTCGGCAGGTTCGCCGACGCCGCCACCGCGAACGCCAGCGCCACCAGGAACGCGACGTTCTGGTTCTTCGCCAGGATGCCGCCGACGATCGCGACCGCGCCGATCACCACCGCGGTGATCCGGGCGACCCGCACCTCACCGTTCTTCGTGTCCACCTGGCCCTTCTTGATCACGTTGGCGTAGATGTCGTGCGCGAACGACGCCGACGCGGTGATCGTCAGGCCGGCCACCACGGCGAGGATCGTCGCGAACGCGACCGCGGCGATGAACCCGAGCAGCACCGGGCCGCCCAGCTCCAGCGCCAGCAGCGGGGCCGCCGCGTTCTCCGACCCCGGGGCCCTCCGGATCGCGTCCGCGCCGACGAGCGCGTTCGCGCCGTAGCCCAGCACCAGCGTGAACAGGTAGAACAGGCCGATCAACGCGATCGCCCACACCACCGAGCGGCGTGCTTCCTTCGCGGTGGGCACGGTGTAGAACCGCATCAGCACGTGCGGCAGCCCGGCGGTGCCCAGCACCAGCGCCAGGCCCAGCGACAGGAAGTCGATTTTGGACGTTTCGGTGGCGCCGTAGCGCGCACCCGGGTTCAGCACCGCTTCGTTGGACCGGTCGACCGCGCCCTGCAGCAGCGCCGACAGGTTGAGCCCGTACTTGGCCAGCACCCACACGGTCATCAGCGCGGCACCCGCGATCAGCAGGACCGCCTTGATGATCTGCACCCAGGTCGTGCCCTTCATGCCGCCGACCAGCACGTAGATGATCATCACGACGCCGACGACCGCGATGACCACCGACTGCCCGATCCCGCTGGACACGCCCAGCAGCAACGAAACCAGCACACCGGCGCCGGCCATCTGCGCCAGCAGGTAGAAGAAGCTCACCGCGAGCGTGGACGTCGCCGCCGCCGCGCGCACCGGCCGCTGCCGCATCCGGAACGCCAGCACGTCACCCATGGTGAACTTGCCGGTGTTCCGCAACAGCTCGGCGACCAGCAGCAGCGCGACCAGCCACGCCACCAGGAAGCCGATCGAGTACAGGAACCCGTCGTAGCCGTAGACCGCGATGGCACCGGCGATGCCGAGGAACGACGCGGCCGACAGGTAGTCACCGGCGATCGCGACGCCGTTCTGCGGACCGGTGAACGCCCGCCCGGCCGCGTAGTAGTCCGACGCGGTCTTCGTGTTCCGGCTCGCGCGCAGCACGATCACCAGGGTGACGACCACGAACAGGCCGAAGATGCTGATGTTGAGCGCGGGGCTGCTGCCCGCGACTCCCGCGGCGAGGGTCATCGCGCGCCTCCCTCGACTTCGTCACGGATGCGGTCGGCGATCGGGTCCAGCTTCCGGTTCGCGAAGCGGACGTACAGACCGGTGATCAGGAACGTGGACACGAACTGCAGCAATCCCAGCAGCAGCCCGACGTTGAAGTTGCCGACCAGCTTGATCGACATGAACCCGTGCGCGTAGTCGGCGAGCAGGACGTAGAGCAGGTACCAGCCCAGGAACAACGCGGTCATCGGGAAGACGAAGCCCCGCAGCCTTCGGCGCAACTGCGCGAATTCGGGGCTGGAGTGGACGCGCGTCCACTCCTCGTGGCCGAGATCGTGCTCAGTGGCCGCCACTGGAGACCTCCTTGTCGTGTGGTGGCGGACACGTTAGGAGGTCACCACGAGTGGTGCCGCGCCGTGACGACCAACCGTCAGCGGGCGCGACGAACGGTCGACGAGCGGTAGCGGAAACCGGTCGAACGGCGGCGCGGCGCGGCCTGCCGCGGCGGGTTCTCGTCCAGGTGCAGCCGCAACATGGCGGTGATCGCCCAGGCCGGCGGCCGTCCACGCAGGGACACCACCACCATGGTGCCGAAAGCCAGCGGAACCGACCAGGGCGCGGGCTGGGCGAGCAGGATCGCGAGCACGCCGTCCACCTCGGCCCCGGCCATCGTCGCGAGGATCGCGCCGGAGGAGGCGAGCAGCCCGGTGAGCACTCCGGCGATCGCGCCGCGCGCCGTCAGCCGCGGCCACCAGATCCCGAGGACGAGCAGCGGGCAGAACGTCGACGCCGCCACGGTGAACCCCCACGTGACGAGCACGCCCGCGTCCAGGTGCACGGCGAACAACGCGAGCAGCACCACCGCGGCCGCGGCGGCGACCACGGTGCCGCGCAGCCGGGCCAGCCCGCCCGGCGCGAGGTCGTGCGCGATCGCGCCGGACACCGCCAGCAGCAGGCCGAGCGAGGTGGCGAGGAACGCGGCGAACGCGCCCGCGGTGAGCAGCCCGGTGAACAGCGTGCCCGCCCAGCCGGTGTCGACCTGCAGCGGCAGCGCGACGACCGCGGTGTCGGTGGCGCCGGACAGGTACAGGTGCGGCACCAGGACCCGGCCGAGCACGCCGTAGACGCCGGGGAAGACGTAGAACGCGGACAGCAGGGCCACGGTCAGGGCGGCGGTGCGCCGGGCGGCCCGGCCGTCCGGACTGGTGTGGAAGCGCATGATCACGTGCGGCAGGCCCATGGTGCCCAGCACGATCGCGACCAGCACGGCGAGCGTGCCCAGCAGCGGGTGGCCTTCGTTGTTGAGGTTGAGCAGCGGCCGTTCCCACCCCGGGGCGCCCGGCGCGGCGACGCCCTGGACCCGGGGGACCGGTTGCCCGGCGAGGAAGACGAGTTCCTCCCCGGCGGCGAAGGTGTGCGGGCCGGTGGCGAGCGTGACCGGGGTGCCGTCGGGTTCCCTGGCCTGGATGGGCTCGGGGGCCTCCAGGGTGACGTCCACGCGGAAGACCACGTGGGTGTCCTGGCGCAGCTGGGTGAACTCGGCGGGGTGCAGGGCCTCGTCGCGGACGGCGGCGCCGGCGGTGATCGCCAGCCACAGCGCGGGCACGGCGAACAGCACGACCTTCAGCACGAACTGGAAGGCCTGCACGTAGGTCGCCGCACGCATCCCGCCGAGCGCGAGCGTGGTGGCGACGGCGGCCCCGGCGAGGACGACGCCGACCCAGTAGGGCGTGCCGCTGACCACGCTCAGCACCAGGCCGGAGGTGCGGAACTGGGGCACGAGGTAGAGCGCGCCGATGACGAGCACGACGACGGCGGCGAGCCGGCGCAGCGCGGGCGAGGCGAGGCGGGCTTCGGCGAAGTCGGGCACGGTGAGCGCGCCGGAGCGGCGCATCGGCGCGGCGACGAGGACGAGCATGGCGATGTACCCGGCGGTGAAGCCGACCGGATACCAGAGCGCGCCGACACCGTCCTTGACGACGAGCCCGGCGACGCCGAGGAACGAGGCCGCGGACAGGTATTCGCCGGACACGGCGGCCGAGTTGAGCAGCGGGGTGACCCGCCGGGAGGCGACGAGGAAGTCGGAGGTGGTGCGCATCGCGGCGACCCCGCGCAGCCCGATGAGCAGCGTGACGAGGACGACCGGGGCGACCGCGAAGAGGCCGACCATCAGCGCCTCTCGGCCCGTTCCGCGCGGCGGAGGTGCCAGTGTCCGAGCACGATGAGCAGCGGGTAGGGCCCGACCGCCAGGATCAGCCAGGAGACCGGCACCCCGCCGAGGCGCGTGTGGTCGAGCGCGGGCCAGAGCGCGAACAGGGCGGGCAGCCCGGCGAGGATCGCGAACAGCAGCAGGAGAGCGGCGACCGCGCGGCGGCGTTGCCGGCGGTAGTTCCGCAGGGCGCGCTCGGCGTCCGCGGCTTCGAGGCGGGGCAGCCGCCAACGCCCCCGCTGCCGCCGGCGCGCATGGGCGAGCCGGGTCTGCGGACTCATCACGGCGACGCGGCGGTTGGGCATCAACGCCCCCGCTGGTTCAGCTCGCTGCGCTGCGCTGCCCGCAACAGGCGTTCCCGCAGCTCACGGGCGTGCCGGCGGCTCACCGGGACGTCCCCGGCCGCCGTGTGCGCCAGCAGCCCGCCCACCGAATCACTCCGCAGCTCGCGCACCGCGTCCAGCGCCACCAGGAACCCGCGGTGCACCCGCACGAACCCGCTGCCCTCCCAGTACTCGGCGAGCCGCGAGATCGGCATCCGCACCACGTGCACCCCGCCGCCGGTGTGCAGCTTGACGTAGTCGCCGTGTGCCTCGACGAACAGCACCTCGCTGCGCCGCACGTACCGCGTCCGCCCGCGCGACTCCACCGGCAGCGCGTCCAGCGCGTCGGCCAGCTCGGGGGACCGCGCCGCGCCCGCGGGCAGCATCCGCAGCACCTTCCCCAGCGCGGCCGACAACCGTTCCGCGCGCACCGGTTTCAGCAGGTAGTCCACCGCGCCGATGCCGTACGCGGTCACCGCGTGGCCGTCGTGCGCGGTGACGAACACGATCACCGGCGGTTCGCTCAGCTTCGCCAGCAGCCCGGCCAGCTCCAGCCCGTCCAGGCCGGGCATCGAGATGTCCAGGAACACCGCGTCGAACCGCTCGTTCTGGATCATCCGCAGCGCGGTCAGCGCGTCACCGGCGCCGGTCACCTCCGCCACCTCGGGGGCCTCCCGCAGCAGCTGGCAGATGTCCTCGAGCGCGGGCGGGACGTCGTCCACCGCGAGCACGCGCAGCCCGGTCACGGCAGGATCACCCCGGGCTGGAACATCGGCACCCGCACCACGACCCGCGTGCCCGCGCCCGGCGCGGTCTCCACGACCAGGCCGTACCACGGGCCGTACACGGTGCGCAGGCGCCGGTCGACGTTGGCCAGCCCGACGCGCTCGCCGTCGCCGGAGAGCACCGCTTCGGCGTCCGCGGGGGGCATGCCGACGCCGTCGTCCTCCACGCTGATCACGCAGTCGTTCCCTTCCGCCTCGCCGCGCACCGACACCGTGCCGGGCCTGCCGAGCGGCTCGATCCCGTGCCGGATGGCATTCTCGACCAGCGGCTGCAGCACCAGGTAGGGCACCGGCACGGCGAGCACGTCCGGCGCGACGCGGATCTGCACGCGCAACCGGTCGCCGAGGACGGCCCGCTGCAGCGCGAGGTAGGTCTCGATGGCGTGGAACTCGTCCGCGAGCGCGGTGTACTCGCCGTGCTTGGCGAGACTGTGCCGGATGTAGTCGGCGAAGTCGAGCATCAGCTCGCGGGAGCGGTCCGGGTCGGAGCGCACCAGCGAGGCGATGACGGTGAGCGCGTTGTAGACGAAGTGCGGGGAGATCTCCGCGCGCAGCGCCCGCAGTTCCGACTGGGCGGCCCGTTCGGCGGAGGCCTCCAGCTTGCCCCGCTCCAGCGCGGCGGACACGAGTTTCGCGACCTCCTGCACGGCCCCGCGCGGCGCCTCGCCTTCGACGACGAGCACGCCGGCCAGCTCGTCGTCGACGTCGAGGGGCACCGCCCGCAGCGGCGCCTTCCCGCCTGGGGTCTCACTGTGCAGGACGGCGGAGACGAGTTCCCGGGCGGCGTCCTCGTCGGCGGGGTGGCCGGCCCAGGTGATGGCGCCGGAGAGGTCGGCCAGGCCGGCGGCGGGCACGCCGAGCAGGGACCGGACGCCCTTGGCCGCCGCGCGGGTGCCCGGCCCGGTCAGCCCGTCGCTGAGGTGCCCGGCAATGCGCCGGGCGGCGGCGAGCACGTCGGCGGCGTCCGGCGCGCGCCGGGCACGCCACAGCGCACGCACCCCAGCCGACTCCTCCTCGGCGACCACCGAACCTCCCAACACCCACGACGAGTGCCGATCGATACTACGGGGCGAACCTGCCCCGTACGGGTGTTGGCGGGGGCGGCGGTCCTGGTATAGAAAGAGGTGAGCCCGTCCCCGCGATCATGGGGTGTGGCAGCCGTGACCCCTCGTCGAACGGGATCCTGCTGTGACATCGGGCTTCGTCCACTCCGTGCGCGACCTCGTCGCACTCGAGATCAGCCACGTCCGTCGCTACTACTGGTGGACCACACCATCCCTGCTGGACGACTGCGTCGAGCTGTGGACCTCGTCCGCGTGCCTGGCGTTCGGGGACGAGGTGGGCCACGTGGAGTACGCCGTCGTGGACCTCGCCGAGCGCACACTCGGGCAGATCGACGTCGCGTTGTTCAACGGTCTCGCCGACGCGGTGCGCGCCTTTCTGTCCGAGCACGTCGACCTCGCGACCGCCACGTTGACCGGCGCCCTGGACGCCCAGGTCACCGCCGGTCCGCCGCGCGCGGTGGTGGTGCGGGACCTGCGGGTGGAGCGGGACTGGCGCGAACTGGGGCCCGCCGTCCTCACCAGCGTCCTGTGGGACCTGCGCCGGATCGCCCGGTTCGCGCTCGTCGCCCCCGAGCAGCTGGGGCGTGTGCGCTGGCGGCCCGGGCAGCAGGAGCACGCGGGTCTGCGGCTCTGGGCCGGTCTGCACGTGGCCGACCTGCGGGACCAGCGGCTGCTCCGGCCGACGCAGGACGTGTTGCGCCACTACGAGAGCCCCGGGGTCTGCGGGGCGGTCACGACCCTGCCGGAGGAGGCGTTGCGCGAGCTGGCCGCCGTGCCCGGCGCGCGGCTCGTGCCGAGGATGGACGCCGAGTGCGTCCTCGAACCCGGTCACGGCGGCGCCGACCGGCGGCACTGCGCCCGGGTGCAGATCGCCGGCGACGAGCACCACTGGGTGCTGTGGGACGACCGCGGCCGGGACGTCGTGATCCGGCCGCAGTGCCTGATCCCGCCGCCGCGGCGGGGCGGCCCCGCGCTGCTGCAGGCGGTTCTCGACCCGGACGCCGAGCACCCGCCGCTCTGCGCGTTCCCCGCCGGGCACAGCGGGCGGCACCAGTTCGAGTTCGGCCCCCCGCGGCTCCGCCCGCGCATCGATTTCCGCACCCGCGGCGGTGCGGAGATCGAGGTCCGGTACAGCGAGAGCGGCATCGAGGTCCGGGATGTCGACGCCCGTCCGTGAGCGCGCGCCGATCACGCGTTCGGTGGTCGTCACGGCCGCACTGGACCTGACCCGGCGGCGGGGCCTGTCCGGCTGGACGATGCGCGACCTCGCGGCCGCGGTCGGCGCGCGGGCCAACGTGATCCGCTACCACGTGGGCAACCGGGCGGACGTGGAGGCGGCCGTCGTGGCGGAGGTGTGCGCCGCGATCAGCCTCCCCGACGGCGGCGCGTGGGCGGACTGGATCCGCCTGCTCGCCGCCCGGATGCGCGAGACGGTCGCCCGGTACCCGGGCGTCGGACGGGCGGTGGCCACCGGCAGCGGGCCGGCCGCGCCGCTGGTGGAGGCCGTGGTCGCGGAACTGGACCGGGCCGGCTTCGCCGCGGAGAGCGAGCTCGCCGCGCATGCGGTACTGGTAGAGACCTGCCTGTCCCGGGGCGATGGGCTGGAGTTCTTGATCGCCGGGCTGACGGCACGGCTGACCCGGCTACGAAGGGAGGTGAGCACCGGTGACCGCGCGAATCACCGAGGTTCCGGCCCGTGGCACGGCTGACCCGGCCGTCAGGAGCGGTCCCGTGTCGAGGTGGCGCGGGAAGCCGATTCTCTTCCGCCTGTTCGGCCGCCGATTTGACAGGTACAAGTTGATGTTCCACAACCAACGGGGGATCGGGGGAGCCGATGGCGACTGATCCGGACGGCGACGTGACCGAGATCGTCTACGGTCCTCGCCACACTGTGGACCGGGCGACCTGTGGCGGTGTCTACGACGTGCAGCTGGGGGGTAGCGGCCTCACCGAGCACGACCGGGAAGCGGCTCGCCGGATGCTGGCGGAATTTCCGCCGGAGCACCGCGACGTCCCGGAGAACGTCGCGCGGTTCAACCGCCAGTTCCTCGTCCGGTCCGTGCGGTACGCGTTGAAATCGGGTGTCCGCCAGTTCCTCGAACTGGGCTGTGGATTTCCCCGTTGGGGCAACGTGCACGAGGTCGCGCAGCCGGGCCAGCCCGACGCGCGGGTCGTCTACGTCGACTACGAACAGGCGCCGGTGCAGGAGTACCGGCGGTTGCTCGCGGGGAACGCGAACACCGCGGTGGTGCACGCCGACCTCCGTGAACCCGAGATGATCTTCGATGACAGAGCGGTGCGCGCCCAGCTGGATTTCAGTGAGCCGGTCTGGCTGGGCATGTTGTGCGTTCTGTCGTTCGTGCAACTTCGCGACGGTGAGGACCTCTACGACGTGGTGAGGCAGTACACCGACCGGTTGGCGCCCGGCAGCTGCTTCGCGCTTTCCCTGGGCTGCGGTGAAGATCTCCCCTCGGAAGCTCTCGCGCCTTTTATTGCGCTTTCGCAAGTGTACGAACGGGATATCGGCACTCCGTTCGTGTTGCGCAACGTGTCGCAGGTCGAGCGGTTCTTCGACGGGATGACACTGGTCACCCCGGTCACGTACCTCCCGGACTGCCTGCCCGAGCCGGGAAACCACGTCAGGCACACCGACTGGGCCAAGCGCACGATGCGCGGTGCTGTGGCTCGCGTGGATACCTGGACGAGTAGTGCGTAACTGTGTCATGGTCGTAGGCGGTTAGGGATCAGGTGACGGGTTGGCCGGTGGTGCGGTTGTGCCAGATCGCCGCGGTCAGGCTCAGGAGACGTTGGGCGATGCGGACGCCGACGCCCTCGGTGGTGGGCTCCCCGTGCCGTTCCAGGCCAACTGGCCGTTGAGTGTGTCGTTGACCGACTCGATGAGCTGTGCTTCACGGTGGGCAGAGAGTGTCCGCATTCGACCGGGGTAGAGCCAACGATCCAGGTGTTGCCGGTCCACAGGGCGGTGTCCGTCGCCAACCAGCGCATGACCTGCTCGATCGGTGGTAACGCATTGCGCGGACGACGTTTGTCGCCGGACTGGCCGGGCGGGCTCCGGAAGACACCAGTATCCGGGTAGGCAGGAACCGCAGCCACCGGGCGTCCGAGGTGAACCCCTGCAGCGCATGGGCCACGGCCAGGGTGACCTATTTGATCTTGAACACCGTTGGTCCGTCTTCGGCTACCACCTCGAATTACGCAATACTCGTCTAGCCCATCACGAGGGCTCGCTGATCCGGCACACGACGTAACGAACCTCGCCTCCGCTGGTGGGTGCGTCGCCGACGGCCAGGATCTCGAATTCGCGCCACACGTCCGCGGACAACGTGGCGAGGCGCAGCCGTTGCGGACCCACCGGGCGTTCCGGTGCTGCTCCGGCTTCCCTCAGGAGCTTGGTCAGGGCGGGTACGTCGAACGGGTGTACCAGTTTGCGCACGTGGTGGTCGGTCGGCACCGCGAGGTTCAACCCGTCGAAGTGCGAGTTCGCGGAGTCCAGTTCCTCCAGCATCCGATCCACGACGATCAGCGGATCGCGGGACGCTTCGAGAAAGGCCTGGGCCAGTGGTCGAGGTGTCGGAAAGGTCGCGTTCTTGCGCGCACCGACGTCCATGGTGACGATGCCGTGGAACCACCCCGGCATGCCGGCAGCCGCCCGGCCGGCCAGGCGAAGCGCGACCGGTTGACCGGTCACCCGGTGCTGGGCCTTGAAGCTGCAGAGGTGCAGACCACCGCCGCTGTCGTGCAGAAGCCGGTCCCGGAACTCCTGCACCGCGGGGCGCCACGAGTCCATCACCAGGTTGTTCAGGAAGTAGGTGCCGTCCCACCAGCGGCCGTGTGGAAAGCGCCGACGAACCGCGGGCTCCCTCGGCGTGCCCGGCTGGGATTCCTCCTCCGGTGGCGCCAAGCCGTACAGCTCGAACAGCTCGTCGGTCCATGCGATCGTGTTCTCGTGATCGGCTCCCGCTTCGGTGATCCGCCACTCCCAACTGCCCACGAGCGGGGGCGGCACCGTTGCCCAGTCCGTGGCGGCGTCGATGTAGCACCCCACAGCCGCAACCACCGTTCCGGTGATGGGTGAAGTGATAGGCAGGACGCGGACTTTCCACTCGCGGCCCGCGTAGATCACCCGGTCCGCTTCGACCCGGTTCCCCTCACGCACGGCCTGCTCCAGCCGGTACCTGAGTAGATGCTGGGCGAGGCGGTGGTCGAGTGCGTTCCGCGGTGCGACTCCGTGGTAGCTCGCCTGGCCCACGGCGAGGAGGAGTCCGACCTTGCGCCCGCGGTGCCTGTCGCGCTGAGGGTCGTCGGGCCGGGTGTCGACCAGTACCCAGTTTCCTTCCGCGGTCCCCGGCTGTCGCCGAGCGGCGTTCACGTTCTTCACCGACCTTCGTCCGGTCAGGTGCCGATCGATTCGGAACCTCGGACGAGAGGTTAACCAAATGTGAGGCGTGGTGAAAACTGATCCACCCAACCAGGCCTAGACGGGATGACGGACGGTATTTACCGTTTTGCTCGGCAGCGCCGTACGACGCGGCGTTGCCGAACACATTGTGCCCGTCCCGTTGCCATTCCGGGTGTGGCCGAAGCGGTATTGCCCTGCGCGTACGCCACGCAGGGCGGTTCGTCAAGGCTGCGGAATCCGGCGGGAGGGCCAGGATGGAGAGCACTGGTTTGGTTATCGCGCGCCATGGGGAGTCCCGGTGCGGCCGGGAGGGGATCGTCGGAGGCCCCCGCGGATGTACCGGACTGACCGAGCTGGGCCGGTGGCAAGCCGCCCGGCTGGCCGCTGCGCTCGCGCAGGAGCACGACGTCAAGCCGTTCGCCGCGCTGTACGCCACTTCGGTGCGGCGCGTCGCGGAGACCGCGGAAGTCGTCTCAGCGCGGCTCGGCCTCCCACTCACCGTCTCCGACGACCTGCGCGATCCCGACTACGGCGAGGCCGACGGCCGTCCTTGGCGGGAAGTGCTCTCCGAGGTCCGCGCGGGGCCCGAGGACGGGCTGGACATCGCCGTCGCGCCGGGAGCGGAGACGTGGAAGGACTATCTCGTCCGCGTCACCGCAGGGCTCACCCGGCTGCTCGATCGGCATCGGGGAGAGCGGATCCTCGTCATCGGGCATGGGGAAACCGTCACCACAGCGGCTCATCTCTTTCTCCGGTTGCCGCCAGAGGCACGGGTGCACGCCGGGTTCGAGGTCACTCCGACTGGCATCACCCGCTGGGAGCGGCAGCCCCTCGTCCCCGGGATCCGGGAGCGACACCATCGCTGGGTGCAGGTCACCCACAACGACACGGCCCACTTGGCCGCAGCCATCATGGCGAGCGAAGGAGCAGCCCCACCTTGACCTCGGACGCGCAGAGACCCAGTGCCCCCCGGCTCTACAGCCTCTACCTCGGCGGAAGGCACTACGGCGACGTGGAACAGGCATTCGCCGAGGAGACGGTCTACCCGTTGATTCCCTTCATCGTGGAGTGGGCGCAGCTCAGCCGCGAGTTCCTCAAACGGGCGGTCAGGTTCTGCCACGAGCAGGGGATCCGTCAGTTCCTCGATGTCGGCGCCGGCTACCCGACGCCTGGGGGCAATGTCCACGAACTCGCCTCCGGCGCACGCGTCGTGTACGTCGACAACGACCCGGACGTCGTCGACGCGCTGTCCGGCCTGACCAGCGGTTACGCGAAGGCTCAGGTGATTTCCGGTGACCTTCGTCGCCCGGCGGAGGTGCTCCGGCGGCTGGATGGGCCGCTGAACCTCGCGGAGCCCACCGCGTTGCTCATGAACGCGGTACTGCATTTCATCGACCAGCCCGCGTCACCGGTCCACGACTGGGTTGAGGCCTTGGCGCCGGGCAGCTACCTCGTCATCTCGCACGGAGTGGTCGACGACGCGTCGGCCAGTCCCGATGACCGCGCCGAACTGGTCCGGCGTTACACGCGGGATTCGGCCACGGTGATCCCGAGGACGGCCGGGCAGATATCGGAGTTCTTCCGGGGGCTCGAACTCGTTCCGCCGGGCCTGGTTCCGGCGGCCGATTGGCGGTCGAGCATCCCCCGCGCACTTCACGACCAGCGTGCTCGTCGAGGAAGCCTTGCCGGAGTCGGCTACAAGCCACTAAGGTGATCCGCCGAACGGTCCGGATCGTGAGGCGGAACCGTCCGGCGGCCTCGCGTCTGTCCTTATCGGACCACCAAGAACGTTGTCGTGTAGGTGTTTTCCGGGCAGGTGATCGTTGCGGTGTGCTCGCCGGGCCTCGCCTTGCGGGAGACCGTTGCCGACCAGTGGGTGGGCTCGGCGGTCGGGGTGAAGTTCAGCAGCACGTCCGACACCGGGTAGGCCTCCGCGTTCAGGCACCTGGCCTCCACGTCCACCACGTCGCCGCGGTGGACCACGTCCGGCTCCACGTTGATCCACCCGCACGAGCCGGTCGAACCCGGGTTCGGGTCGCAGTCCACCGGGCCGGACGCGGACGCGGCGGGCGTCGCGAACATCGCCAGCCCGACCGCCCCGGTCGCCGCCCCCATGATGATTCCCTTGACGCGCATGCCCTTTCCTCCCTGTCGGTGGGCTTACGAAGCTCCTTACGCCGCCGGGGAATCCGAGGTTGCCCTGCCGCGCCGGAAAACCAGCACCACGGAAATCACCAGGCCGAGCGCGCCGGCGAGCACGAAGGTGTTCCCGAGCCCGACGCCGTCGACCACCGGTTGCGCGATCAGCGGCGAGGCGAACTGGCCGAGGAACAGCGCCGAGGTGAGCATCCCGAGCGCGCGGGTGCGGGCCGCGGGGTCCACCGAGGCGACCACCCAGCCGTTCATCACCGGGTTCTGCAGGCCGATGCCGATGCCGGTGATGAGCATGCCGATCGCCGCCATCCAGATCCCGCCGGCGAGGCCGACGACGACCAGGCCGGCCGCGTAGGCGGCGAAGATCGCCGCGGCGAGGACCCGGAAGTCCCAGCGGGCGCGCAGCCGCCGGAAGTTCAGGCCGACCAGCGTCATGACCAGGTTCATCGCGGCGATCAGCACGCCCACCACGACCGGGCCGGTGCCGGTGATCTCACCCAGCCAGAACGGGGCCTGCGTGGGGACGGTGTAGAAGACGACGACGCCGAGGAACATCAGTGCGTACAGGCCGAACAGCCGCGGTGTCCGTTGTGGACCGTCCGGCGACGGCGCGGTCGTCGGCGCCTCGGGCACGAACCGGAGGACGAGCACGAGCATCGGCAGGGCGAGCAGGTAGACCGCGAACGGCCCGCGCCAGCTCAGGTCGGCCAGGACCCCGCCGAGCAGCAGGGCGACGACACCGCCGAACCCCATCGCGGCACCCTGCAGGCCCAGCACTCGGCCGTGCTCGGTGGCGGGGTAGTGGTCGGCGAGCAGGGCGGTCGAGGTGACCATGATCGCCGCGATGCCGACGCCGAGCACCGCGCGCCCGGCCAGCAGACCGGGCAGCCAGTCGAGCACCAGGCCCGACCCGCCACCGACGACGTAGAGAGCGAGGCCGGCCACGAGCACCCGGACCCGCCCGGCCCGGCCGCTCAGCCGGGCGAGCACCGGCGCGGCGAGCATGATCGCGAGGCCGGGCAGGGTGAGGACGAGCCGGACCAGCAGCGCGGCGTGCGGCGTACCCGCGAAGTGGTGTTCCATGCCCGGCAGGGCGGGCGTGATGGTGGCGCTGGCCATGATGGTCATCGTGCTGACGCCGAGCAGCGTGAGCAGGAGTGTCCTGGGCAGTATCCGCACCGCGGTCGCCGTCACATCCGTCATGCCGACGACGCTAGAAGCTGAAGTGAGCTGGAGGTCAAGCGCGAGTTTCTCAGGCGGGCTGCGGAAAGCGGTCGATGTTGGCTTCCACCCAGGTGCGCAGCGCGGCCAGCGGGACGGCCGCGTCGGCGCCGAGCTGGGTCAGCCGGTACTCCACCCGCAGCGGCACTTCTGGGAACACCTCGCGCTCGATCAGCGCGTGCGACTCGAGCTTGCGCAGCGTCTGGGTCAGCACCTTCGGGCTGATGCCCTGCAGCCGCGCCCGCAACGCGCCGAACCGCTGCGGGCCGCCCTCCAGCGCGCCCAGCACGAGCGCGCTCCACTTGTTCGCCAGCAGGTCGAGCATGTCCCGGCACGGGCACGCGGCGGCGTAGACGTCCTTCGGACCACAAGTCTGCACGCTGCGATGGTATCCGATGGGAACTTGTGCGCCTTGCAGGTAACTACTACCTTCCTACTACCGTCGCCGCCATGACGACCATGCGCGCGGTGGCCTACCGCAAGCCCCTCCCCATCACCGATCCCGCCGCTCTCGAGGACGTCGAGCTGCCGGTCCGGGAGTCGGGGCCGCACGACCTCCTGGTGCGCGTCGAGGCGGTGTCGGTCAACCCTGTCGACACGAAGGTGCGCGCCGGCTCCGACCCGGGCGGCGAGCCGCGGGTGCTCGGCTTCGACGCGGCCGGCGTGGTGGCCCGGACCGGCGCCGAGGTGACCCTCTTCCAGCCCGGCGACGAGGTCTACTACGCGGGCACGATCGACCGGCCGGGCACGAACGCCGAGTACCACGTCGTCGACGAGCGCATCGTGGGCCCGAAGCCGCGGAGCCTGTCGTTCGCCCAGGCCGCGGCGCTGCCGCTGACCAGCATCACCGCGTACGAGACGCTGCACGACCGGTTCCGGGCCGGCCCGGACAGCACCGGCACGCTGCTGGTCCTCGCCGGGGCGGGCGGGGTCGGGTCGATCCTGATCCAGCTGGCGCGGGCGCTGACCGGGCTGACCGTGGTGGCGACCGCGTCCCGTCCGGAGTCGCGGGACTGGGTGCGCTCGCTGGGCGCCCACCACGTGGCCGACCACCGGGAGCTGGTCGCGAGCGTGCGGGAGGTGGCGCCGGACGGCGTGGACTACGTGTTCTCCCCGAACACCGCCGGCCGAATCGAGGAGTTCGCCGAGCTGCTGCGCCCCGGCGGCGCGATCACCGCGATCGACGAGCCGGAGGGGCTGGAGTTGTTGCCGCTCAAGGGGAAGAGCATCAGCTTCCACTGGGAGCTCATGTTCACCCGGCCGCTGCACGGCTGGGACCTGATCGCCCAGCACGACCTGCTCGCGCACGTCGCCGAACTGGTCGAGGCGGGCGCGGTCCGGACCACGCTGACGACCGAGCTGAAGCCGATCAACGCTTCGACGCTGCGGCAGGCGCACGAGCTGACGGAGACCGGGCGGACCGTCGGAAAGACGGTGATCGCCGGCTTCTGATCGGCGATACTGCCGGTTGTGCGAGCGGAGTTGATCGAGCGGGTGCGACGGGGTGAGCGAGTCGAGTACCTGTTCTTCTGGGGTCACCGGCCGGAGCCGGACGGCAGCGCGGGGCGCGGGTGCCTGAGCCAGTGGTGGCCGGCGCGGTTCACCGTGGACGGGCGCGAGTTCGCCACGGCGGAGCACTACATGATGTGGCGCAAGGCGCTGCTGTTCGGCGACTCGGCGGTGGCCGAGGAGGTGCTGCGCGCCCCGCACCCCGGGCGGGCGAAGGAGCTGGGCCGCCAGGTGGCGGGCTTCGATCCGGCCCGCTGGGAGGCGTCCCGGTACGACATCGTGGTCGCCGGTTCGGTCGCGAAGTTCGGCCAGAACCCCGACCTGGGGCGGTTCCTGGTGGGCACGGGCCCGCGGGTGCTGGTGGAGGCCAGCCCGGTCGATGCGATCTGGGGTATCGGCGCCGCGGCGGACGACCCGCGCGCCGGGGATCCGGAGCGCTGGCCGGGGCTGAACCTGCTGGGCTTCGCGCTGATGGACGCGCGGGCGCAGCTGCGAGGTTGAGATGGGTGATCCGCTCTCGCGGCCGGATGCCCGGTGGCTGAGGTGCGGCAGGTGCGACTCACGGCACCGCCCAGGCGCTGGTCGGTGGCCTGCGGGTGATCGGGCCGGACGGCCCGCACGCCGCGGAGGCCTGCACTGGCAGGGCCGGAAACGACTGGGCTTCGCCCCGCCGGGCGCGAAGCCCAGCTGCGGGCCGGGGCTACTGTTTGTCCGCGCGGTAGCGGGCAAGCAGTAGCCGGATGACGGGAGCGCCGTCTTCTGCTGCCAGGTAGCTGGCGCCCTCGAACGGAACCTCGCCTTCCCAAGCGCCGACATCAGCGGGATCGTCGCCGCCGACGGAGAGGAGCACGTGGGCGTGGCGGGCCCGGAAGTAGAACCGCTCGCCCTCGGGCAAGCGGCCTTCGAGCTGGACCGGGGCCGCCGGGGAGGTCAGCGTGGCTTGCCAGCCTTCTGCTTCCAGTTCGGCCAGGAGGCGTCGCCAGCCCTCCACGTGCTGCCGCCACTCGTCGTCCGTCACCTCCGGAGTATGCCGGTCAGCGGCCCGCGAACACGTCCGCCACCCAGTCGGCGACGTAGCTGCTCACGTACGGCAGGTGGTCCAGCCCGATGTGCTCCGTCGCGCCCTCGGCCGGGGTGAAGATCCGCAGGTCGCGCCGCGGGCTGGCCGTTGCCTGCTCGTACGAGCGGTGGGCGTACGCCAGCGGGATCTGCCGGTCGTTCTCGCCGTGGCAGATGAGGAACGGGACGTCGATCTTCTCCACCACGCCGTCCAGGTTGACCGCGTCCGCGAAGCCGATGAACTCCTCCAGGTCGGAGTGCCCCCACACCCACAGCACGTGCTCCCAGTAGTGTGGCACCGGCCGCTCGCCCTCGCGCTCCAGGCGGCGCCTCTGCACGGCCCCCCAGTCGTGGTTCGCGCCCCACGCCACCACCAGCGCGAGCCGCTTCTCGAACGCCGCGGCGCGGGGTGCGTAATAACCACCCAGCGACCATCCGACCAGGCCGATCCGCGACGAGTCCACATCGGACCGGCCCACCAGGTAGTCCACGCACGCCGCCGCCCACGCCTCCGTGTCCACGCGCGCCGTCAGGCCCTGCAGCCGCAACGCCTCGCCCGACCCGGGGCAGTCCACCATCAGGCACGAGATCCCGCGCGCCGCCAGCTCCGCCCAGTGCCCGGAGGAGTACATGTGCTCCTTGGTCGAGTCCAGCCCGTTCCACATGATCATCACCGGCGCGGGGCCCTCGACCGGCGCCGCGCTGAAGTACGCGGGCAGCGTCGTGCCCTCGTACGGGATCTCGACCCGCGACACGCCGGGCGCAAACGCTTTCTCCTGCAACGCAAGCACCCGCCGGTAGGTGTCCAGCCGCCCGGGCGCCGACGCGCTCTGCATCCGCTCGGCCTGGCACAGGTAGTTCGTGGCCCGCGCGTACAACTGCCGCGCGGTGCGGGTGTGCCCGGCCGCCTCCGCTTCCTCCGCCTGCTCCACGAGCTGGTCGGTGAGCGCGGTCCACGCCGTCAGAAAGTCGGCGGTGCCGGCGTCCTCACCGCGCTGCGCGGCCTCCTTGATCGGACGGCAGGCGCGGTCGACCTCGTCGATGAGCCCGCCGCTGTTCAGCGTCGCGACGACGCCCAGGTTCCAGACGTAGTTGCCGGGGAAGTACTCGAACATCAAAAGCCTTTCCGAAGTGTGTCACTGATCGATTTCACGCCGCCGTGCGCGGTCAGCCCGCCGTCCACCGGGATTTCCGCGCCCGTGATGAACGACGCGTCGTCCGAGAGCAGGAACACCACCAGCGGCGCCACCTCGTCCACGGTTCCGGTGCGGCGCAGCGGCGTCTCGGCGATGTTCGCCTCCCGGAACGCCGCCGGAGCCGACGCGGTCATCGGCGTCTCGATGTAGCCCGGGTGCACGGCGTTGACGCGGATCCCGCGCGCGCCCAGCTCCAGGCACGCCGCCCGGGTCAGCCCGCGCAGGGACCACTTGCTCGCCGTGTACGCGACGGGGTAGTGCCCGGTCAGCGCGGCCACCGAGCCGACCGTCACGATCGACCCGCCCGCGGGCATCACCGGCAGCACCGCCTGGATCGCCCGCACCACGCCGCCCACGTTCACGTCGTGCACCCGCGCCAGATCGTCCGGATCGACCTCGCCCAGCCGCGCCCGCCAGGTGATCCCGGCGTTGGCGACCAGCCCGTCCACCCGGTCCAACCCGGACACCAGCGCGGACCAGCCCGCGGCGTCGGTGACGTCCAGCCGCGCGTACTCGACCCCGGGCAACGGTTCCGCCGGTGACGGATCGAGGTCCACGCCGATCACCCGCGCGCCCTCCTCGGCCAGCAGCCGCGCCTCCGCCGCGCCCTGTCCCCGTCCGGCGCCGGTCACGATGACGACCTTGCCGGCGACCCTCATCGCGTGCGCTTCCGCGGGCGGGGGCGCGCCGCCCGCACCGGAGGCAGGTCCACCCCGGCGACGACGGTGTTGCGGATCGTGCCGATGCCCTCGACGGTCATCTCCACGACATCCCCCGGCTTCAGCGGCGGCACGTCCCGCCCCCGGCCCCACAGCTCGGCGAGGCAACCGCCGTTGCCGCAGGTCCCGGACCCGAGCACGTCCCCGGCCCGCACCCAGGTGCCGCGCGAGGCGTAGGCGACCAGCTCCTCGAACGGCCAGCCCATGTTGGACAACAGGTCCTGCCCGATCAGGTCGCCGTTCACCGACACCCGCAGGTCCAGCTCCAGAAACCCGTCACCGTCGCGATAGGACTCCAGCTCGTCCGCCGTCACCAGCCACGGCCCGAGCGTCGTCGCGGAGTCCTTGCCCTTCGCCGGGCCGAGCTGCACCTTCATCTCCCGCCGCTGCAGGTCGCGGGCGGACCAGTCGTTCAACACCGTGTACCCGAAGATCTCCACCTGCTCCGGCGTCAGCGACGACCCGTCCCGCCCCACCACGGCCGCGACCTCCAGTTCGAAGTCGAACAGCCGCGAACCCGGCGGCACCGGCACGTCGTCGAAGGCGCCGAGCAGCGCGTACGGGTTGGTGAAGTAGAACGTGGGCGCCTCGTACCACTCCGGCACGACCCCGGATCCGCCGGAGACGCTGGCGACCACGCCCTCCACGTGCTCCTCGAACGCGACGAAGTCCCGCACGGTCGGCGGCGCCAGCGGCGGCAGCAGCCGCACGCGGTCCAGCGGCACCGGCGGTTCGCCCAGGGCGGCGGCACCCGCCTCCAGCGCGGCGGGCAGACCCGATCGCACCAGGTCGAGCACCGTCACCTCGGGCGGCAGCGGGTGGATGCCGTCGCCGGCGACGACACCGGCCCGGACCACGCCATCGAGTGAGTAGGTGGCGAAACGCATCAGGAACTCCTCACACCGGCGGGGCGACGAACAGGCCCTTGTCCGGATCGTTGAACGACTTCTGCGCGACGAACTCGTTCATCGCGTTCGCCGTGCCCCACTGGTCGGACACCTCGGGGTCGCTGAAGTCGTAGAGGTGCGGGTGCCAGGTGTCCTCGTCGATCAGCTCCAGCTCGGTGGTGTACTCCATCGTGTTGCCGTGCGGGTCGAGGAAGTAGCTGAACGTGTTGTTGCCGGCCAGGTGGCGGCCGGGCCCCCAGATCTTCTCCACCCCGGCGCGCAGCAGCCGCCCGGTGCCGCGCATGTACTCGTCCAGCCCGCGCATCTCGAACGACACGTGGTGCAGCGACGGGTGCGGGCAGCGGGCGATCGCCATGCTGTGGTGCCACGAGTTCACCCGCATGAACCACATCATCTCGCCCATCCGCGGGTGCATCAGGATGTCCGAGAGCCGGAACCCGAGGTGCTTCTCGTAGAACGCGCGAGTGCCCTCCGGGTCGGCGGAGTTGATCACCACGTGCGACAGCCGCACCGGGACGGACTCGCCCTCCTCGATCTTGCGGTGCGCGCGCACGGCCACGTCGGCGCTGATCTCGATGGTGCGGCCCTCGTTGTCGAAGAACCGGAACCCGTAGCCTCCACCGGGGGTGTCGATGGCGCCGGGCTCGCTCACCAGCTTCACGCCGGACGACGCCAGCCGGGCGGCCAAGGTGTCCACATCGGACGGGGTGGCGGCGCCGAACGAGATCAGGTCGATGCGCTTGTCGGCGGCCTGGCGCAGCCGGATCACGTACTGCTCGGGCGATCCCTCGGCGGCCAGGAACGCGATGCCGGAGTCGGTGTGCTCGGTGGTCAGGCCCCAGGCGCCGGTGAAGAAGTCCTGCTGCCGGGCCAGGTCCGGCACGGCCAGGTCGACGTGGCGCAGGTGGGTGATGAGTCGGTCGGTCATGGGTCCTCCTGGGTCAGGCGGGCTGGGTGACGAGTGCGGCGACGCGGCCCATCAGGCCCGGCACGTCGCCCTGTTCGTGGTCGAGGAGCCACTGGCCGAGCTGGTTGGACGCGTCGACGACGGCCTTCGCGCGCTCGTAGCGGCGGTCGGTGAAGGCCCGCCACAGGTTTTCGTCGAGCGTGTCCGCGGCGAGCAGCAGTTCGGTGAGGACCGCGGCGTCCTCGAGGGCTTGCGCGCCGCCCTGCGCGAGGGTGGGCGGGCAGGAGTGCGCGGCGTCGCCGATGAGCACGACGCGCCCGCGGTGCCACGGCGGCGGCAGCACGTGGGTTTCGAACCAGGTGTAGTTGACCCGGGACGGATCGGTGAGCGTCTCGCGGATCTCGTCCCACGGGCCGTGGTAGGCCGCGGCCAGCTCGCGCATCGTGGCGAGCCGCTCGTCCGGGGTCAGCGCGGAGCGGTCCTGGGCGTCTTCGACGACGTAGGCGTAGAGCGAGTTCTCCCCGGTCGGGCAGTAGCCGGCGATGTAGCACGGCCCGCCGTAGAACAGGTCTGTGCGCGTGACCGACGCCGGGCGCGGGCCGAACGCGCGCCAGATGCCCATGCCGGTGGCGCGGGTCTCCAGCTCGATGCCGAGCATCCGGCGGACCGACGAGCGGATGCCGTCGGCGCCGACCACCAGGTCGTAGCGCCCGGTGGAGCCGTCGGAGAGCACCACGTCGCCGTCGGGGTTCAGCTCGGTGACGGTGACGCCGAAGCGGGTCTTCACCCCGGTTTCGGCGGCGCGGTCCAGCAGGATCCGCGCCAGCGCCGGGCGCGGCATGCCCATCGTGGCGGGCAGGTCGGGGGCGCCGGTGCGGGCGTCCGGGATCTCCACCAGCAGGGTGCCCGCGGGGTCGGGGGCACGCAGGCCGAGGCTGTCGAAGCCGAAGCCTTCGGCGCGCACCCGTTCCCACACGCCCAGGTTGCGCAGTTCGCGCAAGGCGTTGCCCTGCAACGTGATCCCGGAGCCGATGGCGGCGATGTCGGGTTTGATCTCGGCCAGGTCGACGGCGACGCCGTGCGCGGCGAGACCGATCGCGGTGGCCGTCCCGGCGAGGCCGCTGCCGACCACCAGGACGTTGTTCACGGCTGGCATGGGAACTCCTACTTGACGGCGACGGGCGCGACCGGGGCGCCGACCGCGCCGGTCACCGGGACCGGGTCGGCGGCGAGGAAGAACTCGTACACCCCGTCGGCGGCGCAGTCGGCGGCCAGCGCGTCGAGGTCCCACATCTCGCCGAGGAACAGGCCGATGTGCGGGATGCAGACCTGGTGCAGCGGCTGGAACGCGACGTCGAACTCGTTGGGCCGCACCTCGAACCCCCAGGTGTCGGTGGCGATCCCGGCGATCTCGGTGCCGTGCAGCCAGTCCGCGGTGGTGAACGACAGGCCGGGCGCGTCGCCGCCGGCGTAGTCGCCCCAGCCCTCGCGGCGGGCGCGGGTGAGCCGGCCGGTCCGCACCAGCAGCAGGTCGCCGCGGCCGACCCGGGCGGTCCCGCCCTGCGCGGCGATCGTGGCCTCCAGGTGCTCGACCGTGATCGCGAACCCGTCCGGCAGTTCGCCGTCGGTGCCGATCGCGCGCCCGACGTCGAGCAGCACCCCGCGGCCGGCGATCCGGCCCGCGGTGGTCTCGATGCCGGTGACCTGGTCGCCCTCGCTGGTCACGACGTCACCCGCGCGGCGGCCGTTGTAGGCGGTGCCGTGGTCGAAGATGTGGCCGAGCCCGTCCCACTGCGTCGAAGCCTGCAGCGGCATGAACACGACGTCGTCCGCGCCACCGAGACCGTGCGGGAAGCCCTGGCCGCGCTCGGCGTCCAGCCCGGTGTCGAGCATCGTGTGCACCGGGTTGGTGCGGCGGCGCCAGCCCTTCTGCGGGCCGTCCGCCTCGAACCGCTGCGCCAGCGAGAAGCTCTTGCCCTGCCGGACGAGGGCGGCGCCTTCGCGGCGCTTGGCCTCGTCCAGGAAGTTCAGGGTGCCCAGCACGTCGTCGGCTCCCCAGCGGCCCCAGTTGGAGCAGCGCTTGGCCGCGGCGGCGATCGCGCCTTCGGGATCGGTGCGGTCGTGGATCACGTCGGTTCCTCCTCGAGCGACGAAGACCACTGTCGGGCACCGCGGCGGTATCAGGGAAGACGAAATCGGTGATGCGTGGTATCAGCCGCGCTGATGTAGCCTGCGCTGGTGAACCTGGCGAGCCTGGACCTGAACCTGCTGGTCGCGCTGCACGCCCTGCTACAGGAACGCAGTGTGACGCGGGCGGCCGCCAGCATGGGTCTGAGCCAGCCCGCGGTGTCCGCGCACCTGGGCAAGCTGCGCCGGCACTTCGGTGACGACCTGCTGATCCGCGTCGGCAACTCCTACCGGCTCACGCCGCTGGCAGTCCAGCTCACGGAACGCGTGCGGGTCGCGATCACCGGTGTGGAACGGGTCTTCGCCGCCGAACCGGACTTCGACCCGGCGTCCTCGACGCGGGAGTTCTCGCTGCTGATCAGTGACTACGGGGTGGCGGTGCTGGGTTCGGAGATCGCCGCGCTGCTCGCCGCGGAGGCGCCCGGCACGCGCCTGCGCCTCACCGCGAACACCCCGTCGCTGGTCGAGCAGGCGGCCCAGGCGCTGGTCAACCACGACCTGCTGCTGATGCCGCACGGGTTCATCACCGACCTGCCCTACCGCGAGCTGTACCTCGACGACTGGGTCTGCCTGGTCTCCAGCGACAACGCCGAGGTCGGCGAGGAGCTGACCGTCGAGCAGCTCGAGGCGATGCCGTGGGTGGTGACCTACCACGGCCCCACCGCGTCGACGCCCGCCGCGCGGCAGATGCGGATGCTCGGCATCGAACTGCACGTCCAGGTGGTGACCGAGACGTTCCTGACCGTGCCGAGCCTGGTGCGCGGCACCGGCCGGGTCGCGCTGCTGCAGCGGCGGCTGGCCGCGGCGGTGCCCGCCGAGCCGGCCGTGCGGGTGCTGCCGTGCCCGTTCGAGGTCGGCCCGCTGCGTGAGGCGATGTGGTGGCACCCGATGTACGACGACGACCCGGAGCACCGCTACCTGCGAGAGGTGGTCCTCCGCGCGACGGCTGTCCTGGGTCAGAATTCCTGATAGTTTGCGCGGTCATGGTGACCCCGCAGCAGCCACCGCGGCCGGAGCTGGAGTTCCTCGCCAGGGCGGAGGTGACGCTGGACGAGGTGCTCGACCTCGGCGGCACGCCCCACGGCCGCCGCCGGATCGTGCCGATCACCGGCGGCCGCTTCGAGGGCCCGCGACTGACCGCGGACGTCCTGCCCGGCGGCGCGGACTGGCAGATCCTGCAGAGCGACGGCTGGGTCCGCGTCGAGGCGCGCTACACCGCACGCGCCGACGACGGATCGCTGGTGTCGATCACCAGCCGCGGCGTGCGGCACGGCCCGCCCGAGGTGATGGCCGCGTTGCTCGCCGGGCAGTCCCCGGAGCCGTCCACGTACCGCTTCCGCACCGCGATCACCTTCGAAACCGCCGAGGACTCGCCGGACTACGCGTGGCTGAACCACGTGGTGGCGGTGAGCTCGGCGCTGCGCCGCCCGGACGCGGTGGTGCTGGACGTCTACGCGGTGCGCTGAACGGGTGTGCCAACCAATGGCACGGTGATGGATCGCCGCTGGTGGCGGGCGTCATGCTCGCCACCATGCTGGTGCCCTACAAGGATCCGGACCGTCCCGTCGAGGAGCGCGTCGCGGACCTCATCGGCCGGATGACCCTCGCCGAGAAGACCGGGTTGCTGTGTCACGCGCCGGTCGCCGTGACGCCGGACGGTGGGTTCGTCGAGGAGTCGGCCGGCATCATGCCCACCGCCCCGACCACCGAATCCGTGCGCGACAAACACCTGCGCTGCCTCACCCTCATGGCCCCGGTCGCCGCCGGGCCGCTGGCCCGCTGGCACAACCGCCTGCAGGACCTCGCCGCCCGCAGTCGTCTCGGCATCCCCGTGCTGATCTCCTCCGATCCGCGCCACTCGGCCAACGACAACCCGCTCACCTCGGTCGCCGACGGTGGCTGCTCGCGCTGGCCGGAACCGCTCGGGTTCGGCGCGATCGGTGACGAGGAACTGGTCCGCGACTTCGCCCGTGCCATCCGCGCCGAGTACACCGCGGTCGGCATCCGCATGGCCACCCACCCGATGGCCGACCTCGCCACCGAGCCGCGCTGGGCGCGCACCGTCGGCACGTTCGGCGCCGATCCGGACCTGGTCGGCCGCCTCGCCGGGGCCTACGTCGAGGAGCTGCAGGGCCCGCGGCTCGGCCCCGGATCCGTGGCGAGCATGGTCAAGCACTGGCCGGGCGCGGGCCCGCAGGCCGGCGGCGAGGACGCGCACTTCGCCGCGAGCCCGGACCAGGTCTACCCGGCCGGGCGGTTCGAGCAGCACCTCGACCAGTTCCGCCCGTCCCTGCGCGCCGGGGCCGCCGCCGTCATGCCGTACTACGGGCGCCCGGTCGGCGTGCCCGGTCTCGCCGAGGTCGGGTTCGCCTTCGACCGCGAGGTGGTGGCCGGCCGTCTGCGCCGGGACGAGGGCTACGACGGCGTCGTCTGCACGGACTTCGGGCTGCTCACGGACTCGGTGCTGCCGGGCGGGACGGTGTGGCCGGCGCGCGCGTGGGGCGTGGAGCACCTGGACCGCGCCGAGCGCGCGCTGATGCTGCTCGACGCGGGTGTGGACCAGTTCGGCGGCGAGTGGTGCCCGGAGGTGATCGCGGATCTGGTGATCAGCGGGCGCGTGAGCGAGGCCCGGATCGACGAGTCCGTGCGCCGCGTGCTGACCGTCCTGTTCCGGCTGGGGTTGTTCGAAAACCCTTACGTGAACGAGGAAATCGCCGTGACGACCGTCGGCCGGGAGGACCTCGCCGCGGCCGGTGCGGCGGCGCAGCGGCGCGCGATGACCCTGCTGACCGACTCCGTGCTGCCCCTGCCCTCCGGATGTCGGCTCTACGTCGAAGGCGTCGACCCCCGGACAGCCGCCGCATACGCGACCATTGTGGACACTCCGGTGGAGGCCGACTACGCCCTGGTCCGGATCGCGGCCCCGTACGAGCCGCGCCGGACGTTGCCCGAGGCGTTCTTCCACCAGGGGCGGCTGGACCTGCCCGAGGACGAGCGCGCGCACCTGCTGGAGCTGGCCGCCACGGTCCCGACGGTGGTCGACGTGTTCCTCGACCGGCCGGCCGTGATCCCCGAACTCGCCGAGCACGCCGCCGCGCTGGTGGCCGACTTCGGCGCCACCGACGACGCCGTGCTCGACGTCGTGTTCGGTCACGCCCGCCCCGAGGGCCGGCTGCCGTTCGAGCTGCCCCGCTCGATGGCCGCGGTCGAGGCGCACCCCGAGGACCTGCCGGGCGGCACCGAGGACCCGGTGTTCCCGCTCGGCCACGGGCTCGAGACCACGAACTGGCGGCCCCGCGCCGTGTCCCGGCGGGAGGGCTGACGATGCCGATCCACCCCGCGACGACCTGCGCACCACGGCGAGGCGTTCGTGGCGGCACTGGCGCGTTGCTCGCCTCGCATGTGGACGTTCCGGAAACCGTTCCATTGGTTGACCGCGCGCCTTAACCGGCGCCGGTGCCGCTGTCATCCTTCCCGCAGTTCGCAACGAGGCGAAAGGTGCCGACGATGAGTACGTCCTCCCTGCCCGGAACCACCACGACGACGCCGCGCACCTGGACCAACCCGGGGCGCAGCTTCCTGTTCTTCCTCGGGTTCGCGGCGATCGGCGCGGCGATGGCCCAGCTGGTGCCCGCGGTCCTGACGCTGTCGCTCAAGGCGACGCTGATCGACCCGGTCGGCGCCACGACCACCGTCTCGATCGTCACCGGCGTCAGCGCCCTGTGCGCGCTCGTGGCGTTCCCGGCGTTCGGGCGGCTGTCCGACCGCACCACCGGGCGGCTCGGGCGGCGGCGGCCCTACCTGCTGCTGGCCGCGGCGCTGTTCGCGCTCGGCGCGCTGGGCATGCTCGCCGGCACCAGCACGCTGACCCTGACCCTCGCCGGGATCGTCACCGCGATCGGCCTGACCTCGGCGACGGTGGCGATCACCGCGGTGATCCCGGACCAGTTCGCGCCGGACCGAAGAGGACCGGCGTCCGCCGTGGTCGGGTTGAGCCTGCCGGTCGGTGTGGTGATCGGGTTGTTCGTGGCGCAGCTGGTGTCGCCGAACCTGCCGGCGATGATCCTGCTGCCCGCGGCCATCGCGGTCGCCGGATGCGTGCTGTTCGCGGTGGTGCTGAAGGATCCGCGGCTGCACAAGGCGGACCGGCCGGCGTTCGGGTGGCGCGACCTGCTCGGCACGTTCTGGCTCAACCCGGTGCGGCACGCGAACTTCTCCTGGGCGTGGCTGAGCCGGTTCCTGCTGTTCCTCGGGGTCGCGGCGGTGCAGGCGTACCAGGCGTTCTACCTGATGGTCGTGCTGCACTTCCCGCCGGCCGAGGTGGCGGGCGCGGTGTTCCTGTCGACCCTGGTGCTGACCGCGGCGGCGCTGATCTTCGCCCCGGTGGCGGCGAAGGCGTCCGACCGGCTCGGCCGGCGCAAGCCGTTCGTGATCGCGTCCGCGGCGATCTTCGCGGCCGGGCTCGTGCTGGCGGCCGTCGCGGACTCGTTCCCGTTCTTCCTGGCCGCGATCGCGGTGGTCGGGCTCGGGCAGGGTGTGTACTTCGCGGTCGACATCGCGCTGGTGACGGAGGTGCTGCCGGACCCGGCGAACCCGGCGAAGGACCTCGGGCTGATGAACATCGCGAACAACCTGCCCGGCTCGGTGGTGCCCGCGGTGGCCCCGGCGGTGCTGTCGATCGGCGCCACCGCGGCGATGCCGCAGAACTTCCCGGCGCTGTTCCTGCTCGGCGCGGCGGCGGCCGCGGTGGGCGCGGTGCTGATCCTGCCCATCCGCGGCGTGCGGTAGGCGGGGTTTCCGCCGGTGACCGCCGGGGAATTCCCGGACATGGGCGCGAAAACGGTCACCGAGCGGGAGCGGAAGTTCGACTTCGACGACGGACGGCCGGTGCCCCGGCTGGCCGGCGTGGGGCCGGTGGCCGACCAGGCCCCGCCGCGGGAATCCCGGCTGGACAACACCTACTACGACACGCGCGACCTCCGCCTGGCGCGCGCGGGCGTGACCCTGCGCAGGCGCACCGGCGGCGAGGACGCGGGCTGGCACCTCAAGCGTCCCGCCGCCGACGGCGCCCGCGAGGAGACCCAGCTGCCCCCGGGCGACCACCTGCCCGCGGAACTCGCCGAAGCCGCGCGCGAGTGGACCGGTGGTGCGGACCTCGTCGAGATCGCCCACCTGCGCGTCGACCGGTTCACCCACGACCTGACCGCCGCCGACGGGCGGCGGCTGGCCGTGCTGACCGACGACCACGTCCACGGCGAGCGGGCCGGCGAGCACGCGCACCTGGACCGCTGGCGTGAACTCGAGGTCGAACTCGACACCGGGGACCCCGGGCTGCTCGACACGCTCACGCGGGCGCTCGTCGCGGACGGGGTGCGGCCCGCGCACTGGCCGTCGAAGCTGCGGCGCCTGCTCGCCGACGACCTCGCCGCGGCCGGTGCGCCGGGCAACGCGGGGGAGACCGTGATGGCCTATGTGCGCACGCAGGTCGAGGCGGTCCGGCGGCACGACGAAGGCGTCCGGCGCGGGGACGGCGACGCGGTGCACCAGCTGCGGGTCGCGCTGCGGCGGTTGCGCAGCGCGCTGCGCGGCTACCGGCGGCTCTTCGTGCGCGAGCGGGTGAAGGCGCTGGCCGACGAGCTGAAGTGGGCCGGGCGGGTGCTGTCCCCGGCGCGGGACGGCGAGGTCCGGCGGGAGACCCTGCTGGGCGAGCTGGCGAAGTTCCCGCGCGAGCCGGAAACCGAGCACGCCCGCCGCACGCTCGAGTCGCGTTTGGACGAAGCCGCGGAACGGGAGCGGCGGGCGCTGCTCGCGGAGCTGACCAGTGAGCGGTACGCGCGGCTGCTGGGGGCGCTCGACGAGTGGGTGGCCGACCCGCCGCTGACGACCTCGGCGGAATCCGGGCGCCGGGAGCTGCGGAAGGCACTGCGCCGCGCGGACCGGCGGCTGGCGGCGGCGATGGCGGCGGTCCGCGACGCCCGCGACCGGGACGCCGCCCTGCACGAGGTGCGCAAGAAGGCCAAGGCGGCGCGGTACGTCGCCGACGCCGCGCGACCGGTACTGGGCAAGCGGGTGCGCCCGTGGCGGCGGGCGGTGAAGTCGCTGCAGCGCGAACTGGGCGAGTACCACGACCTGGTGAGCGCGGGACAGCTCCTGCGGCAACAGGTGGGTGATTCGGTGTCCGATGCGTTCGTGTTCGGGCGTCTGTATGAGCGGGGTCGTGCCCGGTGTGCGGCCCTGCGGGCGGATTTCGAGCGGCGGGACCTGCCGGGCGCACCGTGACCGCCCGGTGGTGCCTACGATCGGCGCATGGCTGCGGAGCAGAACCCGACGGCGGCCGCGGTCGTGCTGGCCAGCGGGGCCGGGACGCGTGTCGGTGCCGGCGTGAACAAGGTGTACCTGCCGCTGGCGGGCCGGCCGATCGTGGCGTGGTCGCTGGCGGCGTTCGCCCGGACGCCCGGGGTCGGCGTGCTGGTGTTCGTCATCCGGCCGCAGGACCGGGCGCTCGCCGAGGAGGCGTTGTCCGGGCTCGGCGCGCGGGCCGAGATCGTGCACGGCGGCGCGAGCAGGCAGGACTCCGAGCTGAACGCCCTGCGGCACCTGGCCGGGCGCATCGAATCCGGCGCGGTCGACGCGGTCCTGCTGCACGACGGCGCCCGTCCGCTCGTCACGCCCGCCCTGATCACCGAGGTCCTGCGCACGGCACGCGAGCACGGCGGCGCGATGCCCGGTGTGGTGGCGGACGACATCGTGACCGACGAGGGCGCCCGGCCGCCGGGCACGCTGGTCCGCGCGCAGACGCCGCAGGGCTTCCGCGCCGCCCCGCTCGTCGCGGCCTACGAACAGGCCGCGCGCGAGGGCTTCGCGGGCACCGACACGGCCTCGGTGATGGAGCGGTACTCGCGGACGCCGGTGCGGTGGGTGCCGGGCGCGGTGGAGAACATCAAGGTGACGTACCCGCACGACCTGCTGGTGGCGGGCCGGATACTGGCGCGCTGACGGTCCTTCAGAGCCCGGTGCGCTGCCGGTCCGCGCGGAGTGCCGTCGTCAGCGCATGGGCCTCCTTGAGCAGCAGCGCGCCCATCTGCGCCCGCCGCGGCTCGCGGAAACGCGACTCCACCCCGGTCAGCGTCAGCGCCCACGCCGGCTCCCCGGACGAGCCGAACACCGCCGCCGCCATGCCCCAGCTGCCCTCGACCACCAGACCCGGGTTGACGGCGTACCCGCGCTCCCGCGTCTCGGCGATCCGCTCGCGCAGCGGCCCCGGCGCGTGCGCCTCGCCCCACCGCTCCGTCAGGTCGACCCGCGCCAGGTACTCGTCGATCTCCCGGTCGGACAGCAGCGACAGCACGACCAGCCCGGCCGAGACCACCCCGAGCGGGAACCGCGCGCCCTCGTACAGCACGAACGACCGGATCGGGAAGTCACCGTCCTCGCGCAGCAGGCACACCGTCTCGTCGCCGCGGCGGGCGGAGAAGAACGCGCTCTCCCCGGTCGCCGCCGCGAGCCGGTGCACGCTCGCCCGCGCGTGCTGCGTCACGTCGTAACGCGCGGCCGCCGACTCGCCCAGCAGGTACAGCTCCGGGCCGAGGTACCACTGGCCGCTGCGCTGGTCGCGGTCGACGAACCCCTCGTCGGCCAGCGCGGCGAGCAGCCGGTGGACCGTCGGGCGCGCCAGCCCGGTCAGGCGGGACACGTCCGACGTCGACGCGCCGGGCTCGCCCGCGGCGGACAGCGCGCGCAGCACGATCGCGGCGCGGCCGATCACATGGGCAGGTGGCATGTCCCCATGGTATGTCCACTCAGTGAACGCCCGCGCCCGGGATGTTCATCTGACGAGAGATCCAGTGCGCCTGCTTGACCGGGTTTTCCCAGGTCGTCTTGACTGCGGACAGGTGCTCATTCCACGGACGCTCGAAGGAGAGTTCACGTGTCCAAGGTGTTCGGCGCGGCCGCCGACGCGATGGCCGGCGCGCTGCGGGACGGCATGACGATCGCGGTCGGCGGCTTCGGCCTGTCCGGGATCCCCTACGACCTGATCGAGGTCGTCCGCGACTCCGGCGTCCGCGACCTGACGATCGTGTCGAACAACATGGGCGTGGACGGCAAGGGGCTCGGGCTGCTGCTGGAGAACAAGCAGGTCCGCAAGGTGATCGCGTCCTACGTCGGGGAGAACAAGCTGTTCGCGCAGCAGTACCTGGACGGCACGGTCGAGGTCGAGTTCGCGCCGCAGGGCACGCTGGCCGAGCGGATGCGTGCCGGTGGCGCCGGCATCCCGGCGTTCTACACGAAGACCGGGGTCGGCACGCCCGTCGCCGAGGGCAAGCCGCACGCCGAGTTCGACGGCGAGACCTACGTGCAGGAGCGCGGCATCGTCGCCGACCTGGCGCTGGTGCACGCCCACACCGCCGACCGGGAGGGCAACCTCGTGTACCGGATGGCGGCCCGCAACTTCAACCCGGTCGTCGCCACGTGCGGCCGGGTGACGGTGGTGGAGACCGAGGTCCTGCTCGACGGCTACGTCGACCCGGACCTGGTGATCACCCCCGGTGTGTTCGTCGACCGCCTGGTGGTCGCCACGCCGCGGGAGAAGGAGATCGAGAAGCGCACGGTGCGCCCGCGGGCGCTCGCCGGAACGGAGGCGTGACCATGGGCTGGAGCCGCGACGAGATGGCCGCGCTGGCGGCGGCGGAACTGCGCGACGGGGACTACGTCAACCTCGGCATCGGCATCCCCACGCTGGTGGCCAACCACATCCCGGACGGCGTGCGGGTGACCCTGCAGAGCGAGAACGGGATCCTCGGTCTGGGCCCGTTCCCGTTCGAGGGCGAGGAGGACGCCGACCTGATCAACGCAGGCAAGCAGACGGTGACCGTCCAGCCCGGCGCGAGTTTCTTCGACTCGGCGACGTCGTTCGCCATGATCCGCGGCGGGCACATCGACCTGGCGATCCTCGGCGCCCTGCAGGTGGCCGCCAACGGCGACCTGGCGAACTGGACCGTGCCCGGCGCGCTGGTGAAGGGCATGGGCGGCGCGATGGACCTGGTCGCGGGCACCAAGCGGATCATCGTGATCACCGACCACGTGGCGAAGGACGGCAGCCCCAAGATCGTCGAGACGTGCACGCTGCCGCTGACCGGCGCGGGGGTGGTGGACCGCATCATCACGGACCTGGCGGTGCTGGACGTGACCCCGGAGGGCCTCCGCCTGGTGCGGCTCGCGCCGGGCGTGACGGAGGAGGAGCTGCGGGAGAAGACGGGCGCGAAGGTGCTGGAGCCGGTGGCGGGTTAGGGCTTCCGCGCGGGCCGGCTGTGCTGCGCTGCCGCAACCAGCGCTGCACGGCGGGCGGGCCGTGGCGGCGCGTGGCGGCGCTGCGGGCGCGAATCGGCCACGCCGTCGAGGCGGCTGTGCGTGCCGTGCTGCCATCGGGGGCTGTGCGTGCCGTGCCGTCGGCGCGAGCTGTGGTGCCGTGCTGCCATCGGGGGCTGTGCGTGCTGTGCCGTCGGCGCGAGCTGTGGTGCCGTGCTGCCATCGGGGGCTGTGCGTGCTGTGCCGTCGGCGCGAGCTGTGGTGCCGTGCTGCCATCGGGGGCTGTGCGTGCTGTGCCGTCGGCGCGAGCTGTGGTGCCGTGCTGCCATCGGGGGCTGTGCGTGCTGTGCCGTCGGCGCGAGCTGTGGTGCCGTGCCGCCACCGGGAGCTGCGCGCGCCGCGCCACCACCGCGAGCCATGTGGGCTGTGCAGGCCCTCGGCTCGGGCCACCGCGCCCCAACCCGCGCGTGCTGTGCCTGCCACCGTGCCCTGCGCGCCACCGCGTGCCACGGTCGGGGCCCCGCGGGTCACCACCGGTCTCCCCCCCCGCTCGCCGGGATCAGGGGTTCGCCAGATCAGCGGGTTCCCGTCCGCGTTCCGTGGTACCTCATGGTGATCTTGCGATCGCCGTCACCGTGCCGGCGCACCTCGCGGAAACCCAGCCTCCGGTACAGCGCGCGGGCCCGCGTGTTGACGGCCAGCACGTCCAGCTCCACCGCGACCTCGTGCCGGTCCGCGTCGGCGATCAGGTCCGTGATCAGCAGGCTCCCGACGCCGCGGCCCTGGAACTCCGGCAGCAGTTCGATCCGCCCCAGGTACAGCGAGCCGGGGCGGTGCTCCACGCTGAGCATCCCCGCGTCAGCACCGTCCACGGTGACGATCCGCCACCGGCCCGGAGCGAAACCGCGGTCGTGGTACGCGCGCTGCTCCCGCTCGTCCCAGCCCCACACGGCCGCGACGTAGGCGCCCATCGCGGCTTCGTGCAGCCGGAAGCAGAACTCGCGGTCGCCCTCCGTCGCCGGGCGCAGGGCGACTCGCACGTGACCCTCCTAGAACGGCTCGCCGGTACGCACGTCCACCGCCGACCCGCGGTCGTTCGTCTCCGACGGCAGTTCCACCGGGCTCGGTGACGGCTCGCTGATCAGCTCCACAATGTAGTGCGTCACCGCGTGGTCCTCCAGGTTGCGGATCCGGTGCGGCGTCAGTGGCCCGCCACTGCCGACGGTCTTGAACGCCACGTACCCGGCCTCCGCCGTCTGCCGCACCGGCCACTCCTCCTCGCCGAGGCGCTGCGCCTCCGCGCGGCCCGGGTCCGGCCAGATGATCAGGTGGTCGTGGTGGTGCTGGTGCCAGTCGTACATCCCGCGCGGCGGCAGGGTCATCGACCACACCCGCACGCGGTCGTTCTCGAACACCAGCGTGTCGCCGGGATTCGGGGTGTAGCTCATGGGACTTCCTTTCAGGCCAGGGCCGGTTGCTCGGTGACGGTCCGGGTCCGCGCCGCGAACCAGCCGTAGACCGCGGCGACGACGAGGGACAGCGGCAGCGCGCTGATGACGGGCGAATCACTACCGGTGATCTCCGGGTAGTGCGCGACGATGACCACCCCGCAGCTCACCAGTGCCACGCACGCGATCGACGGCGCCACCCGCACCGTCCACACCGGACCGGTGATCCGCCCGCGCGCGGCAGCGGTGACGATGCTCGCCGAGCACGCGGCCATCAGGTAGATGATCGCCAGCGCGGTGATCCCGGAGACCGCGGGGAAGAAGGTCACGATCGGATCGGCGCCCGCCACCGCGAACGGCACGACCACCAGCACGCACACCACCAGCTGCACGGTCCCCGCCGGCACCGGTGTCCGCCACCGCGGGTGCACCCGGCTCAGCCCGCGCGGCAGGAAACCGTCGCGCGCCAGGGAGAACATGTACCGCGACGCGATCGCGTGGAAGGACAGCGCCGCCGCGAAGAAGCTGAACGTGATCATCAGGCTCAGCACCGGCCCGGCCCACGAGCCGAGGTAGGCGGTGATCGCGGCGACCAGCAGTGCACCGGGATCGGCCTGCGCCACCGCGACCGCGTCCGGGAACGCCGCCGCGATCGCCCACATGACGAAGACGAACGTCACGGCCAGCACGATCAGCGCGGAATACGTGGCCCGGCCGACGTTCCGCCGCGCCGACCGGGCCTCCTCGCCGTAGATCGCGGCCGCCTCGTACCCGGCGAAGGACAGGATGCAGAACACCACGGCGAGGCCGAAGTTGCCGCCGAACACGGCGCCCGGCGCGAACACGCCGGCCGAGAACCCGCCGGGCCGCCGCGCCACCACGGCGATCGCGAACGCCAGCAGCATCGCGAACTCGGTGACGGCGACGAAGACGTTCACCTTCCCCGCGATCGTCACGCCGAAGTAGCCGACCACCCAGGTGGCACCGGTGGCCACCAGCGCGATCACCCACCACGGCACGTCCACGCCGAGGTAGGCCGACAGCCCGAGGTGCCCGAAGTACCCGACGGCCACCGACATCCCGGCCGCCGCGAGGTTGTAGGCCAGCGTCGCCACGAGTGCCGACGCCCCGCCCATCCGCCGCCCCAGGCCGAACCCGATGTAGGCGAAGTAGGCGCCGGCGTTGACCACTTGGCGGCTCAGGGCCACGTAACCGGCGGAGAACACCAGCAGGATCACCAGCACCAGGACGAGCACGCCGACCGTGCCGACGCTGGCGCCGAACGCGAGGCTCAGCGAGAGGTTAGAGGCGACCGCGGTGAGCGGCGCGGTCACCGCGATCACCATGAGGATCATGTCGAAGATGCCCACCGCGTTCGGTCGCAACTGGTGGTTTCCGTCTGGGTTCATGAGCACTCCTGGACATCCGGGGTGAATGGCGGTCCCCCCACCACGCCACGGAACAGCGCTCGCGAATGGTCGATACGGTATCGTCGCGTCCAAGCAGCGTACGCCGGATGTTCCCCGGCTGTCCAGACTCTTGTTGGCCCGCTCCGGGCGAGTTACTTTGGACGGGACGACACCGTATCGTCCATTCATCGAAAACTCCCGGGAGGACGATGTTCATGTCCGTGACCACGCAAAACCGTGAAATCCCCGCCTGGCCGTCGGCCCCCGCGAGCTACGACGAGATCGTCGCCCGCGCCAAGGCGCTGCGGCCGCGCATCGCCGAGCTGGGCGTGGCGGTGGACGCGCTCGGCGTCGATCCCACCGAGGCGATGCGCTTGCTCGGCGAGGCCGGTCTGCAGCGCGCGAACGTCCCCGTCGAGTTCGGCGGCCTGTGGACGGGCGGCACCTTCGCCGGCTGGGACCGGGTGGTCGAGGCGGCGCTGGAGGTGACCGCCGGCGACGGCTCGACCGGCCAGTGCTGGGCGACCACCGCCCTGCAGGCCCGCGAGGTGATGTCCGCGCCGCTGCCCGCCTCCACCAAGCAGGCGATCGCCGACGAGCTGATCTTCCAGGGGCGGCGCATCGTCGCCTCCAACGCCGAAACCGGCGGCACCGGCCCGGTCACCGGACGCCGGGTCGACGGCGGCGTGGTCGTCAACGGCGTGAAGACGTTCAACACCAACAGCGGCGGCGGCGGACGCGACCTGGCCAACGTCAGCTTCCGCATCACCGAGCCGGACGGCGCGACCTCCCGGCACCACGCGCTGATCCGGCTCGACGCGCCCGGCGTGGAGGCGCACGGCGACTGGGACAACATGGGCCAGCGCGGCACGATCAGCCAGACCATCACCTACGCCGAGGTGTTCGTGCCCGACGGCTGGCACTACGCGGCGCCGGAGTCGGAGGTCGTGTTCGTGGACCTCGTCCTGCCGGGACACGCGTTGCTGCTGCAGGGAATCGGGGAAGGTGCGTATGCGGCGATGCTGGAGTACCTGCGCGGGCTGAACCGGGCGAGCATGCCGATGTTCCCCTCCGCGATGGCGGATCCGTTGATGCACCGGCAGATCGGCGAGATGGCCGCGAAACTCGCCGCGGGCCGCGCCTATCTGCTGGACACCTGCCGGAAGCTGGCGAACGCCGGCGCGACGACCGACCTGCGCGCGCTGATGACCGAGTTCTTCAAGGTCAAGGTCGCCTGCACCACCGCGGCGCTGGACGTGACCGCCCGCGTGCACGACCTCACCGGCGCGCGCAGCACCGCCAACAAGTACCGGCTGGACCGGTTCTGGCGCAACGCGCGCACGTTCGCCAGCCACGACAGCATCGACGCCAAGAACGCGTTCGTCGGCGCCGCCGAGCTGACCGGTGAGATCCCGGACGCCGGCCGCTACCTGCCGGGGGTGCGGAAGGCATGACGCTCCCACATCCGTCCGAGGTCCCGTTCACGCGACCGGCCTCGCACCACCTCGCTGACCCTCGCTTGCGGACGGTCCGGCCGGTCCGGGTGCTCGACGGGGCCGAGTCGTACCTCGGCGTCAGGTACGCGATCCCGGTCGGCTGGCGCCCGCTGACGCTGGACCTGCACGTCCCGCTCGAAACGGCCGGTCCGGTGCCGGTCGTGGTCTACGCGCACGGCGGCAGTTTCCTCGGCGGAGTCAAGGAAATGGGCCCGTGGGCGGCCCTGCTGCGGCACGGGATCGCGGTGGCCTCGCTGGACTACCGGCTCGCCGGCGAGGCGCGCTACCCGGAGCCCGTCGAGGACGTGCTCGCCGCGATCCGGTGGGTGCGCGTGCACGCCCACCGGTACCGGCTGGACCCCACGCGCATCGCCGGGTGGGGCAGCTCCGCCGGTGGTTACCTGATGGCGCTGGCCGCGCTCACCGGCCGGATCGGACGGCCGGTCGGCGACCACCCCGCGGTGTCCGCGCGGCTGTCCGCGGTGGTGCTGCACTACCCGGTCACGGACTTCTCGACGATCGTCGAGGACGCCTTCGAGCCCACACGGGCCGGTCTGCGGACCATGGTGGATGTCGGGTCGCAGTTCTTCGGGTTTCCCCTGGCGTCGCGGCCGGACGTGGTGGCCGGGGCGGCGGTGTCGCGCGCGGTGGCGGCGGCGTCGCGGGTGCCGCCGTTCCGGATCAGCCACGGCGACGCCGACCACCGGTGCGGGCTGGGGCAGAGCAGACGGCTGCACGAAGCCGTGCTCGCCGCGGGCGGGCAGTCCACTTTGGAGGTGGTGCCCGGGGCCGATCACGCGACCGCGGTGTTCAGCAGCCCCGAGGTGGTCCACCCGGCGATCGAGTTCCTCCGCGACGCCTGGTCGTCCGAGCGGGAAGGAGCGCGGACGTGATCGACGGGACGACGCTGCGCGCGGCGTTCGGCCAGTTCCCGAGCGGTGTGGCCGCGGTGTGCGCGTTGGTCGGCGGCGAGCCGGTGGGCATGGCCGCGAGCACGTTCACCGCCGTGTCGCTGGAGCCGCCGCTGGTGTCGGTGTGCGTGCGGAAGGCTTCGCGGACCTGGCGGCAGTTGCGCCGGGCGCCGTCCCTGGGAGTCAGTGTGCTGTCGGCCGGGCAGGGCGCGATCTGCCGCAGCCTCGCGATGCCGGAGGGCGACCGGTTCGCCGGTGTGCCGTGGGTGGCTCGCGGCAGCGCGGTGCTGGTCGAGGACAGTGCGCTGCAGATCGAATGCCGGCTGACGGGCGAGGTCGATGCCGGGGACCACGTCATCGCGCTGCTCGGCATCACGGCGCTGACCGATTTCCCCGGCGCGGAGCCGGTGGTGTTCCACCGCAGCACGTTCCGGGTGCTGCGGTGACTACTTCTGCGCCGGGCGCGCGCCGAGGAACGCCAGCGTCGAGTCGACCAGCGTCGCCAGGAACTCGGGTGTGATCTCGGTGCGGCGGACGGTGTAGCGCCAGTAGATCGGGGCGGCGAACATGTCGAGCGCCAGCTCGCGGTCCACGTCCGGCGGCAGCTCGCCGCGGGCGATCGCGCGGTCCAGCACCGGTTCCGCCTTGGCGCGGCGCGGGTTCTCCAGGTGCTCGGACAGCGCCTTGGCCAGCGCCGGGTTGCGCTTGGCCTCGGCGGTGAGGTCGGGCAGGATCCGGCCCAGGCGTTCGTCGCTGAGCCACTTGACGACCATCTCGAACGCGCGCTCGACGTCGCCGCGCAGCGAGCCGCTGTCCGGGATGTCGACCAGCGGAACGCTCAGCTGGGACACCGCGTCGGCCACCATGTCCTGCTTCGAGGACCACCGGCGGTACAGGGAGCTCTTCCCGGCCTCCGCCCGCTTGGCGACACCGTCCATCGAGGTGCGCGCGTAGCCCTTCTCGGCCAGCTCGTCGATCACGACCTCGACGATGGCGTCGGTGAGTTCGACACGCAGCACGGCGGCGCCGCTCGGCGCGCGACGGGTCCGGGGCGTCATGAGCGGACAGTACCAGGACTGGACGGAACGGCCCCGTCCCGCGCATGGCGGGGTGGGGATCGCTCTCTTCGAGGGCATCGGCGAGATCGGGCCGGGCTGGGAGTACTACCTCGACCTGCTGGTGGCCGCCCGCACCGGCGCGCCACGCCCGGAGTTCACCGACTACTACCCGGCGGTGAAGCCCTACGAGTCCCTGCGTGGCTGAGGTGAGCGTCAGTCCCGCTTCTGGAACGCCGCCCGGTAGGCGTTCGGGCTCGTGCCGACCACCCGCCGGAACCGTTCCCGGAACGCGGTCGGTGAGCCGAACCCCACCTGGCCCGCGATGCGGTCCACCGGGTGCCGCGTCGTCTCCAGCAGGTACTGCGCCTGCCGGATCCGTTCGCGGTGCAGCCACTGCAGCGGCGTCGTCCCGGTCTGTTCGCGGAAGTGGCGGTTCAGCGACCGCGTGCTCATGCCGGCCCGGGCCGCCACGTCGGCCAGCGTCAGGTCCCGGTCCAGGTGGTCGGTCATCCACCGCAGCACCGGCTCCAGCAGCGTACCCCGCGGCGCGGGCGGCTGGTCGTGCACGATGAACTGCGCCTGGCCGCCCTCCCGCTCCAGCGGCATCACCGAAAGCCGCGCGGCGTCGGCGGCCACCGCGGAGCCGTGGTCGCGCCGGATGAGGTGCAGGCACAGGTCCAGCCCCGCCGCCGCGCCGGCCGAGGTGAGGAACTGGCCGTTGTCCACGTACAGCACGTCCGGGTCGACCTCGACCTCCGGGTGCCGCCGCGCGAGCAGGTCCGCGGCGACCCAGTGCGTGGTCGCGCGCAGCCCGTCGAGCAGCCCGGTCGCGGCCAGGACGAACGCGCCGGCGCAGATCGACGCGATGCGCGTCCCGTCCGCGGCCGCCTTGCGCAGTGCGTCCAGCACGTCCTCCGGCACCGGCACCGCCGGGTTCGCGCAGCCGGGCAGGATGATGGTGTCGGCGTCGGCGAGCGCGTCGAGGCCCCACTGGGCCTGCAGCGTGAACGTGCCCGCGTCGATCGTCGGGCTCGGGGCGCAGACCCGCACCCGGTAGGCCGGGCGGCCGTCCGGCAACCGGGTGCGGGTGAACGCCTCGATCGGGGTGGCCAGGTCGAACGGGACCACGCCGTCCAGCGCCAGCACGGCGACGGTGTGCATGGCGACACCGTAGGCCCTCGCCACCCGGCTCCGCCAGGACCGCCCTGGTCGGCCCGCTGGCGAGAATCCGGTGGAAGTTGGCCATCGCGCCAGTTCCGGAGATCGGCGGCGGCCGTTACCGTCCCTGCCCGTGACGAAGGTTCTGCTCTCCCTCCACGTGCTCGCGGCGCTCGTCGCGATCGGCCCGGTCACGGTCGCGGCCAGCATGTTCCCCGTCGCGACCCGCCGCGCCGTCGCCGGCACCGACCACGACCTCGCGGTCCTGCGCACCCTGCACCGCATCTGCCGGGTCTACGCCGCCGTCGGCATCGCGATCCCGGTCTTCGGCTTCGCGACGGCCGGCAGCCTGGGCGTGACGGGCGACGCGTGGGTGGTCGTGTCCATCGTGCTCACCGCGATCGCGGCGGCCGTGCTGGTGCTGGTGGTGCTGCCGCGCCAGCAGGGCATCCTCGACGGCGTGGCCGAGCAGGCGGAACTCCCACCGCGGGCCCCGGCCCGGCTGGCGATGTACACCGGGATCTTCAACATCCTGTGGGCCACGGTCACGGTGCTGATGATCGTGCGGCCCGGGTCCACCACCAGCGCCTAGTGCTCCAGGTACCGCCGGGCCGCGTCGCGTGCCTCGTCCAGTGAGGCGGTGATCGTCAGGATGCCGTTCAGGCCGGTCATCTCCAGCGGCCGCGTGACGACCGGCGTCGGGCAGATCAGCGCCAGCGCCTGCTCGGCGGAGTGGCATTCGGCGGCCGTCTCGACCAGGACGGCCAGGCCGAGGGAGTCCAGGTGCTCGACCTCGGACAGGTCGAGGATGACCGTGGTGAGCGGCACCGGACCGACGCTGTCGCGGGCGTCCTTCACTGCTTCGCGGACGCGGGGCGCGGTGGTGAGGTCGACCTCGCCGACGATGGTGACGATCACTTCGCTCCCCTCGCGCGTCCAGCGGGTGGCGAAGGCCTGCGGCACGGATCCTCCATCGACGGTCTGCTCGAGCCCGCACACTCTATCCGCAGCCGCCGGTGGCCCGGAGCCGGACCACCGGCGACCACTCAGGCCGGTTCCGTCACGTGCACCGCGTCCAGCGCCGGTCCGTCCGGCGCGACCGGGGCGGCGACCGGAACGTCCGCCCACAGCATCGTGCCGCCGCGGCGCGGGGTCATGCCCCACCGAGCGGCGATGCCGTCGAGGACGTCCGCCGACGTGCCGAGGTCACCGCGAGCGGGTGGCTCGGCGGCGATCGTCACGTCGACCCGGATGGTGTCCGCGCCCGCCCAGCCCAGCCGCACCGTGAACGGCTGGCGCGTGGACAGCCAGGCGCTGCTGGCGATCTCGTCGGTCGCCAGCAGCGCGTCGACGACGTGGTGTTCGCCGACGCCGGCGAGCATGAATCGCACTCGCCGCCGGAGCGCCGCCAGTTCCGACGGCCCGTCCACGACACTGGTGAACCGATCCGGCCGATGCACCATGTGGTCCACGGTGCATCACCTCCTCCGCTGACTCGTCAACCGGAGGATCTTCGGTTTACCCAGGCGTGATCTCCGGTAAACCGGTCCACTCAGGACCGCGCGGTCAGTCCACTTCGTCCGGCAGGCCGAACGCCGCGAAGTGCTCCCGCGCCACGAACGAGGTGACCTCCGCGATCCGGCCGTCCCGCGGGGTCAGCACGTTGATCGACCAGCTCTCGAACGCAGCCTCCCGGCTCAGGTACGAGGCCACCGCGGGCAGGCCGTTCGCGGAGACGATCCGGTGCCGCCAGGAGCCGCAGGACGCGAGGGGATACCGGCGCGCGAAGGACATCACCGCGTCGATCCCGTGGTACCAGTGCGGCATCGGCGGCATCGACCACGTCACGTCTTCGGTCAGCAGCGCCACCAGCGCGTCCGCGTCGCCCCGCTCCAGCGCGCCGGCGTAGTCCGACGCCAGCGCCCGCACCCGGGCGGCGTCCGGCACCGGTTCCCGCGCCGGCATGATCCGCCGCGCCCGTTGCAGCGCCGAGTTCACCGAGGCGGCGGAGGTGTTCATCATCGACGCGATCTCGGCCGCCGAGAACCCCAGTACCTCGAACAACACCAGTGCCGCCCGCTGGTTGCCCGGCAGGTGCTGCAACGCGGCCACGAACGCCAGCTCGACCGCCTCCCGCTGTTCGGCGCGCGTGTCCGGACCCGTGGGGTACGGGCCGAGCCACGCGACGTCCGTGCGCGGCGCGTCCCCGGTGACCACGTGATCGCTGGACGGCCCGAGATCCATCGGCAGCGCCCGCCTGCCCCGCCGCTCCACCGCGTCCAGGCAGGTGCGCGTCGCCACGGTGTAGAGCCAGGACCGCAGCGAAGCGCGCCCCTCGAAGCCCGGCAGCCCCCGCCACGCCCGCAGCAACGCCTCCTGCAACGCGTCGTCGGCGTCGTGCACCGACCCCAGCATCCGGTAGCAGTGCGCGTGCAGCTCCCGCCGCAGCGGCTCGACCAGCCGGGTGAACGCCGAGTCGTCCCCGGTGCGCGCCAGCTCCAGGTCCACGGCCAGTTCCGTCACGAGCGATGATTCTGCCCCACGCCGGCGGTCACCACCTTCGAAACCGCTTCCCCAGGAGGATTCTGATGTCCCGGACACTTCCCGTTCCCGGCGCGCGTCTCCACCACGAGATCCGCGGGCAGGGCCCGCTCGTCGTGCTCGTCGGCGCCCCGATGGACGCGCGCCCGTTCGCCCCGCTCGCCGACCTGCTCGCCGGTGACCACACGGTGCTCACCACCGATCCGCGCGGCGTCAACCGCAGCCCGGTGGACGACCCCGAGCAGGACTCCACGCCGGAGATCCGCGCCGACGACCTGGCCCGGCTCATCGAGCACGCCGACGCCGGTCCCGCGGTCGTGTTCGGCTCCAGCGGCGGCGCCGTCAGCGCCCTCGCGCTCGCCCAGGCGCGCCCGGACCTGGTCACGACCGTGATCGCGCACGAGCCGCCGCTGAGCGACCTGCTCCCGGACGCCGACCGGATCCGCGCCCAGGGCGGGGAGGTCATCGCGACGCACTTCGCCGGTGATCCGGTGGGCGCCATGCGGAAGTTCCTGGAGATGGCGGACATCCACCTCCCGGAGCCGGTGTTCCAGGAGTTCTTCGCCCAGGAGCCGAGCCCGCGGGACCTGGCCGACGCGAACTACCAGTACGCGCGCATGTACCGCCCGACCACCCGCTGGATCCCGGACTTCGAGGTCCTGCGCACCCGCCCGGTGGTGATCGGCATCGGGGAGGAATCCGCCGGTCAGCTGTGCGAATGCACGTCGGAGGCGCTGGCGGCGGAGCTGGGTGTGGAGCCGGCCCGGTTCCCCGGCGACCACACCGGTTTCGCCGCCGACCCGGCCGCGTTCGCCACGCGGCTGCGGGACTTCCTCTGACTCTGGCGGCTCGCTCGCGCCGGGCTGGTGCGTGGGGGACGGCGGAGGCCGGGCAGCGCGCCCGGCGGTCTGCGCCGGGGGCTGCTCGCCTGCGGAAGGGGCTGCGCCAGGTGGGGTGTGCTGGGGGATTGGCTGGCCTGTGCCAGGCTGGTGCGCCGCGGGTCTGCCGCCAGGGGACGTGCCCACCTGCCTGCCCAGCGTCCCCTGGCTGGCCTGTGCGAGGCTGGTGCGCCGCGGGCGTGCCGGAAGCGGACGCGCCCCCGCTTGCTCAAGGTCCCGCTGGCCGTGCCAGCTCGGTGCGCCCCGGCCCGCCGGAAGCGGTCCCAGCCGAAGGTCTCAGGACGGTAAAGGTCTGCACCCGCCCCTGGTCTTCCGGCAGTGTGGCATCTACGTTGCCAGGGAACTAATCAAACCTTTGATCTTCTTTCCAATGGCGGGAAGGGATGGCCCATGACGCACACGCCCGAGGCTTCGGCCCGGACGAGCCGGTCGCACGACGGCGGGCAGCTGCGCCGCGTCGTCGGCGCGAGCCTCGTCGGTACGACGATCGAGTGGTACGACTTCTTCATCTACGCCTCGGCCGCGAGTCTGGTGTTCGGCAAGCAGTTCTTCCCCTCGCTGGACGGCACCGCGGCGCTGCTGGCCTCGTTCGCCACGCTGGGCGTGAGCTTCGTGGCGCGGCCGATCGGCGGGATCGTCGCCGGCCACCTCGGTGACCGCGTCGGCCGCAAGGCGGTTCTCGTCGCGACCCTGCTGCTGATGGGGATCTCCACGATCGGCGTCGGCCTGCTGCCCGCCTACGACTCGATCGGCGTCGCCGCGCCGATCCTGCTCGTCGTGCTGCGGCTGCTGCAGGGCCTGTCCGCCGGCGGCGAGTGGGGCGGCGCGGCGCTGATGTCGGTCGAGCACGCCCCGCCCGGGCGTCGCGGCTACTTCGGCTCGTTCCCGCAGATCGGCGTGCCGATCGGCTTGCTGCTGGCCAACCTGGTGTTCTTCAGCGTCTCCGCGGTGACCACCGACGACCAGTTCGCCCGCTGGGGCTGGCGCATCCCGTTCCTGCTCAGCGTCGTGCTCATCGCCGTCGGTTTCTTCGTGCGGGCCCGCGTGTCGGAGAGCCCGGTGTTCAGCGAGCTGCGCGCCCGCCGCGCCCGCCGCTCGGCGCAGCTGGCCGAGCTGCTGCGCACCAACCGCCGCGAACTCGTCATCGCGATCGGGTTGTTCATCGCCAACAACATGGTCGGCTACATCCTGATCGCGTTCATCAACTCCTACGGCACCCGCACGCTGAAGCTGTCCAGCACCACGATGCTGTCCATCGGCATGGTCGGCGCCGTCTCGTGGGGCGTGTTCACGATGCTGGCCGGGCACTGGTCGGACCGGTGGGGCCGGCGCCGCACCTACCTCGTCGGCACGCTGGCGATGGGGGCCTGGACGTTCCCGTTCTTCCTGCTGTTCGACACCCGCTCGGTGCCGCTCATGCTGGCCGCGGTGATCGTGCTCGGCTTCGGGCTCGGCCTGACCTACGGCCCGCAGGCGGCGGCCTACAGCGAGCTGTTCCCGGTCGGTATCCGCTACAGCGGCGTCTCGTTCGCCTACGCCTTCGGCGCGATCCTCGGCGGCGGGTTCGCGCCGCTGGTGTCGACCTGGCTGGTCGGGGAGACCGGCACGTCGCTCGCGGTGTCCGGGTACATGCTGCTGGCCTGCCTGGTGACGCTGGCCGCGGTGCTCGCCCTGCGCGAGCGGCCGGCCGCCGAGCGGGAGGCGTTCGTGACCGGCGCGGAGTAGTCAGCCGCGCTGCTCGGGCGGGAACTCGGTGTCCACGCGCTCCTGCTCGTGGTAGGCGCGTTCCTCCGCGTAGGACTCGTAGGCGCGGTGGTCGGCGTCGGTCTCCGGGGCGCCGACCAGCGCGCGCGGGTGCAGCCGGTCCTTGAGGACGACGTTGAGCTGCGCCCCGAGCAGCGTGATGATGCTCTGCAGGTAGAACCACCACAGCAGCGTGATGACCGTGGCGAACGTGCCGTAGGTGCTCTGCGCGTTCTGCAGGTAGCGGCTGATGATCAGCGACGAAAGCGTTTGCAGGACCCAGAACAGCACACCGGACAGCACCGCGCCGGGCAGCACGTCACGCGTGGAGACCTCGCGGTCGGTGAGGATCCGGAACGCGGCGACGAACAACCCGATGTCCAGGACGATCGCGACGGCGTAACCGAGGATCCGGCCCAGCCACCCCAGGTTCAGCAGGTCCGTGCCGCTGGAGACGAACCCGCTGATCAGCGTGCTGACGACGAGCCCGAGCCCGATCGTCACCAGCACGAGCACGCTGCGGCCGATCTGCTCGGGCAGGCTCGGCCGCGCGTGGAAGGGCAGCTCCCACACCGAGTTGAACGCGGTCTGCGTCGCGCGCACGACCGCGAGCCCGCTCCACAGCGCGGTGACCAGCCCGAGGACCAGTGCCCACACCGACCCGCCGAAGCCCTGCATCGTCGCGGGGTCCAGCAGCGGGAACATCTGGCCCACGTGCCCGAGCACGTCGGTCTTCGGGTTGTCCGGCACGAAGAACCCGAGCAGCGTGATCAGAACGAGGAACAGCGGGAAGATCGAGAAGAACGCCCAGAAGGCGATCATGCTCGCCAGGTTCGTGGACTGGTCCTCGAGGAACTTCCGCACCACGGCGACCGGCACCGACAGCGACTTGTGTTCCCGCTGCACCGCGTCCACGCGGTCGAGGCCGGCCTTCGCCCGGCCGGCAACGCTTTCCCTGCTGTGCTCGCTCACGGTTGCACTCCCACCGTCGGCGTCTGCGCGTGGCGGTGAGCTACCCCGTGGAGCGGCGGGTCAACCGGCCTTCGGGATACGGGCCTGGCCGAGTGTCTCGCGCAGCACCGCGCGGTGGGTCGGCTTCGCCTCCTCGTAGCGGCGCCGCCCGGCGTCGGTGAGCATGACGAAGACGCCGCGCCGGTCCTGCTCGCACATCGCGCGGTCCACCAGGCCCTCCTTCTCCAGGCGGGCGACCAGGCGCGAGGTGGCGCTCTGACTCAGGTGCACCGCGTCGAGGAGGTCGGCGGAGCGGCACTTGGTGTCGCAGGTCGCGAGCCGCTCGAGGGCCTCGAACTCGCTCACCCCGATACCGTGCCGGTCCTGCAGGCGGCATTCCAGCTCGCCGCAGACGGTCGCGTGCAGGGCCATCAGCTCGTGCCACTGCTGCACGAGCCGTCCGTCGGCGACGTCACCCATGGCGGCACCATAGCATGCGCGGGAATTTGATGCAAATGCATTAAACCCTCTTGCATTAGATGCGTGTGCATGTAATCTGACTGCCATGACTTCTCCTGCGCACCTGTCCACCACGTCGACACGGTGGGACGCGCGGCTGTGGGCCGTGCTGCTGACCGTGTCCACCGTCGTGGGCCTGGACGCCCTCGACGTTTCGATGGTCGGCGTCGCGCTGCCGTCCATCCAGGCCGAGCTCGGCCTGTCCACCAGCGCGCTGCAGTGGGTCGTGAGCGGGTACGTGCTCGGCTACGGCGGGTTGCTCCTGCTCGGCGGCCGCACGGCGGACCTGCTCGGCCGGCGGCGGGTGTTCCTCGTCGCGGTGGCCGTGTTCGCGGTCGCCTCGCTGCTCGGCGGTCTCGTCGACAACGGCGCCCTGCTGATCGCGAGCCGGTTCATCAAGGGCCTGGCGGCGGCGTTCACCGCGCCGGCCGCGTTGTCGATCATCACCACCACGTTCCAGGAGGGCCCGGCCCGCAACCGCGCGATCAGCATCTTCGCGGTGTTCGGCGCCAGCGGGTACTCCGCCGGCCTGGTGTTCTCCGGGCTGCTGACCGAGGTCGGCTGGCGGTGGACGTTCCTGCTGCCGGTGCCGATCGCGTTGATCGCGCTGGTGTCGGCGATCAAGGTCGTCCCGGCGTACGAACGGGACCACTCGGCGGGCGGCTACGACCTGCCCGGCGCGATCACCGGCGCGGCCGGTTCGCTGCTGCTGGTGTTCGGTGTCGTCGAGGCGCCGGAGGTCGGCTGGGCCGCGCCGCGGACGCTGATCACGTTCGCCGTCGCGGTGGCGCTGCTGACCGCGTTCGTGGTGATCGAAAAGCGCAGCAGCCACCCGTTGCTGCGGCTGGGCATCCTGCGCTCCGGGCCGCTGGCGCGGGCCAACCTGGGGGCGGCGCTGTTCTTCGGGGCCTACATCGGGTTCCAGTTCGTGGTGATGCTGTACCTGCAGGACGTGCTGGGCTGGTCGGCGCTGGAGACCGCGCTCGGGTTCCTGCCCGCGGCGCTGATCGTGGCGTTCGGCTCGCCGCGGATCGAGCCGCTGATCGAGCGGGTCGGCACGTCGCGCACCATCCTGGGTGGCGTGCTGGCGCACGTGATCGCGTACGTGCTGTTCCTGCGGGTCGACGAGCACTCCGGGTACGCCGGTTCGGTGCTGCCGAGCATGATCCTGCTCGGCATCGGCTTCACCCTGGCCTTCTCGTCACTGAACATCCAGGCGACGACCGGTATCAGTGACAACGAGCAGGGTCTGGCCGGAGGCCTGCTGAACACGTCGCTGCAGGTCGGCGGCGCGATCGGCCTCGCGATCGTGACGGCGGTGCTCACGGGCAGCGGCGGCGGCTCCCTGCTGACCGGCTTGACCCCGGCGCTGACGGTGATCACCGGGATCGCCGCGCTGGGCCTGCTGATCGCGGCGTCGGGTGTGGTGCGCCTGCGCCGCGCACCGGAGCCGGAACTCGCGCGAGTCTGACCCAAGGGGGATCAAGGGGCCCGTCCTCGGGGGGACGGGCCCCTGCTCGTGTCACCGGGCGGTCCTGGTGAGGCCCTGAAACCGCCGCCGGCACCCCTGAAACCGTGGTGAAGCCGGCCTGAAGCCGCCTCCTCCGATGCTCGTCCCAGCAACGGAACTCACACCGAGGAGGGGGCTTTGACCACCACCACCACGACCACCCCGGCCATCGAGGTCGCCGGGTTGCGCAAGGCGTTCGGGGACAAGGTCGTGCTCGGCGGGATCGATCTGCGCATCCCGGCCGGCTCGATCTTCGCCCTGCTCGGGCCCAACGGCGCGGGCAAGACGACCATGGTCCAGATCCTGTCGACCTACCTGCGGGCCGACTCCGGCAGCGCCCGCATCGCCGGGCACGACCTCGTCGCCCAAGCCGGGCAGGTCCGCGCCGCCATCGGCGTCACCGGCCAGTTCTCCGCCGTCGACAACAAGCTCACCGGCGAGGAGAACCTCCGGCTGATGGCCGACCTGCACCACCTGCCCAAGGCCGAGGGCCGCCGCCGGGCCGCGGACCTCCTGGAACGCTTCGACCTGGTCGAGGCGAGCAAGAAACTCGCCGCCGTCTACTCCGGTGGCATGCGGCGACGGCTGGACCTCGCGATGAGCCTGGTCGGCGAGCCGCGCATCATCTTCCTCGACGAGCCGACCACCGGGCTCGACCCGCGCAGCCGCCACACCATGTGGGACATCATCCGCGACCTCGTCGGCCGCGGCGTCACCGTCTTCCTCACCACCCAGTACCTGGAGGAGGCCGACGAGCTGGCCGACCGCATCGCGGTGCTCGACCACGGCGCGCTCGTCGCCGAGGGCAGCCCGGCGGAACTCAAGCGCCGCATCCCCGGCGGGCACGTCGAACTGCGCTTCGCCGACGCCCCGACCCTCGACCTGGCCGCCCGCACGTTCGGCGAGGTCTCCCGCGACGACGAGGCCCTCACCCTGCAGATCCCCAGCGACGGCGGGGTCCGGTCGCTGCGTGCGCTGCTCGACCGCATGGACCACGCCGGCATCGAGCCCGAAGGCCTCGCCGTGCACACGCCCGACCTGGACGACGTCTTCTTCGCCCTGACCGGCCACCCCACCGAAGAGAAGGTTTCCCGCTGATGCCCGCGCTCACCGACTCCGCCACCATGCTGCGGCGCAACCTCCGCCACGCGCTGCGCTACCCGTCGATGACGCTGAGCGTCGCCGCGATGCCGATCCTCATGCTCCTGCTGTTCAACTACGTCTTCGGCGGCGCGATCGGCGCCGGCCTCACCGGGAGGCCGGCCAGCGGTGACTACCTCGCCTACCTGGTGCCCGGAATGCTGCTGCTCACCGTCGGATCGGCCACGATGCCGGTCGCCGTGGCGATCTGCTCCGACCTGACCGAGGGCATCGTCGCCCGCTTCCGCACCATGGCGATCGCCCGCGCGTCCGTCCTCACCGGACACGTCCTGGGCAACGTGATCCAGGCCGTGGCGAGCCTGCTGATCGTCCTCGGCGTGTCCCTGCTGCTGGGCTTCCGCACCTCGGCCGGGATCGGGGACTGGCTGCTCGTGACCGCCGTCCTGCTGCTGCTCACGCTCGGCCTCAGCTGGTTCTCCGCCGCGCTCGGCCAGCTCTCCAAGACGGTCGAGGGGGCGAGCAACATCGTGATGCCGATGACGTTGCTGCTGCCGTTCCTGTCCAGCGCCTTCGTGCCCCTGGACTCGATGCCGTCGGGCATCCGCTGGTTCGCCGAGTACCAGCCGTTCACCGCGGTCATCGAGACCCTGCGTGGTCTGCTCGCCGGCACGCCGATCGGCTGGTACGGCTGGGCCGCGGTCGGCTGGGGGGTGGGCATCGCCCTGCTCGGCTACGTGTGGGCGAAGGCCCTGTTCAACCGCGAACCGACTCGCTGACCAGCTCCAGCGCCGCCAGGCGCAGCTCGTCCGGGCCCAGGCCGGCGTACTCCGACACCGCGTCGGCGTACGCCGGCCCGTCGGCGTTCTCGGCCGCGGCCCGGATCCCGGCCGGCGACATCGTCGGCTGGAAGTTCCGCAGGAAACCCAGCCGCTCGGCCAGCGCCACCATCCGCACCCCGGCGGGGTCGCCGCGGTCCAGCGCCAGCACGCCCAGCGCGAGCAGGACCGTTCCGCGCACCGCCATCCCGATCAGGTAGGCGGGCAGTTTCGCCGCGCTCTCGCTGAACAGCGGCGGCACCAGCGCGGGGAGTTCGGCGACGAGGTCGGCGACCAGGTCGAGCCGGCCGTGCTGCGCGTGCGCGATCACCGTCACCGAGATCAGCTCCAGCGTCCACGAGTCCAGGCCGGGCGCTTCGCGCAGGGGCAGCACGCCGTTGTCGCGCTGCCGGGCGACCGCCTGCCGCCACAGCGCCAGCCCGTGCTCGACCTCGTTGCGGGCGAGCGCGATCTCCGCCCGCACCCCGAGGTCGAACGTGACGACGTCGAAGCGGTCGTCCACAGTGGACGGGCTGGACCGGGTGAGCCAGCGTTCGGCCTCGTCGACCGCGCCGGCCTGGCGGCGGGCGAGCATGAGACCCCACCGGATGCCGATCGTGTCCGGCCAGGGCGCGAGATCCTGCAGCAGCCGCATCGCCGCGCTCAGGTGCCGGGTGGCCTCCCCGGCGTCGCCCCGCTGCAGGTGCAGCTCGCCGAGCCGGGCGCGCGCCATCAGCCGCAGCCAGGGCGCGTCCGGAACCTCGGCGGCGTCCAGCATCCGCAGCGCCGACGCGAGGGCGCGAGCGGTGTCGCCGTCGGTCTCCCACCAGTAGCTGTCCACGCCGCGCGCGACGTAGGCGAGCAGCGGCTGCTCGCTCTCGCACAGGGCGTCCAGCGCGCGGCGACCGGACCGCGTGATCTCCGGGAACCGGGCCAGCACCGTGGCCAGCGCCCGGATCAGCGTGGTCGGCGGCGCTTCGGGCAGCCGCCGCAGGACGAGCAGCGACCGCACCGCGCGAGGGCCCTGGAGCATGAAGGTCGCGGTGACGCACACGGTCGCCGCGGTGCGGGTCACCTCGACGAACTCCGGTTTCGGGTGGAAGTGCGCGAGCACCGCGGGCACGTCCGTGGTGAGCGCGGCCAGGCGGGAGTAGTTGGAGTCGGCCGTCCACAGCGCGCCCAGCGCCGCCGCCGTGGCCGCGACCGTCGGGCCGTCCCCGCGCTCGATGCCCAGCCGCATCGCCGTCACGAGGTTGTCCTGCTCGGCGCGGATCCGTTCGCTCGCCGTGTACGGGTCGGCGCCGAACACCGATTCGTGGTGCGCCAGACCGAAATCCCGCGCCCAGGCGAGGAAATCTTCGGTGACGCGCGCGGTCGCGCCGGCTTCGGCGAGGCGGGCGGCGCTGAACTCGCGCACCGTCTCCAGCATCCGGAACCGGGTGCCGACCGGGGTGTCGACGACCTTGAGCAGCGACTGGCCGGACAGCTCACCGAGGACGTCGAGGGTGTCGTGGCCGCCCAGCAGGTGCCGGGCGGCGTCCTCGGTGAACCCGCCCGGGAACACCGACAGCGTGCGCATCGCCGCCTGCGCGTGCTCGTCGAGGAGGTGCCAGCTCCAGTCGACGACGGCCTGCAGCGTGCGGTGCCGCTGAGGCCGGTCGCGTGGGCCGCCGCGCAGCAGCGCGAACCGGTCGGACAGGCGCCGGGCGATCTCGGGGACGGACAGCACCCGCACCCGCGCCGCGGCCAGTTCCACCGCCAGCGGCAGGCCGTCGAGGTGACGGCACAGGCCGGTCACGACGTCCGCGGGCAGGTCCGCGTCCGGCCGCGCGGCCCGGGCGCGCTGGGTGAACAGCTCGATCGTGGTGTCCAGGTCCAGCTCCGGCAGCGGGTACACCGACTCCGACGACAGCCCCAGCGGTGCGCGGCTGGTGGTCAGCACGCGCACGTCGCGGGTCATCGACACCAGGGCCCCGACCAGCTCGGCGACGCCGTCGAGGACCTGCTCGCAGTTGTCCAGGATCAGCAGCGCCGGTGCGGCGCCGAGGACCTCGGCGATGCCGGTCAGGTCGTCCGGCGGGCGCGGGCCGGGCGTGCGGCGCGCCCCGCCGAACCCGAGCGCGGTGGCGACGCGGCCGGCGACGTCCTCGTCGGCGCGGACGCCGGCCAGCGCGACGAAGTGGACGAGCGGTTGTTCGGCGGCCCGGCCGACCGCGTGGGCGAGACGGGTCTTGCCCAGCCCGCCGGGACCGACGATCGAGGTGACCCGGGAGCGGCGCAGCAGGTGCGTGATCGCCGCGATGTCGTCCGCGCGGCCGAGCAGCGGGTTGGGGTCGTGCGGGATGCCGTGCCGGACCACGGGCTGCTCGCCGGCGAGCGTTTCCCGTTGCCAGGACAGCAGTTCCGGCCCCGGATCGGTGCCGAGGTCGTCCCGCAGGGCGCGGCGGTGGGTCTCGAACCGGGCCAGCGCCGCCGACGGGCCGGCGGTCGCGGACTCCGACCGCAGCAGTTCCAGCAGGACTTCCTCGTCCCGCGGCCGGTCTCTCGCGGCGGCGGTGAGCGGATCGAGCGCCTCGGCGTGGCGGCCCAGCCGGGACAGCGCCAGCCCGCGGGCCCGGACCAGGAAGCGGTGGGCGGACTGCCGTTCGCGGCGCAGGGTGGACAGCGGGTCCAGGCCGTCGTCGGCGGAGCCGTCCCACAGGGCGAGCCCTGCGTCCGCCTCGGCGAGCGCGGCCGCCGGATCCTCGGTGCGGGCGGCGGAGGCGTGCTGGAGCAGCGCCGCGGCGTCGACCTGGGCGGGTTCGAGGGTGAGGCGGTAGCCGGTGGGCGTGCTGGCGATCAGGTCCGCGCCGAGCTGGGAGCGGGCGCGCGAGACGAGGATCTGCAGCGCCTTCACCGGGTTCTCGGGCTGCTCGTCCGGCCACAGCCCGCCGACGAGCCGGCCCGTGCCGCAGCCGGTGGTCAGGTCGGCGGCGAGCAGCGCGAGGAGGTTCCGCAACCGGGGCGCGGTGATCTCCCGCCCGCGGCAGGCGACGTGCGACAGCAGGCTCAGCTCGACGGTCACCGGCGTAGGTTAGTGGGTCCGCGGGGCGCCTTCTCCTGGCCGAGCGCGACCCACTGGAGTTTCTCCTGCTCCCGGCGCGGCAGCCCAGCCACGACCAGGTCGTAGGAGTCCTCGATCATCTCGCGCACCAGGTCCTCGGGCACCGAGCCGTCCAGCACGACGGTGTTCCAGTGCCGCTTGTTGAGGTGGTAGCCGGCGGTGATCGCGGGGTGGTCGCGGCGCAGCTGCACCGCGAGGTCCGGGTCGCACTTCAGGCTGATCCGCAGCGGCGTCGACTCCAGCGGGCTGAGGGCGAACATCTTGCCCGCGACCTTGAAGACGCTGTTGGCCTCGCCGAACGGGAACTCCTCGCGCGCACCCGGCAGGGACAGGCACAGTCGTTTGAGTTCGCCAGGCGTCATGGCTCCAGGCTAGCCACGTGCGGCTCCGTCGCCGGTGGCTGCCGCCCGGTTCCGCGAGATAGCCGCGCTGGGTGGCCGGTCCTAGGCTGCGGCGATGACCGAGAGTGAGATGCCGCAGTACGCCAAGCCGGCCGGGCTCTTCGCGCTGCCCCAAGTGTTCAGCCTGCCCGTCACCGTCCCCGCGTCGCGCCTGGTGTTCCTCTCCGGGCAGGTCGCCTGGAACGCCCACGGTGAACCGGTCGGGGAGGGTGATCACGTCGCGCAGGTGGAGCAGATCGTGCGCAACATCGACGTCGCGCTCGCCGCGGCCGGCACCAGCCGGGAGCACCTGGTCAAGCACACGATCTACGTGGCGGGGTACCGGCCGGAGCTGGCCGAGGCGATTCTCGCGCCGCTGCACGCCGGGGTGACGACGCGCCCGGCGAGCACGCTCGTCGGGGTGCAGTCGCTGTTCGACCCGCGCTACCTGGTCGAAATCGATGCAGTTGCCTGGGTTCCTTGACGCATTCCCATATGGGTATATATTGGGTGCATGGCACGGGCAGCGACGACAGCGGACGCGTTCAACGCGGTGGCCGAACCGCGGCGGCGGCAGATCCTCGACCTCCTGGCCGGCGGGGAGAAGCCGGTGAACGACCTCGTGTCGGTGCTCGGGCTCGCCCAGCCGCTGGTGTCCAAGCACCTGCGGGTCCTGCGGGAGGTGGGGCTGGTGGAGGTTCGCGATTCGGGACGGCAGCGGGTGTACCGCATCAACGCCCGTCCGTTGAAGGACATCCACGAGTGGGTCAGCGGTTACCAGCGGTTGTGGGACGAGCGGTTCGACCGTCTGGACACGGTGTTGGAAGAACTCAAGGAACTGGAGGATGGAGATGGTCGCGGTGACGACTAGCGGTACGGCGAAGGTGACGCTTCCGGCGGACAACCAGATTCGGATCACGCGTGAGTTCAACGCGCCGGCGCGCCTGGTGTGGCAGGCGTGGACCACGCCGGAGCTGGTGAAGCGCTGGTGGGCGGGCGAGCGTGGCGAGGTGACGTCCGTCGAGGTCGATCTGCGGGCCGGTGGGAGATGGCGCTACGTGATGGTCGCGGACGGCGGTTTCGAGGTCGCCTTCCACGGCGAGTACCAGGAGGTCGTGCCGCACGAGCGGATCGTGTCGACGGAGGTGTTCGAGGGCATGCCGGGCGCGTCCTCGCTGAACACGCTGACCCTGACCGAGCACGACGGGCGGACCACGCTCACCGTGCTGGCCGAGTACCCGAGCAAGGAAGCCCGCGACGGGCACCTCGAGTCCGGTATGGAGGGCGGGATGCAGGAGTCGCTCGACAAGCTGGAGCAGGTGGCGGTTTCGCTCGCGTGAGCCGTCGGCGGCGGGGATTCGCGGTGCGCCGTGGTATCCCCGCCGTTGCGGGTGTCCGGGGTTCGGTGGGCTCCGTGGGATCGGCCTCGGATTCGGTGGGCTTGTCTCTGGATTTGGGCTGGGTCGCTGGGTTCGGTGGGCTCGGTGTCTGGGTTCGGTGGGCTCGGCCTCCGGGTTCGATGCGCTCGGTGTCTGGATTTGGTGGGCTCGGCCTCCGGGTTCGATGCGCTCGGTGTCTGGATTTGGTGGGCTCGGCCTCCGGGTTCGATGCGCTCGGTCGCTGGGTTTCGGTGGGCTCGGTGCCTGGGTTTGGTGGGCTCGGTCTCCTTGTTCGGTCGGTTCGTCCCCGGATTCGGTGGCTCGATCTCCCGATTCAATGGGCGCGCTCTGAGCGTTCGGCGAACTCGATCGGGCCGGTTCTCCGGGCGTGGCTTCCTTGAGGCGGACGGGGTTCGCGGCAGCCGCTCGATGTGCGGAAACCCCGAGGCGTTACCTGCCAACGGGGCTCCCGCACACGCGCGATGCCGATGGCGTCGCGCGCCGGCCGCGTGCCATTCAGGCGCGCAGAACTCCGCGCGCGAGCAGGGTTTCCCGCAGGCGCTCGACGATCGGCACCTGGCCCTTCACCAGCAGCTCGGCCGCGCGATCGGGACCGGTCCACTCGATGCGGTCGACCTCCGGGAACTCCTGCACGCGGCCGGATCCCTTGGGCCATTCCATCTCGAACGTGTTGCTCGCGAACCCGGCCGGGTCGAAGTCCCCCTCGGCGGCGAACGTCGTGATGACCTTGCCGCTGGACTGGCGGAACTCGCCCAGCTCCAGGATCTCGCCCGCGAGCACGGGCTCGCCGACCTCCTCGGCGAACTCGCGCCGTGCCGCGACCAGCGGGTCCTCGTCGGTGTACTCGCCCTTCGGGATGGACCAGGCCCGCTCGTTCTTGCGTGCCCAGAACGGCCCGCCCATGTGCGCGATGAGCACCTCCAGACCGCCGTCGCCGGTCAGGCGGTAGAGCAGGAACGCCGCGCTCTTCCTGGGCACCGGGTCACCACTGGTCGTAGTGCAGGACCTCGGACAGGGGCTGCCGCTTCGCCGGCTTGAACGTCTCGCCGGTGTAGAACGCGGTGGGGATCAGCGCCGCCTGGCGGACGTGGTCCGGAATGTTCAGTAGTTCAGCCGCCTCCTTCTCGTAGACCAGGTGCAGCGACGTCCAGGCCGTGCCGAGGCCGAGGGTGCGCGCGGCCAGCATGTAGCTCCAGACCGCGGGCAGGATCGAGCCCCACAGCCCGGCCTGGTTGCCCTCGGGGAGCTTGCCGCCCGGGACGTGGATCGCCGGGACGAGCAGCACCGGCACCTCGGCCATGTGCTCGGCCAGGTAGTCGGCGCTGTTCATCACCCGGTGCTGGGTGGCCGTGCGGTCCGCGTCGCCGGCGTAGCGCTCCTCCGGGGCCGGGCCCGTGTCGCGGTAGGCCTTGTAGGACTTCGCGTACAGCTCGGCCAGCTGGGCGCGCTTGTCGGCGTCGGTGACCACGACCCAGTGCCAGTCCTGCCGGTTCGACCCGGTGGGCGCCTGGAGGGCGAGGGTGATCGCCCGCTCGATCAGCTCGCGCGGCACGGGGCGGGAGAGGTCCAGCCGCTTGCGCACGCTGCGGGTGGTGGTCAACAGCTCCTCTGGTGTCATGCCCCCGATCCTGGCACGAGCCGCTCAGCCGGAGGAGGCGGCTTCGGAGGCGGGCGGTTCGCGCCGGGTTGGTGGGGGAGGGCCGGTCCCGGGGC
>NZ_PQHW01000149.1 GCF_003385215.1 Amycolatopsis thermalba | reverse complement strand
GGGGTGGGCAGTCATGCAGGGCGGGCAGGCGCGCCGAGCGTTCAGGTGTGCGTGCGGCCGCGTCTTGGGCTGCCTGGGGCGTGGACCGCCCCTGGTGTACCCGCGGGGCGCGCCGAGCGGGTGTGTGCCCGCTCGGCGCGGGCGGCGGGTCAGCGGCGGCGGATCAGCCGCACGATCGCCACGATGCCGACCACCGCGGCGACCCCGGCGAGCACTGGGGCCAGGCGTTTGGTGACGGAGCTGCCCGCGTACTCGAAGAGGTCGATCGCCTCGGCTTCTTGTGGCTGGGGCTTGACCGTTTCGAGCTTGGGCTTGTCCGGGGCCGGCTCGGTGGTCACCCCGGACTCGGCCGGCTTCTCCTCCGCCGCCGGGGTCGCGGGGGCCTCCGGCGTGCCGAGGCGGTCGGCCAGGTTGGCGGCGAACTGGTCCAGGATCTTGCCGCCGACCTCGGAGATCATGCCGCGGCCGAACTGCGCCGGGCGGCCGGTGACGTTCAGGTCCGTGGCCACGGTGCCCTTGGTGCCGCCGTTGTCCTCGGCCAGCGTCACCGTCACGGTCGCCGCCGCGGTGCCGGCGCCGCGGGAGTCCTTGCCGGAGGCCTTGATCACGATCTTGCGGGCCTGCTCGTCGGTCTCCACGAACTCGCCGGAGCCCTTGTACAGCAGGGAGATCGGCCCCAGCTTCACCTTGACCGTGCCGGTGAACGTCTCACCCTCGACCTTGGTCAGGGTCGCGCCCGGCATGCAGGGGGCAACGCGTTCCGGGTCGGTGACCGCCTTCCACACCTCTGCTGGCGGGGCCGGAACGGTGAATTCATGGTCGAGCCGCACGGGCCGACCTCCCTTCTCCAGAAAGCTGCAAGTCCCTCGGAGCCACCTTAGTGCCGGAACCGGCATGTCGGTGACTTCGAGGGACCCGCATCGGTGGCTATGGGCGCGGTGGGGGCTGTGCGCATGGTGGGTGGGTGTGCGCGGTGAGGGCTGTGGGCGCGGCGGCGGCTGCGCGCCCGGTGAGTGGGAATGAGCGCGTGAGGCCGTGCGCATGTTGGGCGGGTGTGCGCGGTGGGGGCTGCGGGCCCGGTGAGTGGGTGGGCGCGTGAGTGGCGGTGCGCATGGTGGTCGTGCGTGCGTCCGGCTGTGCGGGTGGGCGGTGGGTGACTACTCGCCGCGGCTGGGGGGCGTCCGCCTGGTGCGGTCGTGCGTGGGTGGCCACCCCGAGCTGCGGGGGTGGCCACCCACGCGGCTCAGACCGCGGCCAGCGCTGCCGAGACCGCTCGGCCCGTCAGGACCTTTGCCAGCTCCTGGCGGTACTCGACGTCCGCGTTGCCGTCCGCTGTGGGGCTCGTGCCCTCGGCGGCGTGGGCGGCCGCCGCGCGGATCGTCTCGTCCGACGCTGCCTGGCCGATCAGGGCCTGCTCCACCGCGGTGGCGCGCACCGGCACCGACGCCATGTTCGTCAGCGCCACCCGGGCCTCGGCGATCGTGTCGCCGTCCGTGCGGACCGTGGCCGCCACCGCGACCATCGACCACGCCTGGGCGACCCGGTTGAACTTCTCGTAGTGCGCCTTCCAGCCGGTGTGCTTCGGCACGCGGACCTCGACCAGGATCTCGCCCGGGTCCAGGACCGTGGTGAAGAAGTCCTGGAAGAACTCCGCCGCCGGCACGGTCCGCCTGCCGCTGCTGCTCGCGATCACCATCTCCGCGTCCATCGCCAGCGCGGGCGCCAGCAGGTCGCCCGCCGGGTCCGCGTGGGCGATCGAACCGCCGAACGTGCCCCGGTGCCGCACCTGCGGGTCGGCCACCGTGTCGGTCGCCCTGGCCAGCAGCGCGGCGTGCTCGGCGACCAGCTGGTCGCGCTGCACGTCGTAGTGCGTGGTCATGGCGCCGATGACGATCGCGTCGCCGTCGTCGCGGACGCCCCGCAGCTCGGTGATCTTGCCGAGGTCGATGAGCGTCGTCGGTGCGGCCAGCCGCATCCGCAGCACCGGCAGCAGGCTCTGCCCGCCAGCCAGGACCTTGGCGTCCTCACCGGCCGCGGCCAGTGCCTGCACCGCCTCGTCCACAGTGGACGGGGCGACGTAGTCGAAGGCAGCGGGGATCACTGCACACCTCCCGAAGCGTCGATGGAACCCAGTCCGCCGCCGGCCTCCGCGCCGACGCCACCGGCGTCGGTGCGGCCGCGGTGGATCGCCGACCACACCCGCATGGGCGAGCACGGCATCTCGATGTCGTTCACCCCGAAGTGCCGCACGGCGTCCACCACCGCGTTGACCACCGCCGGGGTGGAGGCGATCGTGCCGGCCTCGCCGACGCCCTTGACGCCCAGCGGGTTCGACGTCGCCGCCGTCTCCGTGCGGTCGGTGACGAACGAGGGCAGGTCGGCCGCCGAGGGCAGCAGGTAGTCGGCGAACGTGCCGGTGGTGAGCGTGCCGCTCTCGTCGAACACCGCCTCCTCGTAGAGGGCCTGCGCGATGCCCTGGGCGAGACCGCCGTGCACCTGCCCCTCCACGATCAGCGGGTTGACCACCTTGCCCACGTCGTCCACGCACACGTACGAGCGCAGCCGCACCCGCCCGGTCTCGGTGTCCACCTCGGCGGCGCACAGGTGCGTGCCGTGCGGGAACGAGAAGTTCTCCGGGTCGAACACGGCCTCGGAGTCCAGCGTGGGCTCCATGCCGTCGGGCAGGTTGTGCGCGGCGAACGTCGCGAACGCCACGTCCTGGATCGTCGTCGACGTGTCCGTGCCGCGGACGGTGAACTTGCCGCCCTCGAACTCCAGGTCGTCCGGCGAGCACTCCAGCAGGTGCGCGGCGATCGCGCGGGCCTTGTCGACGACCTTCTCGGCGGCCTTGACCACCGCGATGCCACCGACGGCCAGCGACCGCGACCCGTAGGTGTCCATGCCCTTGTGCGAGGACTGCGTGTCACCGTGGATGACCTCGATGTCCTCGAACGCGACGCCGAGCCGGTCGGCCACGATCTGGCTCCACGCCGTCTCGTGCCCCTGCCCGTGTGCGGACGCGCCGGTGACGACCTCGACCTTGCCCGTGGGCAGCATCCGGATGGCGGCGTGCTCCCAGCCGCCGGCGGCGTAGTCGAGCGACCCGAGCACCCGCGACGGCGCCAGGCCGCACATCTCGGTGAACGTCGAGATGCCGATGCCCAGCTGCACCGGATCCTGGCGCTCGCGGCGTTCCCGCTGCTCGCGGCGCAGGCCCTCGTAGTCGAACAGCTCCTTGGCGCGCTCGGTGGCGGCCTCGTAGTTGCCCGAGTCGTAGGTCAGCCCGCACACCGTGGTGAACGGGAACTCCTCGTGCTTGATCCAGTTCTTCTCGCGGAGCTCCAGCGGGTCCATGCCCAGCTCGGCGGCCAGCTCGTCCATCATCCGCTCGATCGCGAACGTGGCCTCCGGCCGTCCGGCGCCGCGGTAGGCGTCGGTGAGCGTGGTGTTGGTGAACACGTTCGTGCAGGCGAAGTGGTAGGCCGGGATCTTGTAGATCGCGTTGAACATGAACGCGCCCAGGATCGGCACACCCGGCCCGACCAGGCCGTTGTAGGCGCCCATGTCGGCCAGCAGCTCGACCTTGAGGCCGGTGACCGTGCCGTCGCGGTTCGCGCTGATGGTGATGTCCTGGATCTGGTCGCGCCCGTGGTGCGCGGTCTGCATGGTTTCCGAGCGGGTCTCGGTCCACTTGACCGGCTTGCCGAGCTTCTGCGCGATGAGGACCGCCATGGTCTCCTCGGGCAGTACGGCGATCTTGCCGCCGAACCCGCCGCCGACGTCCGGCGCGATGACCCGCAGCTTGTGCTCGGGGATGCCGAGCGTCAGCGCCGTCATCGTCTTGAGGATGTGCGGCACCTGGGTGGCCGACCACATGGTGATCTGGGCTCCGGTCGGGTCGACCACCACCGAGCGCGGCTCCATGAACGCCGGGACCAGCCGCTGCTGCCGGAAGCGGCGTTTGAGCACGACCTCACCGCCGGCCAGCGCCTCCTCGACGTTGCCGCCGGTGCCGGCCTCGGCCGAGTCGAAGACCCACGTCGCCTGCTTGTTGGTGCCCAGCTCCTCGTGGACCAGCGGCGCACCGTCGGCGAGCGCGTTCTCCAGGCCGAGGACCACGGGCAGTTCCTCGTAGTCCACGTCGATGGCCTCGAGCGCGTCGGCGGCCTCGGCCTTGCTGCGGGCCACGACCACCGCGACACCCTCACCGGCGAAGTTGACCTGGTCGGCGGCCAGCACGGGCCGTCGCGGCTGCTTCATGTCGGGGGTGATCGGCCACGCGCACGGCATGCCGATGGCGCTGTCCGGGTCGAGGTCGCGGGCCGTGTAGACGGCCACCACGCCCGGCATGTCCCGCGCCGCGGCCGTGTCGATGGAATTGATCCGGGCGTGGGCGAAGGGGCTGCGCAGGATCGCCACGTGCAGCATCCCGGGCAGCGTGATGTTGTCCGTCCAGCGGGTGCGGCCGGTGATGAGCCGCGCGTCCTCCTTGCGGGCGCGCGCCTTGCCGACCTCGGGCTCGATCGTCGACGTCATGTCACTCGCCCCCGCCCGCGAACGCGCTGGGCGCGCGGCTGACGTCGTCACCGGACACGCGCTCGGCCTCCGGGCCCGCGCCCGGGCTCATCCGCTGCGCGGCGTCGCGCACGGCCCGGACGATGTTCTGGTAACCCGTGCAGCGGCACAGGTTTCCTTCCAGCCCCTCGCGCACGGCGTGCTCGTCGGGGTTGGGGTTGTCGGCGAGCAGGTCGATCGACTGCATGATCATGCCCGGCGTGCAGAACCCGCACTGCAGGGCGTGGTTGTCGTGGAACGCTTCCTGCACGGGGTGGAGCTTGCCGTCGCGGGCCAGGCCCTCGATGGTCGTCACCTCGGCACCGTCGGCCTGCACGGCGAGGACCGAGCAGGACTTCACGCTGTGCCCGTTGAGGTGCACCGTGCAGGCACCGCAGTTGCTGGTGTCGCAGCCGACGACGGTGCCGACTTTCCCGAGCGTCTCCCTCAGGTAGTGAACGAGCAACGTGCGGGGTTCGACCTCGTCGGTGTAGCTGGTTCCGTCCACGTTGACGGTGATGCGCATGAGGCCTCCAGTGGTGGGAGCTGGGTGATCGGCTTCACACGCGAGCGTGCTACGTCCGTGCCGATCGGACAAGTCCTGGTTGGGTGACACTTCACCCCGGCTCCCGCACCTGCGCGGAAATCCCTGCTGTCCCACCGCAAACGCGGAACTGCCTCGTACGAACTGACCACCCGCACAGGTGCGAAAGGGCCAGTCGTGCACGTGCGAGAGGGTCAGCCGTGGATGCGCCCGGACAGTTCGGTGAGCCGTTTCCCGCCGCCGCCCCACCGCAACGCGATGATCTCCGCGGCGATCGACACCGCGGTCTCCTCCGGTGTGCGGGCCCCGAGGTCGAGTCCGATCGGGGAGGCCAATCGCGACAGTTCCTCCTCCGTCAACCCCGCCTCCCGCAAGCGGGTGAGGCGGTCCTCATGGGTGCGCCGCGACCCCATCGCCCCGATGTAGCCGACGTCCAGCCGCAACGCGACCTCCAGCAGCGGCACGTCGAACTTCGGGTCGTGGGTGAGCACCGCGATCACCGTCCGCCGGTCGATCCGGCCGGCCTCCGCCTCGGCCTTGAGGTAGCGGTGCGGCCAGTCCACGACCACGTCGTCGGCCTCCGGGAACCGCGACGCGGTGGCGAACACCGGACGCGCGTCGCACACCGTGACCTGGTAACCGAGGTAGGCGCCCATGCGTGCCATCGCCGCCGCGAAGTCGATCGCGCCGAACACCAGCATCCGCGGCTGCGGTTCGAAGGAGTTGACGAACACCGCCATGCCCTCGCCGCGCCGCTCGCCCTCCAGCCCGTAGTGCAGCGTTCCGGTGCGCCCGTTGGCGAGGAGGCCGCGCGCCTCCTCGGCGACCGCGTCGTCGATCCGGTCGGTACCGAGCGTGCCCGCGGTCCGGTCCGGCCACACGATCATGTGCCGCCCGCGCCGCTCCGGGTCCTCGTGCTCGATCACGGTGACGACGGCGACCGGCTCGCCCCGGTGCACCGAGTCCACGACGTCGCCCAGCTCGGGCAGGGTCTCCCGGTCGATCCGCTCGACGTAGATGTCGATGATCCCGCCGCAGGTCAGGCCGACCGCGAACGCGTCGTCATCGCTGACGCCGTAGCGCTGCAGCACCGGCTCGCGGTCGGCCACGACCTGCTGCGCCAGCTCGTACACCGCGCCCTCGACGCAGCCGCCGGACACGCTGCCGACGGCCGTGCCGTCCTCGGTGACCAGCATCGCCGCACCCGGCGCGCGGGGCGCCGAGGAGAACGTGGCCACCACGGTCCCGACGCCGACGGCCTCGCCCTCGCGCCAGCGCTTGTACAACTCGTCCAGTACGTCATGCATCGCGGATCTCCAGCAGCAGTCGTTCCAGGGTGGCCAGGCTGTGGCCGGCCAGCAAGCGGTCGACGTGCGGGAGCGCGGCCGCGATGCCGGACTGCACCGGAGCGTAGCCTTCGCGTCCCGCGTGCGGGTTCACCCAGAACACCGCGTGCGCCAGACGGCGCATCCGCGCCATCTGCTCGCCGAGCAGGCCGGGATCCCCGCGTTCCCAGCCGTCGGAGAACACCGTGACGACGGCGCGGCGCGCGAGCCCGCGCTGTCCCCAGCGGTCCAGGAAGATCCGCAGTGTCTCGCCCAGCCGCGTGCCGCCGGCGAAGTCGGGGACCGCGGTGCCGGCGGCGAGCATCGCGCGTTCCGGGTCGCGCTGCCGCAGCTGCCGGGACACCCTGGTCAGCCGGGTCCCGAGGGTGAACACCTCGACCGCGGCCGGCGCCCGGCGCACCACGACGTGCGCGAACCGCAGCAGCGAGTCGGCGTACGGGCTCATCGAGCCGGACACGTCGAGCAGCAGCACCACCCGCCGCGGCCGGTTCGACCGGTTCCGGTGCACGAGCCGCACCGGTTCCCCGCCGCCGGCCAGCATCGCGCGCAGCGTCCGCCCCGGGTCGAGCGAACCGCGGCGCGCCGGCCTGCTGCGCAGCGACTTCCGCATCGGCGGTTGCGGCCGCAGCACCGCCATCAGCTCCCGCAGGTGCTCCCGCTCGGCCTTGGACAGCTCGGCGAGATCGCGTTCGCGCAGCACCTCCGCGTCCGTCGCCGCGACGCGCAGCTCGTCGTCGTCCGACTCGGCCTCCCCCTGGCCCGCGGACTGGGACACCAGGGCCGCCATGCGGGACCGCTGCTCGCGGCGGACCGTGGCCGGCCGCGGTTCCGGTGGCGCGGCGGCGAACCACTGCGCGAACGCGTCGTCGTAGCGGATCAGGTCGTCCGGGTCCGAGCACAGTGTCAGCCGGCCCGCCCAGTACAGCTGGTCCGCCTCGCCGACGTCGAGCCGCTCGACCGCGTCGAGGTAGGCCTGCACCCGCTGCGGCCCGCACGCGACGCCGGCTTCGCGCAGCGCGGTGGCGAAGCCGACGAATCCCGCCAGCGGATCCCGGGTGCTCACCCGCCCATTGTTACGCGAAAATCCGATGCGAGGGGTCGCGCGTGCCGAACCAGGTCGCGAACGCCTTCGTCAAGCCGTCGGTGCCGCCGTCCTCGGACGCCCACGCGACGTGCCCGTCCGGCCTGATCAGGGCCTTGAGTTCGGGCTGCTGGACGCACTTGCCGGGCACCACGCGCACCCGGTCGTCGTCGATCCGCGCGCCGATCAGCACGGCCCGCCCGTCGTGGCAGTGGTCGGCCAGCCGGCTGCCGTCGCTGAACTCGAAGTCCGGCGCGCTGCGGCCGACGAGGTCGTGGTCGCCGTCGACCGGGTAGCGGTGCAGCACCCCGGACAGCTTCTTCGCCAGGTACGTCGACCCGTCGCCGCTGGTGAGCAGGTCGGTGAGCACCGAGCGCAGGGCCTTGGTGTGCGGATCCGGCCGCATCGCCGCGATCTGCGCCCGGGTCCACTCCAGCACCCATTCGCCGATCGGGTGCCGTTCGACGGTGTAGGTGTCGAGCAGCCCCTCCGGCGCGGTGCCGCGGATGGTCGCGGCGAGTTTCCAGCCGAGGTTGACCGCGTCGCCGATGCCGAGGTTGAGCCCCTGCCCGCCGAACGGCGAGTGCACGTGCGCCGCGTCCCCGGCGAGCAGCACCCGGCCCCGGCGGTAGGTGGTGGCCTGGCGGGCGTTGTCGGTGAACCGGGTCACCGACCGCAGCGCGGTGACGGTGACGTCCACTCCGGACACTCGCCGGATGCTGTCCTGCAGTTCCGCCGCCGTGACCGGCGTGGTGCGGTCGGCGGGCGGGCCGTCGAACTCGACGGTCAGGATCCGCCCGGGCAGCGGGCCGTGCGCGTAGACGCCGGTGTTCGTGCGGTGCCAGCCCAGCCCGAGCGCTTCGGCGCCGTCGAGGTCGGCCAGCGCCTGGCGTCCGGTGATCTCCGGATCGGTGCCCGGGAAGGCGAACCCGGCCAGCTTGCGCACCAGGCTGCGGCCGCCGTCGCAGCCCACCAGCCAGCCGGCGCGGACCCGGTCACCGCCGAGGAAGACGGTCACGCCGTCGTCGCCGGCGTCGAACCCGGTGACCTCGGCGCCGCGGCGCACGACCGCACCCAGCCCGGTCGCGTGCTCCTCCAGCACCTTCTCGACGGCCTGCTGGCCCACCAGGGTCAGGCGGGCCGCGGGTCCCGCGTCCCGGAACGCGGGATCGGTGAGGTCGACCAGGTCCGCGCCGACCATGATCCCGCCGAAGTGCCCGGCGAGCGGCGGCGGCGAGTTCCGCAGCGCCGCCCCGGCCCCCAGCGCCCGGAGCGCCCGGTCGCGCTCGTCCTCGAGCCGGTCCAGCAGGCCGCGCCGGTACAGCGCCTCGGCCGTCACGAGGTTGATCGCGCCGGCCTTGAGGGTCGGATCGATCTCGGTCCGGCGTTCCACGACCAGCACGTCCACCCCGCCGAGCCGCAGCTCGCACGCCAGCATCAGGCCGACCGGCCCGCCCCCGGAGATCACCACGTCGAAGTCCATGACGCCATGCTGCCGGAAAATCTTGTACTCGGTCAAATCTTTTATTCGGCATAGGATCAGCGCGTGGGACTGCGCGAGGAGAAGAAGCTGGCCACGCGACGGCGCATTTCGGACGTGGCCACCGGCCTGTTCGCCGTGCGGGGCTTCGACAACGTGACGGTGGCCGAGGTCGCCGAGGCGGCCGGGGTGTCGAAGATGACGGTGTTCAACTACTTCCCGCGGAAGGAGGACCTGTTCCTCGACCGGCACGCCGACCGGCTCCGCGACCTGGAGCGGGTGATCCGGGAGCGCCCCGCCGGCCAGGACGTGGTGACCGCGCTGCGGCGGTATCACCACGAGCTGGTGGCCCAGCGGCACCCGCTGGCCGGCACGCTGCCCGGCACGCCGGGGTTCCTGAAGATCCTCCACGCCAGCCCCGCTCTGGTCACCCGGACCTACGAGCAGTCCCGGGAGATCGCCGACCTGCTCGCCCGGCTGCTCGCCGAGGAGACCGGCGATCCACTGGAGGCGCGGCTGACGGCGAACCTGCTGGCCGCCACCATCGACTCGATCTTCGACCACGTGTGCCGGCGGTTGCTGGACGGCGACGATCCGGACGACGTGCACCGCGACCAGCCCGCGGTGATCGACCGCGCCTTCGATCTCGTGGAGCACGGACTGCGCCGCTGATTCTTCTTGCACGGCAACGATTTTCCCGGCGGCGCGTCGCACCGCCGGGCGCGGGCGGACCCGATACGGTCGCCCGCGTGACCTACCTCGACATGACTCGCGCGGCCTACGACACCGTCGCGATCGACTACGCGAAGACACTGGAGGACAACCTGGCGCAGAGCCCGATGGACCGGGCGATGCTGGGGGTCTTCGCCGAGCACGTGCTGGCCGACGGCGGACAGGTGGCCGACGTCGGCTGCGGGCCGGGCCGGATCACCATCCACCTGGACTCGCTGGGCGTGCCGGTGTTCGGGATCGACCTGTCGCCGGGGATGGTGGCCGAGGCGCGGCGCCGGTACCCGCACCTGCGGTTCGAGATCGGCGCGATGGCGGAGCTGGACCTGCCGGACGACAGCCTCGGCGGGCTGCTCGCCTGGTACTCGATCATCCACACGCCGCCGGAGCTGCTGCCGTCGGTGTTCGCCGAGTTCGCGCGGGTGCTGGTGCCGGGCGGGCACCTGCTGATGGCGTTCCAGGTCGGTGACGAGCGCAAGCGCGTGGAGCAGGCGTACGGGCACGCCGTGTCCGCCGACGCCTACCGCCTGCCGCCGGACCGCATCGCCGATCTGCTGGCACAGGCCGGGTTCAGCGTGACGGCGCGGACGGTTCGCGACCCCGCCCACGAACTGGAGTCGGTCCCGCAGGCCTACCTGCTCGCCCGGCTCAACGGCTGAGGGCCGCCCGGCGCGCGCTCCGTGGCCGGGGCGCGCGCCGGGCGAGTTGTGGTACTTTCCAGCCCGTGATCACCCGCGTTCTCCTTCTGCTTCACCGCCACGGCGGGGCCTGACCGGACCGGCTCCCCGCCGTGGGAGCTGTGTTGCGCCGGTCGCCCCGCGACCAGAAGGAAACGCGAACATGTACCGCTGGAATCCCCAGCGCCCCTCCCCCATGCCCTCCCACCGCTACCGCGACGTGTACTCCCGCGTGCCGGTCCCACTGTCCGAACGCGACTGGCCGGGCAACCGGCTGACCCAGGCACCGCTGTGGGTCCCGGTGGACCTGCGCGACGGCAACCAGGCACTGGCCGAACCGATGGACCCGGAACGCAAGCGGCGCTTCTTCCGGCTCATGGTCGAGATGGGGTACAAGGAGATCGAGGTCGGCTATCCGTCGGCCTCGCAGACCGACTACGACTTCGTCCGGCTCATCGCGGAAACCGGGCTCGCGCCGCAGGACGTCACGATCGTCGTGTTCACCCCGGCCCGGCGCGACCTCATCGAACGCACCGTCCAGTCGGTCGCCGGGATGCCGAACCCGGTGGTGATCCACATGTACGCCGCGACCGCGCCGGTCTGGCGCGAGGTCGTCCTGGGCCGCGACCGCGACGAGCTGACGGCGATGATCGTGGCCGGCGGCGCGGACATCCTCCGGCTGACCGGGGACCGGGAGGACGTCCGGTTCGAGTTCTCCCCGGAAGTCTTCAACCTGACCGAGCCGGACTACGTGCTCGACCTGTGCTCGGCGATGACCACGTTGTGGGAGGCGAGTCCCGACCGGCCGGTGATCCTCAACCTCCCCGCCACGGTCGAGGTCGCCACCCCGAACGTCTACGCGGACCAGATCGAGTACGTCCACCAGAACCTCGACCGCCGCGACTCGGTGATCCTGTCGGTGCACCCGCACAACGACCGCGGCACCGGGATCGCCTGCGCGGAACTGGCCCTGCTCGCCGGGGCCCAGCGCGTCGAGGGCTGCATCTTCGGCAACGGCGAGCGCACCGGCAACGTCGACATCGCCACGCTGGCGCTGAACCTGCACGCCCAGGGGATCGACCCGATGATCGACTTCTCGGACATCGACCGCGTCCGGCGGGAGGTCGAGCACTGCACGCGGATGCCGGTGCACGAGCGGCATCCCTACGTCGGCGACCTGGTGCACACCGCGTTCTCCGGCACGCACCAGGACGCGATCCGCAAGGGCTTCGCCGAGCACCGGGCACGCGCGGCGGCGACCGGCGTCCCCGCGGACGAACTCGAATGGCGCGTGCCGTACCTGCCGATCGATCCGGCTGATCTGGGCCGTACGTACGAGGCGGTCATCCGGGTCAATTCGCAGTCCGGCAAGGGCGGCATCGCCCACCTGCTGAGCAGCGAGTACGGGATCGAACTGCCGCGGCGGCTGCAGATCGACTTCGCCCGGCACGTCCAGCGGCACACCGACCGCACCGGCGCGGAGGTGACGGCCAAGGAGTTGTGGCAGCTGCTGCGGGAGGTCTACCTGGACTCGCCCGCGGTGACCGGCGAAGTGCTGGAGCACACGTCCTGCACCACGGACTCCGGTGAGGTGCTCACGTTCGTCGAGTACGCGACGCCGGACGGGCGCGGGTGGATCGGCGGGCGCGGCATCGCGGAGGCGCTCGCCCGGGTCGGCTAGGACAGCACCGTGTCGAGCTTGGCGCGGACGCGGTCGAGGTCCTCGGAGTACTTGAGCACCGCGCCGAGGGTCCGGGCCGCGGCCTCCGCGTCCAGCTCGCTGCGGTTGAGCGTCAGCAACGCCTGCGCCCAGTCCAGCGACTCGGCGATGCCCGGCGGCTTCAGCAGCTCCAGCTCACGCAGCCGGCGGACGGCCGCGGCCACCTGCGTCGCGAGCCGTTCGCCGACTCCGGGCAGCCGGCGGCGCAGGATGGCGACCTCGCGGGCCAGGTCGGGGTGCTCCAGCCAGTGGTACAGGCAGCGCCGTTTCAACGCGTCGTGCACCTCGCGGGTGCGGTTGGAGGTCAGCAGCACCAGCGGCGGCCGCGCGGCGCGGATCTCGCCGAACTCCGGGATCGTGACCGCGTTTTCGTCGAGCAGCTGCAGCAGGAACGCCTCGAACTCGTCGTCGGCGCGGTCGATCTCGTCGACCAGCAGCACGCACGGCGACTCCTTCAGCGCCCGCAGCAGCGGCCGGGCCAGCAGGAACCGCTCGGTGAACAGCGACTGCTCGGCGGCGTCGACGTCCAGGTGCTCGCTGCCGGCCTCCAGCGCGCGCAGGTGCAGCAGCTGGCGCGGGAAGTCCCATTCGTACAGCGCCTGTGCGGCGTCGATGCCCTCGTGGCACTGCAACCGCACGAGCGGCAGGCCGAGCGCCTCGGACAGCGACACGGCCAGCGAGGTCTTCCCCGTGCCGGGTTCGCCTTCGCAGAACAGCGGGCGCTGCATGCGCAACGCGAGGAACGCGGCGGTGGCGACGCCCTCGTCGGCGAGGTAGCCGACCCGGTCCAGCTCCGTCGCCAGCTCTTCGGGTGAGTTGACCTTCACGCCTCCACCCTAAGGGGTGCGCGCGTGGTTGACAGCCACTCCGGGCGAGATTATCTTTGCTTGCAAATCTACTTTGGGAGTTGAGATGCCACATCTGACCGTCCACGTCCTGGAGAGCGACCTCGCCGGGCGGGAGACCGAGTTGATCGAGGGCCTGACCGAGGCGATCGTCGCGGTGTACGGGGAATGGGCGCGGGAGATCGCGGTGGTGCGGCTGGCCGGGGTGCCCGCGAACCGGTGGGGCATCGGGGGCAAGCCGGCGGAGGCGCCGGCGCCGGCGGTGACCTTCGGGATCCGGGAGGCCGCCTTCGAGCGCCCGGACGCGGACGACCTCGTGGCGCGGCTGGTGGCCGGGGTGACGGACGCGATCGTGGCGGTGTTCGGGGAACGCGTGCGGCCGGGGGTGACGGTGGAGCTGGTGGGGACACCCGCGGGGCGGACCGGCGTCGGTGGGGTGGTGGCGGCTTAGGTAGTGGGGTTGGTGAGCGCTTTGCCGCGGGGCCGGGCCGGTGGCCGTCGGGGCCTAGGTGTATCCGGCCGTTAGGTTGGTAGCCGGCTGATGGGCGGTCGTCCTCCGAGTGCGCTGTGGCGGCGTTCAGTGTTGTAGTGCTCGATCCAGGCTGCAAGTGCTGCTGCTCGTGCCTCGTTGCTGGTG
>NZ_PQHW01000148.1 GCF_003385215.1 Amycolatopsis thermalba | reverse complement strand
GCCCGCCCTCGGCGCCGGACCGGCCGCCCGTCCCGGCGGCGATCACCACCACCTCCCCCTCCGGGGTCGGCCCTCCCCTCCGCGCACACCTGGCGGCCCCTCCCAGAACCCTGGCGCGGTGTGATCGTCGTCCGCGGGGCTGTGACGTGCGGCAAAACTGCGCCGGGCGGGGCGGGACCAGCTGTTAGCGTGCTCGAACCGCCCCCGTAGTCCCGGAAGGTGCCCGGAAGTGTCCGCCGACCTGTCGTCCGTCATCGCGGCCACCGCGCAGTGGCTGCTGCGCGCGTACCCGCCCGAGCGCGGCCCCCTGAGCGCCGCCCTCGCCGAGGCGCAGTGCCGCCAGGCCGCGACCGTCGCCGCGTGGCTGCGCTACCCCACCGCCCTGGACGCCGGGCTCCTCGACGTCGTCGGCCCCGGCGGGTCCGGGCGGCTGGACTGGGTCGCGGGAGTCGACGTCGTGCCGGGCGAGGACACCGCCTGGCGCACCTGGGTCGACGAGGTCGTCGCCAGCTGGGCGGCCTGCCTGCTCGCCGACCGCGAACTCGCGCTGGCCGCCGCCGCGACCGTCACCGGCTCCGTCCACGCCGCCGGTCTCGCCCCCGACTTCCGCCGCCTCACCGACCCCGACCTCCGCGACCGGCAGGCAGCCGTGCTGCTGCGGCACCCCGACCTGCTCTCCCCGGTGGCCGACCTGCACCGGGCCGGCCTGCTCGACCGGCTGGGCGGCGGAGCCGCGCGCGCCGCCTGAGCAAGTCCACTGTGGACCGCTCCGGAAACCGCGTGACGACGCGGGCCGGAGCGGTAGGGTCGCCGGATGACCATGACCCAGCTCGTCGCGCTCGCCGGCGTGATCGTCCTCGGCGCGATGGCGCCAGGACCGGACTTCGTGATCGTCAGCCGCAACGCGCTGGTCTCCGGGCGCCGCGCCGGCATGGCGTGCGCGGCGGGCATCACCGCCGGGGTGTTCTGCTGGGCGATCGTGACCGCGCTCGGGCTCGCCGGGCTGCTCGCGGCGTCCGCGGTGGCGTTCACGGTGGTCAAGCTCGCCGGTGCGGCCTACCTGCTGTTCCTGGGGATCCGGGCCCTGCTCGCCGCGCGCCGCGGCCGGTACACCGCACCCGAGCCGGCCGCTGAAGCCGGCAGCGCGTTCCGCCAGGGTCTGGTGTGCAACCTGCTCAACCCCAAGGTCGCGGCGTTCTTCCTCGCGCTGCTGCCCCAGTTCGTCCCCGGCGGCGCCGGGCCCGGTGACCACCTGCTGCTGGCCGTCGTGGCGTCCGGGGTGACGCTGGCGTGGTTCCTGGTGCTGGCGAACGTCGTGGGCGCGCTGCGGCGAGTGCTGTCCGCGGCGCGGGTGCGGCGCGGGATCGACGCCGCGATGGGCACGCTACTGGTCGGGCTCGGGGTGCGGATTGCCCTGCCCTGACCCGGGGACGGAAGGACTCCACCGCATGCCGGTCTTCCCGGCCAGCGACAGCGTCGGCATCGCCTGCCGCGTGTGGGAGCGGGACTCAGGCCTGCCGCTCGTGCCCGTGGCGCGGCTCAACCCGGCTGTCCGTAGCGCTCCCCCACGAAATCACCCAAGCGGTGGGCGAAGGTTTCCAGCGTCGCGGCTGCCTTGTGGCGCGCGTCCCACGCCGCGGTCAGCTTGATCTCCAGCCGGCGCTCCCCCGTGCGCACCCGCAGCGGCACCAGCCCGAACCGCGGGTCGTCCGACACCAGGGCCACTCCCCGGCCCGCCGCGGCGTGCGCCTGCGCCACCGTGCCGTTCGCGGCCTCGATGACCCGCGCGTAGGTGGTGCCCAGCTCGAGCAGCGCCGCGTCCAGCGACTGCCGCGCGGTGAACGCCGGCGGCAGGATGATCACCTGCTCCTCCAGCACCTCCGCGAGCGGCACGCTCCCCCGGCCCCGCCACGGGTGCCGCTCCGGCACGTACGCCCACACCGGCAGCACCGCGAGCCGCCGCGAGCGGTAGGGCGCGCGGGGCGCGGCCGTGGCGATCGCCAGATCGGCGCCGCGCGCCAGCGTCTCCACCGCGGACAGCCCGTCCGCGCCCAGGACGTCGATCGTCGGGTCCTCGGGCGCCAGCGTCGCGATGAACGGGGCCACCACGTCGGTCAGCGTCACCGTCGGCGCGCCGATCGTCAGCCGGTCGATGCGGCCGTGCGCGTGGAACGTCGCCGCCGTCTTCAGCGCCTCGGCCCGCTCCAGCACGTCCCGCGCGTCCGCCAGCAGGGCCCGGCCGACCCGGGACGGCGTCATCCGCCGCCCCGCCCGGTCGAACAGGTCCGCGCCCAGCTCCTCCTCCAGCTGCCGCAACTGCCGCGACAGACTCGGCTGGGTGATGTGCAGCAGCTGGGCCGCCCGGCTGACCGTGCCCGCCTCGCAGGTCACCACGAAGTACCGCAGGTGCCGCAGCTCCATCATGCCTCCCAGGCATCGAAATTCTGCCAATCAAGTATTGGACAGCATGACCGGCCGGTTCCGAAACTGGGGCATGACCACGAGCACGGACACAGGCATCCGCCAGCAGCGGCGGCTGGAGACGGCGATCCCGGGACCGCTGTCCCGCGAACTCATGACGCGCAAGGGCGCCGCGGTCGCCGCGGGCGTCGGCACCACCATGCCGGTCTTCGCGGCCGCGGCCGGCGGCGGGATCGTGGTGGACGTCGACGGCAACCACCTGATCGACCTCGGCTCGGGCATCGCGGTCACGACCGTCGGCGCGAGCAACCCGCGGGTCGTGGCGGCCGTGCGGGAGCAGGTGGAGGCGTTCACCCACACCTGTTTCATGGTCACGCCGTACGAGGGATACGTGGCCGTCGCCGAATCACTCAACCGGCTGACACCCGGTGATCACGACAAGCGCACGGCGTTGTTCAACTCGGGTGCCGAGGCGGTCGAGAACGCGGTCAAGATCGCGCGGTCGCACACCGGCCGGCACGCGGTGGTGGTGTTCGACCACGCCTACCACGGCCGCACCAACCTGACGATGGCGATGACCGCGAAGTCCATGCCGTACAAGCACGGGTTCGGGCCGTTCGCGTCCGAGGTCTACCGGGCGCCGCTGTCCTACCCGTTCCGCGACGGCGGCCTGGACGGCGCCGAGGCCGCGCGCCGGGCGCTGGAGGTGGTCGAGAAGCAGGTCGGGGCGGCGAACCTGGCGGCCATGGTGATCGAGCCGATCCAGGGCGAGGGCGGGTTCATCGCGCCCGCGCCGGGGTTCCTGCCCGCGCTCGCGGAGTGGTGCCGCGCGAACGGGGTGGTGTTCGTCGCCGACGAGGTGCAGACCGGGTTCGCCCGCACCGGCGACTGGTTCGCCTGCGACCACGAGGGTGTCGTGCCGGACCTGATCGTGACCGCGAAGGGCATCGCGGGCGGGCTGCCGCTGTCGGCGGTGACCGGGCGCGCGGAGATCATGGACGCCGCGCACACCGGCGGGCTGGGCGGCACCTACGGCGGCAACCCGCTGGCGTGCGCCGCCGCGCTGGCCGCGATCGAGACCATCGAGCAGGACGGGCTGGTGGCACGGGCGCGCGAGATCGGCGCGCTGCTCACGTCCCGGCTCCGGGCGCTGGCCGACCCCCGGATCGGGGACGTGCGCGGCCGCGGCGCGATGATCGCGGTCGAGCTGGTGCGGCCCGGCTCGCTCGATCCGGACCCGGCGCTGGCGAAGGCGGTCGCGGCGGCGGCCCACGAGCGGGGCGTGATCGTGCTGACCTGCGGCACCCACGGCAACGTCCTGCGCTTCCTGCCTCCGCTGACGATCAGCGACGAACTGCTCCACGACGCGATGGACGTCCTGGCCGAGGCGTTGCGCGCCTAGCGTTCCTGCGGGTGGGTGGCCAGCGGCTCGGCCGTGACGTCCATCCACGGCCACATCGGCAGGGACGTCAGCGCGTCGTGCAGGGTGGCCGGGTCCTCGGCTTCGTAGAGGCCGATCGTGGCGTTGCGGCCGGGGACCCGCCACAGCCGCTTCAGCACGCCCTCGGCCCGCAGCTGCATCGCCCGCCCCCGTTCCGCCTCGCGCAGCCGGTCGCGGGTCTGGCCGGGCGTGTCGGCGGGCAGCCGGTTCTCGGTGACCATCGCCTCGTGGCCGGTGCCGATCATCAGCACCGGCCACCCCCGCGCGGCCGCCCGGGCCGCGTGCGGCTGGAACACCCGCATCCAGCCGGTGCGCTCGACGAACGCCGCCGGCACCCGCTGCACCGCGCCGGACAGCCGCAGCGGTTCGGTGCAACCCAGCCACGGGCGCGGGGTCAGCCGCGCGCTCAGCCGGTCCACATCGGACCGCTCGGTGACGCCCAGCACCCGCAGCGGCCGCACCGGGATCAGCCACCCGAAGCCGGGCCCGGCGACCGACTCGCGGTAGTGCGCGGCGATCTCCTCCGGCTGCAGGTCGATCGCCGCGTCGCCGTCGAACGCGTCCAGGTACACCCGCCGCGTCACGCGATCCGGCACCCGGTCGGCCACCCCGGTGATCACCTGCCCGCGTAGCTGTGCCCGACCAGCACCACGTCGTGCAGGTCCCACGCCTCGATCAACGCCACCACGTCCTGGACGTGCGTGCCCAGGCCCACCCCCGGGATGCAGGGTGTGCGCCCGGTCGCCGAGACCGGTCAGCGTCGGCGTGTGCACCTCGTGCCCGGCGGCGGTGTTGGACGCGGGCACGTGGTAGGTCTCGTGCACCCGCCAGAGGTGCCCGCTCAGCGCGCCGCGCATCACCAGCCACATGATCAGCTCGATCCCCTCCGTCCCCGGCCCAACGCCAACTACGGATCGTCCAGCTTCGACTCCGTCACCGACGCCGACGGCAACCTCGTCGCCCTGTCCCTGGCCACCGTCGACCCGGACGTCACCCTCGGCGCCGAGGTCACCGTCCAGCCGCACCCACAGTTCCCCGTGCGTGCCGTCGTCAGCCCCGCGCCCTACTCGGCGATGGCGCGCGAGAGCTACCGGCCCGGCTGGCGCACCGCGGTCCCGGTCTGAGGCAGCCGGCTCAGGAGAAGCCGACCGCCGCGACCATCAACGGGATCAGCAGCATGATCAGGATCGCGCCGATGACGTCGAACGCCGCGCCGGAGCGGATCATCTTGGTGATCGGCACCGCGCCGGAGCCGTAGACGATCGCGTTCTGCGGGGTCGACACCGGCAGCATGAACCCGAACGACGCGGCGAAGGTCGCCGCCAGCGCCGGGGTGAACGGATCCACCCCGGCGGCCAGCGCGATCGGGATGACGATCGGCACGACCACGGCCGCGGACGCGGTGTTGGACGTCGTCTCCGACACCAGGATCGCCAGCAGCACCGCGAAGATGGTGAGCGCGAGCCCGCTGCCGATCCCGAGCGCCCCGGCCAGCCCGTTGCCCACCCGCTCCGCGAGCCCGGTGCTGGACAGCAGCGATCCGAAGATGATGCCGCTGCCGAACAGCAGGACGGTGCCCCAGTCGATGCGGGCCGCCTCGGACCAGGTGAGCGTGAACCGGCGCTGCGCCCAGTTCGTCGGCAGCACGAACAGCAGCGCCGCGCCGAGCACGGCCACGATGCCCTCGTCGAGCCGGTCGCTGATCAGCTCGTAGGCGCGGGAGTCGTTGCCGGCCACCAGGGCCACGATGCCGGGCGTCACCCACAGCACGACGGTGATGGTGAAGGCGATCAGCGTGTTGCGCTCCGCGGGCGAGAACCGGCCCAGCTTCGCCCGCTCGCCGGCCACGTACTCCTCGACGCCGGTGAGCTTGCGGATCTCCGGGCGGTTGAGCAGGATCAGCAGCACCACCAGGATCACGAACATCGCCACGCAGGCGGGCAGCGCCATCGTGGTCCACTGCAGGAACGAGATCCGCTCGCCGGTGGCCTCCTCGATCAGGCCGCGCCCGATCAGGTTGGGCGGCGAACCGATCGGCGTGAGCAGGCCGCCGACGCTGGCGCCGTAGGCGAGCACGAGCATCAGCGCGATGCCCACGCGCAGCCGCAGCGGGTCGAACCGCTCCCCCTCCGGCGTCCGGCCGCGGATCAGCTCGGCGATGACGGTGAGCAGGCCGACCGCGGTCGGCAGCAGCATCGCGACCGTCGCGGTGTTGGAGATGAACGCCGACAGCACGCAGGTGACGAACCCGAGCGCGGCGATCACCCGCCAGGTGCTGCGGCCCACGCCCGGGATGGCGAGGATGAAGAAGGCGAACCGCCGCGCCAGCCCGTGCCGCAGCATCGCCTGCGCCAGGATGAACGCCCCGATGAAGACGAACACCGTGGACGAGCCGAACGGCTCCAGCACGTCGTCGGCGGGCAGCACGCCGAGCACCACGATGGCGGCGACCCCGATCAGGCCGCCGATCGGGATCGGCACCGGTTCGCACACCCACAGCACCACCACGCCGAGCAGCACCGCGGCCAGGGTCTGCTGGCCGGAGTCCAGGGTGGTGGGCACGAACAGGAAGACGATGGTCACGAGCGGGGCGAGCACGAACCCGACGGTCCGCCGGGCCCGCTCGAACCGCTCCTCCGCCGGGGACAGCTTCTGCTCCGCGAGGCCCCGGTAGGTGCCGCCGGTCAGCAGGGCCGAGGTCACGCTCTCCGTACGCTCACGCTCTCTGGTGCGTTCCTCACTTGTGGACATACAGGGACGATAGCGACAGAACGTGACCCGCGTCACTCTTCGGTGTGAGGCGAATCAATCGGTCGAGTCAGCTCGGCGCGGCCGGGGACCCAGGATCAGCATGACGGCCTCGGTCGCCACGTCCACCGTCCCGGCCAGGTTCCCGCCCTCCTCCAGGGTGATCGCGATCAGCTCGCGCAACCCGCCGAACAGGGTGATCGCCAGCTCACGCGACGGGGGCACCACGCCCGCCGCCCGCAACTCGGGGGTGTCCGCCAGCGTACGCATCAGCGCCACGAACGAGTCCATCGTCTCGCGGGACAGCGCACGGCCCGCTTCGCCGAGCGAGGGCGCGGCCCGCATCCAGCTCAGGCACAGGGCGGGGTCGCTCTCCATCGAGGAAATCAGCGCCTCGACCGCCTGGCGCGCCTGCACCTGCCACGGCGCGTCCCGCTCGACCGCGGCCGCGATGTCCCGCACCATCCGCGCGTTGGTCTGCCGCAGCAGCTCCACGAAGCACTCCTGCTTGCTCGCGAACTGCTCGTAGAAGGTGCGCTTGGACGTGCGGGCGTGGTTGACCACGTCGGCGATCGTGACGTCGTGGTAGTCGCGTTCGCGCACGGCCGCGGCCATGCCCTGCAGGAGCCGGTCGCGAAACCCGGTGCCCGCCACGTCGACGTCGGTCACGCCGCCAACCTAACCCAGCCGCTTGACCGGGCGGCACGTCCGGCTCTACGGTGCGTGGTACCCGTCAGTACCACGGTGGAGGTGTCGTGATGGCGCGGCTGCGGGACGGCGTGAAACCGGTGGTGCGCTGGGGCGTCGGCCACGCGCTGCCACGCACCGCGCTGCGAGCCGCGGCCCGGCGCGGCGACCTGCAGGCGCGGCTGGTGGCCGAGGCCGCGGTGTCCCCCACCGCCGCGCTGACCGGCCTGTTCGACGAGATCCGCGGCCACGGCCCGCTCTACCGGGGCTCCTTCGCCTACGTCACGACGAGCCACGCGGCGGTGAAGGAAGTGCTGACCAGCAACGACTTCCGCGCCGGCGTGGGCGCCGCGCCGGACGGGGTGCTCGCGCGGCTGAGCGACTGGTCGGCGACCGGCACGCTGCACCCGATCGCGCCGCCGTCGCTGCTGGCGACCGAGCCGCCGGACCACACCCGCTACCGCAAGCTCGTCACCCGCGTGTTCACCGTCCGCGCGGTGGAGAAGCTGCGGGTGCGCACCGAGGAGATCGCCCGCGAGCTGCTGGACGCGCTCGATCCGGACCGGCCGGTGGACCTGGTGGCGGCCTACTGCGCGCTGCTGCCGGTGACCGTGATCGCCGAAATCCTCGGGGTGCCGCCGGAGCAGCGGCAGCGCGTGCTGGAGCTGGGCACCGCGGCCGCGCCGAGCCTGGACCTGGGGCTGCCGTGGCGGGAGTTCCGCGCGGTCGAGTCGGCGCTGGCCGATTTCGACGCCTGGCTCGCCGGGCACCTGGACCACCTGCGCGCCCATCCCGGCGACGACCTGCTCAGCCAGCTGGTGGCCGCGCGCGAGGACGGGGTGGGGCTGACCGATCTGGAGCTGCGCGCGACCGCCGGGCTGGTGCTCGCGGCGGGCTTCGAGACGACGGTGAACCTGCTCGGCAACGGCATCGCCCTGCTGCACGACCACCCCGATCAGCTCGCGGCGCTGCGTGCGGAGCCGTCGCTGTGGCCGAACGCGGTCGACGAGATCCTGCGCGCCGACCTGCCGGCGCTGCTCACCGGGCGCACCTGCCTGCGCGACACGGAGGTCGGCGGGGTGCGGGTGCGCGGCGGCTCGGTGGTGACGACGATCCTGGCCGGCGCGAACCGCGACCCGGCGGTCTTCGCGGACCCGGCCCGGTTCGACGTGCGCCGCGCCAACGCGCGCGAGCACATCTCGTTCTCGGCGGGCCGGCACTACTGCCTGGGCGCCGCGCTGGCCCGCATGGAGGGCGAGATCGGGCTGCGGACGCTGTTCGACCGCTTCCCGGAGCTGCGCCTCACCGGCGGCGCGACCCGCCGGAGCACCCGGATCCTGCGGGGCTTCGAGCACCTGCCGGCACGCCTGCGCTGACTAGGGCGACACCGCGACGCCGAGGTAGTCCGCGCCGAGGAACCTCGGGGAGCCCTTCTCGTAGAACCGGTCGGCCTCGCGGATGACGAAACCCGCTCCGGTGATCACGTCGGTGATCGGGCGGTCGAGGTGGCAGCCGCCGAAGAGGCGGGCCTGCAGCGGGTCCAGGCGGTGCTGCCAGCGCCGCACCCCGCGGTCGGGAGCGAGGCCGTGGTCGAGGAAGTGCAGCGTGCCGCCCGGTTTCAGCACGCGCCGGACCTCCCTCAGCGCCGATCCGGCATCCGGGATCGTGCACAGCGTGTAGGTCGACAGGGCGGTGTCGCAGGTGGCGCCGGGCAGCGGCAGGGACTGCCCGTCCAGGCCGGACCGCTCGACCGGCACCGGCGAGGCGGCCACCCGTTCCGCGGCCAGCTTCCAGGCCACGTCGGAGGGCTCGATCGCGTCCACGGCCGTCACCGCGGCCGGGTAGAACGGGACGTTGTGCCTGGAACCGAAACCGATCTCCAGGACCGCCCGTGCAGCCCGGCGCACACGCGGGCCCGGTACGGGTTCGCCACCTCCAGCCCGCACAGCACGTCGATCACGCGCGGCAGGACCTGCTGCTGGTAGATGCCCATGACACAGCCTGACCGATGCGGGCGGCGTCCGGTAGGGCCGGAAGGCCCGCAACCGCGGTCCGAAGTGGACGACGACGGCGTGCGCCTCACCCCAGCGTGAGCGTGATCCGCTCCAGGCGGGCCGGCTCGGTGATCAGCTCGTAGCCGGCGACCCGCTCGCCGTCGAGTGTGAAGCGGATCGCCAGGCGGAGGCGGCCGTCCGGCGCGATCACCAGGCCCGGCTCGCCGTCGAGGAGGGCGAAGTCCGCGAACCGGGCGTTCCGCCCGAACACGACGATCTCCTCCGCCACCCGGCGGGCGCCCCGCACCTCGGGGCGGCCGTCGGCGCGGCGCACGACGTCCGGGCTGAGCACCGCGACGATCGCGTCGAGGTCGCCGGTCCGGGACGCCGCCAGGAACGCCTCGATCACCCGCCGGTGCCCGGCCGTATCGGGGCCCGGGGCGGCGCCGCGGACCTTCGCGCGTGCCCGGCTGGCCAGCTTCTTCGCCGTCGCCGTGGTGCGGCCGACGATCGGGGCGATCTCGTCGAACGGCACGGCGAACACGTCGTGCAGCACGAACGCGACCCGCTCGTCGGGCCCCAGCCGGTCCAGCACCACGAGCAGCGCGCGGCCCACCTCGTCGGCGAGCAGCACTTCCCGGTCCGCGCCCGGCGCCGGGTCCGGGTCCGCCTCGGGCTCGTGCCGGGCGCGCTGCCGCAGCACGTCCAGGCACACGCGGGACAGCACGGTGCGCAACCAGCCGGCCGGGTTGCGCACCTCGGCGGTGTCCGTGCGGGCCATGCGCAGCCACGTCTCCTGGACGGCGTCCTCGGCGTCGGCGAGCGAGCCGAGCATGCGGTAGGCCACGCCGATCAGGTGGTCGCGATGCGCTTCGAAATCCACCGGTCACCTTTCCCCGTCGTCGGTCGTCACCACCCTAGGACCACGAGGAGGAAGGACCACTGTGGACGTCTACGAAGCGGTGGCGACGCGCCGGGCGGTGCGCGCGTTCGACGGCACCCCGGTTCCGCACGAGGTGCTCGCGCGCCTGCTGCGGGCGGCGTCGCGGGCGCCGTCCGGGGGAAACCTGCAGCCCTGGCACGTGTACGTGGTGACCGGGGAGCCACTGGCGCAGCTGAAGAAGCGGACCGCCGAGCGCGTGGCGGCGGGCGACCCCGGCGACGAGCGCGAGTACACCATGTACCCGCCCGATTTGCCGTCTCCGTACCGGGAACGCCGATCCGCGGCGGCGGCGCAGCGCTACCGCGGCATCCCCCGCGACGACGCCGCCGCGCGCCAGGCGGCGGTCGCGCGGAACTGGGACTGCTTCGGCGCCCCGGCCGCGCTGTTCTGCTACCTGGACCGGACCATGGGCGCGGCCCAGTGGGCGGACGCGGGAATGTACCTGCAGACGGTCATGCTGCTGCTCCGCGCGGAGGGGCTGGACAACTGCCCGCAGATGGCGTGGTCGGTCTACCGCACCACGGTGGCCGAGGTGGTGTCCCCGCCGGAGCGGCTGATCCTGTTCTGCGGCATGTCCATCGGCTACGCCGACCCCGCCGCGAGCCAGGAACGCATCGAGCGCGCGCCGATGGCCGAGACGGTGACCTTCCTGGGGTAGGTCACCAGCACCGCGAGCGGGGGGACGAACCTGGCGAACCTGCCGCGCGGGCGCCGTTACAGCTCGCCGCTCACCGAAGCGTGACCGAGCCGTTGTAGAGCGTCACGCCGCGCGCGTCCGCCACCCGCACCCACGCGTCCCCCCGCTCGGGGTACACCGGCGTCGCTCCCTGGGGCAGCCATCCGGCGAACGTCCCGTTCACGACCGGCACGGTGACCGGCTCACCGGTGCCGAAATCGGCGACCATGCTCGCGGCCGAGCGTGGCGCGATGCCCACGAACGGCACCTTCCCGCCCTGCGCGGGCACCGACAGCCGGCGCACCGGGATCGACCGGCCGACGAACGTGTCCAGCTGCAGCGTGGCCCCGGCCGGGCCGCTGACGCACGCGATGGTGTGCTCGGCGCTGCGCCCCAGCACGACCCGGTACGGCCCGTTCTCCAGCATCGCGCCGGGCTGGTAGCCGTCGGCGTCGTCGGGCGGTTCGGCCAGCGCCGCCAGGCACTCGCCCAGCGCGCGGCCGGCCGGCGAGGACCGGTCGCCCGGCACGTCGACCACCGAGACCAGCGGCGCCGGCGCCGGCGGCAGCTCGACGCGCGGACCGGGACGGGCGGTCTGGCCCTCGACCGACATCCCGGCCCACAACGGGGTTGCCGGGCCGGTCCCGGTGAACGCGGTGAACACCCCGCTCGCCGGCGTGACCGGCTCGACGGTGACGCCGAGCCCGTCGGCCAGGGACAGCTCGATCCGCGGCCACAACGGGTCCGCCACCCCGGCCACCAGGCCAGTCCCGGTGCGCAGCAGCAGCCCGGTGCGGCTGCCGGGCGCGGAAGCCGGCGCGGCGCCCGGATCGGACACGGTCACCGTGGTCGCGGTGGTCTCGCAGAACACCGGTTTCCCGCCGGCGAGGTAGGACGTGACCACGTCGTCGCCGAGCGCGCGCCTGCCGGTGACCTGCCACTCGGCGCGCGGCAGGACCAGCGCGACCCGGCCCGCCGAGGCGATCGCCGCCCAGCACCGGTCGTCCACGCCGCCGCCGGCACCGGCGACCGGCTCCGCCGGGCGGAGGAACTGGGCGCCGATCAACGCGCCGCCGACCAGCAGGACCACGGCCGCGGCGGCCGCGAGGGCTCGCCCCCGGCGCGGGGCGAGCCCGGCACGCACGGTGGCGCGCATCCGCTCGCGGACCTCGGGCGGCAGTTCGCGGCGCGGGGGCAGGGCGTGGCTCATTTCTCCTCCAGCAGGGCACGGAGCCGGGCGCGGGCGCGCGACAGGTGCGCGCGCACGGTCACTTCGGCGACCTCGAGCAGGGCGGCGGCGTCACCGATCGGCAGCTCGCCGAGCAGGCACAGCTCGACGACCTGCCGTTGCGCGGCCGGAAGCGCGCGGACCGCGTCGACGATCCGCTGCAGGCGCGCCTCGCCGTCCACGCGGGCGGCGACGCCGTCGGCGTGGTCGGACTCCGGCGCCGGGCGGGGGATCCGGCGCAGCAGCCGCGACCGCCGCGCGCGGCCCCGGTGCTCGTCGCGGGCGAGGTTGCCGGCGACCGTGAACAGCCAGGGCAGGGCGCTGTCCCGCACCAGGGTGACGTCGCCGCGCTTGCGCCAGGCGGTGAGGAAGGTGCCGGAGGTGAGGTCCTCGGCGCTGGCCCAGGAACCGGTCAGCCGGTAGGCGTGGTTCCACACGGCCTGCGCGTGGCGTTCGAAGAGCGCCGTGAAGGCCTCCCGGTCACCGCCTGCGGCGCGCGCCCACAGGTCGGCGTCGCCCGGCTCCACCGACACCCCCAGTCCGGTCAGTTGCATGGTCACACCGGACAGTGGCCGGCACCGGCGCCGATGTTGTCACGGACGGGAGGGCGTCCCGCCGCAGGTCGGCTGATCGCGGGAGGCGCTGTCAGTACCGCAGGTGGGCGGGCTGGTGCGTCACTTCCTCGATGTCCCCGGCGGCCGCGTCGAGCAGGCGGTGCGCCAGATCGCTGAGCGCCCGCGCCGCGGCCAGCTCGTCGCCGATCTCCGGGACGTTGGTGTCGGCCGGGTTGAGCCGGGCCGTGCCGATCCCGACCAGGCCGGTCCGGCCGTCGGTGTGCAGTCGCGCGGTGGCGCGGGTCCGCGTCTCGTGCTCGTCGATCACGATGTCGACACGCCAGTTCTTGTCCCGCATGGCAGCCTCCCGGTGGTGCTCGTTCCACGCTGCCCCGCCCAGCCACCTGCGGAAAGGGCCGGAAGTCACCGGGTGGTTCAGTGGATCCGGCGCACGTCCAGCGGGGTCTCGACCGCGCCGCCGCCGGGCCCGCGGTCCACCCGGTAGGCCCCGGCGCGGTCCCGCTCCGCCAGCGCCTCGGCCAGCTCACCGCCGCGGTAGAGCAGGCCGGCCCCGTCGTCGGTCGCGTAGCCGGGCGGCAGCGTGCCGTCCGCGATCAGCGACTGGAACAGCGGGCGCCGGGCGGGTTCGCTGTCGTGGTGCACGCCGTTGGACCACGGGAGCAGGCCCAGCCCGTTCGTCACCGGCCGCAGCTGTGGCCCGAACGAGTCGGTCGTGCCGCCGGCGTGCCAGCAGATCGAGCCGGCCGAGACGCCGGTCAGGACCACCCCGGCCTGCCACGCCTCGCGCATCACCCCGTCGAGGCCGTGCAGCCGCCACAGCGCCAGCAACCCGGCGACGCTGCCGCCCCACACCCAGATCACGTCCTGGGACAGCAGGTGCCCCGCGAGGTCGGGGAGGTTCGGCATCGGCATCAGCGCCACGTGGCTGCCCGCCCACCC
>NZ_PQHW01000147.1 GCF_003385215.1 Amycolatopsis thermalba | reverse complement strand
TACGGTGGTGCATGGACGGGTCTTTCTCTCGGCGGATGAGTGGGTCGCACTTCTCATCCTGCCGCCGAAAGACCCGTCCCCTCGTCTCAAGCCCCCGCAGCCGACACCAACGTCATGACCCGCAACAACTAGCTCGCCCGGGGTATTGCGCTCATACCGCACCGCGGTGGTCTTGCTGGCCCGGATGACCTGCCCGGTGAGTGGGTCCAGCGCCGACAGCCGAGGCGCGTTGTGGCGGGCCAGCACGCGCGACACCGTCCGCGCCGGCACTCCCAGCTGCGCCCCCAGCCAGTCCGGACCGCGACGCTCCCGCTGCCGCAGCTCGAGGATCTGCCGCTCGGTCTCGGCACTGGTCCGCCGCGGTGAGGAATGGGGACGTGAGGACCGGTCGTGCAGGCCGGCTTCGCCCTCGGCGGCGTGCCGGTCCAACCAGGTCTTCACGCACTTGCGTGAAATGCCCATTGCCTTCGCGATATGTGCCTGTGGCCACCCCTGACGATGCCGCTGGACGATCAGCAACCTGCCCAAGAACGTCGTACGGGCATTACGGTGTGACACGAGAGCCTCCGGCCTGGCGTGGGTCCTAGACAAGCCACACCCCAACCGGAGGCTCTCCCCATGTCAACACCAGCCAGCCGCTACCAACGTCCTGACCGGATACATCTAGAGGCCCGTCTGGGCGCTCCGCGAACCGCGGCGGCGGGCCCAGCGCTGCCAGCTCATGATGCCCATCCCCATCAGCCCGAGGACGCCGCCGGCCAGGCAGGTCCACATCCACACGTCCGCCGGCCCGCCGGCGCCGAACACGCGCAGCGCGCCGAGCACGACGAACCCGGTGAACCACACGAGTGTGCCGACCACGACGACCGGGTAGAGCACCACCAGTCGCTCAGGCAACTCGGGCACCGGAAGCAACGGACGTTTAACATCCCCGGCGTTGATCGGATCGGCCACGTCAGGAAGGCTACCCGCGGGTCATCGCAGGAGCAGCAGGTAAGGCAGGTTGCATTGGCTGAGCAGGGCGGCAGGACCGGGCTCGACCGGTTCTTCAAGATCACCGAACGCGGGTCGAGCGTCGGCCGCGAGGTGCGCGGCGGGCTGGTCACGTTCGTCACGATGGCCTACATCGTGGTGCTCAACCCGCTGATCATCGGCAGTTTCTCGGCGCAGGACGCGGGCGCGCACAAGGACCTGTTCGGCAACATCCTGCCGGTCCCGCAGGTGGCGGCCGTGACCGCGCTGATCGCCGGGGTGATGACGATCCTGATGGGCGTCGTGGCGAACTACCCGTTCGCGATGGCCACCGGGCTCGGCATCAACTCGCTGATCGCGGTCAGCGTCGCGCCGCAGATGAGCTGGCCGGCGGCGATGGGCCTGGTGCTGCTCAACGGCCTGATCATCCTGGTCCTGGTGCTGACCGGGGTGCGCACGATGGTGTTCCGCGCCGTGCCGCCCGCGCTGAAGGCCGCCATCGCGGTCGGCATCGGCCTGTTCATCACCCTGATCGGCCTGGTGGACGCCGGTTTCGTGCGGCGCATCCCGGACGCGGCGAACACCACCGTGCCGGTCGGGCTGGGCATCGGCGGCTCGATCGCGAGCTGGCCGACGCTGGTGTTCGTGATCGGGCTGCTGATCACCGGCATCCTGGTCGCCAGGCGCGTGCGCGGCGCGATCCTGATCGGCGTCCTGGTGACGACCGTGATCGCGATCGTCCTGGAGGCGATCGTCAAGGCCGGCCCGGCCGGCGGCACCAACCCCAAGGGCTGGAACCTCGGCTACCCCGCGCTGCCCGACCAGATCGCCGGGCTGCCCGACTTGTCGCTGATCGGCGAGGTCAACTTCGACGCGTGGGTGCAGGTCCCGGCGATCACCGCCGCGCTGATCGTGTTCACGCTGATCCTGACCGACTTCTTCGACACCATCGGCACGATGACCGGCCTCGGCAAGGAGGCCGGGCTGCTCCGCCGCGACGGCGAACTGCCGAACACCGGCAAGGCCCTGTTCGTGGACAGCCTCGGCGCGGTCGCCGGTGGCGTCGGTTCGGCCAGCTCGAACACCGTGTACGTGGAGTCGGCGGCCGGCATCGCGGAGGGCGCGCGGACCGGCCTGGCGAACGTCGTCACCGGGCTGCTGTTCCTCGCCGCGATGTTCTTCACCCCGCTGTACGAGGTGATCCCCGTCGAGGCCGCGGCGCCGGCGCTGGTGATCGTCGGCGCGCTGATGATCAGCCAGGTCCGCGAGATCGACTTCACCGACTTCCGGATCGCGCTGCCCGCGTTCCTGACGATCGTCGTCATGCCCTTCACCTACTCGATCACCAACGGGATCGGCGTCGGGTTCATCTCCTACGTGCTGATCCAGGTCGTCACCGGCGGCGCGCGGAAGGTGCACCCGCTGCTGTGGATCATCGCCGTGGCGTTCGTGGCCTACTTCGGCGTGGGGCCGATTCAGGAGGCGCTCGGCTGAGCCACCAGCCGCTCGACCGCGGCGACGACGAGCTGGTCGCGCTCGGCCTCGCCGAACACGTCCGGCAGGGTGAGCTGCTCGACGATGAGCCAGTTGAGGGCGAGGATCAGCAGCCGCACCGCGGTCGTGTCACCGGGCAGCCCGGACTGCTCGTGGTAGGTGACGTTCGCCTCGACGTCCGCGCGCACGCGTTCGGTCAGCAGCTCCCGCAGCCGGGGGCGGCGGGTGGCCTCCAGGCGTAGTTCGAGCAGCGCGAGGTAGCCGCTGCGGAAGGCGCTGATCCGGCCCACCAGCTCGCGCATCAGCTCGGTGTAGGTCGCCCGGTCCCGGGGCGCGGTCCGCTGCCGTTCGATCGTCGCCGCGTCGGGCTGCAGACGCTCGTACACCCGTTGCGCGGTCTGGTACAGCAGGTCGTCGCGGTTGGGGAAGTAGTTGGACGCCGTGCCGGCCGGCACGGCGGCTTCCACATCGACGGCGCGATAGGTGAGGCCGCGGACGCCTTCCCGGGCCAGCACCTCGATCGCGGCGTCCAGCAGAGCCGCCCGCCGTTCGTCGTTCCTGCGCACCATTGACACCACTCCAGTTGTAGTACTACGGTCGTAACCACTACGGACAGAGTACTACGAATGGAGCACTTCATGCGAGAGCTGGTCTACTACGTGGGCGTGAGCATCGACGGCCGGATCGCCGGCCCCGGCGGCGAGTACGACTTCTACCCCCAGGGCGACGAGGCGCAGGTCGCGGCGTACATGGCGTGGATGAACGAGTCTTACCCGGAGACCGTCCCGACGATGATGAGAGCGGCGTTCGGCCTGGAGAACGCGCCCAACCGGCGGTTCGACACCGTCGTGATGGGGCTCGGCACCTACCGCCCCGGTCTGGACCAGGGGTTCACCAGCCCCTACGCGCACCTGCGCCAGTACGTCGTCTCCAGCACCCTCGGTCCGAGCCCGGATCCGGCCGTGACGGTGGTCGGCGGCGACCCGCTCGGCCTGGTCCGCTCGCTCAAGCAGGAGGAGGGCAAGGACATCTGGCTGTGCGGCGGCGGCAAGCTCGCCGGCGCGGTGTGGCCGGAGGTCGGCCGGATGGTGATCAAGAGCTACCCGGTCGTGGCCGGCGCGGGGATCCCGGTGGTGGACGGGAAGTTCGACCCGACACCGTTCGCGGTCACCGACCGGAAGGCGTTCGACAACGGCGTGGTGGTCACCTGGTTCGAGCGCCGGAGCTGATGCGACCGATTTCACCGGGTCGTCCTGTTGATCGTGAGGTATGCTAACTATGTGTCCGATATGCGGGAGCCTGCCCTGGCGAGCCGGTTGCGGCTCGCGGTGGTGCGGCTGAACCGCAAGCTCCGGGCGCAGCGCACCGACGAGAACGTCTCGCTCACGCAGCTGGCGGCGTTGTCCACGCTGCACAAGTGCGGACCGCTCACGCCGGGCAAGCTCGCGGCGAAGGAAGGCGTCCAGCCGCCGTCGATGACCCGGGTCATCGCGGCGCTGGAGGATTTCGGGTACGTGGCGCGCAGCCCGCACCCGACGGACGGGCGGCAGTCGATCGTCGCCCTGACCGAGCGGGGCCGGACGTTCGTCGGGGAGACGATCTCGGTGCGCGAGGCCTGGCTGGACCGGAAGCTGGCAGAACTGAGCGGCGACGAGCGGGAAGTGCTCGCCCGCGCCGCCGAGATCATCGACAGGATGGCGGGGAACGAATAACGGTGGGGCTCAACACGGGTACTGACGGACAGTCCGAACTGACGAACACAGCTACCCGGGGCCAGGCACCACCCGCCGACCGCACCGCGTGCACCGCACCGTCCGGCCGGATGCGGCCCAAGCCGGCCGCCGCCCCCGCCGAAGAGCCCGAGGAACGGGCTCAGCCGAAGGCGAGCATGTTCGCGTCGCTGCGGGTGCGCAACTACCGGCTGTTCTTCTCCGGCCAGATCATCTCCAACATCGGCACCTGGATGCAGCGCATCGCGCAGGACTGGCTGGTGTTCCAACTGTCCGGGAACAACCCGGTGGCGCTGGGGATCGCGGTGGCGCTGCAGTTCCTGCCGACGCTGATGCTGTCCCTGTGGGCCGGTGTGCTCGCCGACCGGGTGGACAAGCGCAAGCTGTGCATCGCCATCCAGAGCGGCATCGGGGTGCAGGCGCTGGTCCTCGGGCTGCTCGACGTGTCCGGGGTGGTGACCCTGTGGCAGGTCTACGTCCTGTGCTTCGTGCTGGGCATCTTCAGCTCACTGGACGTGCCGGCGCGGCAGTCGTTCGTCGCGGAGATGGTGGGGCGCAAGCAGATCACGAACGCGGTCGCGCTGAACTCGTCGGTGTTCAACATGGCCCGCATCGTCGGGCCCGCCATCGCCGGGTTCGCGATCACGTGGGTCGGCACGGGCTGGATGTTCCTGGCGAACGCGGTCAGCACGCTGGCCGTGATCACCGGGCTGTTGCTGATGGACCCGGACAAGCTGTTCCGCGGCCCGGCCGTCGCCCGCGCGAAGGGGCAGTTGCGCGAGGGACTGGCGTACGTGCGCGGGCGGTCGGACCTGGTTTCGCTGATGGTGCTGGTGTTCTTCGTCAGCACGTTCGGCATCACGTTCTTCACGTCGCTGGCGATCGTGGCGGGCAACGTGTTCGCCACGCAGGCCGACGGCTACGGGCTGCTGTCCACGCTGCTGGCGGTCGGGACGTTCACGGGTTCGCTGATGGCCGCGCGGCGCGGGGCGCGGGGGCGGCCGCGGGTGCGGCTGCTGCTGATCGCGGCGTTCAGCCTGGGCGCGGTGGAGTTCGTCGCCGGGTTCATGCCGACCTACCTGGCGTTCGGCATCGCGCTGATCCCGCTCGGGTTCGCCACGATCACGTTCCTGAACACGGCGAACTCGCTCGTGCAGACCTCGGTGAGCCCGGAGATGCGCGGCCGCGTGATGGGGCTCTACGTGCTGGTGCTGATCGGCGGCAACCCGATCGGCGGTCCGATGGTGGGGTGGATGGCCGACACCTTCGGCGGCCGGTCCCCGTTCTTCATCGGCGGCGTGATCTCCGCGGTGGCGGCCGTGGTGTGCGCGGCGGTGCTGGCTCGGCGGGGCGGGATGACGCGCCCGGTGCGGCTGGCCGGCCTACGGGTGCTCAGCGGCCGAGGAGCGCGGGCAGCACGGTCTCCGCGAGTGCCCTGAGGTCCCGGCCCGTTCCGGTGAACGTCAGTTCCTGGCTGGAGTCGTCCTCGAGCTTCACCGCCACCACGTCGTCGGTGATCAGGGCCGGGCGGCCGGCCAGCGTGTCCGGGTACGCGCGCGGCGTCACGTCGTCGCTCAGCGCCGCCTGGACCGTGCGCACCGTGCAGCGGCCGTCGAACCTCGGCTTCGCCGTGGACGGGCTCGTGCTCATCGCCTTCGCCAGCTGCGTGCACAGCTGCCAGGACACCACCGGCCACGGCGCGTCCTGGATGCCGTAGCCCGGCACCGGCTCGGTCGCCCGCATCGCGATCACGCCCTCGCGGCCCTGCGCGGGCAGGTCCGGGCCGGGCGCCATGGTCGCGTCGATGACGTCCCGCGCGATCGAGATGGCGAGGTCGTCCAGCGTGAGGCCCGGGCGGGCGACGGCGTACCGAGTGATGTCGACGCGCAGGAACGGGTGCACCTCAACGCTGGGCGCGTCGTCGACCAGGTGGACGTTGAGCCGCGCGTTGACGGTGCCGCTCGACTCGACCTCGGCGGCCCGTCCGGACACCGTCACCGACTGCGGCGACCGCAGCGTCGCCGGCGCGTTGTCCAGTCGCAGGCCGACGTCGAGGCTGCCGGTGACCAGGTGGCACACGTTCCCGCGGACCTCGCGCAGCGTCGTGCCGCCGAGCACCGCCTCCCACCGCTGCTCGGACAGGGCCTGGCACAGCACGTGGCCGGCGCTGCCCGCGGGCAGCGCGGCGAGCATCTCCCCGGTCGGCATCGGCACGCGGCGCGGCAGTTCGCCGTCCCGGCTGGGCCAGACGGCGGGCAGCCCGGGGGCGGGCGGCGGCGCGTCGCTGCCCTGCGACCACAGGTAGCCGGCCGCGCCGGCGACGGACGCGAAGGACAGCAGGACGCCGAGCACGACCGCGATCACTGTCGACGACTTCACGCCCCGAACGCTATCCGGTGACCGAGCGAGTTCGATCAGTGATCCCCTGAACGTTGGACAACTGTCCGGGACCACACGGACGGGTGGTCGAAAGATCGTCCTCGACCGCCCCTTGCGGCGACTGGTGAAGTTAGGCTAACCTAAGGCTTGTCCGCTTCGTGGTGGGAGCGGCAGTCAGTTCGGGAACGGGCGGAGCCCCGGCGCCGGGAAGGATCCCAGCGCCGGGGCTTCGTTCATGTCGATCCCGAAGTGCACCCGGTACGCCTCGACCTTCTCGGCGTCGCTCAGCTCGCGCTCGGCCCGCTTGCCGTCGACCGTCTCGATCAGCTTGTCGCCCGCCAGGGTGATCCGGCCGGACGGCGTCGAGATCGTGGTCAGCACGTTCTGCGTGAAGTGCGACTCCGGCGAGGTGGCCTGCCACCAGCAGGTCGGGCCGAAGTCGGCCAGTTCCCGCGGCCGCTTCTCCAGCCGGTAGGCCGGCTCGCCGTTCAGCCGCACCTCGATGTCCCCGTCCGGCGCGTCCAGCACCAGGAACTCGCCTTCCGGGTCGGACTGCGGCTCGCTCGCCGCCAGCCGCAGCGGGTGGCGGGCGAAGCGGCCGAAGCCCACGTCGGCCAGCCACGGCTCGTCCAGGTCCACGCGCAGCGCCAGGTGGTCGAACGGCGCGCCCCACCGGCCGCCGGCGAACACGCGGGCGCCCAGCAGGGTGACCCGGTAGCCGAGCTCGCGCAGCAACGCCGCGAACAGGCCGTTCAGCTCGTAGCAGAAACCGCCCCGGCGGCGCCGCACGACCTTGTCGAACAACGCGTCCTCGTCGAGCACGATCCGCTCGGGCAGGTGCACGCTCAGGTTCTCGAACGGCACGGTCAGCAGGTGGGCCTCGTGCAGGTCCCGCAGCGCCGCCGCGGTGGGCGCGGCCGGCCGGTCGGCCCCGATGCGGGCCAGGTACGCGTCGACATCCATGCGGCCAGCGTGCACCCTCCACTGTGGTCGAGGTCAAGCGGGAAAAAAGAAGGGCCCTGTCCGCGCGGGTGCGCGGCAGGACCCCTCGATCGGGCCGACGCTCAGAGGAGCAGGCCGTTGCCGCCGGAGACGGCGTTGTCGAAACGCTTGCTGATCTCCGCCCAGTTGTAGACGTTCCACAGCGCCTTGACGTAGTCCGCCTTGACGTTCTTGTAGTCGAGGTAGAAGGCGTGCTCCCACACGTCGACCAGCAGGATCGGCACGGTCGGCAGGATGAGGTTGTTGTGGTGGTCACGCAGCTGCTGCGTGATCAGCGTCTTGCCCACCGGGTCCCACGACAGGGCGGCCCAGCCGTTGCCCTGGATCGTCGTGGCGACCGCGTTGAACTGCGCCTGGAACTTGTCGAACGAACCGAACGCCTCGTCGATCGCCGAGGCCAGCTCGCCGGTCGGCTTGTCGCCGCCTTCGGGGGACAGGATCTTCCACCACACCACGTGGTTGGCGTGCCCGGCCAGGTTGAACGCCAGCGTGGTCTCCAGGCCGACGATCGAGCCGAAGTCGCCCTTGTCCCGAGCCTCGGCGAGCTTGTCCAGGGTGTCGTTGGCGCCCTTGACGTAGGTCGCGTGGTGCTTGCTGTGGTGCAGCTCGTTGATCTGACCCGAGATGTGCGGGGCGAGCGCGCCGTAGTCGTAGTCGAGGTCAGGAAGCTCGTAGCGGGCCATCAGCCCTCCTTCTTGTCTGACGCAGAGTCCCTTGCGGTATCAAAACCTAGTCCTCGCGCGCGCGGGAAGCTAACTGGGGAGCCGCTGTCCGCACTGCGGGAACCGGTCATGTCGCAAGCCTGCAATCTCCAGCTAGATGGAGGTCAACGGGGTGTGCGGATGATCACTGGGTCAGCTCGTCGAGCACCGCGATGTTGAACTCGAACGCCACCAGCGTCTCGGTGACGATGCGCTCGCGCTCGGCACCGGTCCACGGGGTGTCGTCGAGCAGCGCCTTGTACCGCTTCCGGAACGCGGGGACGTTGTCGATGTCGTCGAAGTGGTAGAACATCGCGCCCGGCCCCTCGACGCCGTGGGCCTTGGCCAGCAGCTTCCGCACGGCCTGGCCGCCGGCGAGGTCGCCGAGGTAGCGGGTGTAGTGGTGGGCGACGTAGCCGCCGGCCCAGTCGAAGGCCACCGAGCGGATGCGCCGCACGTAGTCCTCGGTCGCCGGGACCGGCGTGACGCGGTCCCGCCACCGCTGCCCGTAGAGGAACTCCAGGTCGACCGCCAGCGCGGGTACGCGGCGCAGCTCGTCGAACACGAACCGGCCGCCGACCGGGTCGCGGCGCATGGCGTCCGCGGCCTCCTCGATCGCCTGGTAGATGAACCAGTACTGGGCGGCCAGCCGCGCGTACTCGCTCAGGTCCAGGTCGCCGCCGAACAGCTCGCGCATGTACCGGGAGTGGTGCGCCCGGTCGTGCGCGCGCCGGGTCGACTCCCTCAGGGTGGTCGAGAACGGGGTCTGGGTCAGGTCCGAGTCAACCGCGAGGGGAGCCGCCATGAGTGGCACTGTAAGCGAGATCGGTCACTTAGGCTACCCTAACAAGTCCGGATTGACCCGAACAGAGCCGCCGGTGATCACTCGGTGTCCACCGGCCAGGTGTGCACGGCCTCGCCGCCGCGGCTCAGCTCGAGGTAGCGGCCCAGCATCGTGTTCAGCGCCGTGTCCCGGTCGGCGCCGCGGTCCTCCGCCTCGGTGACCGTCGCCCGCTGCCACCACGCTCCGTTGCGGCGGGTCAGGCAGCGCTGCTCGATGACGCCGAGGTAGCGGTCGATGGCCGCCTCGGACACGTCGGCGCTGCGCAGCCCCTCGACCGCGAGCGGCAGCAGCACGCGCAGCACCAGTTCGTCCGGCGGCACCCAGCCCTGGCCCGGCCAGTACAGCTGGGCGTCGAACCCGTTGCGCGCGCCGGCGTAGAGGTTCTCCTCGGCGGCCTGGAACGACATCTGTGTCCACACCGGACGCTCCGCCTCGGCGAGCGCCCGTTGCGCGCCGTAGAAGAACGCCGCGTTGGCCATCATGTCGAGCACGGTGGGCCCGGCGGGCAGGACGCGGTTCTCCACGCGCAGGTGCGGTTTGCCGTCCACCACGTCGTACACCGGGCGGTTCCAGCGCCACACGGTCCCGTTGTGCAGCATCAGCTCGGTGAGCTTCGGCGCCTGCCCGGCCTCCAGCGCGTCCAGCGGGTCTTCGCTGTCGGTCTCCGGCAGCAGGCCCGGGAAGTAGCGGACGTTCTCCTCGAACAGGTCGAAGATCGAGGTGATCCACCGCTCGCCGAACCACACCCGCGGTCGCACGCCCTGGTTGCGCAGCTCCTCCGGCCGGGTGTCGGTGGCCTGCAGGAACAGCGGGATGCGGGTCTCGTGCCACAGCGCCTTGCCGAGCAGGAACGGCGAGTTCGCGCCGATGGCCACCTGCACGCCGGCCAGGCACTGCGCGGCGTTCCAGTGGGTGGCGAACTCCTCCGGCGCGACCTGGACGTGCAGCTGCACCGACGTGCACGCGGCCTCGGGCAGGATCGACTCGGAGTAGGTGCGCAACCGCTCCGGGTTGTGCCCGCCGAGCGGGACGCCGTCCATGGACAGCGTCATGTTCTCCCCGCGGGCGGCGAAGATCTGGTCGTTGAGCAGGGTGTAGCGGGTGTTGTTGGTGATCCACTTCTGGTCGAAGTGGTCCGGCGTGAGCGTCGGCAGGATGCCGATCACGGCCAGCCGCGCGCCGGCCGCGGTCGCGTTCCGGTCGGCCTCGCCCAGGTAGCCGATCAGGTCGTGCTCCAGCTCGATCGCGGACTTCCCGGCGAGCGGGCGCGGCGGCACGTTCAGTTCGATGTTGTGCTGCGACAGTTCCGTGGTGAAGGACTCGCTGTCCAGCGCCTCCAGTACCGCGCTGTTGGACATGGACGGTCGCAGCTCGTCGTCCACGAGGTTCAGCTCGACCTCGAGTCCGATGTGTCTTCGCGGGAACGAGAAGCCGTCGTCGGCGAGCATCCGGGCCAGGGTGTCCAGGCACCGCTGGAGCTTGTGCCGGTACCGCGCCCGGTCCCGGGAGCTGAAGCTGTCCGCCGACACGTCCTTGCCCATGCCATCCCTGCTCTTGGTCCTCGGCCGCGGCGGTGGAGATCGCCCCGGCACCCCGGCCGACAACGGTCGCACACCGTCGGCACACGGTCATCGGCCAAATCGGTGGCGCCGCCGTGACGCGCCCGACTTCCGCCGGTGCTGGTCCGTTCGGCCCAGTGGTACTCAGCACGTTCGGAGCACCCACCCCGACGACGGAGGATCTACCCCGAAGCCGCAGACTTCATGCCGTGGCGCAGATCGTGCGAACCGAAGACGAGGGTGATCCCAGGCTCGACGACTTCCGGGACCTCTCCACGGCCGACCGGCGACCGGACCGGCCCGGCGGGCGCGGCCTGGTGATCGCCGAGGGAACCGTGGTGGTCCGGCGCCTGCTCGCGTCAGCCTACCCGCCGCGGGCGCTGCTGGGGGTCGAGCGGCGGATCGCGGAGCTCGCGCCCGAGCTCGCGGACGTGCCGGTGCCGGCGTACGTGACCTCGGCCGAGGTGATGGCGAAGGTCGTCGGGTTCCACCTCAACCGCGGGGTGCTCGCCGTGGCCGACCGCGCGCCGCAGCCGGACGCCGACGAGATCCTGGCGCGGGCCCGCGTGATCGCGATCCTGGAGGGCGTCGGCGACCACGAGAACATCGGCGCGCTGTTCCGCAACGCGGCCGCGCTCGGGGTGGACGGGGTGCTGCTGGGCGCCGGCTGCGCGGACCCGCTGTACCGGCGGAGCGTGCGGGTGTCGATGGGCAACGTGCTGCGGGTGCCGTTCGCCGCGCTGACGCCGTGGCCGTCCGGGCTGGAGCGGGTGCGGGCGGCCGGGTTCCGGGTGGCGGCGCTGACGCCGCGGGCGGACTCGCGGACGCTGCGCGAGGTGGCCGCCGGTGGCGGCCGCACGGCCCTGCTGCTCGGGTCCGAGGGGCCCGGGCTGACCGCGGAGGCGCTGGCGAGCGCCGATGTCGCGGTGCGGATCCCGATGAGCGAGGGCGTCGACTCGCTCAATGTGGCCACGGCCGCGGCGGTGGCGTTCTACGAGCTCGCCGCGGCGGTAAATTGACGACGTCCTGGCGTGACGGCCGGAAAGGTGCATGCGTGGAATTGCGGGTCCGCGGCGACCGCGCGGTGCTGAAGGGGCACGGCGACGTGTACACGCGCGAAATCGACCCCCACAGCCTCGCGCTGGGCGTCGACCTCGCCGACGCGCTGCACGAGTGGGCGCAGGTGGCGGCCGCGCTGCGGCGGTCGTCGAGCGACCCGGCCGAGGCCGCGACCGTGGTGTCCCGGCGCGGGCAGCAGCTGGCGTCGCGGGTGGCCGCGGTGATGGGGACGCCGGTGCACTACGTCGACCCGGTGACCGGCGAGCAGATGGTCGTCCCGCCACCACCGCCGGCCGAGACGCCGCGGCGGCTGTTCGCCGGGGTCGGGGACGAGCCGACGCCGTGGGCGACCGGGCTGGTGGTCGCCGGGTTCGTGGCGGCCGTGGTGATCGTCGCGATGATGGCGCTGGCGATCGCGCTGGCCGCGGAGACCGCCGGGTGGCTGGTGCTGGTCGTGGCGGTCGTGGTGACCGCCGGGATCGCGCCGTCGTTGTGGCTGGCGCGGAAGCTGCCGATCATCCGGTGGGTCGCGCTGGGGGCGGCCGCCGGGATCGTGCTGTCCTGGTTCGGCGTGCTGGCCGTCGTGTTCTGATGGACCCGATCGAGCCGCTGCGCGAGATCTGCCTGGCCCTGCCGGAGGTCTCGGAGCGGCTCAGCCACGGGGAGCCGGCCTGGTTCGTCCGGAGCCGGAAGAGTTTCGTGATGTACGCGGACCACCACCACGACGACCGGGTGGCGTTCTGGTGCGCCGCGCCGCCGGGGGTGCAGGAGGAGATGGTGTCGGCCGAGCCGGACCGGTTCTTCCGGCCGCCCTACGTCGGGCACCGCGGTCGAGGTGCGGGCCATTGTCCGGGAGGCCTACCGGACGGTGGCGCCGAAGTCACTGGTCGCCCGGCTGGAGGGCTGACCAGCGGCCCACGCCCGCGCCCTGCGCGTAGGACAGGTGCCCACCGAGCGCGCCGTCGGCGCTGAGCGCGACCAGCCCGGCCGCGGTCCAGAAGCGGGCGTTCCGGCGGCTGGTGCGGTTCGCGGCGAGGAAGCACCCGGCGGCGAGGGTGTTGGTGAGCGCGTGGACGGCCCCGACGCGCCGCTGGTCCCGGTCGAGGCCGGAGAACTCGGCGAGCCCGGTGAGGACCGTCGGCGCGGTGGCGGCCAGGCCGATCGACACCAGGCGCCGGGCGGCTTCGGGCTGGCCGGACAGGTCGAGCACCGTGGCGGACACCCAGGCCCCGATCGGCAGGGTGACCAGCAGCGGGTGCACGGGGTGGCCGAGCCACGCGCCGCGCAGCAGGCGGTCGGCGGCGCCGCGGCCGATGACCTTGCGCAGCCCGCGGGCCACCGCGGTCGCCGCGGGGTCGACGGCGCGGAGGGACTCGGCGGCTTCCAGGATTCGTTTCACCACGGTTCTGTACCCCGCGGCCGCGATTCGATTCGGGTGGGGCGGGTAGCCGTGGCCGCATGTGGGCACGAGCGGTAGCGCAGGGTGCGGTCGCCGGGCTGGCGGGCGTGCTGGCGATGACGGCGGCGGAGAAGGTCGAGCAGCGGTTCACCGGACGGCCGGACTCGTACGTGCCGGGGCGGACCCTGTCGCGGCTGGCCGGCCTGCCGGACCGGCCGCGGCGGTCGGTGAACCTGGCGATGCACTTCGGGCAGGGCGTGCTGGTCGGCGCGCTGCGCGGCGTGATGGCGACGGCCGGGCTGCGGGGCCCGTGGGCCTCGGCGATGTTCTGGGCGGTGCGGCTGACGAACGACCAGACGCTGGAGAACGCGACCGGCGTGGGGGCGCCGCCGTGGACGTGGCCGCGCCGGGAGCTGGTGATCGACCTGGCGCACAAGGGCGTCTACGCGGCGGGGACCGGGCTGGTGGCCGATTGGCTGGCGTCGCGGTACGGGGAGGGGCCGGGGCAGCGGCACGCGTCGCTGGCCCCGGGGCGGCGGTCCGGGG
>NZ_PQHW01000146.1 GCF_003385215.1 Amycolatopsis thermalba | reverse complement strand
GCGGGTAGCGCTGTGGGGGCTCGTGCTGCCGCCGGTCCGGGGCGGGAGTGGCTGCGCGCGAGGCGCGAATCCGTCGCGGCCCGGGGCGGGAGCGGCGGCGCCGTGTACCCGCGAAGCCGGTCAGTCCGGGCGCCGGGCGCGGAACTGGGCCGCCAGCGGGGCCGTGACGCCCGGGGGTTGCCACACCCACGTCTGCAGGTCGGTGAACCCCGCGTCCACCAGTTCCGCCGCCAGCGCGTGCCGCGGCACCGTCAGCGACTTCTCGTGCGCGGACAGGATCAGCCGGCCGCCCGGGCTCAACACCCGCAGCAACTCCCGCAACCCCGCGCGCCGGTCGTCCCACAGGTCGACGTTGTTGACGCTCATCGCGACGTCCACGGAGGCCGCGGCCAGGCCCGTCCGCTCCGCCGAACCACGCGTCAGCCGGACGCGGCCGGCCGCGATCTCCGCCGCGCAGCGGGCCTGGGCCAGCGCCAGCATCTCCGGCGACGGATCGACCCCGTGCGCGACGGCGGCGATCCGGCCGGCCAGCCGCAGCCCGACGCCGGGACCGGGCCCGACCACCAGCACCGTCTCGTCCGGGGTGAGCCTCGCCACGTCGACCACGTGCGATTCCGTCGCGCCGTTGGCGTGGGCCATCACGGTTCCGCCGATGCGGCCCAGCACGCCACGGGGGTGACCGAAGGCCCGGTCGAGGATCTGCTCGAAGGTTGTGCTCATACCTCCAGGTCAGCACTCGCCACCGCTCACCGGCATCGGGGATGACCCGGAAATCGGGCATGGGAACATGGAGTCGTACCCCACGACGAGCCGAGGACCCGAGTGAGCACGTTCGCCGACCAGACCTTCACGCCGCCGGAGCAGATCCGGAACTTCTGCATCATCGCGCACATCGACCACGGCAAGTCCACCCTGGCCGACCGGATGCTGCAGCTCACCGGCGTGGTCGAGGAGCGGGCCATGCGCGCGCAGTACCTCGACCGGATGGACATCGAACGCGAGCGCGGCATCACGATCAAGGCCCAGAACGTCCGCCTGCCCTGGCAGGTCGAGGGCCGCGACCACGTCCTGCACCTCATCGACACCCCCGGCCACGTGGACTTCACCTACGAGGTCTCCCGGGCACTGGAGGCGTGCGAGGGCGCGATCCTGCTGGTCGACGCGGCCCAGGGCATCGAGGCCCAGACCCTGGCCAACCTGTACCTGGCGCTGGAGAAGGACCTGCACATCATCCCGGTCCTGAACAAGATCGACCTCCCCGCGGCCGACCCCGACAAGTACGCCGCCGAGCTGGCGCACATCATCGGCTGCGACCCGTCCGAGGTGCTGCGCGTCTCGGCGAAGACCGGCATGGGCGTGTCCGACCTGCTGGACGAGGTCGTCCGGCAGGTGCCGCCGCCGGTGGGACAGGCGGACGCCCCCGCCCGCGCGATGATCTTCGACTCGGTCTACGACACCTACCGCGGCGTCGTCACCTACATCCGCGTCGTGGACGGCAAGATCACCCCGCGCGAGCGGATCCGGATGATGTCCACCGGCGCCACCCACGAGCTGCTCGAGGTCGGCATCATCTCGCCCGAGCCGAAGCCCAGCGCGGGCCTCGGCGTCGGCGAGGTGGGCTACCTGATCACCGGCGTGAAGGACGTCCGCCAGTCCCGGGTCGGGGACACCGTCACCTCGGAGCGCAAGGGCGCCACCGAGCCGCTGGCCGGCTACCGCGACCCCAAGCCGATGGTGTTCTCCGGCCTCTACCCGGTCGACGGCTCGGACTACCCGGAGCTGCGCGAGGCGCTGGAGAAGCTGCAGCTCAACGACGCGGCCCTGACGTATGAGCCGGAGACCTCGGTCGCGCTCGGCTTCGGGTTCCGGTGCGGCTTCCTCGGCCTGCTGCACCTGGAGATCACCCGCGACCGCCTGGAGCGCGAGTTCGGCCTGGACCTGATCGCCACCGCGCCCAACGTGGAGTACCGCGTGGTGCAGGACGACGGCACCGAGGTGATGGTGACCAACCCGTCCGACTGGCCCACCGGCGTGAAGATCGCCGAGGTGCACGAGCCGCTGTCGAAGGTCACCGTGATCGCCCCGTCGGAGTTCATCGGCGCGATCATGGAGCTGTGCCAGAGCAAGCGCGGCAACCTGCTCGGCATGGACTACCTGTCGGAGGACCGCGTCGAGCTGCGCTACAACCTGCCGCTCGCCGAGATCATCTTCGACTTCTTCGACTCGCTGAAGTCCCGCACCCGCGGGTACGCGTCGCTGGACTACGAGGAGGCCGGCACGCAGGTCGCCGACCTGGTGAAGGTCGACATCCTGCTGCAGGGCGAGCCGGTCGACGCGTTCTCCGCGATCGTGCACAAGGACGCCGCCTACGGCTACGGCAACAAGATGGCGGGCCGGCTGCGCGAGCTGATCCCGCGGCAGCAGTTCGAGGTGCCGATCCAGGCCGCGGTGGGGTCGCGGATCATCGCGCGCGAGACGATCCGCGCGATCCGCAAGGACGTGCTGTCCAAGTGCTACGGCGGTGACATCTCGCGGAAGCGCAAGCTGCTGGAGAAGCAGAAGGAAGGCAAGAAGCGGATGAAGAACATCGGCCGGGTCGAGGTTCCGCAGGAGGCTTTCGTCGCCGCGCTGTCCACCGACGAGCCTTCCGGCGACAAGGGCAAGAAGAAGTAGCGCCGGACGACGCCGACGGCCCGCGATCCCGTTCCCGGGAGCGCGGGCCGTCGTGGTTCTCGCGTCAGGACACGCCCAGCAGCACCGCCAGCGCCTCGACGAGCGACGCCGAGGTGCTCGCGATCGTCGCGTCCAGGTACTCGGCGACCGGGGTCAGCTCGGCGGCCGAAGCCTGCCCGCCCAGCAGGCCAGCGTCGGCGCGGTGAGCAGGCCGAGCGCGACACCGCGCTTGGTCCAGCGGCGGGTCTTGCTCTCGAAACCGGATGTCGCGCCGGTGCGTGAATGTCCGTTAACGCGCGCGTCACGTGAACGAGAAATCATGCGGTGCCGGTGATCCGGGCCGCCTCGACGAACACCGCGCACCGGCGCTCCTGCGCCATCACGCGGTCGTAGGTGTCCCAGTCGTCGTGGGTGCCGCCGGCCGCGGTGAAGATGTCGCGCAGCAGCCGGGGCAGGCCCACCGGGTCGAAGCCGGGGTCCGGGTGGTCCGGGCCGATCAGCCGGACCGGGCCCTGCACCGCCGCCCACGTCCAGCCGCGCCGGAACACGATGGTCGCGTTGCCGCGGGCGCGCAGCAGCTCCAGCTTCTTCGCCCCGCCCCGCGCCACGAACGCGACCGCCGGGCGGCCGGACACCGGATCGTCGAGGACACCGGCGTTGACCACCGAAGCGTGCACCGTTCCGTCCGCCCGCGCGACCGCGACGGTGGCCAGGCCGGTTTCCTGGGCGGCGAGCGAGCGGACGGCGTCGAGATTCGTCATGGGAGCAAGCTAGCGCCGGGCGCGCCGCCGGAACAGCGCACCGGCGACCGGCACCGCGACCAGCGTGATCCCGCCCCACCACACCAGCGCCAGCCACGCCGAGTCGCCGACCGGGGCGCCCAGCAGCAGGTTCCGGACGCTGTCCACCACCGGCGTGACCGGCTGGTTCTCCACGAACGCGCGCAGCCCGCCCGGCATCGTGCTCGGCGGCACGAACGCGCTGCTCAGGTACGGCACGAACACCAGGACCATGCCGAGCCCGGCGGCGCTTTCCACGCTGCCCGCGAGCAGGCCGAGGATCGCCGCGACCCACGAGACCGCCAGCGTGAACACCAGCAGGATGCCCAGCGCGGCCAGCCAGCCACCGACGCCGGCCGCCGGGGAGAACCCGATCAGCAGGCCGACGCCGATCATGATCGCGAGCGAGACCACGTTCCGCGCGAGCGCCCCCACGACGTGCCCGGTCAGCACGGCCGTACTGGACATCGGCATCGTGCGGAACCGCTCCACCACGCCGCGTTCCAGGTCGTCGGCCACCCCGACGGTGGTGGAGGTGGAGTTGAAGGTGACGCTGATGGCGATGATCCCGGCGAGCACGTAGTCGATGTAGGCGGTGCCGCCGACGTCGATCGCGCCGCCGAACACGTACCGGAACATCAGCATGATCGCGACCGGCAGGAAGATCGCCGTCATCGCCTGGTCGGGGTTGCGGAAGATGTGCCGGATGGACCGTCCGATGAGGACGGACGAGTTGTTCGCGGTCCAGTACAGGGCGGTCATCGCAGGGCTCCGATCGCGGGCTCGCCGGTGAGGGACAGGAAGACGTCGTCGAGGGTCGGGCGGGTCAGGGCGAGGTCGGCGATCTCCGCCTCCGCCTGGTGCAGGCGGTCCAGGACCTCGCGCACGTCCCGGGCGCCGTCGACCGGCACGCTGAGCGCGAGGCCCTCCCCGGCGGGCGTGCCGCCGAGCGCGAGCCGGGCGACCTCGAGGGCCTCCCGGGTGGCGAACGTGAGGTCCAGCCGCTCGCTGCCGATGCGCTGCTTGAGCGAGGCCGGCGTGCCCTCGGCGACGACGCGGCCGCCGTCGATCACCGCGACGCGCCCGGCCAGCTCGTCGGCCTCCTCCAGGTACTGCGTGGTGAGCAGGACCGTCACCCCGCCGGCCAGCAGGTCCCGCACGGTGTCCCACACGCCGGCCCGGCTGCGCGGGTCGAGACCGGTCGTGGGTTCGTCGAGGAAGAGCACCGGCGGCGCGGTGATCATGCTGATCGCCAGGTCCAGCCGCCGTTCCATACCGCCGGAGTAGGTCTTGACCGGCCGTCCCGCGGCGCCGGTCAGGTCGAACCGGGCCAGCAGCTCGTCGGCGCGGCGGCGGGCGGCCGCGGTGCCGAGCCGGAACAGGCGGCCCATCATGACCAGGTTCTCGTAGCCGGTCAGCATGCGGTCCACCGCGGTCTGCTGCCCGGTCACGCCGATCAGCCGCCGCACCTCGCGCGCCTGCCGCACGACGTCGAACCCGCCGACGCGGACCGTCCCGGCGTCCGGGGCGAGCAGCGTGGTCAGGATCCGCACCGTGGTGCTCTTGCCCGCGCCGTTGGGTCCCAGCAGGGCGACGACGCTGCCCCGCTCGACGGCGAGGTCGACACCGCCGAGCACCTCTCTTCCCCCGAAGGCCTTCCGCAGGCCGCTGACCTCGATCACGACACCCTCCCAGTAATTGTGTATCTCGCACACTTATTGGTGTAAGTGATACACAGTTCTAGGATGGTCGTCAAGGACGAGAGGACGGCGATGACGTCAGACCACGGGCGGACGCTCGAACTGCTGTGGGGCGGCGGCGGACGGCCCGCGCGGGGCCCCAAGCCCGCGCTGAGCGTGGACAAGATCGTGCGTGCGGCGATCGACCTCGCCGACAAGGAGGGCATCGACGCGGTGTCGATGCAGCGCGTCGCCGCGGCCGTGGGCAAGACGACGATGTCGCTGTACCGGTACGTGTCCGGCAAGGACCAGCTGGTCGAGCTGATGATGGACTACGCCGCCGAGGACGCACCGCCGGTGCCCGCGGGCCAGGACTGGCGCGCCGACGTCGTGGCGTGGGTCCGCGCGGTGTGGGCGTTGCTGGAGCGGCACCCGTGGATACTGCGGATCCCGTTGCACGGGCCGCCTTCCGGGCCACGGCAGCTCGCCTGGCTGGAGGCCGGACTGCGGGCGATGTCGGGACTCGGGCTCACCGGGGGCGAGATGATCGCCGCGATGACCTTCCTGGACGGCGCCGTGCGCGAGCTGGCGCGCCTCGGGCTCGACATGAGCGAGGCGCAGCGGGAGGCGGGCGTAACGACGCAGGAGGCCGACGCCGACTTCGCGGCGGCGCTGCGGAGGTTCGTGGACCCGGTCCGGTTCCCCACGCTGGCGTCCACCGTCGCGGACGGCACGTTCGACCCGGAGCCGGGTGCGGACACCAGCGTGCTGCCCGATCTCGAGTTCGGGGTGCAGCGCCTGCTGGACGGTCTCGAGGCGTACGCGCGCCGCCGGGAAACCTAGAGTGGGGGCATGTTCGAAGAGCTGCGTGTCCCCGTCCTCGTGGCGCCGATGGCCGGCGGCCCCACCACACCCGAACTCGTCGCCGCGGTCGCCGAGGCGGGCGGTTCGGGCTTCCTCGCCGCCGGATACCTGACCGCGGACGCGCTCGGCGAGCGGATCACCAAGACGCGGGAGCTGACGGACCGGCCGTTCGGGGTCAACCTGTTCGTGCCGGGGCGGGAGTCCGATGTGGAGTTGTCGCCCTACGTCCGGCGGATCGCGGAGGAGGCGCGGCACTACGAGGTCGAGCCCGGCGACCCGCGCTGGGAGGACGACGACTACCCGGCGAAGGTCGATCTCGTGGTGGCGCGGGGAATCCCGTTCGTGTCGTTCACGTTCGGGCTGCCGTCCACTGAGGACGTGGCACGGCTGCACGAGGCCGGCTCGCGGGTGATCGTGACGGTCACCACCCCCGAGGAGGCCGTGCGGGCGGCCGAGATCGGCGCGGACGCGCTGTGCGTGCAGGGGTTCGAGGCGGGCGCGCACCGCGGCTTGTTCGTCGACGACCCGGAGCACCCGGCCGGGGGAGAGGTCTACGGGCTGCTCGCGCTGCTGCGGCTGGTCGGGACCGCGGTGGACCTGCCGCTGATCGCGGCTGGCGGGATCGTGCACGGTGCGGACGTGGCCGCCGTGCTGGCCGCCGGGGCCGACGCGGCGCAGCTGGGCACCGCCTTCCTGCGCGCCGACGAGGCCGGGACGCAGCTCGCGCACCGCAAGGCGCTGGCCGAGGGCGGACGGGTCACGGCGATCACGCGGGCCTTCAGCGGCCGTCCGGCACGGGGCCTGGTGAACCGGTTCCTGACCGAGCACTCGCCGTACGCGCCGTCGGCGTACCCGCAGGTGCACCACCTGACCAAGCCGGTGCGGGCGGCCGCGCACGCCGCCGGCGACCCGGAGGGCGTGAACCTGTGGGGCGGGCAGACGTACTCGGTCGCGCCGGAGGGCCCGGCGGCGGAGATCGTGGCCCGCCTGCTGGCCGAGGCGACGGCGGCGCGGGACCGCGTGACACGACGGCTGGGGTAGGTGCACGCGGGCCGGCCGGGATCCGCTAGGATTTCGGCACACCGGGCGATTAGCTCAGGGGGAGAGCGCTTCGTTCACACCGAAGAGGTCACTGGTTCGATCCCAGTATCGCCCACTGGTTATTTTAGCTGTTCAGACGGCCTGTCGACGACCATCGTCGGCAGGCTGTCGGCGTTTGCGGGGAGCAGATGGGGAGCAGGGCGTCCTGACCACTTCCGCGAATCCGAAGAGGTCACGCCGCATCCGCCTCCTGACCTGCGTGTTCGTCCCAGGTCCATCCGCCGTCCAGCTCCCAGCGTCGCTGCAGAGCGGCCAGCATCGACTCGACCATGACGTCAGTCACGTGGGAGTAGAGGTCGTCGGTGTCCTTGCGCTTGTGTCCCAGGCGTACCAGCCGGAGGATGCGCGGCACGCCGTCTTCGATCAACCACGTCTCGTGTGTGTGACGTAGGTCATGGAAGTGCATCCCCTGATTGAGTGGCGCCCAGCCGCGGTCCTTGTCGCCGGCCAAGGCGGGTAGCCAGATGCGGCGGCGGAAGTTGGACCGGCGGTGGAGGCCGCCGTTGGCGCCGGTGAAGACGAACCGCGTGTCGGGGTTGCGCTCCCGGTGGTCCCGCAGCAGGCCGGCCAGGAAGGGCGGCAGGTGGATGGTGCGGACGCTGGCGGGGGTCTTCGGCGGTCCGAGTTCGAGCCGTCCCCGGACCTCGTGCAGGGCGCCGAAGTTGGGGTCGATCTCGATGCGTGAGTCTTCGTCGAGGTAGGTGCGGATCCACTGCAGCCCGGCCAGCTCGCCCCAGCGCATGCCGGTGTAGGCGTCGGTGATGGTCATGAGCCCGGCATCGGGCGTCATCCTTCCCGCGAGTGCGTCGACTTCGTCGCTGCTGGCGTGGGGCCGTTCGGGACGGTCCTCGAAGCTGATGCGCAGTTTCCGGCACGGGTTCGCGCCAATCAGACCCTCGTCCACGGCTTCGCCCAGGATCATGGAGAACAACACGAGAATGTCCTGGACGGTTTTGTCGGCCAGGTTCGGGCGGAGTTTCTTGTTCACCCACCCCTTCACCTCGATCCGTGCGATATCGCCGAGAGCCGTCCCAGACCATCGTGGCAAGATGTGGTTACGGATGTGCGAGTCGTAGGTAGCCAATGTAACTTCCGCGGCGTGGTGGGCATCGCACCACGCGCGGATCCACTCGTCGATCGTGGTTTGCGCCAGGCGGGGGTCGGTGAACCGGCGCCGCCGCTGGTCGGACTCCACATCGTTCGCGCGGTTGTCCGCTTACTCCTGGGTGGCGAACCCAGTCTCCGTGAAGATGGTTCCGTCATTGAGCCGGTAGCGGACACGGAACCCGCCTTGGCGTTTTTCTACCCATGCCATTGTTGTTCTCTTCCTGAAGGACTGGATATGACCGCGCCGGAAATTCGGCACTGCCATATCCACGCTCCATTGACGGAGAAAATCAACCCAAATGTGTTCAGGGGTCAAAAGAATGTGTGCACGTCAATTGGTCCGGCGGCGAGGGCGGACCTGACGATCCGTAGATGCCCCGCGGCCAGGAGTCCTGCGCAGGGCGGTAGTCGTCGGCACGGTCGCATCGGTCACGATCTGGTCGAGGTTGGCGCGGGAGAAGCGCAGTTGCTTGCCGAGGAAGGTGCACGGCACCTGCCGGCGAGCGGCCCGGCGACGTAGCCACGACTCCCGGACTTGCAGCAGTTCCGCTGCCTGGGCCGGGGTGTACAACACCGGGGCCGAATCAGGCCTCAGCTGGTCTGTGGGCGACTGAACCCCGTGTGCCAACCGATCCGCGCCGGAACGGCTGCGCGGGGTGGGCAGCGGCGCAGCAAGAGGCGGCGCGGTCCTCGGCTCCTCGTTCGTGCTCATCCAAGTCCTCCTGTTTGTGCAGCTTGCGTAGCGGTCACGCCGCTAGTGGCTGGTCAACTGCGGCGCCGGAGCGGCACGACCAGGGCGAGCAGCCATCCGGATCGCCGTCCTCCGCGAGGGGTTGCCGGTGCCGCTTCGGGCGTGCGTCGAGGTCGACTTGGTCCAGTGGCTTGCAGGAGCGGTGCAGGAAGTACTGCCCGCGCAGTTTCTGCCCCTGCTCTGCGGCGCGGGGGTAGCCGTGACGGATCGCGCGGTCGAATTCGACTGCCTCCGCCCAACCGTCGGGGTCGTTGTCCCTGATCCAGCGCCAGCCCGCGTTGCCGTGGAACGGGCAGCCGACACAGGCGGACTTCACCGTCGAGCCGAACCCTCGTTCTTCGAGAAACTCGACGCATCGGGCCCGGTCGAAGCCGAGGTCGAGCAGGGGGAAGGTGTTGCGGAGGAACCGCACTCCGGAGTCCTTCGCCCGTCCGATTTCCTCGGTGCTGATTCCGATGGCTTGCTCGGCGTAGATGCCCGGTGGCACTCGTCGCGGATGGGGGTATCCGAGCAACTCGCGTGTCGCCTTCTTGAGCGGGGTGATCTTGTATTCGCTGGTGCACTGGCGCCGAGCGAGCCCGCGTGAACCGTCCGGGTTGAGGGCGTGCAGCGGCATCGAGACGAAACGGTGATTCGGGTTGAGGGCGTCGGTGCGGATGTTGCCGGCGGACACGCGCCGTACCGGGATTCCTGCCCGCTCGGCGTGTGCTTGAAGCCGGTCGAGGTTGGCGTAGACGGCGCGTGGTTCCCATCCGGTGTCGGCGAACAAAGCGACGTCAAACCGCGGGATGGCGCCCTCGCAGGCCAGCAGGAGCACGGTCGTGCTCTGCACTCCCGCCCCGAGGGACAGCAGTCGCAAAGCGGGCGGCGCGGCGGCGTGTGGGTGCCGAGTGGTCATGCCGCCCAGCCGTCATTGCGGGAGCGATCGCGGGGCGAGCAAGCGGTCGCGGAGGACGGGGCAGCGGTGTGGTGAAGCGTGGTGCGGAAGACGACGACGTCCTCGTGGGCGATGAGGTGCAGGGGGAGTCCGGCGTCGCGTTGTTTGCGGATGAAGTCGCGTTGGAAGAAGCTGCCGCGAGGCACCAGGTCGGTCTCGGCGGCGCGGGCGAGCAGCGCGACGTTGCGCTCGGCGGGGATGAGTCCGGCGGCCCGGCCGCAGGCGAGGATCTGTGCGGGCAGGTCGATGAGTTCGGAGTGTTCGCGCCAGGGGCGGATGGTGATGACGACGTGGCCGCCGGGGCGGAGGAAGGTGCGTGTCGCGGCGAGGATGCGGGTGAAGCCGGCGAGGAGTCGGTGGTGGCCGATGTTGGAGAGGTTGCCGCGGTCGAGGGTGTTGCCGTAGCGGTGCCAGTACTTCTGGATGCCCTCGCCGGGCGCGACGGCGACGCGGCCGTGGGTGGAGGGCCCGTACGGGGGCGAGGTGACGACGAGCGCGGCCTGGCCGCCGTATTGCTGGGGGAGCAGGGTGAGGAGTTGGCGGGCGTCGCCGTGGAACACCTTCGCGTCGTGGTCGATGCCGTGTTTGCGGGCGAGGTCGAGGTTGGCGCGGGCGACGTCGACCCAGTGGGGTTCGTATTCGACGCCGACGGCGCGGCGGCCGAGGCGTACGGCTTCGACGAGTGTGGTGCCGATGCCGCACATAGGGTCGAGCACCAGTTCGCCCGGCGCGGTGTAGTGCTCGACGGCGTGGCGGACGACATCGGGCAGCATCTTGGCCGGATGCGGGGTCGACTCGGGCGTGTACTTGCCCTTGCGCTGGGTGGCGGGGGAGGACTGCGCGGTGGTCCACACCGAGACGTCGTTCGTCGCGTCAAGTGCGCTGATGAGTGCGCGGAGGATGGGCGGTGTTGGCTCGTCGGCGGAACCGCGGGTGTGGTCGTGCTGGGGCACGGGCTTGGCCTTTCTGGCTGGCGGAGACGGTTGTCAGCGGGCGTTGGCCTGCAGGCCGTGGTCGTGTGCGACAACCCGCGAGTTCGGTCGTCCGATGTGGACGTGCGTGGGCGATGTGCTCGCCTGAGCCTGGGCGTGTTTTCCCGTTTGGGTGGTCGTGAGGCGCGATGACTCAACTTCAGGATTCATGAGCCGATCTCCATCTGGTCGAGGTTGTTACTGCAGGTGTGAAGGTGAGGGCGGTGGGTTTGGCGCTGGCGGTGGTACGCGATGTGCGCGAGGTGCGGGCGCCGACGAGTCCGGAGGAGCTCGTTGATTTCGAGACCGACGTGCTGGCCGGGTTCGTGCTTGCCCGTGCCTCCGCGGGTCTGGCCGACAGCACCATCCGTGGTGATGTCGGGCATCTGGATCAAGTGCGGGCGTGGCTGGGCAAGCCGTTGTGGGACATGGAGCCCACGGATGGCGACGCGTACTTCGGGCGGGTGCTGCGCGGAGTTCCCAGCGGCACTCGACTGGCGCGGGCGCAGGCGATCACGACCTACTTCTCCTACCTGGAGCTGCGGCATCAGGTGGAGATCCACGCCATGACCGGCCGGGTGGTGGCCTGCCCGCTGGACGAGATGAACCGGCCGCGCGGCGCCAAGCAGGCGAAGCTGCGGATTCCGCCCACCGCGGCCGAGACGACGACACTGTTCGCCGGCTGGTCGGCCGAGTTGGCGACCTGCCGCAAGTACGCGCCGACCGCCCGCAACTACGCCGCGGCACGGCTGATGGCCGAGGTCGGGCTGCGCGTGAACGAGGTCTGCGGGCTGGACCTGACCGACATCAAGTGGCACCTCGGGCGGTTCGGGAAGATCCACGTCCGCCACGGCAAGGGGTCGCGCGGTTCCGGGCCGAAGGAGCGGATGGTGCCGCTGATCAACGGGGCCGATCGGACGCTGCGCTGGTACGTCGAGGACGTGTGGGGACACTTCGACGACGACCACACCCGCCCCGGCGCACCGCTGTTTCCCTCCGAGCGGTGCAACGGCGACGGGTCGTGCTCGCGGGTCGGCGATGACGCGCTGCGGCGCGGACTCGCCGCCGCGGCGAGTGACCACTTGCCGAGCTGGCCGGGCACACTCACCCCGCACGTGCTGCGGCACTACTGCGCCTCGCAGCTCTACCACGACGGCATGGACCTCATCGCGATCCAGGAACTGCTGGGGCATTCCTGGATCGCCACGACGATGCGCTACGTCCATGTCCACCGGACCCGGATCGAAGACGCCTGGACTGCTGGGCAGCTGCGGGCGGCGCGACGGCTGGAAGGGCTGATCTGAATGCGCTGGAACCTGCGACTCGCCGCGGCCAACCGCGGCATCTGGAAGGCCTCGGAGCTGCAACGCAGCCTCGCCGAGCGTGGCTTGGTGATCTCGGCCGGGAAGATGTCCGGCTTGTGGTCGGGCCAGCCGGCCTCGATCAAACTCGACGACCTCGACGTCATCTGCGCGGTTCTGGGCTGCGAGGTCGGCGAACTCCTGCTGCCCGAACCCCACAAGGTCGCAGCACCAGCCGAGACGGAAAGCGCACCGGCCGCGGCGGCGCCAGGGGCCGCACCGGTGATCCCCCGGCGGCGCGACGGTCGCTCGCTTCCCCCGGCGTGATCGCCGGTGCGTGCACATCGCGACGCGGACAGCTGCAGCACCTGCTTCGCCTGGGGCGTGCTCTGGCACGACACGGCGTGCAGGCCATGCTCGGAGTTCGCCGCCCGCCACCCGCAGGCCTCCAACTGCGGCGCCTGCGGACACCGGCTGCCACTGTTGAAGGGCCATTGCCGGCCCTGCTGGGCACAGGCGCAGCTGGACCGGCCCACCGGCCCCAACACGATGCTGCTGCCCTACGTCCGGCAGGTGCGGCACCACCAGCTGTGCTTCTCCGGGATGCCGCTGCAGCGCGCCGCCAGCCCTCGCACGAAGGCACCCGAGGCCATGCCGGTAACCAGGACCCGGCCCGCACTGCCGCAGCCGCAGTTGCTGCTGTTGCCCGACCTGCGCCGCACCTACCGCTACGGCATGGTCGACCGGCGAGACCGGCAGCCCCCGACCAACGAGTGGCTGCGCTGGGCGCTGCACCTCGCCACCACGATGGCCGAGGCCCGGGGGTTCACCCCGCAACTGACGCGGACTCTGACCCGCAACCTCACCATGCTGCTGGCGCGCTACGTCGAGGGCGAACTGATCCGCTACTCCAGCTATCACGCCATGCTGACCGGTCGTGGTTCCAGCCTCGCCCAGACCACCGAGATCCTGCAGACCATGGGGATCCTGCTCGACGATCGCCAGCCCACCTTTGCCCGCTGGCTCGAGGCGAAACTCACCGACATCGCCCCGGGAATCCGTGACGAGACCCGCCGATGGGTGCAGTTGATGGCCACCGGCGGGCCGCGCACCCGCGCTCGCAACCACCGGACCCTGCGCGGCTACATCGACCTGCTGCGACCGGTGCTGCTGGCGTGGTCGGAACACCACGACCACCTGCGTGAGATCACCCGCAACGAAGTCGTGGCCGCGATCGCCCCGTTGCACGGCATCCGGCGCCAGATCACACTCGTGGCATTGCGGTCGCTGTTCTCCTGGGCCAAACGCCACGGTGTCGTGTTCGCCAACCCCACCAACCGCATCCGGGTCGGCCAAGTCGAACCTGGTGTCCTGCAACCGCTCACTGCCGACGAGATCACCCGCACGGTTCGCGCCGCGACCACACCCCAGGCACGTGTCTTCGTTGTCCTGGCCGCCGTGCACGCCGCCCGGCCAAGCGCGATCCGCGCCCTGCACCTGACCGACCTCGACCTGGGAAACCGGCGCATCACCATCGCGGGGAGGAACCAGCCGCTCAGCGAGCTGAGCCACCAGACGTTGCTCGCCTGGTCGGACCACCGTCAACTGAACTGGCCGAACACGGCCAACCCCCATCTCATGATCAACGCGATGACCGCCATCGGCACGGGACCAGTGAGTCACGTCTGGGCCAACACGACGCTGCGCGGCTTGCCCGCGTCCCTGGAGCGGCTGCGCATCGACAGGCAACTCGACGAGGCCCTCGTCAACGGCGCTGACCCGCTGCACCTTTCCGAGGTGTTCGACCTCGACGCGAAGACCGCGGTCCGCTACACAGCCTCCGCCCGCAAACTCCTCGAACAACCTCACGAGGACGCCTCGTCCAGTTCCTCACGAACCGGACGGCCCGCACCCGAAGATCGGGGGGGTCTATCCCGTGATCGGTGTTTCTGGCGGTTCGGTTAGTAGGTTTCGGCGGCCGGCCAGCGGTCACCGAAGGTGATGGCGAAGGCGTTGAGTACGGGTTTCCAGCGCATCGTCCATCGGGCGC
>NZ_PQHW01000145.1 GCF_003385215.1 Amycolatopsis thermalba | reverse complement strand
GGCGCAGACGCTCCACTTCGGCACAGGCGCGGCGCCGCCCCTGTGCGCAGGAGTCCGCCGCGGCTCGACGAGGCCCTGCTCCGCACGGGGCGGGCTGCCACCCGGCATGGCCGCTGCCGTACCACCACCGCCGACGCGAGGAGACGCGGCCTGACCACCCGAGCCCGCCGAATCGCCCCCGAGCAATGAAAGGATGTGATGCCCCGGCACGCCGGCAACAGAATCGCGCCTAGGCGCCGCCCTCGGCGGCGGGCTTGAGCCCCCGCGCGCCGGGTCCGTACTGCGCCATCCGGTCGTCGGTGTTGTAGAGACCGCACACGCGCAGCGACAGGCACCCGCACCCGACGCAACCCGTCAGCCGGTCCCGCAACCGCTGGAGCGCGTCGATGCGGGCGTCGAGTTCGTCCTGCCATCCGCGGGACAACCGGGCCCAGTCGGCCTTCGTCGGGGCGTGGTCGCGGGGCAGGGTCGACAGCGCGTCGTGGATCTCCTCGAGGCTGAGGCCCACCCGCTGCGCCGCCCGGATGAACGCGATCCGGCGCAGCACCGACCGCGGATAGCGGCGCTGGTTCCCAGCCGAGCGCTCGGATGAGATCAGGCCCCGGTCCTCGTAGAACCGCAGCGCCGTGTGCGGCACGCCGCTGCGCTCCGCGACCTGGCCGATGGACAGGTGGTCGGCAAGCTTGGTCACGGCGCCAGCCTAGCCTTGACTTCAACCTAAGTCGAGGTTGCACGGTCGGAGCATGAGAAACACGACCAGGGGGCTGGGCTACGCCGACCTGCCGGAGCTGATCGACGCCATGCGCGGCGACGAGAAGCACTCCGGGGCGGCGGAGTCCACAGTAGATGTGCTGTGGGTGCTGTACGACCGGGTGCTGAACGTCTCGCCCGCGGCGCCGGACGATCCGGCCCGCGACCGGTTCCTGCTGTCGAAGGGACACGGGCCGATGGCCTACTACGCGGTCCTGGCCGCGAAGGGGTTCCTCGACCCGGCGGAACTGGCCGGCTGGGCGGGCAGCGAGTCGCGGCTGGGCTACCACCCGGACCGGGTGCTCGTGCCCGGTGTGGAGATCTCCAGCGGGTCGCTGGGGCACGGGCTGGCGCTCGGCGTGGGCACGGTGTTCGGGCTGCGCGCGCGGGGATTGACGGAACCGAAGGTGGTGGCGCTGACCGGGGACGCCGAACTCGACGAGGGCTCCAACCACGAGGCGATCGCGCTCGCCGGGCGGGCGTCGCTGGCGCAGCTGACCGCGGTGGTGATCGACAACCAGTCGGCGACGCACGGCTGGCCGGGCGGCATCGCGGAGCGCTTCGCCGTCGAGGGCTGGGCCACGCGCACAGTGAACGGCCGCGATCACGACGCGCTGTACGCCGCCTTCACCGCGCCACACCCGGACCGGCCGCTGTGCGTGGTCGCCGTCGTCGAGCCGAAGGGGAGCTGAGTCATGCCCGGAATGCGTGAGGCGTTTCTGTCCACAATGGAGCAGGTGCTGGACGAGGATCCGCGCGTCGCGGTCGTGCTGGCCGACATCTCCGCGGCGTCGCTGGAGGCCGCCCGGCGCCGTCACCCGGACCGGGTGATCAACGTCGGCATCCGCGAGCAGGCGCTGGTCGGCGTCGCGGGCGGGTTGGCGCTGGCCGGGATGCGACCGGTGGTGCACACGTTCCCGTCGTTCCTCGTGGAGCGGCCCTACGAGCAGGTCAAGCTGGACCTGACGCACCAGGGCGCGGGCGCGGTGCTCGTCTCGTGGGGCGGCTCGTACGACATGTCCACCGCCGGCCGCACCCACCAGTCGCCGGGCGACGTCGCGCTCCTGGACACGATCCCGGGCTGGACGGTGCACGTGCCCGGGCACCCGGACGAGGCGGTCGCGCTGCTGCGCGACGCGCTATTCGGCGACGACACGGTGTACCTGCGCCTGAGCGCCCAGTCGAACGCGCGCCCGCACCCGGGACCGGGCCTGCAAGCGATGCGGGCGGGCAGGCGCGGGGTCGTGCTGGCCGTCGGCCCGATGCTGGACCGCGTGCTGGCCGCCACCGAGGACCTCGACGTGACGGTCCTCTACGCGAAGACCGTCCGGCCCTTCGACGCCGCGACGCTGCGCACCGCGGTGGCCGAGACCGGGGTGGCGGACGTGGTGCTGGTCGAGCCGTACCTGGCCGGCACGTCGGCCCACCAGGTCAGCGAGGCTCTCGTCGAGGTGCCACACCGCCTCCGGGCACTCGGCACCCGCCGGGACGCGGAAGTCCGCCGCTACGGCGACGTCGCGGACCACGACCTGGCACACCACCTCGACGAGGCGAGCATCACAGCCGCGCTGAAGGACTTCCTGCGGGCCACCTGACCGCGCGGCCGGCTCGGCGCGCGTTGGTGCATTTGTTGTGCGGGTGGGTGCGTTCGGGTGTTGTGCGGATGGGCCGGTGGGGTTGGGCGTTCGGTGTTGCGCGGATGGGCCCGCGGGCGGGCGTTCGCCTGTCCCGCGAGTGGGGCGGCCGGGCGGGTCCGGCTGTTGCGCCGAGAGAGCCACCCGCGAGGGGCCTCACCCGCACGGGTAGCAATCGGCCGCTCCGCCGCCTGGCCCCGGGCCGCTGGCGCCGCCCTGGGGCTCAGCGGCCCGCCGGGGACCGGACGCCGCGCCGTTGACGAGGCGCCGGGCCACCTGAGACCGGCGGTGGGCGGTGGCGGACATCGTCCCAGGCGTCCGCGGCGCCGGCCTACCCGCTCTCCGGCGTGTGCTCCGGCAGCAGGCGGCACAGCGCCTCGGCGCTGACCTGCAGGTCCTCGGCCGCCGCGGCGGCTTGTTCCAGCTTGCTGCGGATCGTCTGGAAGGCCAGCAGCCCCAGCTCGTGCTCCCGCTCCCGCAGCACCGGGCACCCCCGCAGGTCGTCGAGCACGCGGGTCACCGCCGTCGCCAGGGCGGTCAGCCCCTCGAGCAGGTCGCGCACCTCGTCCGGGCCCAGCCGGCCGCCCTCCACCTCGTCCAGCGTCTTGGCCAGCTCCCTGGCCCGCTCACCGGACCCGTGGGCTTCGCTCTGCGACGACATCGTCACTCCCTACCGCGGCGCCCTCCCGCTGCCTTCCCCCTCCTCCCGCAATCAAACGCCGCCGAGCCGCCCGGCGGAACCACCCATCGCGGAGCCGCCCGGCGGAACCACCCGCGCCGAGCCGCCCGGCGGAACCACCCACGCCAAGCTCTAGACTGGCCACGTGGCTCGCGTCGTGATTCTGGACTACGGATCGGGGAACCTGCGCTCCGCCGAGCGCGCCGTGCGGCGTGTCGGCGCCGAGGTCGAGGTGACCGCCGACCCGCATGCGGCGCTGGAGGCCGACGGGCTCGTCGTCCCGGGCGTGGGCGCCTTCGCGGCCTGCATGGCCGGCCTGCTCTCCGTGGGCGGCGAGAAGATCATCGGCAGCCGCCTCGCCGGCGGGCGTCCCGTGCTGGGCATCTGCGTCGGCATGCAGATCCTGTTCGAACGCGGCGTCGAGCACGGCGTGGAGACCGCGGGCACCGGCGAGTGGCCCGGCACGGTCGAGCGCCTGCACGCCGACATCGTCCCCCACATGGGGTGGAACACCGTCCGCGCCCCGGCGGACTCGCAGCTGTTCGCCGGCCTGGACCCCGACACCCGCTTCTACTTCGTGCACTCCTACGCCGCTCGCCGCTGGGAGCTGGACTCCGGCCTGCCCGGCCAGCAGCCGAAGGTGACCTGGTCGCACCACGGCGAGGACTTCGTCGCGGCCGCGGAGAACGGCGCGCTGTGGGCGACCCAGTTCCACCCGGAGAAGTCCGGCGACGCGGGCGCCCACCTGCTGGAGAACTGGCTGCGCACCCTCTGACCGGCCCCACCCTCCGACCGGCTCAGCGTCGTTGCTCCTTATAGTGGCCGCGTGACGTTCACCCTCCTTCCCGCCGTCGACGTGGCCGACGGCCAGGCCGTGCGTCTCGTCCAGGGCGAGGCCGGCACGGAGACCTCCTACGGCAGCCCGCTCGACGCGGCGCTCGCCTGGCAGCGGGACGGCGCGGAGTGGATCCACCTCGTCGACCTCGACGCCGCGTTCGGCAAGGGCGACAACAAGGAACTGATCTCCCGCGTGGTCGGCGAGCTGGACGTCCAGGTCGAGCTGTCCGGCGGCATCCGCGACGACGCGTCGCTGGAGGCCGCCCTCGCCACCGGCGCCCGCCGCGTCAACCTCGGCACCGCGGTGCTGGAAGACCCGGAGTGGACCGCGAAGGTCATCGCCACCCACGGCGACCGCGTCGCGATCGGCCTCGACGTGCGCATCACCGACCAGGGCCACCGGCTCAAGGGCCGCGGCTGGACCAGCGACGGCGGCGACCTGTGGGAGGTCCTGGAGCGCCTGGACCGCGACGGCGCCTCGCGCTACGTGGTCACCGACGTCAGCAAGGACGGCACCCTCAAGGGCCCGAACCTGGACCTGCTCGCCGAGGTCGCCGCCCGCACCGACGCCCCGGTGATCGCCTCCGGTGGGGTGTCCAGTTTGGACGACCTGCGGGCGCTGGCCGGTCTCGCGGCCGATGGTGTCGAGGGCGCCATCATCGGCAAGGCCCTCTACGCGGGCGCGTTCACGCTGCCGCAGGCCCTGGAGGCGGTCAGCCCGCGAGTTTGATCGCCAGCCCGATCGTCTTCCGACGGCCCCGCATCCTGCTGAAGAACATCGTCACCTGGCCGACGATCCCGTACTTGCGCGCGATCGCCGAGCGCGCCCGTTCGGTCGCCTCGTCGTCCAGGAGCCGGGCCTGCCCGGTCACCACCGGCCCGTGGGTCTCGCGGCCGCGCAGGTCGCAGCCCTGGAGCGTGACCTCGGGGTTGTTGCGGATCCGCTTGATCTTGCCCGCCGTCCGGTCGCTCCACACCACGATCTCGCCGTCGTGCCCGGCGGCCCACACCGGTGTCGGCACGGGCGTGCCGTTCTTGCGGAACGTGGTCAGCAGGAGGTACTTCTCGGCGGCCAAGCGCTCGAATTCCGACATGCTCCCCACGGTAGCGTGATCACCGCCCGGTGGGTGTCCGCTGTGGACTGTCGACCTCGCCGAACCGGCCCAGTGCCAGCGCCGCCGCGACCGCGACGACGAACCCGGCCGCGGCGAGCGGCGCGAACCCGGCCCGCGTCGAATCGCCCAGCAGGAACACGCCGATCAGCGACGGCACCACCGTCTCGCCGACCACCATCAGCGCGGTGCCCGTCGTGACGCTGCCCCGCTGCAGGGCCGAGGCGTAGAACAGCATCGCGAGCACCCCGCCCGCGGCGAGGGCGTACACGGCGGGATCGGTCAGCACCGCGGTCACGCCCGTCACGTCCAGCACCCGCCCGGCCAGCGCGACCACGCCGAAGCACAACCCGGAGATCAGCCCGAGCGCTGGCGTGCGGATGCGCTCCGGCGCCCGCCCGGCGATCCAGCCCGCCGCGGCCAGTACCGCGACGGCCGCGAGCAGGCCGGCGCGGAACGCCGTGCCCACCGGTTCGGACCCCTCGCTCCGCGCGGACACCCCGAGCACCGCCAGCCCGGCGCAGACCAGGGCGATCGCGGTCCACTCCCGGCCGGACAGCCGCGCGCCCAGCGTGAGCGCCGCCACGGCCGTGACGGCGAGGCTCGCGGCGAGCGCGGCCTGCACCACGAACAACGGCAGCACCCGCAACGCGATCAGCTGCGCCGCGAAGCCGGCCACGTCCAGGCCGAGACCGAGCACGTACCGCCACTGCCGCAGCACGCGCACCAGCAGCCGCGGGTCCACACCGGACCCGCCCTCGTCCACCGCGCGGGCCGCGACGGCCTGGAAGACGGAGGCGACCCCGTAAGCGGCCGCGGCGGCCACCGCGCAGAGCAACCCCCACCACACCCCCGCCACTCTAGGCAACATCTACCCTGGTGGCATGGGTGTAGCGGTCAGGGTGATCCCGTGTCTGGACGTCGACGCGGGCCGGGTGGTGAAGGGCGTCAACTTCGCCGACCTCAGGGACGCCGGCGATCCGGTCGAGCTGGCGCGGGCCTACGACGAGGCGGGCGCCGACGAGCTGACCTTCCTCGACGTGACCGCCTCTTCGGGCAACCGCGAGACGACCTTCGACGTGGTCCGGCGCACCGCCGAGCAGGTGTTCATCCCGCTGACGGTCGGCGGCGGCGTGCGGACCTGTGACGACGTCGACCGCCTGCTGCGCGCGGGCGCGGACAAGGTGAGCCTCAACACGGCGGCGATCGCCCGGCCCGAGCTGCTGCGCGAGGCCTCCCGGCGGTTCGGCGCGCAGTGCGTCGTGCTGTCCGTCGACGCGCGCCGCGTGCCCGAGGGCTCGGAGCCGACCCCGTCCGGGTTCGAGGTCACCACGCACGGCGGCCGCCGCGGCACCGGTATCGACGCGGTCGAGTGGGCCCAGCGCGGCGAGGAGCTGGGCGTCGGCGAGATCCTGCTGAACTCGATGGACGCCGACGGCACCAAGGCCGGGTTCGACCTCGAGCTGATCGAGAAGACCCGCAAGGTGGTCACCGTGCCGGTGATCGCCAGCGGGGGAGCGGGCGCGGTCGAGCACTTCCTGCCCGCGGTCCGGGCCGGGGCGGACGCCGTGCTCGCGGCCAGCGTGTTCCACTTCGGACAGTTGACGATCGGCGCGGTCAAGGACGCCCTGCGCGCCGGTGGGGTCGAGGTCCGGTGAGCCTGGCACCCGAGCTGGCCCAGCGGCTCAAGCGCACCGCGGATGGCCTGGTGTGCGCGGTCGTGGTCGACCACGCGACCTCCGACGTGCTGATGGTGGCGTGGATGAACGACGAGGCGCTGGAGCGCACGCTGACCACGCGGCGCGGCACGTACTTCTCCCGCAGCCGCCAGGAGCTGTGGGTCAAGGGCGAGACGTCCGGGCACGTGCAGCACGTGCGGGAGGTCCGCCTCGACTGCGACGCCGACACGCTGCTGGTGCGCGTCGACCAGACCGGACCGGCCTGCCACACCGGCACCCGAACCTGCTTCGACGGCGCCGAGCGCCTCCTGCTGGCCGACGACGCCTAGTCGATGTCCCCGGTGAGGTAGCGCTGCAGCGTCGGCCCGACGGCCGCTGCCAGCGTCTCGACGTCCGTGGTCGAGAACGGCTCGAACTTCGCCACGTAGCGCGCCATCCCCATGCCCACCATCTGGGAGGCGCACAGCGTCGCGCGCAGTTCCCGCCGGTCCGGCGACACCCGGCCGACCACGTTCTCCAGCACGTGCCGGATCAGGAAGTCCTTGAGGCTCAGCGCGGCCTGGTCGTGGCTGGCGATGCTGCGCACCAGCGCCGGGAACGCGCCGCCGTCGGTCGCGTCCCACACGGTGAGGAACCGCCGCACGATCCGCTTCCCCAGGTCGTCCACCGGCCCGTCCAGCAGCTCGGACAACAGCTGGATCGGGTCGAACGGCAGCTGCAGCACCGCCTGGGCGAACAGGCCCTCCTTGCCGCCGAACCAGTGGTTGACCATGGCGGCGTCGACACCGGCCCGGGCGGCGATCGCGCGCACGGTGGCGCCCTCGTAGCCGCTCTCGCTGAAGACCTCCCGCGCGGCGGCCACGAGCGCGGCCCGCGTGTCCTGTCCGCCGGGGCGGCGGCCGCGCCGCTTGCCGGGCGTAGGCTGTTCGGCGGTACTCACCCCGCAATGATGGCCCGGGCGCGGCCGGAATTCAACAAAGCCTGAATTAATGCCCGGTGCGCGGAGTGTCGGACCCGGGCGGCACAATGGCTCCATGGTCAGTGCGAATCCCACCGACGGTGGCCTCGGTTCGGTGAGCCCCGCACGCGACGAGTTCCGCGCCCTCGCCGAGGGCCGTCGCGTGATCCCGGTGGTCCGGCGGCTGCTCGCCGACGGCGAAACGCCCGTCGGGGTCTACCGCAAGCTCGCGGCCGACCGCCCGGGCACGTTCCTGTTCGAGTCGGCCGAGAACGGGCAGTCGTGGTCGCGCTGGTCCTTCATCGGCGTCCGCAGCCCCGCCGCGCTGACGGTGCGGGACGGCCGCGCGGTGTGGGAGGGCACCCCGCCGGTGGGCCTGCCGGCCGAGGGCGACCCGCTGACCGTGCTGCGGGAGACCGTCGCCGCCCTGCACACCGAGCCGTTGCCCGGCATGCCGCCGCTGACCGGCGGGATGGTCGGCTACCTGGGCTACGACGCCGTGCGCTGGCTGGAGAAGCTGCCTGAGCTGGCCGAGAAGGACCTGGACATCCCCGAGCTGACCATGCTGCTGGCCACCGACCTGGCCGCCGTGGACCACCACGAGGGCACGGTCACGCTCATCGCGAACGCGGTCAACTGGGACGACAGCCCGGAGCGGGTCGACGCGGCCTACGACGACGCGGTCCGCCGCCTGGAGGAGATGACCGAGCGGCTCGGCGCCGCCGCCCCCGCGACGGCCGCCGTCTTCGACCGGCCGGCGCCGCGGTTCGAGCGCCGCCGCACGCAGGCCGACTACTTCGCCGCGGTGGAGAAGGCGGTCGAGGCCATCAAGGCGGGTGAAGCGTTCCAGGTCGTGCCCTCGCAACGGTTCGAGATCCCCACCCAGGCCGACGCGCTGGACATCTACCGCGTGCTGCGCACCTCCAACCCCAGCCCGTACATGTACCTGCTGCGGCTGGACGGGTTCGACATCGTCGGCTCCAGCCCCGAGTCGCTGGTCACCGTGCGGGACGGCCGCGCCACCACGCACCCGATCGCCGGCACCCGCTGGCGCGGCGCGGACCCGGAGGAGGACGCGCAGCTGGCCAAGGACCTGCTGGCCGACGAGAAGGAGCGCGCCGAGCACCTGATGCTGGTCGACCTGGGCCGCAACGACCTGGGCAAGGTCTGCAAGCCGGGCACCGTCCGGGTGGTCGACTTCTTCGCCATCGAGCGCTACAGCCACGTGATGCACATCGTGTCGACCGTCACCGGCGAGCTGGCCGAGGACAAGACCGCGTTCGACGCGGTGGCGGCGTGCTTCCCCGCCGGCACGCTCTCCGGCGCGCCCAAGGTGCGCGCGATGGAGCTGATCGAGGAGCTGGAACCGACGCGCCGCGGCCTCTACGGCGGTGTCGTCGGCTACCTCGACTTCGCCGGTGACGCCGACACGGCCATCGCGATCCGCACCGCCCTGATCCGGGACGGGATCGCCTACGTGCAGGCGGGCGGCGGGGTGGTGGCCGACTCGGTGCCCGAGTACGAGGACAACGAATGCCTGAACAAGGCCCGCACGGTGCTCTCCGCGGTCGCCGCCGCGCAGACCATGGCGCCGCCGCGGAAGCTGGACCCGGCCGATGACGTCGCCAACGTCCAGTAAGCGTCCACTGTGGATGGTCGCGGCGGCGCTCCTGCTGGCCGCGGCAGCGCTGTGGGGCTCCTCGCAGCTGGTCTGGGCCGCCGAGCCGCGTGACGCCGGTGTCCGCGGGATGGTGCTGGACCGGCACACCGGGGCGGAGCAGTCCGGGGCGCTGGTGCCGCTGGCCGTGCTCGCGCTGGCCGGGGTCGCCGGACTGATCGCCGCGGGCGGCTGGCTGCGGCGGGTGCTGGGCGTGGTGGTCGCGCTGGCCGGGATCGCCGCCGGCTGGATCGCCGTCGACGGCTGGCGCTTCGGGGGCTTCCCCGAGGGCGCGCCCGTCGCGCAGATCTTCGCCGGGCGCGGACTGGCCCTGCTGGCGGGAATTCTGATGCTCGTCGCCGGGTTGACAGCCATCAAGGGTGCGGGCCGCATGGCGAGGATGGGCGCGCGCTACGAAGCCCCGGCCGGCCGCAAGAAGGCCGCGAAGGATCCGGACGCGGAACTGTGGGAGGCGCTCTCCGAGGGCGAAGATCCGACTACTGATCGGTAGGCGGCGATTTCCGCTACCGGACAAGGCAAGTCCGACCCGGAACCGGTCCGCACAGGTGGGCGGGTTAGCATCTTTTCTGCGGGAAGGGGAAGGTGTTTGTGAGCCAGCTTTCGAGTGAATGTGCGACAACCGGTGAGGTTGCGCCGTGACCGTTCTCGAAGACATCGTCGCCGGCGTCCGGGAAGATCTCGCCGAGCGGGAGAAGGCACTCCCGTTCGACGAGCTGAAGCGGCTCGCCGCGCAGGCGCCGCCACCGCGGGACGCCATGTCCGCGCTGCGTGATTCGTCGATCGGCGTCATCGCCGAGGTCAAGCGCCGCAGCCCGTCCAAGGGCACGCTGGCCGACATCCCCGATCCCGCCGCGCTGGCCAAGGACTACGAGGCGGCCGGCGCACGCGTCATCAGCGTGCTCACCGAGCAGCGCCGGTTCGGCGGCTCGCTGGCCGGCCTCGACGGCGTCCGCGCCGCGGTCGACATCCCGATCCTGCGCAAGGACTTCATCGTCAGCCCCTACCAGGTCCACGAGGCCCGCGCGCACGGCGCCGACGTGGTCCTGCTGATCGTCGCCGCGCTGGAGCAGAACGCCCTGATGGCGCTGCTCGACCGCGTCGAGTCGCTGGGCATGACCGCGCTGGTCGAGGTGCACAACGCCGAGGAGGCCGACCGCGCCCTCGAAGCCGGGGCCAAGGTCATCGGCATCAACGCCCGCAACCTGCACACGCTGGAGGTCGACCGGGACGTCTTCGGGCGTCTCGCGCCGGGCCTGCCGTTCGACACGGTGAAGATCGCCGAGTCCGGGGTCCGCGGCCCGGGCGACCTGATGGCCTACGCCGGGCACGGCGCCGACGCGGTGCTGGTCGGCGAGGGCCTGGTGGCCTCCGGCGACCCGAAGGGTGCCCTGATGAAGCTGGTCACCGCCGGATCCCATCCCGCCTGCCCGAGGCCGAGCCGATGAGCGAACACGAGCAGCACCACACCGAGCACGACCCCGACGAGCGCGGCTACTGGGGCCCCTACGGCGGCCGGTTCATGCCGGAGGCGTTGATCGGCGTCGTCGACGAGGTGTCCGCCGAGTACGACAAGGCCCGGGTCGACCCGGAGTTCCAGGCCCAGTTCCAGCGCCTGCTGCGCGACTACGCCGGACGCCCGTCGCTGCTCACCGAGGCCGAGCGGTTCGCCGAGCACGCCGGCGGCGCGCGGATCTTCCTCAAGCGTGAGGACCTCAACCACACCGGCTCTCACAAGATCAACAACGTGCTGGGCCAGGCGCTGCTCACCAAGCGGATGGGCAAGAAGCGGGTCATCGCCGAGACCGGCGCGGGCCAGCACGGCGTCGCCACCGCCACCGCGTGCGCCCTGATGGGCCTGGAGTGCGTGGTCTACATGGGTGAGGTCGACACCGAGCGGCAGGCGCTGAACGTGGCGCGCATGCGGCTGCTCGGCGCCGAGGTGATCCCGGTCAAGACCGGTTCGCGCACCCTCAAGGACGCGATCAACGAGGCGCTGCGCGACTGGGTCGCCAACGCCGACACCACGCACTACCTGTTCGGCACCGCCGCCGGGCCGTTCCCCTTCCCGGTGATGGTGCGCAACTTCCACAAGGTCATCGGCGAGGAGGCCCGCGCGCAGATCCTCGAGCAGACCGGGCGGCTGCCGGACGCGGTCGCGGCCTGCGTCGGCGGCGGGTCCAACGCGATCGGGATCTTCCACGGCTTCATCGACGACCCGGACGTGCGCCTGGTCGGCCTGGAGCCGGGCGGCGAGGGCGTCGACGGCAACCGCCACGGCGCGACCCTGACCAAGGGCACGCCGGGCAACCTGCACGGCGCGATGTCGTACCTGCTGCAGGACGAGGACGGCCAGACGGTCGAATCGCACTCGATCTCCGCCGGCCTGGACTACCCGGGCGTCGGTCCCGAGCACGCGTGGCTCAAGGACAGCGGCCGCGCCGAGTACCGGCCGATCACCGACGCCGAGGCGATGGAGGCGTTCGCGCTGCTGTCCCGCACCGAGGGCATCATCCCGGCCATCGAATCGGCGCACGCGCTGGCCGGAGCGATCCAGCTCGGCCAGGAGCTGGGCCGGGACGGGCTCATCGTGGTCAACCTGTCGGGCCGCGGCGACAAGGACATGGACACCGCCGCGGCGTACTTCGGATTGGTGGAGAAGTCGTGAGCGGTCTGTCGGAGATGTTCGGGCAGACGCGTGCGGAGGGCCGGGCGGCGCTGGTCGGCTACCTGCCCGCCGGGTACCCGACCGTGCCGGGCTCGAAGGACTTGCTCGCGGCCCTGATCGACGGCGGCGCGGACCTCGTGGAGATCGGCGTGCCCTACTCCGATCCGGTGATGGACGGCCCGACGATCCAGCTCGCCGCGGACGCCGCGCTGAAGAACGGCTTCCGGCTGCGAAACCTGTTCGAGGTCGTCGAATCGGTGTCGGCCCGCGGTGGCCGGGCGGTCGTGATGACCTACTGGAACCCGGTGCGCCAGTACGGGGTGGCGAAGTTCGCGCGCGACCTCGCCGCCGCCGGTGGCCTGGGCCTCATCACGCCGGACCTGATCCCGGACGAGGCCGGCGACTGGATGGCCGCGTCCGAGCAGCACGGTCTGGACCGCATCTTCCTGGTCGCGCCGTCCTCCTCGGAGGAGCGGATCGACCTGACCGTGAAGGCCGGCTCCGGGTTCGTGTACGCGGCCGCGGTCATGGGCGTCACCGGCGCGCGTGACCAGGTCAGCAGCGGCGCCGCCGAGGTGGTCCGCCGCACCCGGGCGCACACGGACCTGCCGATCGGCGTCGGGCTGGGTGTGCGGTCGCGCGAGCAGGCGGCGGAGATCGCCGGGTTCGCCGATGCGGTGATCGTCGGATCCGCGCTGGTGTCGGCCGCCGCGGGTGGAACCGAGCCGGTGCACGCGCTGGCCGGTGAGCTGGCGGAGGGTGTCCGCCAGGTCGTCGCCACGGCGTGAGACGGCCAAAAACACATGGCCCCGGCCGGGGTTGATCGGCAGACTGGCCGCATGGCCTACGAACTCGCTCAGGTGAACATCGGTCGCCTGGTCGCACCGCTGACCTCGCCCCAGCTCAAGGACTTCGTGGACGCGCTGGACCCGATCAACGCCCTCGCCGACGCCGCGCCCGGCTTCGTGTGGCGCATGCAGACCGAGGACGGCAACGCGACCGCGGTGCGCGCCTTCGAATGGGACACCGGCACCAGCGCGGGGATCATCGTCAACATGTCGACGTGGCGCTCGGTCGAGGACCTGGCCGCGTACGTGTACTCGGGGGAGCACCGGGCGGTGCTCAAGCGCCGCCGCGAGTGGTTCGAGCGGATGCCCGAGGCGTTCACCGCGCTGTGGTGGGTGCCCGCGGGACACCGCCCGACCACGGACGAGGCCGAGGACCGGATCCGGCACCTGCGCGCGCACGGGCCGACGCCGTACGCGTTCACCTTCCGCGAGACGTTCCCGCCCGGCGGTGCCGTGGCCGAGTCCGGACAGGCCGACTGGTTCTGCAAGGCATGAGCACGGGCAAGGTGCTGTCGGTCAACATCGGGTCGAAGCGGGAAGTGCGGGAAGCCGATCTCGGGGTCACCGGGATCGACAAGCGCCCGGTCGAGGGGCCGGTGACGGTGGCCGCGCCCGGTCCGCGCGGCGTCGGCGGCAGTGGCGTGACCGGCGACGTGATCTGCGACCTGCGGCACCACGGCGGCGACGACCAGGCCGTGTACGCGTACGCGCGGGAGGACCTGGACGTCTGGGCGGAGGAACTGGGCCGCGACCTGCCGCCGGGCGTGTTCGGCGAGAACCTGACCACGATGGGTCTGGACGTCACCGGCGCGCTGATCGGGGAGCGGTGGCGGATCGGCGAGTCGCTGGTGCTGGAGGTGACCTCGCCACGCATCCCGTGCCGGACGTTCGCCGGCTGGCTGGGTGAACGCGGCTGGGTGAAGACCTTCACCCGGCGCGCGGTGCCCGGCGCGTACCTCCGGGTGCTGGAGCCGGGGCCGGTGCAGGCCGGGGACGCGGTGACGGTGCTGTCCCGGCCCGGCCACGGCGTGACGATCGGCACGGCGTTCCGCGCGTTCACCACGGAGCCCGCGCTGCTGGCCGACCTGGCCGGCGTGGAGGCCCTCGCGGAGGCCGACAAGCGCAAGGTGCACCGCGCCCTGAAGCGACGCGCCGCCGCCGCGGACTGAGCCCAGCGCAGAACTCACGCCGCCGAACGCAAACCTCACGCGCCCGAGCGCAAACCTCACGCGCCCGAGCGCAGAACTCGCGCGCCCGAGCGCAGAACTCGCGCGCGTGAGCGCAGAACTCGCGCGCGTGAGCGTGGGACTCGGGGACGTGAGCGTGGGACTCGCGCGGGCCGCGAGTTCTGCGTTCGTGCGCGCGAGTCCCACGTTCCTGTCCGCGAGTCCCACGTTCCTGCGAGCGAGTCCCACGTTGCCGCGCGTGAGTTCTGCGTTGCCGCGGGTGCGGGCTGCGGTGGGGGC
>NZ_PQHW01000144.1 GCF_003385215.1 Amycolatopsis thermalba | reverse complement strand
GCCAGCCACCCGTCCCCCGCCCGTGTGGCGGCCGTAGTACTCGCCGGTGAGAGTGGCGCGGAGATCCCTTCCGTCCCCACAGGAGGTTGACGTGCGGAGAAGACTCGCCGCCCTGGCGCTGTCCGGCCTGTTCCTGGTCGGCGCCGCCGGCGTCACCAGCGCGAGCCAAGCCGCCCCCGCTGACAAGGAGCGTGCCGAACCAGTGGTCGTCGGACACCGGGGCGCGCCCGGCTACCGGCCGGAGCACACGCTGGCCTCCTACGAGCTGGCCTACCGCCAGGGCGCCGACTGGGTCGACGTCGACCTAGTGCCCACGAAGGACGGTCAGCTGGTCGCCCGGCACGAGAACGAGATCGGCGGCACGACCGACGTCGCCGCCCACCCCGAGTTCGCGAGCCGCAAGACCACCAAGGTCATCGACGGCGTCGCGCTGACCGGCTGGTTCACCGAGGACTTCACCCTGGCCGAGCTGAAGACGCTGCGGGCCACCGAGCGCATCCCGGACATCCGCCCGGACAACAAGATCTACAACGGTCGGTGGCAGATCGCGACCTACCAGGAGGTGCTGGACCTCACCAAGCGCCTCGGCCGCGAGCTGCACCGCACGCTGGGCACCTACCCGGAGATCAAGCACTCCACGTACTTCGCCTCGATCGGCAACCCCACCGAGCCGAAGCTGGTCGACCTGCTCAACCGCAACGGGCTGAACAAGCGGACCGCGCCGGTGATCATCCAGTCGTTCGAGGTGGCCAACCTCAAGGCGCTGAGCAAGCAGGTGAAGGTGCCGCTGGTGCAGCTCACCTCGGCCACCGGCGCGCCGGCCGACTTCGTCGCCGCCGGTGACAAGCGGACCTACGCCGACCTGGTCACCCCGGCCGGGCTGAAGGAGATCTCCACCTACGCCGACTTCCTCGGCCCGGAGAAGGCGCAGATCATCCCGCGGACCGCGGCCGGCGCGCTCGGCACGCCGACCACGCTGGTGAAGGACGCGCACGACGCCGGCCTGAAGGTCGTGCCCTACACCTTCCGCAACGAGAACAGCTTCCTGCCCACGAACCTGCGCTCGTCGGCCGACCCGTCGGACTGGGGAAACGCGTTCGCCGAGCTGGACGCGTTCCTCGCCACCGGCATCGACGGCCTGTTCGCCGACCAGCCGGACACCGCGCTGGTCGCCGTCCGGTCCTGAATGGACGCGGGCACGGCCACGCGCCGTGCCCGCGTTTTCGCTGTGCGCTGAAGTGATCCCGGCCACGTGAAAAGTCTTCGCGTCATAGCCTGTCGCCCGGCTAGTCTCGAAGTGGACTGAGGGGGATTTGCGCTTTTTCTTCGGGGTTTCCTCCTGCGGTCGGCCCTGCCCGCTCGTAGACCTTGGACGGACCACTTCATGACCACTGCTTCGGAACCAAGACCCGCGGACGCCGACAAACTCGACAGCGCGGTGCTCAAGGTCGCCGCTGTCGTCGTGCTCGGCAGCGTGATGGCGATCCTCGACACCACCGTCGTCAACGTCGCGCTCCAGGCCCTGACGCTGGAGTTCCAGACCTCCTTCGACACCATCCAGTGGATCGCGACCGGCTACATGCTGGCGCTGGCCACGGTCATCCCGGTCACCGGGTGGGCGTGCGACCGGTTCGGCACCAAACGGCTCTACATGCTGGCGATCACGTTCTTCCTCGTCGGCTCGGCGCTGGCCGGTGCCGCGTGGGACATCGAGTCGCTGATCGTGTTCCGGGTCCTGCAGGGCCTGGGCGGCGGCATGCTGATGCCCGCCGGCATGACGATCCTGACCAAGACCGCCGGCCCGCACCGCGTCGGCCGCGTGATGGCCGTGCTCGGCGTGCCGATGCTGCTCGGCCCGATCGGCGGCCCGATCCTGGGCGGCTGGCTGGTCGACTCGGTGAGCTGGCGCTGGATCTTCTACATCAACGTGCCGATCGGCGTGGTCGCGATCCTGCTGGCGTGGAAGCTGCTGCCCAAGGACGAGCCGCGCCCGGCGGAGAAGTTCGACTTCGCCGGCATGGTGATGCTCTCGCCGGGTCTCGCGGCGCTGATCTACGGCGTGTCGAACATCCCGCACCACGGCGGTGTCGGCGCGACCAACGTGTGGCTGCCGGGGCTCGCCGGGATCGTGCTGATCGTCGCGTTCGTCGTGCGCGCGCTGAAGGTCGCCAACCCGCTGGTCGACCTGACCCTGTTCCGCAACCGGACGTTCAGCATCGCGATGGTGACCATGACGCTGTTCATGATCGCCTTCCTCGGGTCGATGCTGATCCTGCCGACCTACTTCGTGCTGGTGCGCGGGGAAAGCGCGCTGCAGGCCGGTCTGCTGCTGGCGCCGCAGGGCATCGGCGCCATGATCACCATGCCGATCGCGGGCAGGCTGGTCGACAAGATCGGCGCGGGCAAGGTCGTGCTGCCCGGGATCCTGCTGATCATCGCGAGCGTCGCGGTGTTCACCCGGGTCGGCGCGGACACGTCGTACCTGCTGCTGATGGGCGCGCTGTTCGTGATGGGGCTCGGCATGGGCATGAGCATGATGCCGATCAGCACCGCGGCGCTGCAGACGCTGACGCAGCGCACGGTGGCGCGCGCCTCGACGGCGATGAACATCGTGCAGCAGACCGCGGGCGCCGTCGGGTCGGCGATCGTGTCGATCATCCTGGCCAGCCTGCTCGCCGGGAAGTTCGGCGTGGCGACCAGCGAGGGCCAGCTCGCGGCGACGGCGGCGCTGATGAACCCGGCGACGCACGACGCGGCGGCGGTGGGCAGCGCGGACGCGTTCGCCTCGACGTTCACCTGGACGCTGGTGCTGGTGGCGCTGTGCCTGATCCCGGCGCTGTTCCTGCCGAAGAAGCCGGCGCTGCCGCCGGAGGAGGACGCCACCGAGGGCGCCCCGCCCGCGGTGATGATGCACTGACGTGGACCGTCGGAAAGGGCCCCGGATTTCCGGGGCCCTTTTTCGCGTGCGTGCCGGGTCCCGGATGATCACTGACACACAACCGCGACCGCCAACCGGCGTCCTACGGCTATGCACGAGGTTGAGGACCGAGGGCCGCGTCCCCCGGTGTGGGGGCGCCGGTTGCTCGCGGAGCTGGTCGCCGCCAGGCGGGTGCTGGTGGGTGCGGTCGTCGTCATGGATGTGCTCGCCGTGCTGCAGGTGCTGACCACCGAGCCGGGCAACCAGGGGGACCTCGCGGTCTACCAGGAGGCCGGGCGGACCGTGCTCAACCACGGCCTCCTCTACGCCGACACCCTGGTGAACGACTTGTGGTTCACCTACACCCCGTTCGCGAGCCTGGCGTTCACTCCCCTCGCGCTGGTGCCCTACCCGGTGGCGAGCCTGCTGTTCACCGCCCTGCTGATAGTGGCGCCGCTCCCGCTGTGCCTGTTGACGGTGTTTCGGGCGCTCGGCCTCGACCGGTGGGCGTGGTTGCTGACCGGGATCGTGTTCGCGCCGGCGCTGCTGTGCCTCCAGCCCGTGCGGGACACCCTCGGTTACGGCCAGATCAACATGGTGCTGATGGCTCTCGTGCTGGTCGACTGTCTGGCCGAGCGGCCTTGGTGGCCGCGCGGCCTGCTGGTCGGCATCGCCGCGGCGATCAAGCTGACCCCGTTGGCGTTCCTGCTGTTCTTCCTGCTCAACCGGGACCGCAGGGCGGCACTCGTGGCCGGGCTGACCTTCGTGGCCGGTGCGATCGCCGCGTACCTCGCCCGGCCGGCGGACTCGATGTCCTACTGGACCTCGGCGATCTTCCGCACCGACCACATCGGACCCCTCGGCATTCGCATCAACCAATCCCTGCGCGGAACGATCGCACGGCCGGGCACCGGCCTGACGTGGCTGGACAGCACCGTGTGGCTGGTGGCCTGCATCGCGGTGCTCGTAGTGGCGGTGCTCGGGATGAGACGGGTACTCGCACAGGGTCAACCGGCCCGGGCGGTGGTGCTCAACGCGTTCGCCGCCCTGCTGGTGTCACCGATCTCGTGGTCGCACCACTGGGTGTGGTTCGCGCCGGCGATCGTGGTGCACGCGGTCCTCGGTCTGCGCACCGGTGACCGGACGATGCTCCGGCTGGCTCTGGCGGGTGCGCTGGTCGCGATGGCGCCCTCGATCGACACGATCACCGGCCGGTTCTTGCTCGTCAGCCCGTTCGTCGTGTACGCGGGGGTCACGCTGGTGCTCGCCGCGCGGCTCGGCCGTGCACGAGACGACGCGCTCTCGCGGGGTGGGGAGCGTGTCGCTGGGTAAGGATCAGGTATGGAGCTGCTGACCTTGATGGGCGTGCTCGCCGGTGCGCTCGGTCTCACCGCGATCGCCCGTCGGTTCAACCTGTCGGCGCCCCTGCTGGTCGTCGTGGTCGCGCTGGCCGTCTCGTTCATCCCCGGCGTGCCGCGGGTGCAGATGGAGCCGGAGCTGATCCTCACCCTGGTCCTGCCGCCGCTGCTGTACTCCACGGCGCGGGAGAGCTCGTTCGCCCAGTTCAAGGCCGCCGCCCGGCCGATCATCGGGCTCGGGGTGGTCCTCGTCGTCGTCACGGCGCTCGTCGTCGGGTTCATCGTGCACCTGCTGCTGCCCGACCTGCCGATGGCCTCGGCGTTCGTGCTGGGCGCGGTCGTCTCGCCGCCGGACGCCGTGACCGCCGCCGCGATCGGCCGCCTCCAGCGCCTCCCGCGCCGCCTGATGACCGTCCTCACCGGGGAGAGCCTGGTCAACGACGCCGCCGCGCTGACGCTCTACAAGATCGGCCTCGCCGCGGTGCTGGGCGCCGCGGGGTCGCTCGGCCACGGGTTCCTGGTGTTCCTCGTCGCCGCGGTGCTCGGGATCGGCGTCGGGCTCGGGGCGGCGGTGCTCGTCGCCTACATCCGGCGCAAGCTCGACGACCCCCTGGTGGAGTCGGCGTTCGGCATCATCGTGCCGTTCGCGGTGTACGTGGTCGCCGAGCACCTGCACCCGTTCTCCGCGGACTTCAGCGGTTCCGGCGTGCTCGCGGTGGTCGCCGCCGGGCTGTACCTCGGCGACCGGTCGCTGTACGCGGGCCCGGCGACGCGCGTGCAGGACTCGTCCGTCTGGGCGTCGTTCGACGTGCTGCTCGAAGCGCTCGTGTTCGCGCTGATGGGTCTGCAACTGCCGTTCGTGCTGGAGAGCGCGAACGAGAACGCGCGCGGCAACTGGCAGCTCTTCCTGTCCGCGATCGCCGTGCTCGCGGTCACCATCGCCATCCGGTTCCCGTACGTGTTCCTCAACGCCTATCTGCCGCACGCCCTCCGGTTGTTCGGCCGCGAACGCGAACGGCCGCCGACGCGGAACCTGCTCGTGCTGTCCTGGGCGGGCATGCGCGGGGTGGTGTCGCTCGCCGCCGCGGCCGGTGTGCCGCTGGTGACCCACTCCGGCCAGCCGTTCCCCGGGCGGGCCGAGATCCAGCTGTTCGCGTTCGTCGTCGCGATCGGGACGGTGCTGATCCAGGGACTCACGCTGCCCGCGGTGATCCGCAAGCTCGACGTGCACGACAAGGACGACGCCGAGCAGGACGCGGAGGAGGAGATGGCCGCCCGCGAGGCGGCGATGCACGCCGCGCTGAAGCGCCTGGACCAGCTGACGCCCGAGCTGTGCGACCGGCTGGACATCCCGCGGGAGAAGGCCGAACGGCTCGTCAACCGGCTGCGGGCCCTGGTCGAAACGCGGTACCGGGGAGCGGTCGCGGCGATCTCGCTCAGCGCCGAGGAACGCGAGTCCAGCCCGCACGCCGCGTTCGTCCAGGCGCGCCGCGAACTGCTGCTCGTCCAGCGGGAAACGATGCTGGCGCAACGAGCCGAGGGCAAACTCGACGACGAGGTGCTGCGCAAGGTGCTGCGTGAGCTCGACCTCGAAGAGCTGGCCCTGTCCGACACCCTCACCGCCCGGCTCTCGTGATCTACCGGGCCAGTTCCCCCAGCAGCTTCCAGGTGCGGCGCTGATCGTCGGCGCTGCCCAGGTCGGTCTGGGTGAACACCACCTCGGTGGCGCCGGCGTCGAAGTAGCGCCGGACCTCGGCCGCGGCGGTCTCCTCGTCGCCGATCACCGCAACTTCCCCGGCCCGCGACGCGCCCGCCAGACCGATGACCCGCTGGTAGGACGGGATCCGGTCGTAGAACGCCAGTCGTTCGAGGGCAGTCGCGCGCAGCCGGTCGATGTCGGAGGTCACCACCCCGGCGACGAACGCGACGACCCGCGGGTTTCCGCCGGCGGCGGCGGTGATGGCCGGGACGATCTCGTCGGCCAGGACCTTCGGCCCGGCCAGGAACGGCAGGGTGCCGTCGGCGAGTTCACCGGTGGCGCGCAACGCCTGCGGGCCCATCGCGGCGACCAGCAGCGGCACCGGGTCCGCGCCGGCGACCGCGGCCAGCGCCACTCCGATGCTCATGATCACCGGCAACGGCGGCCGGGTGGCGTGGATTCCGCGTCCCAGCTTCTGGGAGCCCTCGCCTCGACCCGGCACGCACGTCCCGCAGCTCAGTTCGGCGGCGGAGCCGCCTCACCACCCGGGCAGCTCGCACCGCCGCGGGGTTGGAGCGGCGGAGTCGCGTCAAGCGCGTCCGTTGAGCGTGGTGGGGGCCGCTACCGGCACCGCCACGCCGGCCGTGGAACCGGTTACAGGAACTGGTGCCGCACGATCGTCTGCTCGCGGCCCGGGCCGACGCCGATCGCCGACACCCGGGCCTGCGACAGCTCCTCGATCCGCTCCACGTACGCCCGCGCGTTCGCCGGCAGCTCCTCGAACGTCCGGCAGTGCGAGATGTCCTCCCACCAGCCGGGCAGCTCCTCGTAGATCGGCACGGCGTGGTGCACGTCGGTCTGCGTCATCGGCATGTCCTCGGTGCGGAAGCCGTCCACCTCGTACCCGACGCAGATCGGCACGCGCTCCAGGCCGGACAGCACGTCGAGCTTGGTGAGGAAGTAGTCGGTGATCCCGTTGACCCGCGTGGCGTACCGGGCGATCACCGCGTCGAACCAGCCGGTGCGCCGCGACCGGCCGGTGGTGACGCCGAACTCGCCGCCCGCCTTGCGCAGGTGCTCGCCCATCGCGTCGTTCAGCTCGGTCGGGAACGGGCCCGACCCGACGCGCGTGGTGTAGGCCTTGAGGATGCCGAGCACCGTCGTGATCCGGCCCGGCCCGATGCCGGAGCCGGCGCTCGCCCCGCCCGCGGTCGGGTTCGACGAGGTCACGAACGGGTAAGTGCCGTGGTCGACGTCGAGCAGCGTGCCCTGCGACCCCTCCAGCAGCACCGTCTCGCCGTTCTCCAGGGCCTTGTTCAGCTGCAGGCGCGTGTCGGCGATGCGGTGCGCGAACTTCTCGCCGGCGGCCAGCACCTCGTCGGCCACCTGGTCGGCATCCAGCGCCTTGCGGTTGTAGACCTTGACCAGCACCTGGTTCTTGAACTCCAGGGCCGCCTCGACCTTCTGGCGGAAGATCTTCTCGTCGAGCAGGTCCTGCACGCGCACGCCGACGCGGGCGATCTTGTCCTGGTAGCACGGCCCGATGCCGCGGCCGGTGGTGCCGATCTTCCGGCTGCCGAGGTAACGCTCGGTGACCTTATCGATCGCCACGTGGTAGGGCATGATCAGGTGCGCGTCGGCGGAGAGCAGCAGGCGGCTGGTGTCCACGCCGCGCTTCTCCAGGCCGTCCAGCTCGTCGAGCAGCACGCCGGGGTCGACGACCACGCCGTTGCCGATCACGTTGGTCACACCCGGCGTGAGGATCCCGGACGGGATGAGGTGCAGGGCGAAGTTCTCCCCGTTCGGGAGCACGACCGTGTGACCGGCGTTGTTGCCGCCCTGGTAGCGGACGACCCACTGGACACGGTCGCCGAGCAGGTCGGTCGCCTTGCCCTTGCCTTCATCGCCCCACTGGGCACCGATGAGCACGATGGCCGGCATGTGACACTCCAGGTATTCGGCAACAGGAAATTCAGCGCAGGCAAATGCCGGTGCATGAGCGTAACGGAGGACCCGGTGGCGCGGGGAACGGTGCTGGCTTGCGGGTCTGGTTCGTCACTCGTTCGCAACGAGCCAGGGGTGCGGGAAGTGCCCGGGCGGCCCGGCCGGAACGACGTGGATCCCCTGCTCGAGGCCACTTCCGGGGAGCCGCTGATCGTCGTGGGCACGGATGCGGACCTGGCCGCGGTCGTGGTGCGAATCATGCGGAAGAACCGGTTGGGGGACACGCCGGTGGGATACGTGCCCACCGATCCGGGCTCGCCCGCGGCGCGGCTGTGGGGGCTGCCCGCGGACCCGTCGGAGGCCCTCGCGCTCGCCCGCAAGGGTGAGCCGCGGCCGCGCGTGCTCGTGCGCGACGACAGCGGCGGGGTCCTGGTGGGTGAAGCGACGATCGGTCCGGTCACCGGTGAGGCTTACTGTGACGACACGGTCGCGCTGCGTGGCTCGGCGCGGTCGTTCGTGGTCCGGCCCGGGGAGCAGGGCGTGGACGTGCGCGTGGTCCGGGGCCTGTTCCGGCGGGTCACCGAGGTGTCCGGGCGGGCCTGCCAGCTGGGCTGCCACCCGGTCGACGTCGTGCAGAACGGGGTCGCGCACCCGCGGCCGGTGTCGCGCTGGACCTGGTACCGGCACACCGAGGACCTGCTGGCGATCACTGATCGTTGACCTACTGTCGTCGGTAACTCACCCACAGGTATTGCTTTCGCCATCTTCATGTCCGACCTTCGGGAGGTCCGCACCGATCACCCGAAGGCGGCACCATGCGCATCGCCCGAAACTCGCTGATCGTCCTCGGCCTCTCGGCCCTGCTCACCACCGGCATCGCGACCGGCACCGCGGTCGCCGAACCGCCGAACATCCCGTCCGAGACCACCGCCCGCTCCGAACTGGCGGCACTGACCGTCAAGGCGGACGGCACCTCCACCGGCTACTCCCGCGACAAGTTCCCGCACTGGGACGACCAGGGCGGCAGCTGCAACACCCGCGAGGTCGTGCTCAAGCGGGACGGCACGAACGTCGTCACCGACTCCAGCTGCGCGGCCACCTCCGGCACGTGGAAGAGCCCGTACGACGGCGCGACCTGGACCGCCGCCTCCGACGTCGACATCGACCACGTCGTGCCGCTCGCCGCCGCCTGGCGGACCGGCGCGTCGGCGTGGACCACCGCCAAGCGCGAGGCGTTCGCCAACGACCTGACCAATCCGCAGCTGATCGCCGTCACCGACAACGTGAACCAGGAGAAGGGCGACAAATCGCCCGACGAGTGGAAGCCGCCGCTCACGAGCTACTGGTGCACCTACGCGAAGATGTGGATCGACGTGAAGTACGAGTGGCAGCTGACGATCGACAGCGCGGAGAAGGCGGCGCTGACCGAGATGCTGGATCGCTGCTGAGTCAAGGAATCCGCGGTTTCGCCCACGGGCTGGGAAGCACGGTTCGACCGCTGGAATCGTGCCTAGCGTTGATCTCGTGTCTCCCAGCCTCCCCGCGAAAACCCTGCCCCTCGCCGCTGCCGCCGCGCTGCTCGTGGCCGGATGCTCGTCCGGCTCGACGGCGGCGGACGCGGGACCGCCCCGGCCCGGCGGCACCCTGACGATCGCCGTCGGCTCCAACCCCGACTGCATCGACCCGCAGCAGGCCGCGACCAACGTCAGCCTCAACGTGGGCCGCCAGCTCGTCGACTCCCTCACCGACCAGGACCCGGCCACCGGCGAGATCGAGCCGTGGCTCGCGCAGCGGTGGGAGAGCAACGCCGACTCCACGAGCTTCACCTTCCACCTGCGCACCGGCGCGACCTTCGCCGACGGCACCCCGGTCGACGCCGCCGCGGTGAAGACCAGCTTCGACGGCATCAAGGCCCTCGGCGCGAAGGCGCAGCTGGGCTCCGGCTACCTCGCCGCGTACACCGGCGCCACGGTGGTCGACCCGCAGACCGTGCGGATCGACTTCTCCGCGCCGAGCGCGCAGTTCCTGCAGGCCAGCTCGACCATGTCGCTCGGCATCCTGGCGCCCGCCGCGTACGCGAAGACGCCCGATCAGCGCTGCCAGGGCGACGGGCTGATCGGCTCCGGGCCGTTCGTCTTCGAAAGCTTCAAACAGAACGCCGGCATCATCATCGCCAAGCGCCCCGGCTACGACTGGGGCTCGTCGCTGTGGCAGCACCAGGGTGAGGCCTACCTCGACAAGGTCGACTACAAGATCGTGCCCGAGCCCGGCGTGCGCACCGGCAGCCTGCTGTCCGGCCAGCTCAAGGCGACCACCGAGGTGCAGCCGGTGGACGAGGCGCAGTTCCAGGGCGGCGGGTTCGGCACGCAGACCCGGCCCAACCCGGGCATCGTGTTCAACCTGCACGCCAACGTCACGCGCGGCGTCCTGACCGACGAGACGGTGCGCCAGGCGGCGAGCAAGGGCGTGAACCGCCAGGAGGTCGTCGACACCGTCCTGTCGCCGAACTACCGGCCGGCGAGCAGCATCCTGGCCTCGACCACCCCGCTGCACGCCGACCTGTCCGCCCAGCTCGCCTACGACCCGGCGGGCGCGGCGCGGCTGCTCGACGCGGACGGCTGGGTTCCCGGCCCGGACGGCATCCGCGTCAAGAACGGGCAGCGGCTGGCGGCGACGGTCGTGTACGCGCAGGTGTTCAACCAGAGCCAGAGCGTCCTGGAACTGCTGCAGCAGCAACTGCGCCGGATCGGCTTCGACCTGCGGCTCGAACCGCGCACCAGCGCCGAGACGCTGCAGATCCAGCAGTCCGGGAACTACGAGTTCCTCTGGTACAACGTGACCCGCGCCGATCCGGACATCCTGCGCAACACCTTCTCCACCAAGGCGGGCAACCGCAGCAGGCTCCAGCCGGGCAACCCGCTCGACGCCGCACTGGACGCGCAGGCCGCCACCGTCGACCCGGCGGCCCGCAAGCCGGCGGCGGAGGAGGCGCAACGGCTCATCGTCGACCACGCGTACTCGATCCCGGTGTTCGAACTGACCCAGGTGGTGGCGCTCGGCCCGGACGCGCACGCGGTGAACTTCGAGGCCTCGTCGCGGTTGCAGCTGTTCGACACCTGGGTCTCGGGCTCATGACGCGGCACCTGCTGCGCCGGGCCGGCCAGGCGGTGGTCGTGCTGTGGGCGGCGTTCACGGTGTCGTTCGTGATCCTCTACCTGCTGCCGGGCGACGCGGTGCTGGCCAAGCTCGGCGGCGGGGACGCCGGCGCCACGGTGACCGCCGAGCAGCTGGCCCAGGCGCAGGCCGAGTACGGGCTGGACGAGCCGTGGCCGGTGCAGTACGGAAAGCGCTTGCTCGCCGCGCTGCACGGCGACTTCGGCACGTCCATCACCACCGGCGACAGCGCCACGCACATGGTGCTGTCCGCGTTGCCACCGACGCTCGCGGTGGCCGGGCTCGGGCTGGTGCTGGCGTTCCTGTTCGGCGGCGGCGCGGCGCTGGCCGGCACCTACACGCGGCACCGGTGGCTGGGCAACCTGCTGCTGTCGCTGCCGCCGCTGGGGATCTCGCTGCCGGTGTTCTGGGTGGGCCTGGTGCTGATCCAGATCTTCTCGTTCCAGCTGCGGGTGCTGCCCGCGCTGGGCAACCAGGGCGTGCAGTCGCTGATCCTGCCCGCGATCACGCTCGCGCTGCCCACCGGCGCGATCATCGGTCAGGTGCTCGCCAAGAGCCTGCGCACGCAGCTCGCCGAGCCGTACGTGGAGATCGTCCGGGCCCGCGGCGCCGGGCGCGCGCGGGTCCACTTCGGACACGCGTTGCGCAACGCGGCGATCCCGGCGCTGACCATGCTGGGTGTGGTGACCGGGCAGCTGCTGGCCGGGTCGGTGGTGACGGAGACGGTGTTCTCCCGCGACGGCGTCGGCCGCGTCACCACGGCGGCGGTCAACGGGCAGGACATCTCGGTGGTGCAGGCGGTGATGGTGCTGGCCGCGTTCGTCTTCGTGGTGATCAACCTCGCGGTCGACCTGCTGTACCCGCTGCTGGACCCGCGGGTCCGGAAGGAGGCGGCCGGTGTCTGAGGTCCTCGCCGTGCGGGCGGGTTTCTGGGTGCGGCGACCCGGGCTGGTGCTGTCCGTGGTGGTGCTCGCGGTGGTCGTGCTGTGGGCGCTGGTGCCGTCGGTGTTCACCAGCTACGACCCGCTCGCCGGGGTGCCGCGGGAGAAGTTGCAGGGACCGTCGGCGGCGCACCTGTTCGGCACCGACGAGACCGGGCGGGACGTGTTCGCCCGCGTCGTGCACGGCGCCGGGGCGTCGTTGCGGGCGACTCTGCTGGCGGTGCTGATCGCGCTGGTGGCGGGCTCGGTGCTCGGCCTGGTCGCCGGGCCTCGGGGCGGATGGCTCGACTCGGTGCTGATGCGGGTGATGGACGTGCTGCTCGCGATCCCGTCGATCCTGCTGTCGCTGGCGCTGGTCACCGCGCTCGGGTTCGGCACGACGAAGGTGGCGATCGCGGTCGGGGTGGCGAACGTGGCGAACTTCGCCCGGCTGATGCGGGCGGAGGTCATCCGGGTGCGGACGGGCGTGTACGTCGAGGCCGCGCGGGCGAGCGGCGTTCGGTGGTTCGGGGTGCTGACCCGGCACATCCTGCCGAACGCGCTCGGGCCGGTGGTGGTGCTGGCGGTGCTCAGCTTCGGCACCGCGGTGCTGGAGATCTCCGCGCTGAGCTTCCTCGGTTACGGCGCGACGCCGCCGTCGCCGGAGTGGGGGTCGCTGGTGTCGGCGGGGCGCGCGTACCTGGCGAGCGCCTGGTGGATGACGACGTTGCCCGGGCTGGTGATCGCCGCGGTGGTGCTGGCGGCGAACCGGTTGTCGCGGGCGCTGGACGGAGAACGGGATGAGTGAGCTGCTGGTGGTGCGGGATCTCGCCGTGTCGTACCGGGGCGTGCCCGCGGTGCGATCGGTGGACCTGACCGTACGAAGTGGACAGACGGTCGCCGTGGTCGGCGAATCCGGTTCGGGCAAGTCGACGACCGCGCACGCGGTGATCGGGTTGCTGCCGAGGGGTGGGCGGATCGTCGGCGGGTCGATCACGTTCGACGGGCGTGAGCTGACCTCGTTGTCCTCCCGGGCGTGGCGGGGCGTTCGCGGCCGGGAGATCGCGTTGGTCCCGCAGGATCCGACGGTGTCGCTGAACCCGGTCAAGCGGATCGGGGAGCAGGTCGGGGAGGCGCTGGTGATCCACGGCCTGGCGACCCGGCGGACCGCGGCCGCGGAGGCGGTGGAGTTGCTGGCGCGGGCGGGGGTTTCGCGGCCGGATCTGCGGGCGCGGCAGTACCCGCACGAGCTGTCCGGCGGGTTGCGGCAGCGGGCGTTGATCGCGGCGGCGCTGGCCGGGAAGCCGCGGTTGATCATCGCGGACGAGCCGACGAGCGCGCTGGACGTGACGGTGCAGCGGCGGATCCTGGATCACCTGGCGGAGCTGGCGGCGGCGGAGAACCTGGCGTTGTTGCTGATCACGCACGACCTCGGGGTGGCGGCGGACCGGGCGGACGAGATCGCGGTGATGTCGGAGGGGCGGCTGGTCGAACGGGCGCCGAGTGCGGAGCTGCTGGCGGCGCCGTCCCAGGCGTACACGCGCCGATTGCTGGCGGCGGCGCCTAGCCTGGCTACTGCGCCGCTGCGATCCCGTCGGCCGTCGGGGCCCGCGTTGGTGTCGGTTTCCGGGCTGCGCAAGGACTTCGGCGAGGTTCGCGCGGTGGACGACGTGTCGTTCGACATCCCGCGGGGCCAGACGCTGGCCCTGGTCGGCGAATCGGGTTCGGGCAAGTCGACGACGGCGCGGTTGGTGTTGCGCTTGGCGGAGCCGTCCGCGGGTTCGGTGGTGTTCGATGGCGTCGACGTGACGGCCGTGCGAGGTGCCGAGCTGCGGCGGTTGCGGAGGCGGATGCAGCTGGTGTACCAGAACCCGTACGCGTCGCTGAACCCGAAGCTGACGGTGGGCCAGATCGTGTCCGAGCCGCTGCGGGCTTTCCGGGCTCCCGGGAGTCCGGCTGAGCTGTTGGAGCAGGTCGCGCTCCCGGCGTCGATGCTGCGGCGCAAGCCGGCCGAGCTGTCCGGCGGGCAGCGCCAGCGGGTGGCGATCGCGCGGGCCCTGGCGCTGCGCCCGGACCTGGTGGTGCTCGACGAGCCGGTGTCCGCGTTGGATGTTTCGGTGCAGGCGCAGATCCTCTCGCTGCTGGCCGGGTTGCAGGACGAGCTGGGCCTGACGTACCTGTTCATCTCCCACGACCTGGCCGTGGTGCGGCAGGTGGCCGACCGGGTGGCGGTGATGCGCGCGGGAGAGGTGGTGGAGAGCGGCCCGGTGGACGAGGTGCTGCAGAGACCCCAACACGCCTACACGAAGGACCTACTGGCATCAATCCCAGGCCGAGTGGCGGAACGAACCGGAGCTGAGCTGCGCCGGG
>NZ_PQHW01000143.1 GCF_003385215.1 Amycolatopsis thermalba | reverse complement strand
GTGGACGGCGGGGTCGTCGTGGGGGTGGCCGAGGTGGCAGGCGGCACCGTGGTCGTCGGTTGGGCGGTGGTCGTGGTGGCCGGGGCGGGCGCGGGCTGTGGCGCGGCCGGGGTTTCCGTGCCGCACCCGGCCAGGACCAGGGACAGTGCCGCGAGGGCGAGGATGTGGTGGCGCATGCACCATTGGTAGCCAACCTCGCGGCCGCCCGCGCCGCCGTTGTCCGGTTCCTGCCGTCCGCGAAGAGACGGTCACACGCGCGGGCGGCGCACCCGCCGCGGCTCGGGCTCCGGGACCTCCGGCTTCAGCGGCGACACCGCACCCGGGTTCGCCACCTGCCACACCTCGCGGTCGAGCGTCTCCGGCTCCGGCGGGGTGGCCGCCTTCCCGGACATCACCACGGGCCGGTAGCCGGCGGCGGCCGGGTCGGCGACCGCGGACCGGCCCCGCAGCCGCGCGGGAACACCCGGCGTCGCCTGGCCGGCGCGCGTGCGCCGCTCCTCCCCCACCGGTGACACGCCCGATCGGCGGCCGGTCGTCGAGGCGGTGGTTCCCGGGATCATCGGCGGCATCATCATCGGCGGGACCATCGCCCCGGCCGTGCCGGGCGTGGCCGGTTTCGCCCCGCTCGCCAGGTCCGGCGGTTGCGGGGGCTGGGGCACCGGCGGCGCGCCGGTGAGCGGAACCGGGTGGGCGGCCCGCTCGATCCGGGCCGGCCCGGCCGCGGCACCCGCGGCCCCAGCGCCTCCGGCACCCGCGCCCCCGGACCCGATGCCTCCGGACCCGCCGCGCGGGCGTCTGGCGGCGGAACCGGACCGGGACCCGCCCGCCAGCCGGTGCGGCTCGGCCCGCCCGCCACGCGCGGGTGCACCCCCAGCGCCCGGCGCCGTCCGCCATCCGCCGGCCGGCACCGCGACCAGTCCCGGCATCGACACGCTCCCCGGCGGCAGCTGCGCGCCGGGCGGCCCAGGCGGTGCGGTGTCGCCGGTCAGCACGAACGCCGGCGGGGCGCAGCAGCCGGCGGGCTGGTCGCCCCCGGCCGCGGCCAGGACCGCCTCGGCGGCCGCGAGGAAGTACCGGTCCAGCTCGCCGAGATGGGCCGCCGCTTCGGCGTGGCCGGCCGCGGTGCCCTGCTCCACCGTCCCGGCGACCTTGCCCCGGGTCAGCAGGAGCTGGGCGGCGAGGTCGTCGAGCGCGACCCAGGGCCGGGCGGCCGTGATCCGTCCGAGCACCTCGTCGACCGCGGCCCGGCACCGCTGCGCCCGCGCGGCGAACTCCGTCCCGGTTGCGTCCGTCCACTCCGGACGCAACCGGTCCAGCTCGCGGCCCAGCGCGTCGGAGATGTCCCGCAGCTCGCGCGCCACGTCCCGCCACATCCGCGCGGCCTGCTCGACCCGCTCCAGGTGCGTGTGCGCCTCCACGTCGGCGAGCGCGAACTGCACCATGGCGGGCAGCTGTGAGTACTCCATCACTCCTCCACGAAGACGGACACGAACGCGCGCGCACCCGCGTGGTCACCGGCCTCGTAGTCCCGCGCCGCCGCGGCCGCCGCCTCCGCCAGCGCCCCCACCGCCTCGCGGGTCTCCAGCAGGAACCGCGCGAGCGCCAGGGTGGCCACGGCGTCGGCGGCGGCGAACGTCCCGCACGCCTGCATGCCACCGGCGCACGGAGCCGGGCCGGGCGGCTCGGCCACCGCGGCCGGCTCCAGCGTCCCGATCCGCGTGGCGAACTCGCGCATCGCCTCCGGGTTTCCGTCCAGCGCCTCACACATGAGCTCTCCGTTCACCGGTCGTCCTTGGCGAGCCAGGCCAGCTGCACCAGCCGCGGCGCGTGCCGCCGCCCGGTCAGCCACGCCCGGCCGGGCGGCAGCAGCTCCGGTTTCAGCCCGCCGAGCAGCGGCCCCTCGTCCTTGTCCCCGGACATCAGCAGCCCGGGTGAGCCGACGTCGCGCAGCCGGGACAGGAACGGTTCGAACAGCGCCCGGCTCGCGCCGCCGGTGCGGCGCGCCAGCACGACGTGCAGGCCGATGTCGCGCCCCTGGGACAACAGGTCCACCAGCGGCAGGAACGGGTTGTCGGTCTGGCTGACGACCAGGTCGTAGTCGTCGATCAGGACGAACAGCTCCGGGCCACGCCACCAGCCGCGGTCCCGCAGCTGCTCCGGGGTCACGTCCGGGCCGGGCAGCCGCACCCGCATCTCCTCGGCCACCTGCCGCATCAGCCCGCCGGTCGTCTCCCGGTCGGTGCCGTACCCGATGAGGTGCTCGGAGGCGACGTCGCCGAGCAGGCCGCGCCGGTGGTCGACGATGATCAGCCGCGCCCCGCTGGGTTCGTAGGCGTCGGTGATCGCGCGGGCCACCGAGCGCAGGAACGTCGTCTTGCCCGCCTCGGTGTCGCCGAACAGCACCACGTGCGGGTCGGCGCCGAAGTCCAGGTGGACCGTGCCGAAGTCGTGTTCGGCCAGGCCCACCGCCAGCCGGTGCGCCGCCGCGTCGTGCTCGCCGGCGAGCTGCGCGTAGGGCAGCTGCGCGGGCAACAGCCGCACGGGCGGCGCGGGCGGGCCGGACCAGGCGGCGGCCACCGTGTCCACCAGCGCACGCACGCCGTCGCCGAGGTCGGCCGGATCGTCGCTGCCGTCGATGCGGGGCAGCGCGATCAGCATCTGGTGCCTGCTCGTGGTGACCCCGCGGCCCGGCGCGTCCTCGGGCACCTTGATGGCCGAGGCGCGGTCGACCATGCTGTCGATCGGATCGCCGATGCGCAGTTCCAGCTTGCTGCCGAACAGGTCGCGGATGTTCATCCGCAGGTCGAACATCCGGGCGGCGGAGACGATCACGTGGACGCCGTAGGACAGCCCGCGCGCGGCGATGTCGGTCACCGCCGCCTCCAGGTCCTCGAACTCGCCGCGCAGCGTGGACCACCCGTCGACGACGAGGAACACATCACCCCACGGGTCGGTGGTCCCGCGCCGCCGCCGGTAGGCCGGCATGCCGTCGATCTCCTCCTCGGCGAAGGCGCGCTCGCGCCGCGCGATCAGGGTGCGCAGCTCGGCGATGGTGCGCCGCACCGCGCCCGGGTTCTGCCTGCCCGCGACCCCGCCGACGTGCGGGAGGCCACGGATCGAGGACAACGTCCCGCCGCCGAAGTCCAGGCAGTAGAACTGGACCTCGCGCGGGGTGTGGGTCAGCGCGAGGCTGGTGATGATCGTGCGCAGCGCGGTGCTCTTGCCCGACCGCGGCCCGCCGATCACCAGCACGTGGCCCGCCGCGCCGGACAGGTCGAGCACGAGCGGGTCGCGGCGCTGCTCCAGCGGGCGGTCGGTGATCCCGATGACGGCCTGCAGCGCGCCCGCGAGCCGTTCGTGCGAGCCGAATCCGCGGTCGTCGCGGTGGCTCAGGCCGGGCAGCAGCCCGTCGAGGGTGGGTGATTCGGCCAGCGGGGGCAGCCACACCTGGTGGGCGGGGGTGCCGCGGCCGCGCATGCGCTCGACGAGGATGTCCAGCAGGCTCTCGCCGACCGCGTCGTCCTCGTCCGGGGTCTCCGCGGCGGTGTCGGCGGGCAGCGCGGGCGCCAGGTACTGGGTGGTGTACTCCAGCAGGTCGAGCACGTCGTCGTCGCCGTGCTCGGCCGTCCCCGCGGCCGGGGCGCGGTGCACCCCGGAGACGTAGGCCGAGCGGAACCGCACCATGGATTCGTTGTCGCACTTGAGGAACCCGTGCCCGGGTGCGCGCGGGAGCTTGAACGCGTCGCCGGCGCCGAGGACCGTCCGGCTCTCCATCTCGGAGAACGTGCGCAGCCCGATCCGGTACGACAGGTGGGTTTCCAGGCCGCGCAGGCGGCCCTCCTCCAGCCGCTGACTGGCCAGCAGCAGGTGCACGCCGAGCGACCGGCCGACGCGTCCGATCTGGACGAACATGTCGATGAAGTCGGGCTTGGCCGACAGCAGCTCGCTGAACTCGTCGCAGATCACCAGCAGGGTCGGCACCTCGGGCAGCGGCGCGCCGGTGGCGCGGGCGCGTTCGTACTCGCGCAGCGAGGCGAAGTTCCCGGCCGCGCGCAGCAGTTCCTGCCTGCGCAGCAGCTCGCCGTTGATCGCGTCGGTCATGCGGTCCACCAGGTGCAGCTCGTCGGCGAGGTTGGTGATGACCGCGCTGGTGTGCGGGAGCTCGTCGAGCGTGGCGAAGGTGGCGCCGCCCTTGAAGTCGACGAGCGCGAAGTTGAGCGAGCTGGGCGGGTGCGCCACCGCGAGCGCGAGCACGATGGTGCGCAGCAGCTCGCTCTTGCCGGAGCCGGTGGCGCCGATCAGCAGCCCGTGCGGTCCCATGCCGTCCTGCGCCGACTCCTTGAGGTCCAGCTCGACCGGGGTGCCGTCGGTGGCGATACCGAACCGGATCCGCAGCCGGTCGCGGGTCGGGCGCTGCACCCAGGTGGCGCCGGGGTCGAACGCGCGGGGGTCGCCGATGTCGAGCAGCTCGGCCAGGTCGAGATCGGTGCTCAGGGGCTGCTCACCGCGCCCGGCCGCGGTGGCGCGCAGCGGCGCGAGCTGCCGGGCGATCGCCTCCGCCGCCGGGATGTCGAGGGCGTCGGCGTGGCCCAGCTCGACCGTGCCGTCGATGGTTTCGCCGGACAGCGCGCCGTCCGCCGCGACGTGCAGGACGATGGTCGCCGGGTCCAGGGCGCGCGGCGGCGGGGTGCGCAGGTCGACGAGCGTGACGCCGTCGAGGCCGCCGTCGGCCATCAGCTGGTCCGAGCCCGCGGTGGACCCGCCGTCGAGCACGACCACGACGTGCGGGAGGGCCTCGCGGTCGTCGAAGGCGGGGTCGAACCGCTTCCGCTCGCCGATCAGGTCGTCGATCATCGCCTCGATCGACACGATCGAGGTGGCCACCAGCCGCAGCGGGCCCGCCGCGTCGGTCCGCTCCGGGTGCAGGGCGTGCGGCAGCCACTTGAGCCAGTCCCACGCCGGCTGCGCGGTGTGCGCGGGGCAGGCCGCGATCCGCAGGTCGTCCGGCGACTGCAGCGACGCCAGCTGCACCAGCACATCCCGCACCAGCGCCGCGCCGCGGGCGGGGTCGCCGGTGACGTGGATGCGGCTGAACCCGTTGACGGCCATGGCCAGCGGCAGCCCGGGCACGGCGGTGTAGGTGGTGAGGAAGCGGCGGAGCGCGAGCGCGGACAGCGGTTCCAGCTGCTCCAGGGGTTTGGCCTCCGGTGGCACCAGGGTCATCGCGGGGCGTTGCGGGCCGGTGCCGATGCGGGCGACGCCGAAGTCCGCGTCGAGCGGGCGCCGTTCCCACAGCCGGTGGCTGGCGACGAGGGTCAGCAGGGACTCCGGTTCCGGGTGCAGGTAGACCATGGCGTCGCGCTGCTGGTGGATGGCGCGGGTCAGCCGCAGCCGGTGCTGGCCGAGGTGGCGGAGGTAGGCCCGGCGTTCCTGGGCCATCTCGCGTTTGCCGGGGCCGGCGGAGTTGAGCAGCGACACGGCGATCATGCCGAGCATGCCGACGCCGAACAGCCCGAAGACGACCAGCCGCAGCACCCCCGAGCCGCGCCCGAAACTGCCGGTGAACAGCAGCATCATCGCCGCCATCATGGCGATCATCGGGATCACCATCAGCACCTGCGTCCACTGGCGGCCCGCCGGGCGCGGGATCTCCGGCGGCGCGTCGAGGATCAGCTCACCCGAGGGCTGCTCCGGCGCGGGACGGCGAACCGGCCTGCGCACGACGACGGTCCCCATCGCGTCTCCCCTCTCGCTGGTGGACACCGATCATCCCCGGGACCGGCTCCGACGCGGACGGTGATGGCAGGAACGTGCCGCCGCCGGTCGGGCCGGGCCTGCGCCAGTGACCGCCAGGAAGAACTCCCGGAAGCGGGCGAACCGGTCGATCTCCTCATCGGCCGGCCACAGCAGGGTGGGAGCCCACCGGGCTCGTCGTGGGTCCGCCGACAGCCCCGGGCCAGCGCTTCGTTGGCGAGCCGGGCGTGCTCGCGCATCTCGGCCATCTGCTGGGTGTGGACCGCCTGTTCCCCGCGGCCGGCCGCGCCGGCCGCTTCGGGTGGCCTGGCTGCCGGGCTCTCTGTGCCACGAGCCGTCCAGGTCGCCCGCAGCGCGGTGCGCGGCATCGCGGCCGGGTGGCAGGAACGTGCCGCGGCGCCGCACGCGTGTCCAGCGGCCGGCGATGCTGGGCCCATGGAGCTGCCGACCATCGACCACGAGGCCCGCCGCGCCAGTTACCGGCGGCTGCGTGACGACCTGCTGGAGATCCGGGCCCGGATCGCCGACGTCACCGCCACCGCCGACTCGCCGGACGGCCTGATCAGCGCGACGGTCGCCGGCCGGGGCGAGCTGACCGAGCTGCACCTCGACCCGCGCCTCTTCCGGTCGCCCGACTCGAAGGCGCTCGCCGCGTCCATTCTGGACACGATCCGGGACGCCGTGGACGACAGCCGCGAGCAGATCACCGAGATCACCCGGGAGTACCTGCCGCCCGGCGCGCCTGGCAGGAACGTGCCGCGCCCGCCCGTCGGCGGCCGTGCCCGGCCTAGCGTCGGGGGCGGCGAAAGCCGCGGAAACGGAAGGAGAATCCAGTGACCGGTAACGGTCTGTTGGACGCCAACACCGAAACCCTCAGCAGGGTGGTGCAGATGGCGGCCGTGGTGGTCCAGGAAATCGAATCGCAGCGCGGGAAGCTCGACGGGGAGGTGAACGCCGTGATTCCCGCGCAGTGGAGCATGGATCAGTCGCAGTCGCTGGTCGCGGCCCACAAGAAGTGGGACGCGGCGATCCGCAACCTGTGCGAGAAGCTGCAGAAGCTGGGCGAGGACACCCAGTTCGCGGTGAACGACTACATGGACGTCGACCAGCAGGGCGCCCGGTGCTTCAACGGCGCCGGCGACGGCGGGTCCGGGTTCGGCGGCTCCGGCCTCGGATCCGGGTCGGGCTTCGGCGGCGGCGCCTCGGGCGCCGGTGACGGCTCGTCCGGCCAGACCTACGCGTTCGCCGGCGTGCTGCGCGCCCTGTGACCGGGCACCACACAACGGAAAGGAGTTGACTCGTGACCCGTAAACTCGCGATGTTCGGTGCGCTGGACGGCCTGTCGTCCAGCATGAACGGCTGTGTGCAGGGCGTGCAGCAGTCGATCGATTCCTGGCGTCAGGCCTCCGGGATGGGCGAGAGCGACTGGCTCGACGCGGCCGGCGGGCAGTTCGCCGAGATCAGCAGGGCCTGCCAGCAGGTGATGGCCGCGGGCCAGGAACTGCTGCAGGCGATGAACCAGGGCGTCCAGACCTGCAACCAGGAGAACATGGGCGCGGTGCAGCGCTCGTGTGCCCGGCTGGGTGCCTGAGCCACGAACGTGATGTCCCGGTGCGCACCACGCGCACCGGGACATCCGTACCGAGGAGCCTGACATGGGTGAGGCAACATCCGGCGGTGGCGGCACCGCGACGGCACCGCGGAACGACGCGCCCGCGAGCACCCCGGAGTCTGCCGAGACGCGGCAGGGCGCGGGCGAGCAGAACGGGGGCTCGCCCCCGGCCGGCGAACCGGCATCGGACAGACCGGCGGCCGAGAACACCCCGGCCGGCGAGAACACACCGGGTGCCGAACAGCGGGACAGCACCGGCCGTCCGGACGAGTCCACTGTGGACGGCGCGGAGAAGACCGGTGGGGTCGCGGGAGACATCCTCACGGACGTGCCGCCCCCGGACCCGCAACCGGTGCAAGCCGCGCACGACGGGTGGGCACCCGTCGCCGAGCGAGCGGACCAGACCGGCGAGGAAGCCCGGGCCGGGACGCGGGAGCTGCCCGGCGCCTGGCGGGACGGCAGCGGCGCCGCCATGTCCGAGCGCGCCGAGTCCACCCTGCGGGAGACCGACGAGGTCGCTCAGGACGCGCGGACCGTGACCGGCACCTTGGCGACCATCCGGGACGACTACGCGCGCACCCGTACCGACATGGAGAACGTGGCACGGCAGGCGGACACCGACGCGGGGCTCGCCCACGCGACGATGGGCCCCGGCCCGGAGACCGACCTCGCCACCGAGCGGGTCAAGCAGACCGCACGCGAGACGAACCTGCGGCTGCGCACCGAGACCGCGCGGAACGCGGACGCGGCCTGGGCGAACGTCCGCCTCGCCGGAGCGGAGCAACCGCCCGGAACCGGGGACGCCGGTCAACCGGCGCCGGAACCCGGCGGCCCCGTCCCGGACGCCGCCCGCGAACTCGACGACGCCCAGCGCGCGCTCGACCAGGCTGCCCGCTCCGACGTCGTCGCGAACCTCCCCACCCCGCCCACGGACGAGGAACTGCTGCGCGGCTACCAGACCGGGGACGACAGGATGTTGCCGATCCTGGGCGAAAAGCTCACCCCCAGCGAGCTGTGGGCGAGCACGAGGGAGGACATCACCGGCATCCCGCTCCTCGACGCGATGGTCGTGAACCCGCAGAACACGATCCGCCACCTCGGCGTCAAGGAGGAGGCCGAGACCGCCGGCGAGCAGAGCTTCCCGGATCCGGACGGCCCCGGACCCGAGGGCGGCCGCGCGGGCACCGGCGAAAACCACCGCGACGCGTTCCGCCACGCCTACTGGAACGCGCTGATGACCAGGGAGTTCGGCGAGAACTCGGCTGAGCAGGTCGGCACCGGGCACGAGCGGCGGCCCGAAGACCCGGTCGACAAGCAGCCCCCGCTGTTCGCGGAACGGCAGGAGGCGATGGACCTGTACAACAACTCGATCGGCCGCCGGATCGCGACGGAGCTGGGGCCGCAGGCCACGGACGCGGACGTCCGGGCCGTGATCGAGCAGGCGATCCGCGACGGGAAACTGGTCGTGTTCAACCAGGATCACACCGGCCTCGTGCCCAGCGGCGGCGCGGAGGACTTCCCGCGGTGAGGGTCTCCGGCGGCGTGCGGGCGTGGATCGTCCGCACGCCGCTGTGCCGTGCTCACTGTCCACGGCCGGGTCCGGCCGGGCGTCCCCCAGGCCCGCGGGCCCACGGGGCCCGGTTGCCGACCAGCTCGCGCCGCTCCTGCGCGAGCTGGTCGCCAGTACGCGTCGATCTCCTCCGGGCGGTGATGGCCGGAACCGGTCACCGTCCACTGTGCCCCTCCCGCGGCCACGACACTGGAGCACCGAGACTCCGAGCAGATCGGCGACGGTTCAGGGGAGTGCAAAGGTGCCCGAGTCATCAGGAAACGGCGGCAACCCACCGGCCGGGGCCGCACCGGCGCCCGCCGAGGGCGCACCCGCGGAATCGGCCAAGACCGCACCGGCCGAGCCCGCGCCGGCGGAGCAAACCCACGACGCACCGGCGGAACCTGCCGAGCAGGCACCGGCGGACTCGGCCGAGCAGGCACCGGCGGATTCGGCCGAGCCCGCGTCCGCACCGGCCGCGGATCGGGAAGAACCCCGGACCGAGCCGGACCAGCAGGCGCCATCACGCAACGACAACTCCGCCCCGGGCGACACTCCCGGCGGTGAACTCGGCAAGCGCGTCTTCGGCGAGAACCCGCTGTCCGACGCCGACACCGGCGCGATGACCGAGGCCGGCGACCAGGCGACGCGGACCGCGGAGAACCTGCGTGGCACCGCCGAGGACACCACCCGCGCGACCGGCGAGGCGGACTGGCGTGACCCGGCGGGGCAACAGCACGCCGAGCAGGTCAACGCCCAGGCCGCCGACGCCGCCGCGCTCGGCGACGGCATGGACGCGCTCGGCCGGTACCTCGGCGAAGGCGCCCGGATCCAGGACGGCGTCCGCTCGACGCGGGTGGGCGAGGTCGACCAGGACAACCCGGTCTACGAACTGGCGGGCGCGACCCTGCCCCCGCCGGAGAGCGACGCCACCCAGAACCGCGTGGCCCGCGACGCGATCACCCGCGACCGCGAGCTGATCGACCAGGGCACGGAACTGATGCGCCGGGCAGGCGAACAGGTCATGCACGGCACCGAGCAGGCGTTCGGGGCGCTGCGCGAACCGACCGAGCAGGTCAGCCAGGCCCTCCGGGAACAGGGCTGGAGCGTCACGCCGGTCCAGTACGAACGGGGACCGGTGGAGCGCCCGCACCGGCTGGAAACCACCGTCGCGGAAGGGAAGAACGGGTGGCGGGAGCGCTTGTACGGGGCGAACAAGACGGGCGACAACGCCGAGCGCAGCAAGCTGACCGATCCGTCTGCGGTCGTGAACTACGACGCGGTGCGGGACGCGTCCATCCAGCTCGATTCCGGGCAGCGCAACCTGGAACTCGCCGGCAAGGACGTGCCCGTGCACGTCACGGCCGACGCCACGGCGTGGCGCAGCGACCAGTTGCCGAACCAGGGCGGGTGGTACACCGAGTACCTGGACACGCCGACCCCCAAGGCGGGCCGCTTCGAAGGCAAGGCCGCGTGGGGAGCCGGATCGTCGCTGGTCGGGCGCGCCACCGTCGGCGACGTGACCGTGGTCGGTGACGTCACCGCCTCGGTGGGCCTGGAGGGCAAGGCGAAACTCGACGTGGGACCGCGGTTCTTCGGTGGTGAGCTCGGCGGTTCGGTCGGGGTGCGGGCCGGTGCCGGCGGGTTCGCCGAGTACGGCGGGATCGGCGTGGGTGGCCGCGCCGAACGGATCCTCGGGCTCGGGCTCGAGGGTGGCGTCAGCTTCGGGGTGAACGAGAACAACCAGTGGGTGGTCGGCGGCAAGATCGGCGCCGCGCTCGGGATCGGCGGGAAGGTGGAGGGGCACATCGTCATCGATCCGGAGCGGGCGGGCCGGACGCTGGCCGATCTGGGATCGGCGATCGCCGAGGGCTTCCGCAACCCCGGCCCCGCGATCCCCTCCCCCACCTTCTACTAGCGCGCCGAGGAGCCCACCGTGTTCACCAGCATGCCGTTCCCCGTCGGATTCGCCGTACCGCCCGGCTGGCGGCCCCCGGAGCCGGCGGAGACCGGATCGCCACTGGGGACGGTCGCCTGCGTGCGGTCCGAACCGGACGCCGTCATCGCGGCCGGCGGCGGCTTCCGGCCCGGCGACGCGAGCCTGGCCGAGATCGCCGGCGAGTCCGTGCGCGACCTGCGCGAGTCCGGCGCCACCGTCGACGTGCTGCAGCACACCGCGGTCGGCACGGCCGGCGCACCCGGGCTCGCGCAGGTCCTGCTCGTCCGCGCGCCGGCCGCGGCGGAGGTCGTCCACTGCCAGGCGTTCCTCGCGCTGCACGACACCGAGGACCACGGCAAACGCGCGGTGCTGCGGTTCGTGATGGCCACGACCAGCGCCGCGGCCCCGGAGCTGGCGGAGGACTTTCGGCAGTTCCTCGGCTCCATCCGGCCGGGCAGCGATCAGGAGGACAGGGAGACCCCATGACCGACCACGCACGACTGCGCGCGGAACTGCTCGAGACCCGCACCCGCATCGCGGCCATCGAGGTGACCGCGGACTCCCCCGACGGACTGGTCAGCGTCACGGTGGCCGGGCGGGGCGAGCTGCGGGAGCTGTACCTGGACCCGCGGATCTACCGGGCGGCCGACCCGAAGGCGCTCGGCAGATCCATTGTGGACACGGTGCGGGACGCGGTCGAGCAGTCGCGGCGGCAGCTGTTCGAGATCGTCCGCCGCTACCTGCCGCCCGGCGCGAAGTACGAGCACACCGACGTGCACACCGATCCCTTCATCACCCAGCTGGACAAGAAGATCGAGGAGTGTGGCGATGGCCGACTATGACATGGACCCGGACGCCGTGACCCGCAGCATCAACCAGCTGCGCGCCGCCGGGGAGAACTTCGCCTCCGCGTGGGCGAACCACAAGCAGGCGATCCAGGCGGCGCAGGGCCGCTTCGGCACCGACGTGCTCGCGCAGGCGTTCCTGGAGAAGTACCTGCCGATCGCGGAGAAGCTGACCGCCAGGGCCGACGCCATTCCCGGCAGCTACACCCGCCTGTGCGACGACGCGATGGGCTGCGTGGCCGACTACCTGGCGGCGGAGCAGCAGGGCACGGGCTCGGTGCGGCGGCTCACCGGCACGGGTGACGAACCGTCATGAGGACGATCGGCCTGACGACGGCCGCCGCGATCGCGGCGGCCGTCGTCGTCTGTCCGGGGGGCGCCGCGGCCGCGCCGCCGCCGGGCGCCTGCGGCAGCGATCCCGCGCCGGCGAGCCCGGTCGTCACCGAGCTGCCGTGGGCGCAGAAGACGCTGGACTTCCGCGCCGTGCACGAGCACGCCACCGGGGCCGGGGTGGTGGTCGCCGTGGTGGACTCCGGGGTGGACGCCGACCACCCGCAGCTGCGGCAGCCCGGGAAGGTGCTGCCCGGCCAGGATTTCTTCCTCGTCGGCGACCTGCCCGGCGGGTTCGACTGCGTCTCCCACGGCACGGGGGTGGCCAGCATCATCGCGGCCGCGCCGGTCGCCGGCGCCGGGTTCACCGGGCTCGCGCCGGACGCGGTGATCCTGCCGGTCCGGATCAGCGAGAGCGACGGCGGCACCGAGGGCATCGACCCGGAGGTGCTCGCCAGGGGGATCTGGTACGCCGCCGACGCGGGCGCCGACGTGATCAACCTGTCCGTCGCGGGCGGCGTGGACGACCCCTTCGTGCGGGACGCGATCCGGCACGCGGTGGAGCGGGACGTGGTCGTGGTGGCGGCGGTGGGCAACGGGCAGGAGGGCACGGCACCGGGCCCGGTGACGTATCCGGCGGGCTACGACGGGGTGCTCGGGGTCGGCGCGGTGGACATGGCCGGGGTGCGGCTGGCGAGTTCCCAGGTCGGGCCGCAGGTGGATGTGGTGGCGCCGGGGGCGAGCGTGCTGTGCGCGGCCCGGGTGGACGGGCACCAGTACCGCGACGGCACCAGTTTCGCCGCGCCGTTCGTGGCCGCGACGGCGGCGCTGGTGCGGTCGGTGCGGCCGGATCTGCCGGCGGCGGAGGTGGCCGAGCGGATCCTGGCCACCGCCACGCCGTCGCCGGGTGGCGGGGCCTACGGCGCCGGGATGGTGAACCCGTACCGGGCGCTGACGGACGTGCTCGTGGACGCCCCGCCGGCCGCGTTGCCTGCCGTGCCACGCCCGGAGCCGGACCCGGCCCAGGTGCGGCTGTCGGCGTGGTGGGCGGGCAGCACGTCGGACGCGCGGATGTTCGCGGTGCTGACCGTGGTGGTCGCCGGAGTGGGGGCGGTGGTGGCGCGGGTGCTGGTGCGCGGCCGCCGGACGGGCTGGCGCGCACGGCGGGCGGAGCTGCCCCCGGCGGAGCCCGCGCGGGACGAGCTGCCGGAGGAGATGTTCCTGGTGCCACCCCCACCGGCGGACCGCTGAGGGGGACGGCACAAAGCCCGGCCGGGCCGCCCGGCCGGGCTTCGCGCTGCCCGCGCTCGGCCGAGTGCGGGTCGGATTCACGAGGCTGCACGGCCGGCCGGGTTCTTCCGGCCACTTCTGCCGAGCGCGAGCGGGTTCTTCCGGCCACTCTGCCGAGCACGGCCGGGTTCTTCCGGCCACTCTGCCGAGCACGGCCGGGTTCTTCCGGCCACTCTGCCGAGCGCGAGCGGGTTCTTCCGGCCCGAAGCCCGGGGCCGGCCGGTTCTTCCACCCACACTGCCGGCCGGGTTCTTCCGCCGGGCTCGTCCCGGCCGGTTCTTCCACCTGCACTGCCCGCGAGGTCCTTCCGGCCGGGTTCGTCCCGCCGGGCTCTTCCCGCGGGGGTTCCTTCCCCCAGCGCTCTTCCCCCCGGCTCTCCCCCGGCGCGCTTCCCCCCCGGCGCTCCCTCCACGCACCTCAGGCCGTGCCGGAACAGCCCCGCCGCCAAGAGGACATCAGTGGCCCCGGTGCCCGCCGCCGCTCAGTGCAGTACCGCCGCCGGGTCCAGGGTGCTTCCCAGCGGGACCCGGCTCACGATGCCCGCCGGGAGGCGCACCGGCGTGGCCTCCCCGTACCCGAGCACCCCCAGCACCGCCCGGTCCGCCAGCGCGTGCGCCCGCCCCTGGTCCGTCACCAGCAGCACCGTCCCGGCGTAGGCGCCCGCGCTCGGCATCGCCTCGATCAGGGCCGCCCGGCCGGGCTCGACGTACACCCGGTCGGCCATCGGCATCCCGAGCGCGCTCCGGCCCGGCGTTGCCATCGCCGCGACGGCCGGCATCCGCGGATCCACATGCATCACCGGCGCCACCGCCCCGGGTTCGTACGTCGCGCAGAGCGTGTCGCCGCCCACGAACCCGGGGCGTTCCCTCGGCGCGGCGCCCGGCCCGGCGTCACCGGCGGGCGCGATGCGCGCCTCCGCCGCCTCGGCCGGGCCCAGCGGGATCCCCACCGGCTGACCGCCCCCGTACGCCTGCCGCGTCGCCGGGTCCGCCCGCTGGATGTCGTACTGCAGCGGCGAAATCGGCCGCAGCCGGTCGGCCTCGGCGAGGTAGTGCTCCCGGCTGCCCGCGGTGTCCAGGACGAGCAGCTGCCCGGCCCGGATGTCCGCC
>NZ_PQHW01000142.1 GCF_003385215.1 Amycolatopsis thermalba | reverse complement strand
CCCCGTGGTCGGCGCCGATCGACACGGCCAGCTTCACCGCGTCCGTGTTGCGGTCGACGACGATCAGCTCGGCCGCGGTCAGCGCCTTGAGCACCTGGATGCCGATGTGCCCGAGCCCGCCCGCCCCGATCACCACGCACCGGTCACCGGGCCGCAGCCGCCGGGCCGCCTTCGCCGCCGCGTGGTAGGCGGTGAGCCCGGCGTCCGCGCGCGCGGCCACGTCGGCCGGTTCCAGCGAATCGTCGATGCGCACCACACTGCGCGCCGAGGTCTTCAGGTACTCCGCGTACCCGCCGTGCGTGTCGATGCCCGGAAACGCGCTCGCCGCGCAGTGCACGTCGTCCCCGGAACGGCACGCGGCGCACAGCCCGCACGTGATCAGGGGGTGCACGATCACCTTGTCGCCCTCGGCCACGTTCGTGACGGCGCTGCCGACGGCGTGCACCCATCCCGCGTTCTCGTGACCGATCGTGTACGGCAGGGTCACCCCGGACTTCTCCGCCCACTGCCCTTCCAGGATGTGGATGTCGGTCCGGCACACCCCGGCGCCGCCGATCTTCACGACGACGTCCCAGGGCCCGGTGACCTCCGGCTCGGGCACCTCGGTCATGCGGAGGTTCTCGTGGTAGCCCACGACCTGCACTGCCTTCACGACACCTTCTCCTTCACGGGTGACTGGTCCGCCGCCGACTCCGGGTAACGCGTCCGGAGCAGGCCGCGGCAGAAATGGGAATTGCCCTCGATCGAGATGCGCACCGACCGCGCGAGCCGCAGCCGCAGCGGCACTTCCTCGCGCGGGTAGCGGTTGCCGTCGTCGTCGACGAGCACGAACGCCGACGGCTCGGTGCTCAGGCCGAGCGCCTCCCGGCGGCGCAGCAACGCGTCCGTTACCGCACCCGGCGGCAGGTCGCCGAGGACGACGTCGTGCAGCTCGTCCTCGGGCAGACCGGCCCGCAGCATCGCGGTGAGCACGCGTTCCATCGCCGCGGTGTGCGCCTTGCGGCGGAAGGTCGCGCGCAGCTCCTCCAGGCTCTCCTCGGCCTCGTGCCGGAACGTGCCGCGGTAGCCCGCGTCGGCGGCCAGCCCGCGGTTGATCAGGTCCGAGTCGTGGTGGTCGTCGAGGAACACCGCGACCTCGCGCGCGCCGGGCAGTGCCGACAGCGTGTCTTTGGCGTCGGAGGCCATGAGGTAGGCGAAGTTCGGCGAGCAGAACGAGGTCGGCAGCCGCAGGTGCACGGTCACGGCGGTGCCGGAAACCTCCAGGGACCGCACGAATCCGAGGTCGGTGATGGGCTCGTCCAGCTCCGGGTCGAGGACGGTGTGCAGCGCGGCTCGGGCCTGGGCTTCGGTGATCATCACGCCACCGCCACGGCCTGCGGCTCCTCGCGCGGGAGCTGCAGCTCGGCGGGCACCGGGATGTCGTACATCGCGGCGGCGTTGAGCCCGAGGATCTTCTTCTTCTGCGCGGTGGTCAGCGGCGCGTACTCGGTCATGTCCTCGGGGATCTGGAAGTCGACGAACCGTTCGACGAGCCAGCGCGGGGTCCAGAGCGCGTAGTCGCTGGAGAACTGGATGCGGTTCTCGTCCAGCCAGTACAGCAGTTCGCCGATGATCTGCGCGAAGTAGCGCGGCCGGGTGTGGATGAACGGGATGGCGACCGCGAGTCCGGCGTGGATGTTGCGGATACCCAGTTCCTGCGCGGCTTCCAGGTACCTGTAGGACCAGGGATCGTCCAGCTTGTACCCGCGGGAGTCGCCCTGCCATTCGGCAGTGTAGAGCTTGACGCCCTTGAGGCCGAAGCGTTCCGCGTCGCGGCGCAACTGGTCCAGCCCGGCCTGCTCGAAGCGCGGGTCCCAGAAGTGGTTGTAGGTCAGCTTGTCCGGGTGGGCCTGCGCGAGCGCGAAGGCCTCCTCGGTCTGGCCGAAGCCGCGCTCGTAGAAGGCGCCCAGGTGGGCGGGCTGGAAGATGGCGTGGTCGACGTAGCCGTCGTCGAACAGGTCGGTCATCAGACGCGCGCCGCCCTGGTAGAGGTAGTCCTCGTACGGCCACACCTCGGACTCCGGGCTGAGGTTGCGGTGGTAGTCGTAGAAGCAGTCGATGAACTGCTTGCCGTGGATGTTGCGCTGGTTGTCCGGGCGCGCGTCCCACAGCGCGATGTGGGCGTCGACGATGAAGTAGCGTTCGCCGTCCTTGGTGTACATCAGTTCGGGTCCTTCCGGCGTGGCGACCGTGGCACGTTCACCGGTGACGGTAGGTAGCCGCGCGACGCGGCGGGCCCGTGTGGCGTCTCAATATGAGACAGCCGGACGACCTGTTCGCGGCGCACGGCGGGGTAGCCTCCCCGGAAGACGCAACGATGCGGACGGGAGGTCGCCATGGTGGATCAGCGGGCGGTCCTGCCGCCCCGGCTGGCCGCGTCCTGGCAGCGCAGCAGGCAGTACGGGGTGTCGCCGGAGACGGTGCGGCCGGCGTTTTCCGGCACAGTGGACCACGATTCGCTGTTCTTCGAGTGCGGCCAGGAGGTGCTGACCGGGCTGCACTCGACGCTGGCCAACGAACCGGTGAGCCTGATGCTGACCGACAGTGAGGGCCTGGTGCTCAGCCGGCTGTGCAAGGACTCCACCATCATCCGTTCGCTGGACCGCGTCCACCTGGCGCCGGGGTTTTCCTACGCGGAGCGTGACGCCGGCACCAACGGGCTCGGGCTCGCGCTGGCCGACCGCGCCCCGTCGCTGGTGTCCGCCGAGGAGCACTACTGCACCGGGCTGTGGGGCTACACGTGCGCGGCCGCGCCCCGGTTGAAGCCGGGGACGAACCGGCTGCTCGGCAGCGTCAACCTGACCACCTGGTCGAAGTCGTCGAAGGAACTGCTGCTCGCGCTGGCGCAGGCCGCGGCGGGCAACACGGCTGCGCTGATGCTCGCGCGGTCGCACGGGCACCTCGCGCCGCCGGGCCCGCGCGGCGAGGTGTTCCACGTCTACGCCGACCGGCTGCCCGCGGTCACGGTGAACCTGTCCGCCGCCTGGACCGACGCGCTGGCCGAGGCTCGCGCGGCGATGGAGCACGGGCGCGTGGTGTGCGTGACCGGGGAGCCCGGCAGCGGGAAGGCGGCGCTGGCGTCGCTGGCCCGCCGGTCGGTGCGGCCGCGGGAACGCATCCTCAACGCCCGTCCGCCCGCGCCGCAGGACGCGGCGTCGTGGCTCGCGCTGTGGACGCCCGAGGTCGGCAAGGCCGACACGTGCGTGATCACCTCCGGCGCCGACGCGCTGCCCGCCTACGCCGCCGAGGAGCTGGCCCGGCTGTTCGCGGCGGCGCGCGGGGCGTTCGTGCTCACGGCCGAGGACCACGCGGGGGTGCCGGACGTGCTGCGGGCGCTGGTCGACACGGTCGTCGAGGTGCCGGCGCTGCGGTACCGGCCGGACGACGTCCTCCCGCTGGCCGGGCACTTCGCGCGGGAGAGCCGCGGCCGCCCGGTCACCTTCACCCCGGCCGCGTCGCGCGCGCTCACGGCTTACCCGTGGCCGGGCAACGTGCGGCAGCTGCGGCAGGTCGTGCGGGAGGCGGTGGCGCGGGCCGATGTGGTCGACGTCCGGCACCTGCCGCCCGAGGTGTTCACCAGCCCCGGCCGCCGGCTGACCCGGATGGAGGCCGTGGAGCGCGACGAGATCGTGCGCTGCCTGACCAGACCGGGCACGACGGCCGCGCAGGTGGCGTCGATGCTCGGGATGAGCCGCGCGACGGTGTACCGCAAGATCGCGCAGTACGGGATCAAGGTGCCGCGGCGGTAGGTAAGCTTGCGCGTCATGCCCACCGAACGTCCCGAGCCGCCCACCGTCGGCGGTGAGCGCGAGCTGCTGCGCGCCAACCTCGAGTACCACCGCGCCACGCTGGCCTGGAAGTGCGACGGTCTGTCCGATGAGGACCTGCGCGAGCAGTCGATGCCGCCGTCGGCCTTGTCGCTGCTCGGGCTGGTGCGGCACATGGCCGAGGTCGAGCGCGCGTGGTTCCGGCGGACCCTCAACGGGGAGACGGACCTGCCGCTGGTGTGGTCGGACTCCGGTGATTTCCAGGTGGCCTACGACGCGCGGGAGTCGACGCGGGCGGAGGCGTTCGCGGCGTGGCAGGCCGAGGTCGAGCACGCCCGGCGCATCGAGCGGGAGGCCGAGTCGCTGGACTTCACCGTGCACTCGCCGCGCTGGGGTACCGACGTGTCGCTGCGGGCGGTGATGCTGCACATGATCCACGAGTACGCCCGGCACAACGGGCACGCCGACTTCCTGCGCGAGGGCGTGGACGGGGTCACCGGCGCCTGACGGCGTGCGAAGTCCGCCGCGGCGCGGTAGGTGTGGTGTCGTGGACCCGGCACAGGCGTTGCGGCAGATCGCGTTCGAGCTGGAGCGCGCCGGCGCGCCGACCTACCGGGTGCGGGCGTTCCGGCGGGCGGCGGCCGTGGTGGCGGGGTTGCCGTCCGACGAGCTGGCCGAGCGGGTCCGGCTCGGGACGCTGCAGGCGCTGCCGGGCATCGGGCCGGCGACGGCACAGGTCGTCGAGCAGGCGTGCGCCGGTGAGCAGCCCGGCTACCTGGCGAAACTGCTCGCGGAGGCGCCGGAGCCGGACCGGTCGGGGTTGCGGGGCGCGCTGAAGGGCGACTGCCACACGCATTCCGACTGGTCCGACGGCGGGAGCCCGATCGAGGAGATGGCCGAGGCGGCGCGGGCGCTGGGGCACGAGTGGATCGCGCTGACGGACCACTCGCCGCGGCTGACGGTGGCGAACGGGTTGTCGGCCGAGCGCCTGCTGCGGCAGCTCGACGTGGTGGCGGAGCTGAACGAGAAGCTGGCGCCGTTCCGGATCCTGACCGGCATCGAGGTGGACATCCTCGAGGACGGGTCGCTGGACCAGCGGGACGACCTGCTGGCACGGCTGGACGTGGTGGTGGCGAGCGTGCACTCGAAGCTGCGGATGCCGTCGGAGCCGATGACCGAGCGGATGCTGGCGGCGGTGCGGAACCCGCTGGTGGACGTCCTGGGGCACTGCACGGGCCGGATGGTGATGGGCCGCGGACGCCCGCAGTCGCAGTTCGACGCCGAGCGGGTGTTCACGGCGTGCCGGGAGAGCGGGACCGCGGTGGAGATCAACTGCCGCCCGGAACGCATGGACCCACCCGACGACCTGCTGGCGATGGCCGCCGAGATCGGCTGCGTGTTCGCCATCGACACCGACGCGCACGCCCCCGGGCAGCTGGACTGGCTCGGCAACGGGACGGTGCGGGCGGAGGCGGCGGGCATCGGCCCGGAGCGCGTGCTGAACACCCTGGGAGCCGCCCAGCTGGGCGGCTGAGCCCGGCCACCCCTTCCGGGCACGGCACCAGCCCGCGAAGGCGCGGTGCCGGGACGTGCCCCTGGCCGCTATCGCAGCTGGTCGCGGCGGCGGGTCAGGTACGCGGTCTCCGCGGTGTTGCCCGCCAGCTCGATCGCCCGGTCGTACGCGGCGCGGGATTCCTCGCCGCGGCCCAGCCGGCGCAGCAGGTCGGCCCGTGTCGCGTGGAAGGCGTGGTAACCGGACAGCTTCGCCGCCAGCTCGTCGACCGCCGCCAGTGCCACCTCCGGGCCGTCGAGCTCGGCGACCGCGATGGCCCGGTTGAGGGCGATGACCGGCGACGGGTCGAGGCGCACGAGCTGGTCGTACAGGGCGAGAATCTGCGACCAGTCGGTGTCGCGCATGTGGCGGGCGGAGGTGTGCACCGCGTTGATCGCGGCGAGGATCTGGTAGCGCCCCGGCGCCACCCCCGCCGCCAGGCGCTCCCGCACCAGCCGGTGGCCCTCGGCGATCAGCGCCGAGTCCCACGCGCCCCGGTCCTGCTCGTCCAGCGCGACCAGCTCCCCACTCGCGGACACCCGGGCGGGGCGGCGGGCCTCGATGAGCAGCATCAGCGCCAGCAGCCCCGCCACCTCACCGTCACCGGGCAGCAGCGCCCGGACCAGGCGGGTCAGCCGGATCGCCTCGGCCGTCAGGTCGCCCCGCACCGGATCGGCGCCGGGGCCGGTCGCCAGGTAGCCCTCGTTGAACACCAGGAACAGCACCGCGAGCACACCGGAGACCCGCGCCGGGAGATCCTCCGCAGACGGCACGCGATAAGGGATGCGCGCCGCTTTGATCTTGGCCTTCGCGCGGGTGATCCGCCGCCCCATCGCGTCTTCGGTCGCCAGGAAGGCGCGGGCGATCTCCGGCACGGTCAGGCCGCCGACCATCCGCAACGTCAGCGCCACCCGGCTCTCCACCGCCAGCGCCGGGTGGCAGCAGGTGAAGATCAGCCGGAGCCGGTCGTCGTCGATGACGCCCGCGGGCGAAGCCGGCTCGTCCCACACCATCCGTGCCTCCCGGTGCTTGTCGTCGCGCTTGGTCTCGCGCCGGATGCGGTCGATGGCCTTGCGGGTGGCGGTGGTGGTCAGCCAGGCGCCGGGGCTGGGTGGCACGCCGTCGGCGGGCCACCGCTCGACGGCGGTCGCGAACGCCTCGGCGGCCGCCTCCTCGGCGATGTCGAGGTCGCCGAACCGCCGGGTCAGTGCGGCGACCACCCGGGCCCACTCCTCGCGGTGGGCCCGGGTGACCGCCTCGCGGACGTCGCTCATGCGTCCAGGATCGGCCGCACCTCGACCTTCCGGTGGCACGCCTTCGACCCCTCGGCGGCGAGCCGGAGCGCCACGTCGAGGTCGGGGGCCTCGATGATCCAGAAGCCGGCGAGGTACTCCTTGGACTCCACGAAGGGCCCGTCGGTGACCATCAGCTCCGCGCCCCGGTTGTCGACGACGGTGGCCGTGCCGGGCGCGGCCAGGCCGGCGGCGAAGACCCAGTGGTCCTCGGCCCGGAGCCGGTCGTTGAACCCGTCGATCGCGGCGTCCTCCTCCGGGGTGGCGAGGCCGGCCTGGTCGTGGATCACGGAAAACAGGTACTGCATCCGGGGATCATCTCCTGTGGTGTCGGGAAGTTCAGCTGACCGGTGCGTACTTCGGGCGCCCGGCCGGCCGGTAGACCTGGATCGTCACGCCCTTCGCGTCGGTGCGCGACTCGGCCAGGTCGAGCGCGATGTCCGGGCCGGTCTCCGGGAACAACCGCGCGCCCTGGCCGACGATCACCGGGATGACGATCAGGGTCATCTCGTCGACCAGCTCGTTCGCCAGCAGCCACCGGATCAGCGCGCCGCTGCCGTGCACCTGCAGCTCACCCCCCGGCTTGGCCTTCAGATCGGCGATGGCGGCCGCGAGGTCACCGGGCAGCACGGTGGTGCCCGGCCACGCCGGATCGGTGAGCGTGGTGGAGGCCACGTACTTGGGCCGCGTGTTCAGCGCCCGCCAGACGGGCTCCCAGCCCGGCACGTCCTGAGCCGCCGCGGCCCCCCACGAGCCGGCGAACAGCTCGTAGGTGCGCCGGCCGAACAGGAACGCGTCGGCACGCTCGTAGGTGTCCTTGATGAGTGTCTGGGTGTCGTCGTCGCCCTTCCCCATGGCCCATCCGCCGCGCGTGAACCCGTTCCTGCGGTCCTCCTCCGATGCGCCGCCGTTGCCCTGCATCACCCCGTCGACGGTGAGCTGGGTCATGGTCGTCAGCTTCATGTTCACGGTTCCTCTGCCTCGGCGCCGCCCCGCGTGGGCGGCCTCACCCCTGCTACGAACGCCACCACCCGGATCGGACACCCTCGCCCGGAAAACTTTTCCGGCGCCGTGCGCTCCTCGCACACCCGTGTCACCGTGAGGAGATGCTGACCGTGCTCCTGGCGGTGGCCGCCGCCTTCGCGAACGCGGCCGGGGCCGTGCTGCAGCGTGCCGGGGCGCGGAAACAGCCGCAGGGCAGCGACCTGGACGTCGGCGCGCTCAAGGGGCTGGTCAAGACCCCGGTGTGGGTTGCCGGGGTCGCCGTCATGCTCTGCGGGCTCGTGCTGCAGGCGGCGGCGCTCGCGACCGGGCCGATCGTCCTCATCCAGCCGATCATGGTGTCCGAGCTGGCGGTCACGCTGGTCCTGTCCGGGCTGGCCTTCCGCACGCGCCTGCGCGCCCGGGACTGGATCGCCGCCGTCGGGATGGCCGCCGCGGTCGGGCTGCTGCTGTTCGCGCTCGCCCCCGGCGGTGGGGACGCGCGCGGCGTCTCCGCGCTGGAGTGGCTGCTCGGCTGTGCGGTGACGGTCGCCTGCGTGGCGCTGCTCTTCGCGGCCGGGCGGCGGGACGACACCACGCACAGCGCGGCCTTCTTCGGTGCCGCGGCGGGGCTGTGGTTCGGGTTCACCGCGGTGCTCATGGCCGGGGTGACGGCCGCGCTCACCGCGAACGGCGTGCCCGGGTTGTTCCAGGCGTGGCAGACCTACGCGATGCTCGTCGCCGGGCCCGCCGGGTTCTTCCTGCTGCAGACGGCACTGCGGGCCGGGCGGCTCGTCGCCGCCCAGCCCGGGCTCGTCCTGGCCAACCCGCTGGTCGCGCTGGGCTGGGGTCTGCTGGTGTTCGGGGAGCACGTCCGCGGCGGGCCGTGGATCGCGCTGGAACTGGCCGCCGCCGGGGCGCTGGCCGGGTGCACCGTGCTGCTGGCCGGGGCGCCGCTGTTGCGCGACGAGGACCCGGCCCGGCAGCCCGCCTGAGTCACACGCCGGCGGGGACGCGTGCCACCCGCTCGGCCGACCGCCGCCGCAGCAGGCCGCTCAGCGCGAACCGGCCGGGCCCGGTGACGGCGATCAGCAGGAACACCCAGCTGTACAGGACGGCGATCTCGCCCGCGTTCTGCAGCGGCAGCAGGGCCAGCGGCTGGTGCACGGTGAAGTAGGCGTAGGCCATCGCACCGGAGCAGAGCAGCGCCGCGGCCCGCGTGCCGAGCCCGAGCAGCACCAGGACCCCGCCGGCCAGCTCGATGACGCCGGCCCACCAGCCCGGCCACGCCCCGAACGCCACGCCGCCGCCCTGGCCGTCGATGCCGCCGAACGCGCCGAACCCCTGCAGGCCGTGGAGGGCGAACAACAGTCCGACCACGATGCGGACGACGCCCAGGACGACGGGGGTGAGCTGGGCCTGGGAAACCGGAACGCGAGCCATGGTCGATCCTTCCTCCGAAGTTGCTGTCATGAACACGTCGGAGGAACCCGGGCCGGATCGACAACCCTCGCGGACTATTTTTCCGGAGCCGTCACCACTGCTGCTGCTGCGGCGGCGGACCCTGGTACGGGCCCGGCTGCTGCGGCGGGCGCTTGCCCCACGCGCACCAGCGGGCGGTGAGCGGCACGAGCACCAGCACCAGGGTGGCGATCGCCGGGGACAGCACGACCAGCAGCCCGCCGACCCCGCCGCCGATGCCGGCCGCGGTGTCGAGGTTGCGGTTGAACCGGTCGTCCGAGGCCAGCACGATCAGCGCGATGACGCCCTGCAGGATGTGCAGCGCGCTGCCGAGGGCGACGAGCCAGCGGCCCGCGGGCTTGCGCAGGAACAGCAGGATGGCGCCGGGCAGGAGCGTGGCGAACTCGACGAGGTAGACCGTGCCCTGCAGGACCACGATCCACTTCAGGTCGTCGACCACCTCGTCGACGACGCCGAGGTTGAGGATGCCGCTGAAGACGCCCCACAGGGCGCCGAGGACGGCGAGCACCCCGGCGGTGATCGCGGTGCCCCCGCTGGGCGGCTGCTGGACGGAGTACTGCTCGCCCGGGTAGGGCGGCGGCGCGGCCGGGTACTGGCCCGGCTGGGGCGGGTACGTCATGGGAACCTTCCGATCGTTGTCGAACCGGCGTGATCCAAACAGACGAGCCGCCCGCGCGTGGCCGAAGTGACCTATTCGCGACCTGGATCACCGGCGCGAGTGAGGTGGGCGCGTGGCCGGAACGGGACAAGGCGCCGCGGGTGACCGCCTTCTGTCCCCACAGTGGTCTCTCCATGCGATTCGTGTGAGGCGCGAAGGAGAGCGTGATGGCCGAGCCACCGGGAGCCCCACCCGCCGGGAATTCGGCGCCTGCCGGGCAATCCGAGCCCGCAGCCGAGGCGGCCCCGGAGAACGGCTCCGGGAAGGCGCCCGCAGAGAAAGGCGGGGCGCAGCCGGAACCGACCGGGCAGGAGCCGGCCCGGCCGGCCGAGGACACATCTGGTGAACCGGCCACCCGCGGCGACGGGGCCCAGCCCACCGCCGGGACCGACCGCCCGGGCGAAGACGGTGGTGACGCCGAGGCGTCAACGCCGGAACAAGGCGGCGAGGGCGCACCGAACGAGTTCCGGAACGCGGTCCACCGGGAGGAACCCCCCGTCGGCCCGCCCGACGAGATGGGGAGGGTGGCGGACGAGACGGGGCGGCTCGGCGAGTCGGTCACGACCGCGACCGACCAGGGCGAACAGGCCCGGGCCAACGCCGGGAACGAGTGGCGGGACCAGGCCGGCCAGGACGCCGGGCACCGGGCGGCCGAACTGGCGGAGGGCAACCGGGAGACGGCTCGGCTGGCGAGGTCCGTGTCGGATGCGGCGCGTTCGAGCGCGGAGCAGGTCACCGAGGTCAGGAAAGGCGACGAGCAGTCCCTGCAAAACGGTGAGACCGACTGGCACCTCGCTCGCGCGTTGCTGCCGGACGGCGAGCGAGAGGTCGCCGAAGGCGAAACCGTGGCCGCGACCGTGGCGGAAACCCGGCAACGGCACGCCGCCGGGGCGGCCGGCATCCGCGAGATCTGGAACGGGGTCGCGGTGGCCGAGGAGCAGCCCGAGGAACCCAGCGCCGTCGCGGAACTGGCGGGCAACCTGCTTCGCACCGGCGGTGACTCGAACGTGAACGTCGGCAGCTTCCTCGGCGAAACGAGCGACGACATCATCGACCGGGCCGGCTCGGCCGTCGGCGCCGCGCTCGACTGGGCCGGATTCGACGAGGCCGGGAAAGCGGTGACCCGCACGGCGGACGAGGTGGGGGACGTCCTCGCGGAGGAGACCCTGGTGGAAGGCGCCCGGATACGCAACGCCTACTACGATCTCGCGCAGGCCGTCGACGGCCTCGACCGTCCCCGGACCGTGTACGTTTCGCACGAGCGGTACCCGGAATCCGCGCAGCACATCGACGAAGCACAGGGTGGCACCTTCTGGCGTGGTGACCAGCAGCGGAACGTTCCCCGCCCCGACCCGGTGCTGACGGTCCAGCGCGAAGGCAGCGAAGCCCGCCGGGCGGCCGCGATCGGCGGTATCCCGTCGAAAGAGGGGTTCGACAAGGACGAGTACCCGCCCGCCGTCGCGGACACCACCGGCGACAAGAGCGTGAAGTACGTGCCCTTCGCCGACAACCGGGGGGCGGGTTCGGCGATGGGCCACCAGCTCAACGGACGGGACGGGTCCATTCAACGCCAGCTCGACGGGCGCGGCATGCTGGGCGACTTCTGGGGTCTCGGCCGCGCCGACGACGGCGACAAGTTCGTATTGAGGACGTTCCGATGAACACGGCACTGACACGTCTGCTGGAGCGCGCGAAGGGTCCGCTCGGATCACCGGTGGAGGTGGAACTCGGGGGCGGCGTGTCGCGCGAACTCGCCGGGCTGCTGTCGCGGCTCAACGGGTTCGCGCTGTTCGACTACGGCGTGCAGGTCTTCCACGCGGGCCCGCGCGGACTCGGGCCGGAACTGGCCGCGTGGAACGCCGTGGACACCTGGAAGGACACCTATGGCGGCCTCGCCGACGGCCTGCTGTGCTTCGCGCAGGACCTCTTCGGGGTCCAGTTCGCCATCGAGGACGACCGGCGCGTCGTCGCGTTCGACCCGGAGACCGGTGAACGCACCGCGCTCGGCACCGGTCTGGACAGCTGGGCCGGCTGGCTGCAGGAGAAGCCCGGCACCCGCGGCGCGGCGGCGTTCGCCAGGCTGTGGCAGGACACCCACGGCGCGCTCGGCCACGACGAACGCCTGCTGCCCGTGACCCCGTTCGTGCTGGGCGGCGAGTACCGGCTCGACAACCTCGTGGTCCGCGACGCGGTGACCGCCCTGCGGACCCGGGGACCGGTCGCACAGCAGATCCACGACCTGCCCGACGGCACCCCGGTTTCGTTCACCGTCACCTGACCACCGACCGCGCTCTAAGATCACCCGGTGGCGCAGACCGAGCAGCAGCAGGCGTTCTTCACCGCCGACGGCGACGAGCTGGTCCCGGATCCGGTGGCGCGCAGCTGGTGGAATCCGGAGATGATCCACGGCCGCCTGCTCGGCGGGCTGGCCGCGCGGGCGCTGGAACGCGACCAGGCCGCGCCGGGCCTGCACTTCACCCGGCTGACCGTCGACCTGTTCCGGAACACGCCCCTCGCCCCGGTGCGCGTCGAGACCGCGCTCGTGCGGGACGGGCGCCGCATCCGGGTCGCCGACGCCCTGGTGCACGGCGCGAACGGGCTCGTCGCCCGTGCGACGGCCGTGCTGCTGCGCAGCGGTGACCAGCCGGCCGCGCCGGTCCCGGCCACGCCCTCGTGGGACGCGCCACCGCCCGAGGAGCTGTGGGAGCCGCGCGAACAGGGCTGGGCGATCTGGCGGTTCGACGAGCACAACCAGCCGCTGCGCGGCGGCCGCGGCGCCGGGCGGCGGCGCGCGTGGCTGCGCGAGTCGCGGGAGCTGGTGGCCGGGGAAGCGCTGTCGCCGTTCGTACGTGCCGCGCTGGCGGCCGACACCGCGAGCCCGCTGGCGCACGCGAGCGCCGGCAGCCTGGACTTCATCAACGCCGACTACACGTTGTCGCTGAGCCGGCTGCCGCTGTCGGACGCGATCGGGCTGGAGTCGTCGGGACACCTCAGCGAGGACGGGATCGCCGTCGGGCACTGCACCCTGCACGACACCGCGGGGCCGATCGGGTTCTGCCTCACCACGGCGATCGCGAACCCGGGCCGCCGGGGCTGACTGTCCGGTTTGAGCGGCTTCCGGCCGGGAATCCGACCCCGGAGGAGGCAGCCATGAACGGCAACCCGAACCACCAGCCGGAGTCGGCGCCGGGCATCCCGGAATCCGATCCGCCGCAGGGCGGGCCGAACGCCGACAACGACACCCCCAACCCGGCCGACCTCGCGCCCGGTTTCGGCGGCACGTCCCGCACCCGCCCGGTGAGCACCGAGGAGGAGGAGACGGGCAACGGCTCGTGACCGGATCGGCCCGCTTCCGGGCCTGATCGAGCCTGCCCGGCGGGTGCTCGGGCCGCCAGACTCGTCGGCATGAGCGAAGCACTCGTCGTCATCGACGTCCAGGAGTCGTTCCGGCAGCGGCCGATCTGGCGGCTCACCGCCAACCCGGAGGTGGCGGAGCGGGCGGCCCTGCTCGCCGAGCACACGCGCGCCCGGGGCGGGCTGGTGTGCTGGGTCCTGCACAGCGAACCCGGCAGCGGCACCGTGTTCGACCCGGCGCTGGGGCACGTCCGGCTGATGGACGGCCTGACCCCGGCCGAGGGTGAGCCGGTGCTGACCAAGACCGCGCACAACGCCTTCACCACCACGAACCTGCAGCAGATCCTGGTCTCGCGCGGGATCCGGCGGCTGACCGTCTGCGGCATCCGCACCGAGCAGTGCTGCGAGACGACCGCGCGGCTGGCGTCCGACCTCGGCTACGACGTCACCTTCGTGACCGACGCGACCACCACCGATCCGATCCCGCACCGGGACGCCCCCGCCGGGCTGACGCCGGAGGAGATCCTCGCCGATCCGCGCACGCTGGGCACGGACGAGATCATCGCCCGCACCGAGTACGCGCTGGCCGGCCGCTTCGCGACGATCCGGACCGTCGCCGAGCTGACGGGGGCGTAGGCTGACCGGATCGTGACCCGTGTGGCCTTCGTGCTCCTCCCCCGCCTGCACCTGCTCGACCTCGCCGGACCCGCGCAGGTGTTCTCGACGGCGCGCGATCTGGGGCTGAACTACGAACTGGCGTACCTGGGTGAGCGGGGCACGGTCGAGAGCGCGCAGGGTGTGCCGCTGACGGCGGAGCGGGACTGGCCGGAGCTGTCGCCGGGCGATCTGGTGGTCGTGCCCGGGTGGCGGTCGCCGCGGCTGACCACGGCTCCGCTGAGTGCCGCCGGGCTGGCGTGGTTGCGGGCGCACCACGAGCGGGGCGGCACGGTGGCGAGCGTGTGTTCCGGGGCCGAGGCGCTGGGCCGGGCGGGGCTGCTGGACGGCCGCCGCTGCACGACGCACCACGAGCTGCAGGATGCGCTGGCGGCGCGCTACCCGGCGGCGACGGTGGTGCGGGACGTGCTGTACGTCGTCGACGAGCGGGTGGTGACGTCGGCGGGCATCGCGAGCGGGATCGACCTGGCGCTGCACCTGGTCGCGGCGCGGCACGGCCCGGCGGTGGCGGCGCGGGTGGCGCGGTCGATGGTGGTGTACGCGCGGCGGAACGGTGACGAGCAGCAGGCCAGCGCGATGCTGCGGCACCGGGCGCACGTCAACGACACCGTGCACCGCCTCCAGGACCTGATCGACGCGCGGTTCGCGGAGGCGCTGAAGCTGGCCGACCTGGCGGGCGCGGCCGGATGCAGCGAGCGCACGGTGACGCGGCTGTTCACCCGCGCGACGGGGCTGACGCCGTTGCGGTACCAGCAGATGCTGCGCCTGGAGCGGGCCGAGCACCTGATCGGCCACGGAGCGACGGTGGAGGCCGCGGCACGGGCGGTGGGTTTCGAGGACGCCCGCATGCTGCGCCGGCTCCGGGCACGCGGCTGACCGGGGGCCGCCCGCGCTGACCGGGCGGCCACGCCGCCTCGTGGAACACACCGCCACACGCCCGCGTCGCCCGGCGCCCACCGGGCACCCACCAGCCTCACCC
>NZ_PQHW01000141.1 GCF_003385215.1 Amycolatopsis thermalba | reverse complement strand
GCCCTGGACAGCAACACCTTGGCCGGCGCGCTGGAGCGCCTGTGCGCCACCACCAGCGCCCGGCACCGGCTCACCGCACGCTTCCGCCTCACCGGCGACCCGGCGCCGCTGCCGACCGCGCACGAGGTCGCCCTGCTGCGCATCGCCCAGTCCGCCCTGTCCAACACCGTCCGCCACGCCGGCGCCACCACCGCCGACGTCACTCTCGGCTATCTCGGTGACCACGTCGTCCTCGACGTCGTCGACGACGGGACCGGCTTCGACCCCGGCCGGGTACCCGAGCCCGACCCCGACCGGGGCGGCTTCGGGCTGCCCGCCATGCGCGCCCGCATGCACGCCCTCGGCGGCGCCCTCACCATCGAATCCGCCCCCGGCCAGGGCACCGCACTGGCCGCGCGGCTCCCGCTGAACCCGGCCGGCGACACCGAACGCGAGGGCCGCCCGTGACCGGCCGGCCGATCCGGCTGCTCCTGGCCGACGACCACCCGGTGGTGCGCGCCGGGCTGCGCGCCGTGCTGGAGACCGAACCCGGCCTCACCATCGTGGCCGAAGCCGCCACCGCGGAGGACGCCGTCGCCCGCGCCCGGCACGGCGACATCGACGTCGTCCTCATGGACCTGCAGTTCGGCAACGGAATGGGCGGCGCCGAGGCCACCGCGGCGATCACCGCCCGGCCGGACGCCCCCCGCGTGCTGATCGTCACCACCTACGACTCCGATGCCGACACCCTGCCCGCCATCGAGGCCGGCGCCACCGGCTACCTCCTCAAGGACGCCCCGCCCGAGGACCTGGCCGCCGCCGTCCGCACCGCCGCCGCCGGGCGCACCACGCTGGCCCCGGCCGTCGCCGACCGCCTCATGAACCGGCTCCGCACCCCCGCCACCGCCCTGACCCGGCGCGAGACCGAGGTCCTCGCACTGGTCGCCGAGGGCCTGTCCAACCAGGCCATCGGCCGGCGGCTCCACCTCACCGAGGGCACCGTGAAATCCCACCTGGCCCGCATCTACACCAAACTCGGCGTCGACTCCCGCACCGCCGCCGTCGCCACCGCCACCGAACTCGGCCTCATCCGGAGACGGTAGCGCCGGATGTCACTACGCTGACCCGAGCATCGCCAGGGACGACGGAGACACCTGGGACCTGGCCTCCAGCGCGCGGAAAGTTCGCTCATCGACGATCCGTTCGCCGAACCGCTCGTCCGGGCTGGGCGCCGCGCCCACCGCCGACCGGAGAGTGGCCCCGGCCGATCTGCGCGACGACTGGCCCACCGCTCTGCGCACCGCCGGAGTCGATCCGGCCCGGCCGGCCGCGTGGAGCGCCGAAGGCCTGCCGGGCTACCTGCCGCCCGAGGCGCAGGACCGCCTCCTGGACACGATCACCGAACTCTCGCGTTCCTGAAGGGCGGAGCTCCATGGATGCGATCGCGGTGCAGCGTGCGGCTGGTCCGCGGCGGAACAACCCGCCGTGGCAGGTTCCGGTCCGAACCCGCCCCGCCACGCGCGGGCCCGCGATACCGTCGCCCGGTGGGCAGCTCTGCGAGGGGTTCCGAGGTCGTCCGGTTCCGCACCAAGCGGCGGTTCCTCACCACACCCGCCCTGGGCGCCTGGTTGCTGCTCTGCGCCGGCGCCGGGGTTCTCGCCATGGTGGCGAGTCCCTGGGCCGGCGCCGCGCTCCCGGTCGCGGCGATGGCCGGCCGGGCCGTGTTCGTCGTCGCGGTACCGCCCCGCGGCGGGCGCCGGGTCTACGAGGTCACGCCTGCCGAGCTGGTCGTCCACGCCGGGGGTGAGCGCCTGGCGATCCCATGGCGCGACGTCGAGTACGTGGTCCACCGGCCCGTCGCCAAGACCCACGACGGCGGGACCGTCACCACCCACTGGGAGCACATCGAGCTGTTCCTGACCAGCCGGCGCGTCTCCCGGATCACGGGCCTGGGGCGCCGGCGGGTCTTCGGACGCGGGCACCGTGACGACCGGCGGATCCTCATCCACGGCGTGCACCGGCAGGGTGCCCTGTCGAAGCTGGTGATCGAGCGGTGCCGGGACCGCATCGTGCGCCGGCTGCGGACCGCCCTCGACCGCGGGCGCGAGGTGGAGTACGGGGACTTTCGACTCGACGGCGAGGGCGTGCGCGCCCCCGCCGGCTTCCTGCCCTGGCGGACCGCCTGGCGGATCCGGCACCACCACACCGCGGAGGGCACCAACCTGGTGCTCACCACGCCGGACGGGCAGGTCCTCGGCGGGTGGGTGCCGGAACGCACCACCGCCGAGGAACTGCTGCGAGCACGAGCCGACGCGTGACTGCCGCGGATCGCCGCCGTGGTTCCGTTCGGCATCGCGCCGGCCCGCGGAGGTTCGTCCCCCGGCCGCTGGTCAGTGGTTGTCGATGTCTTCGAAGATCAGCGTGGTGCGGGTGCCGAGCACGCCGGGGATGTCGTGCAACTGGCCGAGCACCACCTGCCGCAGGTGCTGGTTGTCCGTGGCGCGCACCAGCAGCATCACGTCGGCGTCGCCGCCGACCAGGGCCATGTGCTCCACCTCGGGGATGCGACGCAGGTGCTCGGTCAAGTGCCGCCACGAGTTCTGCCGCACGGTGAGCGTCACGTAGGCCGAGGTCGCCAGGCCGGCCTTCGCCGGGTCGACCTTCACCGTGAAGCCGGTCAGCACGCCGCTGTCCCGCAGCCGCTCCAGCCGGCTGTAGGCGTTCGCGCGGGAGATGTTCACCCGCTCCGCGAGGACGCGCACCGACATGCGCCCGTCGGCGGTCAGCTCGCGCACGATCCGCTGATCGACCTCGTCGAGGGCGGGCGCCAATCGTCCAGGACCGCGCGTCCCCGTGGCCTCCCGGCTGGACACATCGTTCACGCTTTCCACCCTCCAATCCATTCGTCTTGGCTTGGTGCGGTCCTCTGTTCATGAGTTCTCCATGAAAGCAGAATCGGGTCACTCTGTCTTTCCCGGAGGTGTGCATGACCGAGGCAGTCCGCCTCCTGAACCCCGACGGCACGGTGCATCCCGACGCCCGCTACGCGATGCCGGACCGCGCGGAGCTGCGCGCCCGCTACCGCTCCCTCGTGCTGGGCCGCCGCCTCAACGAGCAGGCCGGCGCGCTCGTCCGCCAGGGCAAGCTGGCGGTCTACCCGTCGTCACACGGGCAGGAGGCGTGCCAGGTCGCGGCGGCCGCGGTGCTGCGCCCGGGCGACTGGCTCTTCCCCACCTACCGGGACACCGTCGCCGCGGTGGAGCGCGGCGTCGACCCGGTCGAGGTCCTGATGATGCTGCGCGGCGACTGGCATTGCGGCTACGACCCCACCGCCCACCGCGTCGCGCCGCAGTCGACGCCCCTGGCGACCCAGCTGCCGCACGCCGTCGGCGTCGCGCACGCCGCCACGCTCAAGGGCGAGGACACGGTGGTGATGGCGCTGTGCGGCGACGGCGCCACGAGCGAGGGCGATTTCCACGAGGCCCTCAACTTCGCCGCGGTCTTCCGCGCCCCCGTCGTCTTCCTGGTGCAGAACAACAAGTACGCGATCTCCGTCCCCTTGGCACGTCAGTCGGTCGCGCCCTCCTTGGCGGACAAGGGGATCGGCTACGGCGTCCCCGCCGTGCTGGTCGACGGCAACGACGTCGCGGCGCTGCTGGCGGTGCTCGGCGAAGCCGTCACACGTGCCGCGACCGGCGGCGGCCCGACCCTCGTCGAAGCCGACACCTACCGCATCGAGGCGCACACCAACGCCGACGACGCCACCCGCTACCGCGACGAATCCGAGGTCGAGGAATGGCGGACCCGGGACCCGCTGACCCGGTTGCGCACCTACCTCGGCCTGACCGGCGAGGAGTTCCGGGACGAGGCCGAGGAACTGGCCGCCCGCCTGCGCACCGGCCTGTCCGCCGAGGGCGCGCCCGATCCGGCCGAGCTGTTCGCGCACGTCCACGCCACGCCGACCCCGCAGCTGACCGCGCAGGCAGACCTGCTGCAGGCCGAGCTGGAAGCCGAGGAGGAGCCGGCATGACCGCGACCAAGGTGACGATGGCGCAGGCCATCAACACCGCACTGCGCGACGCGATGACCGAGGACCCCTCGGTCGTCGTGTTCGGCGAGGACGTCGCCCCGCTCGGCGGCGTCTTCCGGGTGACCGACGGGCTCACCGGCGCCTTCGGCGAGCAGCGCTGTTTCGACACGCCACTGGCCGAGTCGGGCATCGCCGGCATGGCGATCGGGATGGCCATGAACGGCTTCCGCCCGGTGGTCGAGATGCAGTTCGACGCCTTCGCCTACCCGGCGTTCGAACAGATCACCAGCCACCTGGCGAAGATGGGCAACCGCACCCGCGGACGCGTCCGGCTGCCGGTGGTCGTGCGGGTCCCCTACGCCGGGGGCATCGGCGGGGTCGAGCACCACTGCGACTCCTCCGAGGCCTACTACGCGCACACCCCGGGCCTCACCGTCGTCGCGCCCGCCACGAACGAAGACGCCTACGGCCTGCTCCGCGAAGCCATCGCGAGCCCGGACCCGGTGATCTTCCTCGAACCGAAGAGGCACTACTTCACCCGCGAGGAGGTCGACTTCGCGCGGGCGGTTCCCCCGATCGGCCGCGCGGTCGTGCGCCGCCCGGGCCGGGACGCCACCCTCATCGCCTACGGCCCGTCCGTCCCGGTCGCGCTCGCCGCCGCCGGCCAGGCCGCCACCGAAGGCCGCGACCTCGCCGTGGTCGACGTGCGCTCGATCGTGCCGTTCGACGACGAGACGGTCACCAGGGCCGTCGCCGCCACCGGCCGGGCGGTCGTCGTCGCCGAGGCGCCGGGCTTCGCCTCCGTCGCGGCCGAAATCGGCGCGCGGGTGAGCGAGCAGTGCTTCCCCTACCTGGAGGCGCCGGTCCGCCGCGTCACCGGCTTCGACATCCCTTACCCGCCACCGAAACTCGAACACCACCACCTGCCCTCGGTGAACCGGATCCTGGACGCCGTCGACGAGCTGAACTGGGACGCCGCATGAGCGACACGTTCACCCTGCCCGACCTCGGCGAAGGGCTCACCGAAGCCCAGCTGGTGCGCTGGCTGGTCGCGGTCGGCGACACCATCGCCGTCGACGCGCCGGTCGCCGAGGTCGAGACCGCCAAGGCCGTGGTCGAGGTGCCCTCGCCCTACGGCGGGGTCGTCACCGAGCTGCACGGCGAGCCCGGCGGCACGGTGCTGGTCGGCGCACCGGTGATCACGGTGACCGCGGACCAGCCCGCGGCCGCCGCTTACCGCGAGGAAGAGCGGGCGGGCTCCGGCAACGTCCTCATCGGTTACGGCACCAGCACCGCGGCCAACGGCCGTCGGAGGCGCCGCAGGCCCGCCGGCACCCGGACCGTGGTGCTCGACCGGCCGCGCACCCAGTCACCGATCGTGCGGAAGCTGGCCCGGGAACGCGGCCTGAACCTGGCCACGCTCACCGGGAGCGGACCGGACGGGCTGATCACCCGCGCCGACGTGGAACGCGCCGCGGCCCCCTCGGCGGGCGACGACCCACGCACCGGCCTGGGGATCCGCGAACGGGTGCCGATGACGGGGATCCGCAAGGCGATCGCCACCACCCTGAGCCGCAGCCGCCGCGAGATCCCCGAGGCGACCACCTGGGTCGACGTCGACGCCACCGCTCTGGTGGAGCTGCGTGAATCGCTGGCGGGCGCGGGGATCCTGGCGTTGCTCGCGCGGTTCGTGGTCGCCGGGCTGGCCCGCTTCCCCGAGCTGAACGCGCGGGTGGACGAGGGCGAGATCGTGCAGTTCGACGGCGTCAACCTGGGCATCGCCACGCAGGCCGGACGCGGGCTGGTGGTGCCCGCGGTCAGGCGGGCCGACCGGATGAGCGCCCGCGAACTGGACGCCGAGATCCGCCGCGTGGTCACGGCGGCCCGCGACGGCGCGGTGCCGGAACCGGTGGCGGGAACGTTCACGCTCAACAACTACGGCTCGTTCGGCGTGGACGGCAGCGCGGCGATCATCAACCACCCGGAGGTCGCGATCCTCGGCGTGGGCCGGATCCTGCCGAAGCCGTGGGTGGTCGACGGCCAGGTGGTGCCCCGGCACCTGACCCAGTTGTCGCTGGTGTTCGACCACCGCGTGTGCGACGGCGGCACCGCGGCCGGATTCCTCCGGTTCGTCGCCGACGCCGTGGAGAACCCGCTGTCCGCGCTCGCCGATCTCTAGGCCCCGCGCCGCGATCCGGCGAGGTGTACTTGGCCATCAGGTTGGTGGCAGTCGGCTGGTGGGTGGGTGGCCGCCGAGTGCGTTGTGGCGGCGTTGGGTGTTGTAGTGCTCGGGCACGTGCCGGAGTGACCAGCGATAGGCCCAAGCGTTGCCGGTCATCCGGGGATGCCGCGACGGGCGAAGGAGGCGATCGCTCGGGCTGGTTTCCCGCTGGGCGCGGCCGAGCGCGATATGAGCCTGCGGCCACCCGCGTGCTATCGCTGGACGATCAGCAACCTGCACAGAAACGTGGTGCGGGCATTACGGCGGGACCCGGGAGCCTCCGGTCGAGCGTGGTCCTAGAAAAGCCACACCCCAACCGGAGGCTCTCCCCAAAGGGCGTCACCTACGTGTTCGCCGCGTCAGTCGAGGCCGAGTCCCCGGCGTCCGGTGTCGTTCAGCTGCTCGACGGTGAAGCGGCCTTCCCAGTCGCGCTCGTAGTGTTCGGCCGGGAAGTCCGCTGGGCTCGATCCGGTGCGGAACGCTTCGCGCACGCTGGCCGCGTACTCCTCGTTGCGGGGGCACCACGGCGCGGCCGGGATGTACATGACGTTGCCCCAGCCCTGCTGGTCGGCGACCGGCGCGACGCTGTGGATCACGTCGCAGTGCCACCACACCGAGTCGCCGGCCCGCACGTCCGGGATGCCGGACAGGGCCTCCATCAGGTCGGCGTGCCACTTGTGCCCGGCCGGGAAGACCTGGTTGACGGTGACGCCGCACATGTCGTCCTCGGGCACGTCGGTCAGCAGGGGACGCAGCATCAGGTACGCCATGGCCTCCGGAATCGGCACGGCGTGCAGGACGCCCTGGTCGTGGTCCATGTCGGACAGTGCGGTCCAGCCCTGGAAGGTGCGGAACGCCGAGCACATCGTCGAGCCGGGGTACTGCGGGCCCGCGGTGCGGTGCGCCGCGTCCCACGGGTCGTACTCCTCGACCGTGCCGTCGAACAGGTGGCGGAACGCCTTCTGGTAGGCGCTGGTCATCCACAGGTCGAGCGTGCCCGGATCGCTGTGCGTGCCCAGGCCCGCCGAATCGGCGCCCGGCGGGCGGCGGCGGATGCGGTCCGGGTACAGCGCGTGGCGGTCCGGATCGAACCACCGCACCCCGCCGGATTCGTGCCGCCAGAACGAGTTCAGGAACGCCTGCACGGTCGCCATCCGGTCGCTCTGCCGGGCCTGCATCTGCGCCGACGACCAGTAGATCGGGTAGATCTCGGGTTTCGAGCCGACACTGCCGAAGAAGTCGTCACCGGGCCCCCGGTAGTTCTCGAAGAACCGGTTCCGTTCGACGTAGTCCACGATGCCGGCGTCCCAGGCGAGGGCCTGCTCGCGGTCGAAGTGCCCGCGGACGACGAGGCACCCTCGTCGTTTCACGAGGTCCCGCTGTTCGTCGCGGACGGTGCCGTGCGCGATGTCGGCGTAGTCGAGGACGGGCCAGACCGCCTTGCCCTGCCGGCGGTCGGAGCCGATCTCGGCGACCCGCTCGGCGATGCGCCGCTCGACGACGGCGAACACCTCCTCCACGGAGCGGCCCGACGCCGCGATGCGCGCCCGCAGCGCCGACTTGATCTCGCGGATCGCTCCGGGAAGGTCCTCGGGCACGCTCTCCCAGTGGGGCAGTTCCGTTGCGGCGGCCGGCATTCCAGCAGGGTAGCGAGCGCTCCACTTTTAGGCAAGAGTCCTAACTAAAACTGGCTTCGCGTGGCGATCCAGCTGCGCAACTCCCCCAGCGCGTGCGACCGCGCTCCGGCCAACGCCGGTTCGGCGACGACCTCCGCCGCCCGCACCGGCACACGCCGGGGCAGGCTGCGAACGCGCTCCTCGATCGCCCCGAGGAGGGCGGGCTCGGTTCCCCACTCGCCGCCGAGCACGACGACCTCCGGATCGCACACCGCGAGCAGGGCCGACAGGACTCCGCCGATCGCGGCGGCGAGCGCGTCCAGCGTCTCGCCGGGCAGCGCCCGGGACAGGGCTTCCACGTCGATCGCCGCCGAGCCCGGCCGGCGCAACCCGAGCACGCGGAACACCTCGGTGAACGCGACCGCGCGGCCGTCCGGGCCGTGGGTGACGAGGTGCGCGATCTCCCCGGCCAGCCCGGACGCCCCGCGGCGGACCTCGCCATCGCTGACCACCGCGCAGCCCAGCCCCGCGCCCAGGTGCAGGTAGGCGAAATCGTCGAGCCCCTGGGCCGCGCCGGACGCTCGTTCCGCCCGCGCCGCCCAGTTGACATCGTTGTCCACCCGCAGCGAGCCGGCGATCAGCGGCCCCACCTGCTCGGCCGGCGACAGCTCACCGATGAGGAACGGCGCGTCCGGCAGGTGCACCAGGCGCCCCGTCCGCCGGTCCACCGGGTCGGCGGCGCTCACCGCCCCCACCAGCAACGGGCCAGGCAGGTCCGCGCGCACCCGGTTCACGACTCGGCGCAACGCCACCGCCACCTGCCGGGGCGTGGCCGGCCGCGACACCGCGTGCCGCGCCCGCGCGAGGACTTCGCCATGACAGTCCACGCCCTCGGCCACCACACCCTCCGGCGCGATGCCGACGACGAGCGCCGCACCGACGTCGTCGGCGAGGGCGTAGTAGGACCCCACGCGTCCACGGCCGGACGTTCGCTCACCGGTATCACGCAGCACACCCGACTCGGCCAGCCGGCGCACGCTCTCCGAGACCGTGGGCTTCGAGATCCCCGTGACCTTCGCCAGCTCGGCGCGTGTCAGCCGGCGGTGCTCCATGAGCGCGCGCAGCACGTGCTCGTCGGTCAGGCTGCGGAGCAGCTCCAGCGAAGGCTTGGCCGTGGTCACGGCACCAGTTTAGTTAGGAGACCTTTCTTTGGCGCGAGACCGGTCACACGCGGACGGCCCGCTCCCGCGACCCGGCCGGACGTCCTCGCGCGCCTGGCTAGCTCGTCTCCCGGAGGCGGGCCCGGTAGCGGGCCGGCGCCTCCCCCGTCCACCGGTGGAACGCCCGCGTGAACGCGCTCGTCTCGGAGAATCCCAGCCGCGTCGCGATGGACGCTATCGGGTCGTCCGTTGTCCGCAGCGCCGTCTCGGCCGTCTTCGCCAGGACCTCGTCGCGGATTTCGCGTAGGGAACTGCCCTCCTGACGCAACTGCCGGCGCAGCGTGGGCACGCTCGTCGTCAGCGCCGCCGCCAGCTCCTCCGCCGTGACGATGTGCCGCCGCGCCAGGCCGCGCTCGATCAGCTGCCGCACCCGGCGGGCCAGCGGGAGCGTGCCGGGCTCGCTCGCCAGCCACTCGCCGGGCGCGCGGGCCACGTAGTCGACCACCGACTGCTCGTCGTGCGCGATCGGGCTCGCCAGCGCGCTCGCGGGGAGGATCAGCGCCGGGAATTCCCCGGCGCCGTACCGGATTTCCTCGCCCAGCAACAACGCGATGTCCGCGCTGTTGGGCGGTTCCGGGAACGGGAATTCGACCCGCACCTTCGGGGTGGCGCGCCCGATGGCCCAGCCGATGATCCGGTCCGCGATCGCCGCCACCATCACCGTCAGCAGGGGACCCGCGCCGGGCGGCACGTGCAACCGGAGCGCGTGATCCCTCCCGCACGGCTCCAGCTCGAGATCGGGGAACCCGGCCAGCGGCTTGACGAGCATCGCGAGCCGGTCGATGCCCTCGCGCAGGGTCGGCACGCCCGCCATGGCGTGGGACAGGATGTGCAACGTCCCGCGCGGCACCGGGGCGGCCCCGAGACCGAACAGCTCGTCGCCGGTCATGCGCCGCAGGGCGACCGCCAGCCGGACCGCCTGCTCGGCCGTCACCCGCAGGTCGTGCGGGCGGGTGCGGATCGGCGACAGGCCCGCTTCGACCAGCAGCCGCGGCAGGTCGATGCCCCGCTCGACGGCCAGTTCGACCGCCGCGACCGCGAACGACGCCGGGATCCGGTACGCCACCCCACCCTCCTTCCCGCGATCGTTCGAGTCAAGACGACCGTGATCGGTTCGGTCAAGTCCTTGCTCGCGAGGGTCAACGCGCGGCGCCCGGCAAAAGTTACCGTCGGGTCGGCAGGCAAGTGCCGAACCGGAGGAACCCAGGATGAGCCGGAAGGTCTACGTCATCGGTGTCGGGATGACGAAATTCGAAAAACCCGGCCGTCGCGAGGGGTGGGACTACCCCGAGATGGCCAGAGAGTCCGGCACGAACGCGTTGCGGGACGCCGGAATCCCCTACGACCTCGTCGAGCAGGCTTACGTCGGCTACGTCTACGGCGAATCGACTTCCGGGCAGCGCGCGGTGTACGAGCTGGGCATGACCGGCGTGCCGGTGGTCAACGTCAACAACAACTGCTCCACCGGGTCGACCGCGTTGTACCTCGCCGCGCAGGCGATCCGCGGCGGGCTGGCGCGCTGCACGCTCGCGCTCGGGTTCGAGAAGATGCAGCCGGGTTCGCTCGGCGCGATGTACGACGACCGCGAACAGCCGATGACCAGGCACATCCAGGCGCTCGCCGAGATCTCCGAGGTGCTGTTCCCGCCCGCGCCGTGGATGTTCGGCGCCGCCGGGCGCGAGCACATGCGGCGGTACGGCACCACCGCCGAGCACTTCGCGAAGATCGGCTACAAGAACCACAAGCACTCGGTCCACAACCCGTACTCGCAGTTCCGCGACGAGTACTCGCTCGACGACATCCTCGGTTCGCGGACGATCTACGACCCGCTGACGAAACTCCAGTGCTCGCCGACCTCGGACGGCTCCGGCGCGGCCATCCTGGCCGGCGAGGACTTCGTCGACGAGCACGGCCTCGCCGGTCAGGCCGTCGAGATCGTCGGGCAGGCCATGACCACGGACTTCGCGTCCACTTTCGACGGTACCGCGAAGAACATCGTCGGCTACGACATGAACGTCCGCGCCGCGCGGTCGGTCTACGACCAGTCCGGGCTCGGCCCCGGGGCCTTCCAGGTCATCGAGCTGCACGACTGCTTCTCCGCCAACGAACTGCTGCTCTACGAGGCGCTGGGCCTGTGCGGCGAGGGCGAGGCCGCGCAGCTGATCGACGACGAGCAGACCACCTACGGCGGCAAGTGGGTCGTCAACCCCTCGGGCGGCCTGATCTCCAAGGGACACCCGCTCGGCGCGACCGGTCTCGCGCAGTGCGCCGAGCTGACCTGGCAGCTGCGCGGCACCGCGGACCGGCGGCAGGTCGAAGGCGTCACCGCGGCGCTGCAGCACAACATCGGACTCGGCGGCGCCGCCGTCGTCACCGCCTACCAGCGCGCCGAGCGCTGACCCCACGAGGAGGACAACCATGGGCAGCATCCACGTTTCCGCCGAACTCCCGGCCGCGCCGGAGAAGGTGTGGCAGACCTTTTCCCAGCCGGACAGGTTCGAGCAGTGGCTGACCATCCACACCAGGTGGAAGGGCGACGTGCCGGCCGAGTGGCGCCAGGGCTCCCAGGTCAGCGAGGTCGTGACCATGCTGGGGATGGCCAACACGATCACCTGGACCGTCGAGGAGTACGACGCGCCGAAGAAGCTGGAGATCTCCGGCACCGGCATGGCCGGGGTCAAGGTGCGGTTCACGCTCTCGGTCGAGCCCGCGGGCGCCGGCGGGAGCACCGCCACCATCGACGCCGAGTTCACCGGCGCGATGATCGTCGGCGCGCTGGGCAAGGCCGTGGAGAAGGACGCGCGCAAGAACCTCACCGAATCCCTGGACAAGCTCAAGGACCTGGTCGCCTGATGCCGGAGAACTTCGATCCGGCCGGGCTCGGTGTCTGGACCGGCGCGGTCCGGCACACGGTGACCCGCGACGCGGTGATCGGCTACGCCAAGGCCACCAACGACCCGATCGAGGCGCACCTGGCCGGTGACGTGGCCCCGCCGGTGTACGCGATCGTCCCGGTCTTCCCGTCGCTGATGGAACCGGCGCTGGAGGTCGTGCCGCTGCGCCTGCTCGGCAGGATCCTGCACGGCGAGCAGGACTTCGTGTTCCACCGCCCGATCCGGCCCGGTGACGAACTGGTCGCCAGGGGCCGGATGACCGGCTGGAAGGGCGGGCAGAGCGGAACCGCCGCCTGCGTGTACCTGGAAACCCGGGACACGGACGGCGAACTGGTCAACGAGCAGCGCGTGACGTTCTTCGTGCGTGGGTTCGACACCGGCGACCGCCGGGGCGAACTGGCGCCGGAGCACGTCTTCGACGAGTCGTTGCGGGAGCGGGCACCGGTCGCCACGGTCACCCAGCACATCGACGACGACCAGCCGCTGCGGTACGGGCCCGCCGCCGGTGACCCGATGCCCATCCACCTGGACGAGGACGTCGCCAGGGCAGCCGGCCTGCCGGGGATCATCGCCCACGGCCTGTGCACGATGGCGTTCACGTCGTGGGCGCTGCTCACCGAGCTCGCCGGCTCCGACGTGCGGCGGCTGCGGCGGCTCGCGGTCCGCTTCGCGAAACCGGTGCTGCCGGGCCAGGACATCACGACCACGGTGTGGCGCAGGGACGCCACCACCTACGCCTTCGAGACCACCGCCGGTGACGACGTCGTCGTCAAGGACGGCCTCGCGGAAATCAGGGAGTAGCCATGGGAACGCTGGACGGGCGCGTCGCGGTCATCACCGGCGCCGGCCGGGGCATCGGCCGCGAGCACGCGCTGCTGTTCGCCGCGGAGGGCGCCCGCGTCGTGGTCAACGACCTCGGCGGCGCCAACGACGGCACCGGGTCCGACGCCGGGCCCGCCGAGGCGGTGGTGGACGAGATCCGCGCCGCCGGGGGCACCGCCGTGGCGAACACCGGCAACGTGGCGGACTGGTCGGGGGCGGAGAAGCTGGTCGCCCAGGCGGTCGCCGAGTTCGGCCGGCTCGACGTGCTGGTGAACAACGCCGGCATCCTGCGTGACGCGTTCATCGCCGGGCTCGGCGAAGCCCAGTGGGACGCCGTGATCTCCGTGCACCTCAAGGGACACGCGGCGATGCTCCACCACGCGGCGGCGCACTGGAAGCAGCGCGCCAAGGACGGCGACCGGCCGGACGCGGCGGTGATCAACACGGCGTCGGCGTCGGGGTTGACCGTGCCGAACGCGGGCCAGGCCAACTACGGCGCGGCGAAGGCGGGCATCGCCGCGCTGACCCTCGTCGCGGCGGAGGAGCTGGAGCGCTACGGCGTGCGGGTCAACGCGATCGCGCCGATCGCCCGGACGCGGCTCACGCTGGCCACCCCCGGCATGGGCGCGATCTTCGCCGCGGAGGCCGGCGAGGGCGAGGCCGATCTGTTGTCCCCGGCCAACATCGCGCCGCTGGTGGCGTACCTGGCGCGGGCGGGGTGCCCGTTCACCGGCGAGGTCTTCGCGGTGCAGGGCGGGTCGATCCAGCGGCTGCGGGGCTGGACGGCGGCCCAGACCGCCGAACACGACGGCATGTGGTCGGTCGAGGCGGTCGCGGAGAAGATCGGCGGGTGGTCCGCGTGAGCGGCTGGAGCGAAACGGAACTGCTGATCCGCGACAGCGTCCGCGCCTGGGTGGACAAGGAGGTCCGCCCGCACACCGCCGAACTCGAAACCGGTGCAGTGCCGCCGTACGCGATCATCCGCAAGTTCTGGGCCGACTTCGGGGTGGGTGCGATGGCCTCGGACGCGCTCGGGAAGTTCCTGGGCGAGCGGAAGTCCTCCGGCGGCGGGGGTGGCGCGTTCGCGGGCCAGGCGGGCCTGCCGCTGATCGTGGCGAGCGAGCTGGCCGGGGTGAGTCTCGGGATGCTCGTCTCGATCGGCGTGAGCCTCGGGCTGACGGCCCAGACGATCCTGGCGAAGGGCACGCCGGAGCAGAAGCGGCGCTGGCTGCCGAGGCTGGTCACGTTCGAGGACGTCGGCGCGTGGGCGATCACCGAGCCCGGCTCGGGTTCGGACGCGTTCGGCGGCATGCAGACCACGGCGCGCCGCGACGGCGACGGGTACGTCCTCAACGGGCAGAAGACGTTCATCACCAACGGCCCGTTCGCGGACGTGCTGGTGGTGTTCGCGAAACTGGACACCGGCGAGGGCATCCCGGTGCGCGACCGCCCGGTGCTGACGTTCGTGCTGGAGAAGGACGATCCCGGCCTGACCCGCGGCAAGCCGTTCCGGAAGATGGGCATCATGTCCTCGCCGACCGGCGAGCTGTTCTTCGACGACGTGCGCCTCGGCCGGGACCGCCTGCTGGGCGGCGCGGAACCCGTCGCGGGCGCGGACGCCAAGACCGAGGTCAAGACCGGTTTCACGCTGGAGCGCGTCGGCGTCGGCGCGCTCGCCCTCGGCATCATCAACGAGTGCCACCGGCTGAGCGTCGAGTACGCGAAGACGCGGATGGCGTGGGGCCAGGAAATCGGTCGCTACCAGCTGGTCCAGCTGAAGCTGGCGAAGATGGAGATCGCGCGGATCAACGTGGAGAACATGGTCCTGTCGGCGGTGGCGGGCCTGCGTGAGGGCAGGACCCCGTCGCTGGCGGAGGCGTCGGCGATCAAGCTCTACGCCTCCGAAGCCGCGACCGACGTGGCGATGGAGGCGGTCCAGCTCTTCGGCGGGAACGGGTACATGGCCGAGTACCGGGTGGAGCAGCTGGCGCGGGACGCGAAGTCGCTGATGATCTACGCGGGCAGCAACGAGATCCAGGTGACCCACATCGCGAAGGGGCTGCTCGCGCGGGGATGACCGGGGCGCGGACGGGGGACGGGCGGTGGGTGTGGTGCGCACCCACCGCCCGTCCCCCGCCGGTCAGGGTTTACCGGGCGGACGCCCACCGCGCGTGCCGGGGCGCGGACGTCGTCGGTGAAC
>NZ_PQHW01000140.1 GCF_003385215.1 Amycolatopsis thermalba | reverse complement strand
GCGTGGGACTCGCGCGCCGGAGCGTGGGACTCGCCGCCTGAGGCGGGAGGCGTGCGGGGGTGGTGGTCAGTGGTGTAGGAGGACCTTGCCGGCGTCGGCGGCGGGGTCTTCCAGCACGCGCAGCGCGCGGTCGGCCTCCTCGAGCGGGAACTCGTGCGTGATCAGTGGCGCCGGGTCCAGCACGCCCGTCGAAAAAGCCCTCACCGCGTGCGTCCAGGCTCGCGACGGTGCGCCGAACACCGTGTGCACCGTCACCGCGGCCGTCACCAGGTCCGCGGGCGCGATCGGTTCCGTCTCGTGGCCCGCCAGGCCCGTCAGCACGACCCGGCCACCGCGGCGGCACATCCGCACCGCCAGCGCGCCCGTGCCCGGCGCGCTGTCCGCCTCCACCACCACGTCGAACCCGCCCGGCGCCGCGCCCGGGCTGTAGAAACCGGAAGCGCCGCAGAAGCGGGACGCCACAGCCGCCCGGGACGCCCGCGGGTCCACCACGACCAGCTCCGCCGGGCCGCTCGCCGCCAGCAGCTGGGTCGCCAGCAGCCCGAGCGTCCCGCCGCCGATCACCGCCACCCGCTCGCCCGGCACGACCGCCGCGAGCAGCGTCGCCGCCGCCATGCACGCCGCCGGCTCCAGCAACGCGGCCGCGCGCAGGTCGGCGCCCTCGGGCAGGACGTGCAGCAACCGCGCGGGCAACCGCAGCTCCTCGGCCCACGCGCCGGGCTGGGTGAACCCCGTCTCGTCGTACTCGGCCAGGCACAGGGTCGTGTCGCCGCGCCGGCACGGGGCACACCGGCCGCAGTTGCGGAACCCCTCGCCCACCACCGGCTTGCCCAGCAGCTCCGGATCCGTGCCCGGCCCCAGCTCGACGACCGTCCCGGACCACTCGTGCCCCGGCACCACCGGGTACCGCACGAACCCCTCCGGCCGCGTCCCGGCCAGCACCTCGCGGTCCGACCCGCAGATCCCCGCCCACTCGACGCGCACGACGACCTCGCCGTGGCCGGGATCCTCCGGCTCGGCACGCACGACGCGCAGCTTGCCCGGGCTCTCGACGACGACCGCGCGCCCCATCAGCCCACCAGCTCGGGTACCCGCTCGACCCACGAACCGTGCGGTTCCAAGGTCATTTCCCGCACGTCGTCGGGCCTGCGAACGAGCCGCACCACCAGGTAGTCCGACGACAGCCGCTCCGCCGAACCCTCGCCCCACTCGACGACGACCGCCGCCGAGTCCAGGTCGGTGTCCAGGTCCAGGTCGTCGAGCTGCGTCAGGTCGCCGCCCAGCCGGTAGGCGTCCACGTGCACCAGCGCCACGCCCCGCTCCCCCGCCGGGTGCACCCGCGCCAGCACGAACGTCGGCGAGCTGACCCGCCCGGACACCCCGAGCCCGGCCGCGATCCCGCGCGTCAGCACGGTCTTGCCCGCGCCGAGCGGCCCGGCGAGCAGGACGACGTCGCCCGCCCGCAGCGTGCGGCCGAGCGACTCGCCGAACGCCACCGTGTCCTCGGCCGTCGGCAACTGGATGCTCATTGGTTCAACCACCGCCACATCCGGCGCGGGCGGGACTCGTCGGTCACGCCGGCGCATCGCTGTACCAGGTCGATGAGGTGGCTGTTGACCACCTCGGGCTGTTCGAGCTGCACCATGTGCCCGGCGCCGCGCACCCGCACCAGCTCGGCGTCGGGCAGTTCGGCCGCGATGCGCTCGGCGTGCGAGTACGGCGTGAACCGGTCGGTGTCGGCGCCGATCACCAGCACGTGCGCGTGCTTCAGACCGGCCAGCGCGGCGTACCGGTTGTGGCTGCCGAGGGTGTCGACGAACCCGACCAGCTCCTTCACCGGCGTCACCGCCAGCATTTCCAGCATGAAGTCGACCACGCGCGGGTCGACGTCGCGAGAGCCGAACGCGAGCAGCCGCACCGCCTGCCGGGTCAGTTGCCCGCCCGCGGCGCGCACGAACTCGACCAGCCCCGGCTGCCACCCGGCGAGCTCGCCGACGCCGCGGGTGAGCGGGTTGTACTTGGACAGCAGCCCGCGCGGCAGGCCCTTGCGGCCCACCTCGCCCGCCGCGGTGGCGATGAACGCGACCCCGCAGACGCGGTCGGCGAACAGGTCCGGGTTCTGCTGGGCCAGCTCCATGACCACCATGCCGCCCATGGAGTGGCCCATGAGCACGATCGGCCCCTCCGCCGCGGCCGCGCGCAGCACCGCGTCGAGGTCGCGGGCCAGCTGCTCGATGGTGCTGGCCTTTTCGCTCGCCGGGCCGGACGTGCCGTGCCCGCGGTGGTCGTAGTAGACCTGCCGGACCCGCGGCAACGTGAGCGACGCCAGGTCACGGCGCTGGAAGTGCCAGCTCAGCTGCGACAACGCGAACCCGTGCACGCCGACCACGGTCAGTTCGGGCTTGCCGCCGTCGGCCGGGTCGATCTCGGACACCGACAGCGGGGTGCCGTCGTCGGCGGCGACGGTGGAGGTGCGGTCCGGGTCCAGGGTGCCCAGTGGCGCGGCGGCGAGGTGGTCGCGCTGGCGCTGCTGCTGGGCGGTCACCGCGATGGTGGCCGCCGCGGTGCCGGTGACCAGCGCGACGGCACCGCCGAGCACGGTGAGCATCCGGCGGGACACCATCAGACGTCCTCCCCCAGGTACCGCCGCCGGATCCGCGGCCGGTACATGCCGGTGACGATCTCGTAGTCGATGGTGCCGATCTTGTCGGCCCATTCGCGCGCGGTCGGCTCGCCGTTCGCGCCGTCGCCGAACAGGACCACCTCGGCGCCCAGCGGCGGCTCGTCGTCACCGCAGTCCACGACCAGCTGGTCCATGCACACGCGCCCGGCGACCGGGCGGCGTTTGCCGTGCAGCCACACGTCCATCCGGCCGGACAGCGTGCGCGGCACCCCGTCGGCGTAGCCGGTGGGCACGAGCGCCAGCGTGGTGTCGCGCTGCGCGGTCCACGTGTGTCCATAGGAGACGGACTCGCCGGCGCGGATCCGTTTGGTGAGCACGACCGAGGACCGGAACGTCATGACCGGGCGCAGGTCCTCGGGCTCCGGGTCGGGGTTGAGTCCGTAGATCGCGATGCCCGGGCGGACGAGGTCGAAGTGCAGGTCCGGCCGGTTCAGCGTGGCGGCCGAGTTCGCCAGGTGCCGCAACGGGTTCAGGCCGGCTTCGCGGGCGATCCCATACGCCGCGGCGAAGCGGTCGGTCTGCCGGTCGATCGACGGGTGGCCGGGCTCGTCGGCGCACGCGAGGTGCGACCAGATCGCGACGACCTCGACGGCCGGCTCCGCGGCGGCCTCCTTGACCAGGGCGGGCCAGTCCGCGGCGGGACAGCCGTTGCGAGACAGGCCGGTGTCGATCTTCAGGTGCACGCGGGCTTTCTTCCCGGCCCGGCGGGCGGCTTCGGCGATGCGGGCCAGTTCGTGGAGCGAGCCGGCCGAGAGGTCGACGTCCGCGGCGATGCCCGGGGCGAAGTCGGTGGCCGGCAGGTCGAGCCAGGTGAGCAGCGGCGCGGTGATGCCCGCCGCGCGCAGGGTGAGCGCCTCGTCCAGGGAACAGGCCCCGAGCCAGGTGGCGCCGGCCTGCAGCGCGGCCCGCGCGACGGGGACGGCGCCGTGGCCGTAGCCGTCGGCCTTGACGACCGCCATCGTGGCGGCACCGGAAGCCGCCGCCCGGCTCGCGAGCAGGGCGACGTTGTGGCGCAGGGCAGCCAGGTCGACGACAACCTCGGCACGGGGGGAATCGGGACTCATCGGGGCCCATTTTCCCACGTCCGGGCTACCGGGTGCGGTGCGGGCGGGAACGGCGCCCGTGGTGGTGGTCACCGCCGAACGTCCTCAGGCCCCCTGCACCGGCACGTTGTGCACCAGCTGCCGCACCGCGAGGTGGCGTCCGCGGATCTCGTCGCCCGCCTCCGGTGACGCCGGCTGCTCCAGCGTCACCTGCGCCTTCGCCTCCCAGGCCGGTGGCTCGGCGCCGCCGGCGAGTGCCCAGGCGGCCTGGCGCGCGGCGCCCAGGGCCACGTGCTCGGCCGGCTGCGGCACCACCACCGGCACCCCGAACACGACCGGCGCGATCGCCCGCACCGCCTCGGACTGGGCCGCGCCGCCGATCAGCAGCACCCGCCGCGCGGACAGGCCCTGCGCCGCCACCGCGTCCAGCCCCGCCGAGAGCCCGCACAGCATGCCCTCGACCGCGGCCCGCGCCAGGTTCTCCGGCGTCATGTTGCCCCGGCGCAGCCCGTGCAGCGAACCGGCCGCCGTGGGCAGGTTCGGGGTGCGCTCGCCGTCCAGGTACGGCAGCAGCGTCAGGCCCTCCGCGCCGGGCGGGGCCGCCAACGCCAGCCGGTCGAGCCCGGCCAGGTCGGTGCCCAGCATCCCGGCGGTCGCGGTCAGCACGCGCGCCGCGTTGAGCGTGCAGGCCAGCGGCAGGAACCGCCCGGTCGCGTCGGCGAACCCGGCGACCAGCCCGGTGGCGTCCGCGGGCGCCGTCTCGGACACGCCGAACACCGTCCCGCTCGTGCCGAGCGACACCACGACGTCGCCCTCGCCGAGGCCCAGCGCCAGCGCCGCGGCCATGTTGTCGCCGGTGCCCGCCGAGACCAGCACCCCGTCCGGTGTCCGCCCGGCCGCCTCCGCCGGGCCCAGCACCCGCGGCAGCTCCGGGTCCCGTCCGCCGAACGCGTGCTTGAGGATGTCCCGCCGGTACACGCCGTCCGCGGGCGAGAAGTACCCGGTGCCGGACGCGTCGCCGCGGTCGGTCACCGCCTCGCCGCCGGTCAGCCGCCAGGTCAGCCAGTCGTGCGGCAGCACCACGCGCGCCACCCGGTCGGCCAGCTCGGGCTCGTGCTCCGCCAGCCACCGCAGCTTCGTCACCGTGAAGCTGGCGACCGGAACCAGGCCGACCGCCTCCGCCCACGCCGCCGGGCCGCCCAGCTCGCGCACCAGGTCCTCGGCCGCCTGACCGGACCGCGTGTCGTTCCACAGCAACGCCGGGCGCACGACCTCGCCGTCCTCGTCGAGGGTCACCATGCCGTGCTGCTGACCGCCGACGCCCAGCGCCTGGACGTCGTCCAGCAACCCGTCGCTCGCCTCGGTGAAGGCCCGCCACCACTCGCGCGGGTCCACCTCGGTCGCGTCCGGGTGCGCGGCGCGGCCGGTGCGCACCACGGCGCCGGTCCCCGCGTCGCAGACGACGATCTTGGTGGACTGCGTGGAGGAGTCGACCCCGGCCACGAGCTTGTCCGTCATGCGTCCTCCTGGAGTTGCGCCACCAGCACTTCCACGCCGAGCGCGCGCATCGCGGCGATCTCCTCGGCGGGCGTCTCGTCGTCGGTGATCACCACGTCGTAGGCGCTCACGTCACCGTAGTCGTAGGTGGCGGTGCGGCCGAACTTCGAATGGTCGACCACCAGCACGTTGCGGTTCGACGCGGCCAGCGCGGCCGTCTTGAGGTCCGCGTAGTCGCGCACCGGGTGGTAAAGCCGGCCACCGGCGACCGCGGTCGCGGAGACCAACCCGACGTCGGCCCGCATCCGGCCGAGCGCGGCGACCGTGTCCGGGCCGGCACACGAGTCGAACTCGGTGTAGCGGCCGCCGAGCAGCAGCACCTCGACGCCCTCGGCCTCGCCGAGGATCCGCGCCTCCTCCAGCGAGTTGGTGATCACCACCAGCCGCCCCAGCTCCGGGAAACGCCGGACCAGCGGGAACAGGGTCGTCGAATCGTCGACGAACACCGTCTGCCCCGCGGTGACCTGCTCGAACGCCAGCGCCGACAACGCTTCCTTCACCGGCAGGTTGAGGGTCTCCCGGAAGCGCTTCGCCGTCTCCATGGTCAGCGCCGGGTAGGCCGCGACCTTGCCGCGCAGCTTGCGCAACAGCCGCCGCTCGGCGAGGTCGTCGAGGTCGCGGTGCATCGTCATCAGGCTGACCCCGAACTGCTCGGTCAGCTGGTCGATGCGTACCTCACCGCAGTCGATCACGTGCCGCAGGACCTCCTGGCGGCGCTGCTCGACCTCGGCGTCGGACGGCCTAGGCACGCACCACCGCCTTGATCACCGAGTCGTCCTTGGCGGCGATGGTGAGCGCCTGCTCGACCTCGTCCAGGCCGAACCGGTGGGTGACCAGGCGGTCCAGGTCGACCTCGCCGCCGGCGGCCAGCGCGATCGCCGTCGGCCAGGTGTTCGCGTAGCGGAAGGTGCCGGTGACCTCCAGCTCGAAGTTCTGCACGTGCGCCAGCGGCAGCGGGATCTCGTCGCCGCCCATGCCGATCAGCACGACCCGGCCGGCGCGCGCCACCGTGCGGATCGCCTGGCCCGCGGCGGCCGGGACGCCCGAGCATTCGAGCAGCACGTCCGGCTCGAACCCGGCGCCGGCCAGGCTCTCCCGCGACACGTCGATCGTCGCGGTCGCGCCCAGCTCCTCCGCCACCTGGAGGCGGCGCGGGTTGACGTCGGTGACGACGACCTCGCTCGCGCCGAACGCCCGCGCGGTCTGGGTCGCGACCAGGCCGATCGGACCGGCCCCGGTGATCAGCACGCGGCTGCCCGGCGCGATGCGGGACTTGCGGCTCGCCCACACGCCCACCGACAGCGGTTCGAGCAGGCCGGCCGCGTCGTCGCTGAGCGCGTCGGGCACCGGGTGCGCGAAGTCCTCGCGCAGCACGACATACTCGCAGAACGCGCCGTCGATCGGCGGGGTGCCGAAGAACCGCATGCGCGGGCACAGGTTGTAGCGGCCGGCCTTGCACTCGCCGCACACCGAGCACGGCACACCCGGTTCGAGGGCGACGCGCGCGCCGATCTCGTGCCGCCGCGCGTCGCTGCCGCGGGCCACCACCACGCCGCTGGGCTCGTGCCCGAGGACCAGGGGCTGCTCGACGACGAAGTCCCCGATGCGGCCGTGCTCGTAGTAGTGCACGTCGGAACCGCAGGTGCCGACGGAGGCGACCCGGATCAGCACCTCGTCCGGCGCGGGCCGCGGCACCGGCCGCTCCTCGATCCGGATGTCGTGGATCCCGTACAGCACGGCGACCTTCATCGTCGCGGGCACATCACTCACCTGTCACGGCTCCCAGCGTCAGGCCGGTGACCAGCCACCGGCGCACGGCGAGACCGGCCACGATCATCGGCAACACCACAATAGTGCCGATCGCCGTGAGCTGGCCCCAGTCGATTCCCGTCTGCGTCACGAGCTGGTCGGCGGCGATCGGCAGGGTCTGCGAGTGCGGACCACCGAACACCAGCGCGAACGCGTAGTCGTTCCAGGAGAACACCAGGCACAGCACGAAGGTGGTCACCAGGCCCGACTTGGTCAGCGGCAGCACGACGTACCAGAACGCCTGCCACCGCGTGCAGCCCGCGACCAGCGCGGACTCCTCCACCGACGGCGGCACCTCGGCGAAGAACGCACTCATCAGCCAGATCGCGAACGGCAGGTTGAACGTCAGGTACGCCAGGATCAGCCCGGGGATGCTGTCGATCAGGTTCGCGCCGCGGAACAGCAGGAACAGCGGCAGCACCACGACCGCGATCGGCGCCATCCGGGTCGAGATGATCCAGAACGCCACGTGCTTCTTGGCGCGCATCCGGGTGCCGGCGAGCCCGTACCCGGCCAGCGCGCCGATCGCGACCGCGAGCACCGAGGAGATGCCGGAGGCGAGCACGCTGTGCCAGATGTAGGGGCCGAGGTTGTTGGCCCCGGTGAACAGGCTGCGGTAGTTCTCCAGCGTAGGCTGGAACAGGAACTCCGGCTCCGCGGCGGTCACGTCCACATCGGACTTGAACGAGGACGCGACCATCCACACCAGCGGCACCAGTGTCCACAGCAGACCGAGGAGCACCACCACGCGGACGCCCAGCCGGGCGCGCAGCGGGGTGCGGTCGATGGCGCTCGTCGTCATCGGGTCAGCCCCTTCCTGTCCAGTACCCGGACGAACGCCCGCGCGATGAGGATCGTCACGACGAGCATGACGAGCCCGATCACCGCGGCGTAGCCGAGGTCGAAGAAGCGGAAAGCCGTTTCGTACAACCGGATCGGCACCGTCTTGGTCGCGTCCGCGGGGCCGCCGTTGGTGGTGACGCTGATGATGTCGAAGTAGCGGATCGCGTCCATCGAGCGGATCAGCAGCGCCACCAGCAGCACCCCGGAGATCGAGGGCAGCAGGACGTGCCGGAAGCTCTGCCAGCCGTTCGCGCCGTCCAGCGCCGCGGCCTCGCGGATGCTCTGCGGCACCGCGGTCAGGCCGGCGAGCACGACGAGCGTGATCAGCGGGGTCCACTCCCAGACGTCCATCGCGACCACCGCCAGGAACGCCGACGTGCCGCCGCCGAGGATGTCGCCGTGGTAGCCGACCAGGCCGAGCAGCCACGTGTAGAGGCCGAACGTGGAGTCGGTGAGGAACCGGCCGAGCAGGCCGACGATCACCGGCGCGACGAACATCGGCAGCAGGAACAGCGTCAGCAGCAGGTTGCGGGCACGCACCAGCTTCCACAGGCACAGCGCGAATCCCAGGCCCAGCACCATCTCCAGGCCGACGGTCAGCACGAAGAAGGCGATGGTGCGCAGCCACTGCACCCACAGGTCGAGGTCGCCGAACAGCCGCGCCCAGTAGGTCAGTCCGACGTTGTCGAACACGACTCCGCCGAGCAGGTGCACGCGCGAGAAGCTCATCGCGATGATCGTGACCAGCGGGATGACCGACAGCAGCGCGAGCAGGAGCATGCCCGGGGTCATCATCAGGCCGTGGAAGCCGATCCGCTTGCGTGGCTTGGTGTTCCGGGCCGGCGCCTCGGCGGGCGCGTCGAGTGTCGTGGTCATGCCGCCCACCCCCGTGCCGTGATCCGGTCGATCTTCGTGGCCGCGTCACGCATCGTCCCGGCAGGCGAGGAATCCCCGGCGAGCATTTTGGACAGTTGCGTGTAGACGGCGGTGTCGCACTCGTTCCACATCGGGATCTTCGGCCGCAGACCGATGTTCTCCGGCTGCCACGCGGTCGCCACGGCGGGCGCGGCGAGGATGTTCGGCATCGCGGACGGCCGGTGCTCGGCGACGCGGACCTCGGGCAGGTCGTACACGGACTGGCGGGTCGGGGTGCCGCCGCCCGCCTCGCTCTTGAGGTTGGCCAGCTGCGTCTGCGTCGAGGTCGCCCAGAGCACGAACAGCCACGCGGCCATCCGCTCGTTGGGCTGGGTGTTGCCGTTGATGCCGATGCCGCAGCCGCCGAAGTGGTTGGCGGAGCGGACCGGCCCGCGCGGCAGCGGGGCGTAGCCGAAGCGGCCGGGCATGGCCTTCTCGTTGGTGGCCGCGTACTCGTGCCAGTTGACGCACATCGCGATGCGGCCCGAGCTGAGCGCCGGGGCCAGGCCGTTCCAGTCCCAGGTCTTCGACGACGGGTCGGCGATCGACAGGAGCCGCTGGTAGAACTCGGCGGCCGCGATCGCGGCGTCGCTGCCCAGGCGGCACGGGCCGGGGTCGGTGGTGCCGTAGAGGCCGATCTCGGTGCCGCGGTCGAAGTAGTCGCCGCCGTAGGACCACAGCACGTTGGAGAAGTCGCACATCAGCGAGTCGTGCTGTTTGGCCTGGTGGCCGGTGCCGTAGGCGACCTCGTCGGCGTTGTCGGTGAACCACTTCGCGATCCGCAGGTACTCGTCCCAGGTCCGGTCGAGGCCGGGGGTGGGGTCGAAGCCGAGGTCGTCGGCCATCCGCGCGGAGTACTTGTCGAACAGGTCGGCGCGGTACTGCCAGATCATCGTCGGGCAGTCGTAGGGGACGGCGAAGATCTTGTCCCGGTCGCCGAACCGGCCGGCGGCGTCGAGCTGGGTCGGGATGAAGTCGTCCCAGCCGGTGAACTCGGGCAGGCCGGGCTGTCCGGCGAGTTCCCGCAGGTCGACCAGGCCCTTCGAGTAGGGGGCGAGCACCTGGTAGGGGTCGGCGTAGAAGACGTGGTACTGCGATTCGCCGCCGGCCAGGTCGAGCGCGACCTTCTGGACCAGGGCGGACAGCTCCAGCGTGACGATGTTGACGTTGATGCCCGTCAGGTCGGTGAACGGCTTGAGGTTCGCCGCGATCGCCGCGGTGGGGGCGGTGTTCTCCGAGATGAGGTTGATGGTGGCGCCGGCGAACTGGCGCCAGCGGTCGTCGGTGGCGATCCGTGGCGCGTCCTGGCGGGCACCGCAGGCGCCGAGCAGGCCGCCGGTGGCGAGGGCCGCGCCGCCCGCCAGCGCCCCTCTGAGCACCGACCGCCGCGCGAGGCCCCGTGGGGGCGCTCCCGTCATTGGGTTCCTCCGTAGTTGATGGGGACGCCACTTATTTACCAGAGGAACTCGCAGTTGTTAACACATAACTCGATAACTTGATAGGTAAGTTCTCCTACGGGAGCTGTGGGTGATAGTCCGTGTTCAGAGAGCGCCGGCGCGCACCCTCGGCGAGGCTCCCGGAGGCCGGCCGCCCCGCCAGCCACCCTCGCCGCGCGCGAGCAGCGAGCCAATCAACCCGGGCAGCACCCACCCCCGCCCAGACCTGCTGATTGCGCCCCGGGAGCACGCGCTCGGCGTCAGACAGCGCCGGCGCGCACCCTCCGCACGGCATCCGGAATCGCGGCGAGAATCCCCGACGCCGACACCGGCGCCCCGCGTGCCGCGAGGTCCCCGGCCAGCGCATGCACGTACGCCGCACACCCGGCAGCCAGCCACGGGTCCATCCCGCTCGCCAGCAGCGAACCGATCAAGCCGGACAGCACGTCGCCCGAACCGGCCGTCGCCAGCCAGGAGCCGCGGGCGACGTTGACCAGCACCCGGCCGTCCGGGTCGGCGACGATCGTGACGTTGCCCTTGAGCAGCACGACCGCGTCGTACTTGGCCGCGGCCTCCCGCACCGACGCCACCCGGTCCTCGCCCGGCGGCCGGCCCATCAGGCGTTCGAACTCGCCGGCGTGCGGGGTCAGCACCAGCGGCGTGCCCGGGTCGCGGGCGTCCAGGACGTCCGGGCGGTGCGCCATGAGCGTCGTCGCGTCGGCGTCCGCGCACACCGGGACCCCGGCGCCCAGCACGTGGGTGAGCACCTCGCGCCCCTCGCTCCCGGTGCCGATGCCGGGGCCGACCACCCACGCCTGCACCCGCCCGGCGTCGGTCACCGAACCGGTCGCCACGACTTCCGGCCACCGCGACCGCACGACATCCGCCGCCGGGCCGGCGTAGCGCACCATGCCGGAGGTCGCGAGCACCGCCGAACCGGTCGCGAGCACCGCCGCGCCCGGGTAGGTCGCCGAGCCGGCCGCGATGCCGGTCACGCCCTGGCTGTACTTGTCGTCCGCCGGCCCGGGCATCGGCCACGCGCGGCCGACATCGGCGGCGTCCAACTGCGACAGGTCCGGCTCGTCCAGGTCCAGGCCGAGGTCGACCAGCTCGACCCGGCCGCAGCGCGCCGGGTTGAGCACGTGCACCGGTTTGCGGGCGCCGAAGGTCACCGTTCACGTGGTCGTGATCGGCGTCCCCGGCACCACCCCGGTGTCCGGCTCGACGCCGCTGGGCAGGTCGACGGCCAGCACCGGCGCGCGGACGTGCTCGACCAGCGCCGCCGCGTCCGGGCGGAGACCGCCGTGCGCGGACAGGCCGACGATCCCGTCGATCACCAGGTCCGCGCCGTCGAGCACCGCGGGACCGTCCTCGACGGAAGCCACCCGGCCCTTCGCCCGGCGCAACGCGGCCAGCCCGGCGGCGTGCGCCTTCTCCGGCTTGAGCAGGATCGCGGTGACGCTCACATTGCGGCGCCGCAAGAACGCACCCGCCCACAGCGCGTCGCCACCGTTGTTGCCCGCGCCGACCAGCAGCGCGACCCGGCGCCCGGACACCCGCCCGGTGTGCTCGGCCAGCATCTCAGCCGCGTGCACGGAGACCGCGAACGCAGCCTTGTGCATCAACGCGCCTTCGGGCGTGACGGCCAGCAGCTGTTCTTCAGCCGCGCGGATCCGGTCAGTGGTCCAAATGCCTCGCACGCGGCCCTGTCTACTCGACCGTGACGGACTTCGCCAGGTTGCGCGGCTTGTCCACGTCGTAACCACGCGAGCGAGCGATCTCGGCCGACAGCACCTGCAGCGGCACCGTGGACACCAGCGGCTGGAGCAGCGTCGGCACCGCCGGCACCTCGATCAGCTCGTCGGCGAACGGGCGCACCGTGTCATCGCCCTCCTCGGCGATGACGATCGTGCGCGCGCCGCGGGCCTGGATCTCGCTGATGTTGGACACCAGTTTGGCGTGCAGCACGGCGCGGCCCTTCGGCGACGGCATCACGACGACGACCGGCAGGCCCTCCTCGATCAGCGCGATCGGGCCGTGCTTGAGCTCACCGGCGGCGAAGGCCTCCGCGTGCATGTACGCCAGCTCCTTGAGCTTGAGCGCACCCTCCAGCGCGACCGGGTAGCCGACGTGCCTGCCGAGGAACAACACGGCCTTCGAGTCGGCGATGCCGCGGCTCAGCGCTCGCACCTGGTCCACAGTGGACAGCACCTTGTGCACGGCGGCCGGCATGGCCTCCAGCTCGGCGAACTCGCGCGCGACCTCGTCCGGGTACTTGGTGCCGCGGGCCTGCGCCAGCGCGAGGCCGACGAGGTAGTTCGCCGCGATCTGCGACAGGAACGTCTTCGTCGCCGCGACCCCGACCTCCGGCCCGGCGTGCGTGTAGAGCACGGCGTCGGACTCGCGGGGGATCTGCGCGCCGTTGGTGTTGCAGACGGCCAGCACGCGCGCCTTCTGGTCGCGGGCGTGGCGGATCGCTTCGAGCGTGTCGGCGGTCTCCCCGGACTGCGACACGGCGACGACCAGGGTGTCCCGGTCCAGCACCGGGTCGCGGTAGCGGAACTCGCTGGCCAGCTCGACCTCGACCGGCAGGCGGCACCAGTGCTCGATCGCATACTTGGCGACCAGGCCGGAGTGGTAGGCCGAACCGCAGGCCACCACGAACACCTTGTCGACCTCGCGCAGGTCCTGGTCGGACAGGCGCTGCTCGTCGAGGACGATGCGGCCGCGGTCGAAGTGCCCGCGCAGCGTGTTCGCCAGGGCCTCCGGCTGCTCCTCGATCTCCTTGAGCATGAAGTACTCGTGGCCGCCCTTCTCGGCGGCGGAGAGGTCCCAGTTGACCGTGAACGGCTTGCCCTGCGCGGGCTCGCCGGCGAAGTCGGAGATGTCGTAGCCGTCGCGGCTGATGACCACGACCTGGTCCTGTCCCAGCTCGACGGCCTCGCGGGTGTGCTCGATGAAGGCCGACACGTCGGAGGCGACGAAGTGCTCGCCCTCGCCGACGCCCACGACCAGCGGCGACGACCGGCGCGCGGCGACGATCATGTCCGGCTGGTCGGCGTGGGTGACGACCAGGGTGAACGCGCCTTCGAGGCGGCGGCACACGGCCCGGACGCTGGCCGGCAGGTCACCGGCGGTGGGGCCGTCGGCGTAGGCACGGGCCACCAGGTGGGCGGCGGTCTCGGTGTCGGTGTCGCTGGTCATCTCGACACCGTCGGCCTCCAGCTCCGCGCGCAGGGCGGCGAAGTTCTCGATGATGCCGTTGTGCACGACGGCGACGCGCTGCGAGGCGTCCCGGTGCGGGTGCGAGTTGCGGTCGATGGGGGCGCCGTGGGTGGCCCAGCGCGTGTGGCCCATGCCCGCGGTGCCGGCGAACCGGTCGAGGCCGGTTTCGTTGAGCGCCCCCTCCAGGTTGGCCAGGCGGCCCGCCTTGCGTTCGACGGTCAGCGCGCCGGCGCCGTCCAGCACGGCCACCCCGGCCGAGTCATAGCCTCGGTACTCCATCCGGCGCAGCCCGCCGAGCACGACGTCCAGCGCCTGCCGGTGACCGACATATCCCACGATTCCGCACACCCCACCAGCCTAACGAGGGAAACGGTGTGCGCTCCCCCGGCTCATCTCCACCTCGGCGAAACCGCGCTTCCGATGGATGTTGCGCGGCCGTGCCGGGGCGGGCTGCCCTAAGCTCTCGACCATGGTCAGCAAGCCCAAGGAGCTGCTCGAAGAGCTGTCGCACGCGGGACCGCACGAGGTGCTGCGGGGCAACCTCGCGCTCGCCGGATTGCCCGGTGTGGTCTTCACCCCACGAAGCGGCCTCGGGCTGCCGGCCGTCGCGTTCGGCCACGGGTGGCTGCAGCCGCCCGGGCGCTACCGCGGGCTGTTGAGTCACCTCGCGAGCTGGGGCGTCGTGGCCGCGGCGCCCGCGACGCAGCTGGGTCCGCTGCCGTCGCACCGCCTGCTGGCCGCCGACCTGCGCACGACGCTCGACGTGGTGACCGGGGTGCGGCTGGGCCCGGACGCGATCAGCGTGGACCCGGCCCGGCTGGGGCTGGCCGGGCACTCGACGGGCGGCGGTTCAGCGGTGCTGGCCGCGGCTTCCGGCGGGGTGCGCGGGGTGGCGACGTTCGCCGCGGCGCAGACGCTGCCGTCGGCGAGCGCGGCGGCCGTGCGGGTGGTCGTGCCTGGCCTGCACCTGGCCGCGGACGGCGACCTGATGGCACCAGCGGGCGGCAACGCCGAGGCGATAGCGAAGGCGTGGGGCGGGCCGGTCCAGTACCGGAAGGTCGACAAGTCGAGTCATCTGGCGCTGACGGAGGGCAGCCACTGGAGCCAGCGCCTGCTGCACGGAAAGCCGGACCGCCGGACGCAGGTGCTGGTCAGGGCACTGTTCACGGCGTTCTTCCTGACGCACCTGACGGGCACGGACAGGTACCGCCCGTTGCTGGAGTCGGACACGAAGCGCGCCCCGATCGACTTCACCCGCGACGCGTTGCCGGTGGCCGCGTAGGCAGCCGCGGCAGACCCGGCTCGCCCCATCAGGCGAGCCAGCCGCCGCGCCCCCGCGGACCGATCCCGCAGGCACCCCATGCCCCCGGAGCGGGGGCCCCAGCGACCTCGCCCCCAACAGACAAGCCAGCCGCCGCGCGCCCCCGCGGACCGATCCCGCAGGCCATGCCCCTGGAGCGGGGGCCCGCGGCGGCTGGCCTGTCTGTTGGGGG
>NZ_PQHW01000014.1 GCF_003385215.1 Amycolatopsis thermalba | reverse complement strand
TGGCAGCGGGCACGTCGTTCTCCGTCTATCCGGTTTCTGTTCCTCGACAGCTCAGAAACCTAGACCCAGCAACGACGTGCCCCTCCGCTACCTGGGCAGACCCACCCACACATCAGTACAAAGAGCCGTTAATCAGGGGGTCCGACAATTCCGGGGGCGTCACGAACGGCGTTCACCCGAGCGGCGTAACGCGCGAGCTGCGTCACGGACTATTTGTCCCGTTTGGACGGTGTGGGGAGAGCGGCCGTCAGTCTTCGCCGCGGGAGATCTCCGCCGGGATCGGGCGCTCGCGCAGGGCGACGGCCACCGCGTAGAGGTTCTTCGCCATCAGGCCGGCCACCTGGTGGACGTACTGGTGGCCGTGGTCGGTGTCGCTGTAGCTCGGGCCCGGTCCGGGACCCATGTTCCAGTACACCCAGGCCTGGCCGGGGATGGTGAAGCCGATGTCGCCGAGCGCGCCGTTGATCTCGCTGATGACGTGGTGCGCGCCGTCCTCGTTACCGGTCACGACCACGCCCGCGACGCGATTGTATGCAACCGGTGTACCGTCCTCGCCCGTCTCGGACAGCATCGCGTCCATGCGCTCGATCGCGCGCTGCGCGAGGGACGAGGGGTGCCCGACCCAGGTCGGCGAGGCCATGATGAGGATCTCCGAGCGCAGGATCTCCTCGCGGATGCGGGGCCACTCGTCGTCGTCGCCCATGTCGCTGCTGACGCCGGGCTTGATGTCGTGGTCGACCAGGCGGATGCTCCGGACGTCGGTGCCCAGCTCACGCAGGCCGGCGGCCACGACCTCGGCCAGCGCGTCGGTGTTCGACGGCTCCGGCGAGGGCTTCAACGTGCAGTTCAGGATGGTCGCGCGCATGGGACGGGCTTCCCGTCCGGTCGATCCGCGAAACAGGACGACTGACGGCCCGGCGCGTGGGTAGCCCCCGGGGCGAACGAACCACCAGAGGAAGGAGTTCGACCGTGTCGGCCCCGAATCCGATTCAGATGCAGAAGTTCCTGTCGGGCGTGGACTACCCGTGCACGCGCGACGCGCTGGTCGACCACGCGCAGAGCCAGGGCGCGCCGGACGACGTGCTGGACCACCTGCGGCAGTTGCCGGACCGCGAGTACGACGGCCCGAACGCCGTGAGCGCGGAGTTTTCCAAGACCTGACGCCGGACGTGTCGATGCGGCGCCGTGCACACCCGCGGCGCCGCACTGCCGCTCTCATGCCGCGCGCGGCCGCCGGAGCAGGGCCGCGGTGCTGGCGGCTCCGGCCAGCGCGCCGGCGGCGCCGAGGGTGATGAGGTGGTCGAGACCGTCGGCGAAGGCGGTGGCCGGGAAGGCACCCAGCACCGCGCCGTACACCGCGACCCCGAGGGCGAACCCGAGCTGGAGCGCGGTGTTGTTGACACCGGCGGCGACGCCGATCCGCCTCGGCGGCACGTCGACCGCCAGCGAGCCGAGCGCGGGAAGTGCGACGCCGCAACCGAACCCGGCGACGATCATGCCGGCGACCAGGTGTGCCGACCCGGTGTCCCGTGTGATCCCCAGCATGAGCAGCAAACCGAGGCCGATGAGCCCGAGTGCGCCGCCGACGCCGAGCCACGGCGGGATGCGCTCCAGAACCGCCCCGACGACCGCTCCGGCGACCATGATCGGGGCCACGACGGGCAGGAACGCCAGGCCCGTCTCGACGACGCTGTAGCCCAGCTGATCCGTGAAGTAGACGGAGAAGTAGACGAACAGGGCGAACACGCTGCCCTGGACCGCGAAGGACCCGATCTGGGTGCCCACGAACCGGCGGCTGCCGAACAGGCTCAGGTCGAGCATCGGGTGGGCATGCCGGTGCTCGACGGCGAGGAACACCGCCAGGCTGACGGCGGCGACCGTGAGGCAGATCAGCACCTCCGGGTCGGCCCAGCCCCGTTCACCGGCGTGCAGCAGGGCGTAGACCAGCGAGACCAGCGAGACGGCCCACAGCACGGGTCCGCGGACGTCGATCCGGCGTCCCCGGGCGAGTTCTTCCACGCTCGGCAAGCGGATCCAGCCGATGACCACGGCGGCGAGCGCGACCGGCAGGTTGAGGAAGAAGATCCACCGCCAGCCCAGCCCTTCGGTCAGCAGGCCCCCGGCAACGGGACCGAGCACGACGGCGACGCCGGCGGCCGTGCCGCGGACCGCGAAGGCCGTGCCGCGTGCCGCGCCCGTGTAGCACTGCCCGATCAGGGCGAGCGTGGTCGCGAAGATGACCGCGCCGGCCAGTCCCTGCGTGACGCGCGCGGCGACGAGGACCCCGACCGTGGGCGCGAGTCCGCAGGCCAGTGACGCCACGGCGAAAGCGGTCACCGAGAGCAGGAACAGCCTGCGCCGCCCGTAGCGGTCCGCGAGCGCTCCCGCGGTGAGCTGCACGGCGGCCATGGCGATCGTGTACGCGTTCACCACCCATTGCAGGTCACCGAGCCCGCCGTCCAGGTCCCGGCCCATCGCCGGGAGGGCGACCGTCACCACGGTCGCGTCCAGCATGAGCATGAACACCGCGAGCACGATCCCGGCCAGCGGCAGCCAGTCAACCCGCCCGTCCGTCCGTTCCGCTTGTCGTTCCACCACGAGAACCTCCCTATCACCGATAGGGACTATCTATCACTGATAGACGTGGTCTTGCAATGGTAGGCTCCGGCGAGGAGGAATGATGACCGCGCAGGGTTGGCACTATCCGTGGCCGGAGCACGCCACCGGTGAGGGACGTCTGGACCGGGCCGGGATAGTCCGGGCAGCGCTGGAACTCCTGGACACCGACGGCGTGGAGCAGTTCAGCACGCGCAAGCTGGCGGCCCGGCTGGGGATCAAGTCACCGTCGCTGTACTGGCACGTGAAGGGCAAGGAGGAGCTGTTCGCGCTCGTCGTCGACCACGTGGTGGGCGAATGCCGGTTGCCGTCCCGCCGGGCTGGGTGGCGCCAGCAGCTCGAGGACATCGGCCACGGGCTGCGCAGCGCCCTGGTCACGCATCCGGCGGCCCCGCGGCTGCTGTTGGGTCAGCCGCTGTTCGGCCCGAACGGGCTGCGGCTCGCCGACCACGTCATCGGCGCGCTGCGCGACCACGGCTTCGGCGACCGGCTCGCGAGCCACGGCTACATCGTCTTCCTCAACTACGTCGTCGGCTTCGCCATCCAGGAGACCGCGTTCGGCAAGGGGCCCGGTGGGCGCGAGCGGCTGGACCAGGTGGACGCGTTCCTGGCCGGTTTGCCCGCGGACCAGTACCCGGACCTGGTGGCGGTGGCGGGCGAACTCACCGCCGGGCGGTTCACGTCCCGGTTCGACCTCGGGCTCGGCGCCATTCTGGACCGGCTGGACACCGAGCGGGAAGCCGGCTGACCACGCTGTTCGCCCCGGGGCGGGTGGACCGGTCAGAAGGCGTTCAGGTGCTCCAGCAGCAACGCCGTCAGCACCTCGGGCACCTCCTCCGGGATCCAGTGCGTCACGTCCTCCAGCATCTGGAACGAGTACGGCCCGGTGACCCAGTTCTCGGTCTCCAGGGCGGGCGTCGAGCCGAACGCGACGTCCTCCGTGCTCCACACGTACAGCGTCGGCACCGACACCTTCTCGATGGTGGCCCTCGGGCGGCTCGCGCGGTACCAGTTCAGCGCCGCGGTCAGGGCGCCCGGCTCGGACAGCCGCCGGATGTACTCGTCGACACGGCTCGGTGGCACCTTCCACTCGAACATCCGCCGCAACGCCTCGGCGTTGTTGGCCAGCATCTGGCGTTCCGTGGAACTCGACCGCCAGTCCCGCATGTACTGCGACCGCATCTGCTGGTCCTCGTCCGTGCGCATGGCGTGGCTCAACGCCCCGGGGTGCGGCGTCGACACCGCCGTCAACGTCCGCAGGCGCTCCGGGTGCTCCGACGCCGTCCACCACGCCACCGCGCCGCCCCAGTCGTGGCCCACCAGGTCGAACCGGGACCACTCCAGCGCCCCGGCGATCGCCAGGACGTCCCCCACCAGCTCGTCCACGCCGTACTCGGCCGCCTGCTCCGGCCGCACCCCGGGCGAGTAACCGCGCTGGTCCGGCGCCACCGCGCGGAAACCCCGGTCGCCCAGCACCGCGACCTGGTACTCCCACGAGATCGCCGCCTCCGGGAAACCGTGCAGCAGCAGCACGGGCCTGCCGTCGGCCGGCCCGGCCGCGATCGCGTCGAACGTGCCGTTCGCGGTCGGGATGCTCAGGTAATCCATCACGCCCGAAACCCTACGACCCGCCACCGACAATCCCGCCGCGCATCCCGTGCGTCGACCTCAAGTTTGCTGGAGTTTCCACCGTCGGCTCGTGGTCAAGGAGTACGGAGCGGTGAGGCGTACCGGCGCGCTGCGCGAGGCGCCGGTCGTCCACGAGCGGACGCACCAGGGGTGACCCCGCCGACTTCGTGACCACCGTCAACGTCCTGCGCCGCATGGTGGTGAACCTCGGTGGCGACGGGAACCTGCCGGACTAGGTGCCGGAGGCCACGCACAGCATCGGGCGGACGGCTGGATGGGAGACGTCGGCGCGTCACACGGACTTGATCGCGCCCCCGTCGATGAGGTGGTCCGCCCCGGTGGTGCTGCCCGCGAGCGGTGAAGCGAGGTACGCAACAAGGTCGGCGACCTCCGCGGGATTCACGAGCCTGCCGGTGACCATCCCCATGGTCGCGGGGAGGTTGTCCATCAGTTGCTCCCGGCTCAGGCCCAGGGATTCGGCGAGCTCAGCTCCATAGCCGTCCGGGGATTCCCACATGTGGGTCCGGACCGGGCCGGGCGAGACGGTGTTGACGCGCACTCCTCGCGGGCCGAACTCTTCCGCTACCGCCTTCCCGAAGGCGGTGAGCGCAGCTTTGGCGGTGGTATAGGTGATCGGGCCGGCATGCGGGATTCGCGCACCGTTGGAGGAGATGTTGACGATCGCGCCGCGGCTCTTCGAAAGATGAGGGAGCGCGGCCCGCGTGGTGCGGACTGCCGCCAGGAAGTTCAAGTCGAACGCGCTGCTCCACTGCTCATCGGTGAAGGTGAGGAACCCGCCGGTCTGGCCACCGCCGTCACCGCCCCCGACGTTGTTGACCAGCACGTCGAGCCGCCCAAGCTCGGCCTCTGCCCGTTCGATGAGCTGAGCAGGGCCGTCGGGGGTGGACAGGTCGACGGACATGCTGAGCGCCCCTGTGGCCTGGAGCTCGGGTGTGATGGTCCGTGCTGCTGCCAGCACCCGCATTCCTTCGCGGAGCAAGGCCGAAACCGTGGCCAATCCGATTCCTCGGCTTGCGCCGGTCACGACAGCGACCTTGCCGTCCAGCTGCAAATCCATGAGGTCCTCCACGTTCGATTGACGTCATCAGTGATGCGACTAGGCTAGTACATGCAACACATATGTTGCAAGTTATGGATGAATGGCGACTGTCCTGTAGCCTGGGGGCGGGGTATGAGAAGATCACGTGGAGCAGGAGAGGCGAGTACGGCCGATGCGCGCAGACGCCGAACGGACAGCGAAGGCGATCCTCGAGGCCGCGGAACGCGTGCTGAGCGCCAATCCCGCGGCCACCATGGAACAGATCGCGGAAGCCGCGGGTGTCGCCCGGACGACGGTGCATCGCCGGTTCACCAGCCGCGAGGCCCTCGTCGATGCCATGACAGCCTGGGCCACTCAGCAGTTCCACGACGCCGTCACCAGTGCTCGGCCTGAGACTGCCCCGCCGTTGGTCGCGCTGTATCAGGTGACCGCGAACGTGCTTCGAGTCAAGATCGGCTGGGGGTTCGCCATGAACGCCGTCAAGCCCGAGGATTCCGAGACTGCACGCGTACATGCGGACGTGCTCGACCAGTGCGACCGCCTCTTCCGGAGGCTCCAGCACACAGGTGTCCTACGGCCCGACACCGACCTGACCTGGGCTCGGCGCACTTACTACGCGCTGATCCACGAAGCCGCGCAGCCCCAGCCCGCCGACGCCCGAGACGTGGACGAACTGGCGACGCTCGTCGTGGACACACTGCTGACCGGCGTCGGCCAGCAGTCGCTGAAGCCCAGCGTCTAGAGAAGACAACCTGCCGGCCCGCCAGGGCCTGTATCGAAGCCGGTCAGAGCCATTCGTTGATCGCGGCGATCTGGCCGGTGGCTTCGTAGCGCACGGCCAGCTCGTCGTAGCGCGTGGCCACGGCCCGGTTGCGTTTGTGCCGGTTGCTGGGATCGCCGCCTTGATCCGGGTCAGGCCGGGTTCTGGGCCGGCCCCCAGCCAGCCGGGGCACCCCGGATACCCGCCAAGACCGGGACGAACCCACGCGTGATCACCCGGCCCGGAAGAGGTGCGCTCTGGCGATGGTGGAGTCCACGCTGACATCCCAGGTGGCCGGCCCGGCCGCGTCGGCGACGGTTTGCAGCGCGGTGCGGATCCGCTGCCGGACACAGCCCGCTGCCAGCACCGAAACAGCGCCTAGTACACCTAGGCCGCTTCCTCCGCGCCGACCAGCTGGTCCCAGTGCCGCTGCGCGACCGGGCGCCACTCGACGTGCCGGCGGTGGAACAGCTCCGCCGCCTTGGCGCCGCTCCAGCCGTCGGGCAGCAGGCGGCCCGGCAGGCGCGGGTCGAGGAACGGGAAGCGGCGCCACTCGTGCACGAGGCGGGTCTGCGCGTGCAGCACCGCCTCGCCCGAAGCGGGCGCCAGCGCGGCGAACTCGTCGATGAAGTCCTCGTAACGCTCTTCCAGCGCGGTCAGATCCCAGGCCCGCGCGACCATCGCGTCCTCGTCGCCGATCCGGCCGTACGAGGCGACGAACGACATCGCTTCGGCGTCCAGCCCCAGCTCACGCACGATCGAGTTCGCCTCGTCGTGACGGCTGGGGTCCGGGCAGATCCACACACCGGGCGTCGGCGAACCGAACCCGGCCCAGGTCAGCCGCGTGCGCAGGCTGTGCCGCAGGTCCCGCTTCGTCTCCGGCACCGACACCAGCAGCATCAGCCAGGTGCCGTCCCACGGCGTGTGGTCGCGGCCGAAACCGTAGATGCGTTCCGCGCCCTCGCTCAGCAGCCGCCGGCCCGGCGTGGTCAGCGACCACCGCACGCGACGGCCGTGGCGTTGCGACACCAGCCAGCCCTCGGCGGCGGTGCGGGCCAGCGCCTGGCGCGCCGACTTCTCCTCGATGCCGAACATCGCGAGGACGTCGACGAGGGTGGAGGTCCACACCGGCCGGTCACGGGGCAGCACGAACTCACCGAGCACGGTCATCAGGACCGACCGCGCGCTCGTGTGGCTCACCTCGCGCCGCCTGCTCACGGTGGGGCGGGCCGTGGTGTCCGCGATCGCGCTCACCTCCCGCGAAGCTGACCTCGACGCCATTGGCGTTGCTCAGGTTAGCCCACGCGGAGTCGCGTGCCGTGCGCGGCGGGTCAATGGAGGAAATAGGACAGGTCCTGCACCAAATCCCATTCGGCGCGATGCCCGTCCGGCGGGCCGGTCCACGGTTCGTGAATGATCTGCTCGTCGCGGGCGCATTGCCCGCAAAGCGGGTGGCCCTGCGCGTCGAAACACCATTCCTCGTCGGCGGGGGTCTGCTCGTGGGGGACCAGGCAGCCGAAGCAGCTGTCCGCGGGGCGGAAATCCATGTGCGTTGTCATGATCGCATCCCGTGGGTCGCAGTTGAACCATGGTAGGCACGGGTCGGAGCGGTCATGAAGCGTCGTCATCCGAACGTAGCAAACGTGTGTCTCGGCTGCTGAAACTCCGTTGAACCGGTTATTGACCGGCGTGGTTCACGGGTGCGGAAACGCGGAGAAATTGACTTCGACCGGCCGGGATTCGGCGTGTCCGGATGCCCGTTCGGGAAAACGCTTGATCAATTCCCGCACGGATGCGGTGAGTTCGGCCAGCTCGCGCGGAGTCAGGTGCAGGACGGCCGAAAAGGTTTGATCATCTGGCGCGTGGGATTCCGCGGAATCCCACCGCAGCCGCCACGGTTTGATTCGCCCCCGGCCGCGCGGCGCCTCTTCGATCAGGCCCGCCCGCGCCAGCTGTCGCAGGTGGAACGAACACAGGCCGGAGCTGTACCCGAGGCGGCGGCTCGCCTCGTTCGCGGTCACGGTGCCCAGTTCGGCGAGCAGGTCCAGCAGCGCGACGCGGACGGGGTGGTCGGGCAGCTTCGACTCGGGTCGGTTCTCCACTTTGCAAAGTATGCTAGTTTGCAAAGTTGTTGGCAAGGGAGGCGGAATGGCCGTCTACGTGCAGGGGCAGCCGGTCGGGGACTGCCCGCGGGTGCTGCCGGAAGCGCGCCGTGGCTCGCCGCGGCGGATCACCGAGATCGGCGAGGAGATCCTCGCTCGTCCGTGCCGCCCGGCGGCCGAGTTCGGCACGCCGGAGCTGTCGGCCCTGATCGACGACATGTTCGCCACCCTGTACGTGGCCGAGGGCGCCGGACTGGCGGCCAACCAGGTGGACGTCGACCTGCGGTTGTTCGTGTGGGACTGCTGGGACGAGTACGGCGACCGGCACATCGGCCACATCCTCAACCCGGTGCTCGACGAGGAACCGGTCGGTGACCGGCGGCTGATCGAGGCGCCGGAGGGCTGCCTGTCCGTGCCTGGCCCGTACGCGAAGCTGCCGCGCGCCGACCACGCCGTGGTGCGCGGGGTGGACCAGTTCGGGGAGCCGCTGGTCGTCGAGGGGCGGGGCTACTTCGCGCGGTGCCTGCAGCACGAGACCGACCACCTCGGCGGCGGCCTGTACGTGGACCGGCTGCCACTGCGCAAGCGCAAGTCGGTGCTGCGCGACATGGCCAGGTCGCGGGACGAGGTTCTGGCCCGGCGCGCCGAGCTGGCGGACGAGCTCAGGCGATCTCGCTCGCCAGAAGGTCGCTGAGGTCCGCGCCCGGCCGCAGCTCCGCCGGGCCGGCGCCGCGGCGGAACAGGCGGGCGCCGGCTTCGTCACCGCCGAGGGTGAGGGTGTCGTCCTCGCGGCGCAGCCAGGTGCCTTCGCGCATCCCCAGCACCGGCACGTCGTTCTCCTCCAGGAACTGGTCGATCCGCTCCTCGCGGGTTTCGCCCATGTGGGTGGATTCTGGCTGTGGGTCGAGGTAGTGCGGGTTGATCTGGAACGGCACGAACCCGGCCGCGTCGAACGCGGGCGGCTGCACGATCGGCATGTCGTTGGTGGTGCGGATGGTGGGGCAGGCGACGTTCGTGCCCGCGCTCGATCCGATGTAGACGGTCCCGTGCGCGACGCGGTCGCGGATCGGGGCGAGGAGCTCGCGGCGGTAGAGCTCGCGCAGGAGCCGGAAGGTGTTGCCGCCGCCGGTGAACACGGCCTGCGCGGAGTTGAGCAACCTGATCGGGTCATCCTGGTGGGCCCCGGCGACCTCGATGCCGAACGGGGCGAGCGCCTTGGCGACGATCGCCGTGTAACCGTCGTGATCGGCGAGCGCGAACGGCACGAACACCAGGCGGCGCACGTCCTGGAGCACTTCGCCCAGTGCGTCGGTAGCGTGCTCCAGGTAGCCGCGTCCGGGCGCGGTCGAGTTGGACAGCAGCAGCAGACGCATCGATGATCCTTTCCGGCGCTCGATCCCCGAATGCCTATCACGGGCGGTCGGTGAAGTTGCGCCGGAAGTGAGCCCGGCCACTACGCTGGCGGCATGGCAGGCGACGTGCTCCCCGACCCGTCGAGCCCGTTCGGACGGCGGGTCCGCGAACGGCTCGAGACCGAGCAGGTCGTCTGGCTCACCACGACGGGCGCGGACGGCACCCCGCAGCCGAACCCGGTGTGGTTCGTGTGGCGGGACGGCGAGTTCCTGGTGTACAACGCCGCGCGCGCCAAGCGACTGGACCACATCCGGGACCGGCCGCAGGTGGCGCTCCACTTCAACAGCGACGGGCAGGGCTCGGACGTCGTGGTGTTCCGCGGACTGGCCCGACCGGCCGACACACAACCCCCGGCACACGAGAACGCCTCGTACGTGGCGAAGTACGGCAAGGCGATGGAGCGGGTAAGCGGAAGCCTGGCGGGGTTTTCGGAGCAGTATCCCCAGGTATTGCGGGTGAGGATCAACGCGGTACGGGGATACTGACGGCGCGCAGCGCCGTCTTGAACCCAAGGTAGCTGGGTGGTCATCCCGTCGCCTGACACGCAACGATCACCTTGAGCCAGGGCCGCAACCCAGGCTCTCTCCGGCGGCCGACCATGCCAACCTTGCGGCCCTGGCTCAAGGTGATATGCACAAACCGGAAGGCGACGGGATGACCACCCAGCGACCACCTGCCCGAGGTGAGGTTCCTGCATTCCCCGTCATCCCGGAGCCTGCCCGTCCGCGAGGACATCTTTTGATCTTTAGTCTTGCTTTTGGGCAGGCGGGGAGTCCGCCCTGCGGGCGGGCAACGCCCTTCGGGCGGAAAGCGCCTCACGGCGCCGAACGGTCACCTTCCGACCACCCCCGCCCCCGATGCCTGATTGTGTTTCAGTCGCCGAGCAGGCGTGTCAAGGCGGGAAAGAGTACCTTGACACGCCTGATCGGCGACCAAAGACCGGCTGTGGATCGGGGGCGGGGGAGGTCTGGTTGGGGTAGTCGGTGCTGTCGCGTTGCCGGGCGGCGGTCGCAGGGCTGCCGCGGTCAGCCGAGTGCCGGGCCACTCGCGTTGCCGGCTGCCGGAACGCAGGGCTGCCGCGTGGTCAGGCTGATCACCAGCCCGCGTGCGTTGCCGGCCGCCGGAACGGAGGCCTTCCGCACGGCCAGGCTTCCCCGCCGTCAGCTCCCCCTTACCGCCCGTGCGCGGCCTGTGGATAGCTGTGGACAACCCCTGTGGATTGTGGATAACTCAGCTCGCCTCGGATGTCGCTCGCATGTTGCGGGTTTGCTCCGCTCGTGCTGCCAGCTCCTCGTCGGCCGGGTAGTCGACCCCAGTCAGCGTCAGGCCGTGTGCTGGGGCCACCGCGCTGTCCCGCACTCCCCCGCGCAGCAGCTCCGCCGGCCACTCCACCGGTCGACGGCCGTCACCCACGAGGAGCATCGCGCCGACCAGGCTGCGGACCATCGAGTGGCAGAACGCGTCCGCCAAGACCTCGGCCTCCACCACGTGCTCGTCGATCCGGTGCCAGGTGAACCGTTGCAGCTCGCGGATCGTCGTGCCGCCCTCGCGTTGCTTGCAGAACGCCGCGAAGTCCCGCAGGCCCAGCAGCGCCTCCGACGCGGAGTTCATCGCCGTCAGGGACAGCGGCCGGCCCCACCCGAGCGTGTCGAACCGGCGCAGCGGGTCGACACCCCACGGCGCGTCCGACACCCGATAGCGGTAGTGCCGTCGAATGGCCGAGAACCGGGCGTCGAAACCCTCGGGTGCAACGCGCGCGTCCAGCACCCGCACGTCACCTGGCAGGAACCGGTTCCAGCGGTGCCGCATCCGCTCCAGATCAAGAATTCCGTGCTCGTCCACCGCCAGCCGTCCGGCCGGCCCGGACAACGGCACCACGTCCACGTGCACGACCTGCCCGGTCGCGTGCACCCCGGCGTCCGTGCGGCCGGCCACCACGACCGACTTCGGCACCGCGGCCCCGGGCGGCTGCTTCGCCAGCGCCTCCTCCAGCAGGCCCTGCACCGTGCGGCGGCCCGGCTGGCGGGCCCACCCGGAGAACTGCGTGCCGTCGTAGCTGACGTCCAGGCGCAGACGAACGAGCCCGCCCTCCCCGGAGGGAGCAGCGGGCTCGTTGCCTGGACCGAACTCAGCCGTCAGGACTCGTCCTTCTTGGCCTCGTCCTTGGTGTCCTCAGCCTTGGCCTCGTCGGCACCCTCGGCCGGCTCGGCCGTCGCCTCGGTGGTGGCCGACTCGGGCGCCTCGGCGTCCTGGTCGGTCGCCTCGGCCTTGGTCTCCTCGACCGCGGATGAAGCCTCGGCAGTGTCCTTAGCCGCGAACTTGGTCTTCCGCGCCTTCTCCGCCTCCGCGGTGACGGTCTTCTCGGACACCAGCTCGATGACCGCCATCGGGGCGTTGTCGCCCTTGCGCGGCATCGTCTTGGTGATCCGGGTGTAGCCGCCGTTGCGGTCCGCGAAGAACGGGCCGATCTCGGCCAGCAGCTTGTGAACCACGTCCTTGTCGCGGATCACGCGCTGGATCTGACGCCGGTTGTGCAGGTCGCCGCGCTTCGCCTTGGTGATCAGCTTCTCGGCGAGCGGCCGCATCCGGCGGGCCTTGGCCTCGGTCGTGGTGATCTTGCCGTGCTCGAACAGCGACGTGGCGAGGTTCGCCATCATCAGCCGCTCGTGGGCCGCGGATCCACCGAGACGGGGGCCCTTCGTGGGGGTGGGCATTGCTTCTCCTCGTAAATCCGGCCGCTTTCAGGCCGGCGCCCGCCCCGCACGCTCATCCGGCGGGGCGGGCTGCCGTCCTTACAGCTGCTCCGTCTCTGCGTAGTCCTGGCCGTCGTCGTGGCCGTTGTCCGACAGACCGCCGACACCCTCGGCGGACCAGCTCTCGCCGCCCTCGTAGGACGCGGCAGCCGCGGTCGGGTCGAACCCGGGCGGGCTGTCCTTCAGCGAGAGGCCGAGACCGACGAGCTTCATCTTGACCTCGTCGATCGACTTCGCGCCGAAGTTGCGGATGTCGAGCAGGTCGGCCTCGCTGCGCGAGACCAGTTCGCCGACCGTGTGGATGCCCTCGCGCTTGAGGCAGTTGTACGACCGGACCGTCAGGTCCAGGTCCTCGATCGGCATCGCGTAGGCGGCGATGGTGTCCGCCTCCTGCGGCGACGGGCCGATCTCGATGCCCTCGGCGTCGACGTTGAGCTCCCGGGCCAGGCCGAACAGCTCGACCAGCGTCTTGCCGGCGGAAGCGACGGCGTCCCGCGGGGTGATCGACGGCTTGGTCTCGACGTCCAGGATCAGCTTGTCGAAGTCGGTGCGCTGCTCGACACGGGTCGCCTCGACCTTGTAGGTGACCTTCAGCACCGGCGAGTAGATCGAGTCGACCGGGATCCGGCCGATCTCGGCACCCGCCTGCTTGTTCTGCTGGGCAGGCACGTAACCACGACCGCGCTCGACGACCAGTTCGATCTCCAGCTTGCCCTTGCCGTTCAGCGAGGCGATGTGCAGATCCTGGTTGTGCACGGTGACGCCGGCCGGCGGCACGATGTCGGCCGCGGTGACCTCACCCGGGCCCTGCTTGCGCAGGTACATGGTGACGGGCTCGTCCTCCTCGGAGGACACGACCAGTTCCTTGAGGTTCAGGATGATGTCGGTGACGTCTTCCTTCACCCCGGGGACCGTGGTGAACTCGTGCAGCACCCCGTCGATGCGGATGCTGGTGACCGCCGCGCCCGGGATGGACGACAGCAGCGTGCGCCGCAGCGAGTTGCCGAGGGTGTACCCGAAGCCGGGCTCCAGCGGCTCGATGGTGAACCGGGACCGGGTCTCGTTGATCGGCTCCTCGCCGAGGGCCGGTCGCTGGGAAATCAGCACTTTCTTCTCTTCCTTTCCTGCCGGCGCCCGCCATATGACGCCGAAAGGGATGGCGAAGCGGCGGCGCGCGGGTGCGCGCCGCCGCTGCCGATCACTTCGAGTAGTACTCGACGATCAGCTGTTCCTGGACGGGAACGTCGATCTGCGCCCGCTCGGGGAGCTGGTGCACCAGGATGCGCAGGTTGGACTGCACGACCTGCAGCCAGCCGGGGATCGGCCGGTCGCCGAAGGACTCCTTGGCGGCCACGAAGGGCAGCATCTGGAGCGACTTCGGCCGCACGTCGATGATGTCGAACTTCTCGACCTGGTAGCTGGGGATCGTCACCTTCACGCCGTTGACGGTGAAGTGACCGTGCGCGACCAGCTGACGCGCCTGGCGGCGGGTCCGGGCCAGGCCGGCGCGGTACACGACGTTGTCCAGGCGCGACTCGAGGATCTGCAGCAGGTTCTCACCGGTCTTGCCGGGGCGCCGCGCGGCCTCCTTGTAGTAACGGCTGAACTGCCGCTCCAGGACACCGTAGGTGTAGCGAGCCTTCTGCTTCTCCTGGAGCTGAAGCAGGTACTCGCTCTCCTTGATGCGGCCGCGGCCGTGCTGGCCGGGCGGGTACGGGCGGCGCTCGAAAGCCTGGTCGCCGCCGACGAGGTCAACCTTGAGGCGCCGCGAGATGCGAGTCGCGGGGCCGGTGTAGCGAGCCATGTGTTGTTACTCCTCCCCGTTCCTCAGACCCGGCGCCGCTTGGGCGGGCGGCAGCCGTTGTGAGGCTGCGGGGTCACGTCCTGGATGGTGCCGACCTCGAGACCGGCGGCCTGCAGCGAACGGATCGCCGTCTCCCGGCCGGAACCCGGGCCCTTGACGAACACGTCGACCTTCTTCATCCCGTGCTCGGCGGCCTTGCGGGCCGCGTTCTCGGCCGCCATCTGCGCGGCGAACGGGGTGGACTTGCGGGAGCCCTTGAAGCCGACGTGGCCGGACGAGGCCCACGAGATCACGGCACCGTTCGGGTCGGTGATCGACACGATGGTGTTGTTGAACGTGCTCTTGATGTGGGCGTGGCCGTGGGCCACGTTCTTCTTTTCCTTCCGCCGGACCTTCTTGGCCCCGGCGCGAGCCTTGGGTGGCATGTTGGGTGGTTTCTCCTGCCTAGCGCGAGTTTTCGGTCTGAGCGGCGGCAGCGGCGGCCTCGCGGGCCTCCTGCTGGCCACGCCGGATCAGCGAGCCGGCGTCGGTGTAGAGCTGGCGAAGCGCCATCGGGCGGGCGTACAGGGCCTTCGGCGAGACGCACGAATTGTTGCGGCGACGCATCTGCCCGGCGCCGATCCGCACGACCTTCTTGCCCTGGACGCTCACTTCTTGCCAGCCTTCTTCTTGCCGGCGACCGTCTTCTTCGGACCCTTGCGGGTGCGGGCGTTGGTCTTGGTCCGCTGACCGCGGACGGGCAGACCGCGGCGCCACCGCAGGCCCTCGTAGCAGCCGATCTCGATCTTGCGACGGATGTCGGCCTGCACCTCGCGGCGGAGGTCACCCTCGACCTTGAAGTTCTCTTCGATGTAGTCCCGCAGCTTGACGAGGTCGTCGTCGGACAGGTCGCGCACCCGGGTGTCCGGGTTCAGCGACGTCGCGGCGATGAGCTCCTTCGAGCGGGTACGACCGATGCCGTAGATGTAGGTCAGCGCGATCTCCAACCGCTTCTCGCGGGGGAGGTCTACGCCGGCGAGTCGTGCCATGGCGCTTGATGCTCCTTCTAGTGTTCGTCGCTCCAGGTGTGCTCCCCGCCCGGTTCCGGGACCGACTCGCATGTCGTCCGGAGCACTTGCGTGTCCGGTGTCCCGGCCCCGGCCTGGAGTCCGGGGGTCGGCTGGGCCGCTCGCGCGACCCGGCAGGTGCGGGGAGGGTATTCAGCTGTCCGTCCGCTCTGCGTGGTGCGAGCGGTGATCAGCCCTGCCGCTGCTTGTGCCGCAGGTTCTCGCAGATCACCATGATCCGGCCGTGGCGGCGGATCACCTTGCACTTGTCGCAGATCTTCTTGACGCTCGGCTGGACCTTCACGTCTCCTGCTTCCTTATGCGTTGCTCACCGTGTCACTTGTAGCGGTAGACGATCCGCCCGCGAGACAGGTCGTACGGCGACAGCTCCACGACAACCCGGTCCTCCGGGAGGATGCGGATGTAGTGCTGCCGCATCTTGCCGCTGATGTGTGCCAGGACCTTGTGACCGTTCTCCAACTCGACTCGGAACATCGCGTTGGGGAGTGGCTCGATGACCCGACCTTCGACCTCGATGGCCCCGTCTTTCTTAGCCATGTCCTCCGCGTTTCGTGACTGGGTAGAGCACCGAAATGGGCAACTCTTGCGTTCGGCGGACACGCCGCACCGACCCCAAGGACCCGAGCATTGACGAGCACGTTGGAACCGGCGTGATGGGTACGCCGACTAGATAGTGTACGCAGCCTGTGTCGCACCTCGCGAGGCGGGGTGATGTGTGGTAGGCAACGTCACTCCGACGATACCCCTGATCGCCCCCGAAGGGGCGAAACCGCAGGTCAGGAGCCTTCGAGGAGGGTCAGGACGCGCGGACCGTCCTCCGTGACGGCGACCGTGTGCTCCCAGTGGGCGGCGCGCGAGCCGTCCGCGGTCACCACGGTCCAGCCGTCCTCCAGCTCGACGGTCTCGGCGCTGCCGCCGGTCAGCATCGGCTCGATGGCCAGCGCCATACCGGGCTTGAGCTTCGGCCCCTTGCCGGGCTTGCCGACGTTGGGCAGGAACGGCTCCATGTGCATCTCGGTGCCGATGCCGTGCCCGCCGTACTCGACGATCTGGCCGTAGTCGATGCCGTCGGCCGCCGCGGAGGTCTCGGCCGAGGACTGCACGGCGTGCGAGATGTCGGTGAGCCGGGCGCCGGGCACGGCGGCCTCGATGCCGGCGAGCATCGCGGCGCGGGTGGCGGCCGACAGCGCCTGGTCGGCGGCCGAGACCGTGCCGATGGCCAGGGTGACGGCGGAGTCGCCGTGCCAGCCGTCGAGGATCGCGCCGCAGTCCACGGACAGCAGGTCGCCCTCGGCCAGCACGGTCGTCTTCGCCGGGATGCCGTGGACGACCTGCTCGTTCACCGACGCGCAGATCGAGGCCGGGAAGCCGTGGTAGCCCTTGAACGAGGGCACCGCACCGGCGGCCCGGATCGTCTGCTCGGCGATCTCGTCGAGGTCACCGGTGCTGACGCCGGGCCGGGCGGCCTCGGCGACCGCCGCGAGGGTGCGGGCCACCACGATGCCGGCGGCCCGCATCGCGTCCAGCTCGCCGGGCGTCTTGATCTCGATGCCGCGGTGGCGGCGGAGCACGGAAGGCACCAGGTTCACGCGCGGTCGTCGAGTGCGTTCACGATCCGCGAGGACACCTCGTCGACCTCGCCGACGCCGTCCACCTTCACCAGGATGTCGCGGTAGTAGTCCAGCAGCGGCGCGGTCTCCGACTGGTAGACCTGCTGCCTGCGGCGGATGACCTCTTCGGTGTCGTCCGTGCGGCCGCGGCCCAGCAGGCGCGCGACCAGGACGTCCTCCGGCACGTCGAGCTGGATGACGGCGTCGAGGGCGCTGTCCGACTCGGCCAGCATCTCGCCGAGGACCTCGGCCTGCTTGGTGTTGCGCGGGAACCCGTCCAGCAGGAAGCCGGCCTTGGTGTCGGACTCGGCCAGGCGCTCGCGGACCATCTCGTTGGTGACGCTGTCCGGGACCAGCTCGCCCGAGTCGAGGTAACGCTTCGCCTCCTCGCCCAGCGGCGTCTGCTCCGCCACGTGAGCGCGGAAGAGGTCACCGGTGGAGATGTGCGGGATGGAGAGCCGCTGCGACAGCGCTACCGCCTGAGTTCCCTTTCCTGCTCCGGGCGGGCCGACAAGAACCAGGCGCGTCATCGCAAGAACCCTTCGTAATTCCGCTGCATCAGCTGGCTTTCGATCTGCTTCACCGTGTCGAGGCCGACGCCGACCATGATCAGCACAGCGGTGCCGCCGAACGGGAAGTTCTGGTTGTTGCCCTCCTGCGTGATGGACAGGAAGAAGTTCGGGAGGATCGCGATGATGCCGAGGTAGAGCGAGCCGGGGAAGGTGATCCGGCCCAGCACGAAGCTCAGGTACTCGGCGGTCGGCCGGCCCGGGCGGATGCCCGGGATGAAGCCGCCGAACTTCTTCATCTCCTCCGCGCGCTCATCCACGTTGAAGGTGATGGTGATGTAGAAGTACGTGAAGAAGATGATCAGCGCGAAGTACAGCAGGATGTGCACCCAGCTGGACTGGTTGACCACGTAGGTCTGCAGGAACGCCTGCCAGCCCGAGCCGCTGGTCGGGTCACCGAACAGGCGGCTGATCAGGTCCGGCAGGTAGAGCAGCGACGAAGCGAAGATGACCGGGATGACACCGGCCTGGTTCACCTTGATCGGCAGGTAGGTCGACGTGCCGCCGTACATCCGGCGGCCGATCATCCGCTTGGCGTACTGCACCGGGATCCGGCGCTGGCCCTGCTCGACGAAGATGACGCTGGCGATGATCACCAGGCCGAAGAGGCACACCAGCGCGAAGACGAGACCGCCCTGGTTGTTCAGGATGTTCATGCCTTCGGCCGGGATGCGGGCCGCGATGTTCAGGAAGATCAGGACGGACATGCCGTTGCCGACGCCGCGCTCGGTGATGAGCTCGCCCAGCCACATCATGACCGCGGTGCCCGCCGTCATCGTGATGACGATCAGCGCCAGCGAGAAGATGCTGTTGTCCGGGATGATCGACTGCGCGCAGTCCGGGAACAGCTGGCCGCGGTCGGCCAGCGCCACCACACCGGTCGCCTGCAGGATCGCCAGCGCGATCGTCAGGTACCGGGTGTACTGCGTCAGCTTGCTCTGGCCGGCCTGGCCTTCCTTCTTCAGCTCCTCGAACCGCGGGATGACGACGGTGAGCAGCTGGACGATGATGCTGGCCGTGATGTACGGCATGATGCCGGTCGAGAAGATCGACAACTGCAGGAGCGCCCCGCCGCTGAACAGGTTCAGCAGGGAGTAGATGCCGGACTGGTCGGCACCTGCCTGGCATGCCTGCACATTGGGATAGGAGATCCCGGGCGCCGGAGTGACCGCACCGATCCGGTACACGGCCACGATCAACAGCGTGAACAGGATCTTCTTGCGCAGGTCCGGCGTGGCGAGAGCCGAGCGAAAGGCGCTGAGCACGCGGGGGACCTCCTCGGCGTCGCCGGTGGGTGTCACCGGCGATCGGCTTGGCCGGCACGCTGGCCGGCAGGAACACCATGTCGCTGGCAAGCCAGCAGCGCTCCGGGGCAGATGGGTCCCCGAAGCGCGTCGCCCGACTCTAACAGCCGGGGGTTGGAGGGCTGTGAGGTAGGCCGTGTTATGAGCCGGAGGCGGCCAGCGTGCCGGCCATGCCGAGCAGGACGACTCCGGTGCCGCGGTCCATGTTGCGGCGGGCGCGGGCGCTCAGGCGGACGGCCTTGAGCGCGGCGCCGACCGCGGCGTAGGCGGTGCCGGCGAGGAACTCGGCGAGCAGGTAGACGGCGCCGAGGACGGCGATCTGGGCGGTGGGCGAGCCGTGCGCGGGGTCGACGAACTGCGGCACGAAGGCGGTGAAGATGAGGATCGCCTTGGGGTTGGTGATGGCGACGAGGAACTCCTTGCGCAGCACGGGTCCCGGCGGCGGGGCCTGCGCGGGCTGGGGTTTGGCGCGCAGGAGGCGGACCGCGAGCCAGACGAGGTAGGCCACGCCGGCCCACTTGATGACGGTGAGCGCCGGCTCGGAGGCGGCGAGCAGCTGCCCCAGCCCACCCGCGACGGCGCCGATCATGAGGGTGAAGGCGGCCAGGCGCCCGAGCAGCCCCGCGAGCGCCCGCGGAAGGCCGTGCTGAATCCCGTGGTGCAGCCCGAGAAGGTTGTTGGCCCCCGGCGTGAGGGCGATGAGCATGGCGGCACCGAGGAAGACGAGCAACCAGGTCATGGGGTGACGGTAGTGGTGGGGTGGCTGGTTCGGGAGTGGTTGTGGGCTGGGCGGCCGGTGCGCGGTGGGCGACCGGTGCGCGGTGGGCGACCGGTGCGCGCTGGGTGGGCGGTGGGTGGCCGGTGCGCGATGACCGGCCGGTCCGCGCCGGGCGCCCAGTCCGCGGTGGGCGACTGGTGCGCGGTGGGCGACCGGTCGCGCTGGGCGGTGCGCGCTGAGCGGCTGTTCGGAGCGCGGCGGCTGGCGAGGACGTCACGCTGTCGTCGCGGTGGCGGCCGTGGCTACCTGGCCGCTCCGGTTCGGGCTACAGCTGCGGCCGGTCGGCTCCGGGTCGCTGCTCGGGCCGTGGTGACTCCTCCGGCGAAGTGTCCGCGCCGGGGCCCGCCTGCGCCGTGGGCGACCAGCCCTGGTCCGGCTGCCCCGTAGCTGCCTGCCCTCCGGGCGGGCGGCCCAGGTCCGGCTGGCCCGGCGGCTGTGGAGCCTGCGGGGGTCCGGGGGCGAAGCCGGCGTGTGGCGGCATGCCCTGGCCGCTCGGGTAGGGCTCGCCCGTGGGCCAGTGTCTTGTCGGCGCCGGGAACTGGGGTCCGGGCTGGTAGCCGGGCGGCGCGGGGACTCCGTAGCGCGGCGTGGTCAGGTCCGGGGCGCGCCGGCCGCGGGTCGTGGCCAGTACCGCGGCCGCGATCGCCGCCAGGGTCGCCCCGGCCACCAGCCAGAAGCCGAGCCCGAAGCTGTCCCCCGTCGTGAACTCGCCGTTGTCCTCGGCGGCGCCTGTTGGGCGGAAACTCTCGTGCAGGCTGACTCCCTGCAGCACTATCCCCGCGGTCGTCGCCAGCAGGAAGGCCGCTCCGATCGCCGTCGCCAGTGCCGCGGCGAGCTTGCGGCCCGGCGCCGCGGTCCGGCGGGCCGCGGCGAGGCCCAGCACGGCCGCGACGAGCAGCAGCAACCCGGCGGCCGCCAGCAGGTAGCCGTTGCGGACCGGGCTGCCGAAGGTGTCCGTCGGGATCCCGGGCTCGACCGCCTCCGCCGACAGGTCCCAACCGGTCACCGTCAGCTTCAGCTGCGCCTCGCCCTGGAAGAGCAGCTCGCCCAGGAACAGCGCCAGGAACGAGCCCGTCACGGCGGCCGCAGCGGCCAGCAGCGCCAGCACGGCGCCCACGATCCGACCGCCGTGCCAGCCGGGACGACGGCCCGGCGCAACCCCGGGAAACGACATCACCCGATCGTGGCACCCAGGGCCGGAAAAAGGAACGGCCCGCCGGTCCGAAGACCGGCGGGCCGTCCCGCGTCAAAGCGTCAGAGCTCGGTGGCCGAGCCGCCCGCCGCCTCGAGCTTCTCCTTCGCGGACGAGGAGAACTTGTCGGCGGTGACGTTCAGCTTCACGCCGTTCAGGTCGCCGTTGCCGAGGACCTTGACGAGCTGGTTCTTGCGAACCAGACCGCGCTCCACCAGCTGCTCCTTGGTGACGTCGCCACCGTCCGGGAAGACCCGGGCGATGTCGCCGACGTTCACCGGCTGGTACTCGGTGCGGAAGCGGTTCTTGAACCCACGCAGCTTCGGCAGCCGCATGTGGATGGGCATCTGCCCACCCTCGAACCCGGCGGGCACGTTCTTCCGGGCCTTGGTGCCCTTCGTACCGCGACCGGCGGTCTTGCCCTTCGAACCCTCACCACGACCGACGCGGATCTTCTCGCGCTTGGCGCCCGGGGCCGGGCGCAGGTGGTGGATCTTGATGGCCGTCATGCCTTGACCTCCTCAACAGTCACGAGGTGGCGGACGGTGTGGATCAGACCGCGGACCTCCGGAGTGTCCTCGCGCACCACGGACTGCCGGATCTTGCGCAGCCCGAGGGTCCGCAGCGTGTCCCGGTGGTTCTGCTTGGTGCCGATCTTGCTCCGGACCTGGGTCACCTTGAGCTGAGCCATGTCAGACCCCCTGTCCCGCGCGCTGACGCAGCATCCGGGCCGGGGCGACGTCCTCGAGCGGCAGACCGCGACGGGCCGCCACCTCCTCCGGACGCTGGAGACCCTTCAGGGCCGCCACGGTCGCGTGCACGATGTTGATCGCGTTGTCGGAGCCCAGCGACTTCGACAGCACGTCGTGCACGCCCGCGCACTCCAGCACCGCACGCACCGGGCCACCGGCGATGACACCGGTACCGGCGCTGGCCGGACGGAGCAGGACCACACCGGCGGCCTCCTCACCCTGGATCGGGTGCGGGATGGTGCCGGCGATCCGGGGCACGCGGAAGAAGTTCTTCTTCGCTTCCTCGACGCCCTTGGCGATGGCCGCGGGAACTTCCTTGGCCTTGCCGTAGCCGACGCCGACCTGACCGTCGCCGTCACCGACGACCACCAGGGCGGTGAAGCTGAAGCGACGACCACCCTTCACGACCTTGGCGACGCGGTTGATCGCGACGACGCGCTCGAGGTGCGGGGTCTTCTCCTGGCCGGCCCCGCCACGGCCACCGTCGCGGCGGTCGCGGCGGTCACGACGGTCGCGGTCGTTGCCGCCCGGACCGCCCTGTCCACCGCCCTGCCGTGTACGTCCCGGCATCAGGCTTTCCTTCCATTCGCGAGCATGTGCATGGTTCTCAGAACTCCAACCCCGCCTCGCGAGCGGCGTCGGCCAGCGCGGCGATGCGGCCGTGGTAGCGGTTGCCACCGCGGTCGAACACGACGCTGGAGATGCCCGCACCCTTGGCGCGGGCGGCCACGAGCTCGCCGACCTTGGCGGCCTTGGCCTTCTTGTCGCCCTCGAGCGCACGCACGTCGGCCTCGAGGCTCGACGCCGACGCCAGGGTGTGCCCGGCCACGTCGTCGATCACCTGGACCGTGATGTGCCGCGAGGACCGGTGGATGACCAGCCGGGGCCGCTGAGCGGTCCCGCCGACCTTCTTGCGAAGCCGGAAGTGACGGCGCGCCTTCGCGACGCGGCGCCGGGTCGAGATGTCCTTGCCGACCGGCTTCCGCTTCTTCGTTGCCGTTTCGCTCATGATCACTTACCCGTCTTTCCGACCTTGCGACGGATGCGCTCACCCTCGTAGCGCAGCCCCTTGCCCTTGTACGGGTCCGGACGGCGGAGCCGGCGGATCACCGCGGCGATCTGGCCGACCTTCTGCTTGTCGATGCCGGACACGGAGAACCGGGTCGGGGTCTCGACCTTGAAGGTGATGCCTTCCGGCGCCTCGATCAGCACGGGGTGGCTGTAGCCGAGGGCGAATTCGAGGTTGCTGCCCTTGGCCTGGACGCGGTAACCGACACCGTGGATCTCGAGCTTCTTCTCGTAACCCTCGGTCACACCCACGACCAGGTTGTTGACCAGCGTGCGGGTCAGACCGTGCAGGGCACGGCTCTCCCGCTCGTCGTCCGGGCGCTTGACCAGCAGCGCACCGTCCTCACCGCGCTCGACCGTGATCGGCTCGGCGACAGTGTGGGAAAGGGTGCCCTTGGGACCCTTCACCGAGATGTTCTGGCCGTCGATGGTCACCTCGACCCCGGAAGGGACGGTGATCGGCTGCTTACCGATGCGCGACATGCCTGCTCTCCCTTCCGTTACCAGACGTAGGCGAGGACTTCCCCGCCCACACCGTTGCGCTTGGCCTGCCGGTCGGTCTGAAGGCCGCCCGACGTCGAGATGATCGCGATGCCCAGCCCGCCCAGCACGCTCGGCAGCTCGGTCGACTTGGCGTACACCCGCAGACCCGGCTTGGACACGCGGCGCAGACCGGCGATGCTGCGCTCGCGGTTGCGGCCGTACTTCAGTTCCACGATGAGGTTCTTGTGCTTCTCACCCGGCTCGTCCCGGTAGCCCGAGATGTAACCCTCGCGCTTCAGGATCTCGGCGATGTTCGCCTTGAGCTTCGAGTGCGGCACCACGACCTCGTCGTGATACGCCGAGTTGGCGTTGCGCAGACGTGTCAGGAAGTCTGCGATGGGGTCGGTCATCGTCATGGTGACCTTCAACCTTTCTCGCCTGGTTCCCCCTGCTCAGAGGGCCTGTGGCGAAGTGGGAGCTTCTGTCGTTCCTACCAGCTGGACTTGGACACACCGGGGAGTTCGCCCGCGTGCGCCATCTCGCGCAGGCAAACCCGGCACAGTCCGAACTTGCGGAACACCGAGTGGGGCCGGCCGCACTTGTTGCAGCGCGTGTAGGCACGCACCTTGAACTTCGGCTTGCGGGCCGCCTTGGCGATCAGAGCCTTCTTGGCCATCAGTTCTCCTTGAACGGGAAGCCGAGCTTGCGGAGCAGCGCGCGGCCCTCGTCGTCGGTGGTAGCGGTGGTGACAACGGTGACGTCCATGCCGCGGGGGCGGTCGATGGAGTCGGGGTCGATCTCGTGGAACATCGACTGCTCGTTGAGACCGAAGGTGTAGTTGCCGTTGCCGTCGAACTGCTTGGCCGACAGCCCGCGGAAGTCACGGATACGCGGCAGCGCGATCGTCAGCAGCCGGTCCAGGAACTCCCACATGCGGTCGCCGCGCAGGGTCACGCGCGCACCGATCGGCTGGCCCTCGCGCAGCTTGAACTGCGCGATGGACTTGCGCGCCCGGCGCACCTCGGGCTTCTGACCGGTGATGGCCGCGAGGTCGCGGATCGCACCGTCGATCAGCTTGCTGTCCCGCGCGGCGTCGCCGACACCCATGTTGACGACGACCTTGACCACGCCCGGGATCTGGTGGACGTTCTCGTAGCCGAACTCGCTGCGGAGCTCGCCCTTGATCTCTTCGCGGTACCGCGTCTTCAACCGCGGCACGATCTTCTCTGCGGTCGTCATCAGATGTCCTTACCGGTCCGGCGCGAGATGCGAACCTTCTTGCCGTCCTCGCCGATGCGGTAGCCCACGCGGGTCGGCTTGCCGTCGGAGTCCACGACCATCACGTTCGACACGTGGATCGGGGCCTCCTGGGTCACGATGCCGCCGGACTGCGCGCCGCGCTGGGTCTGCGAGATCCGGGTGTGCTTCTTGATCCGGTTCACGCCCTCGACCAGCACCCGCTGGCGCTCCGGGTAGGCCTTGATGACCTTGCCCTTGGCGCCCTTGTCCTTGCCGGCGATGACGACGACCGTGTCGCCCTTCTTCACCTTCATCAGAGCACCTCCGGCGCCAGCGAGATGATCTTCATGAACTTGCGGTCACGCAGCTCACGGCCGACCGGGCCGAAGATGCGGGTGCCGCGCGGCTCGTTGTCGTTCTTGATGAGCACGGCGGCGTTCTCGTCGAACTTGATGTAGGAGCCGTCCGGGCGACGCCGCTCCTTCGTCGTGCGGACGACGACGGCCTTGACCACGTCACCCTTCTTCACCCCGGCAGCCGGGATGGCGTCCTTGACGGTGGCGACGATGATGTCGCCGATACCCGCGTAGCGCCGTCCCGAGCCACCGAGCACGCGGATGCAGAGGATCTCCTTGGCACCCGTGTTGTCGGCGACTCGCAGCCGCGACTCCTGCTGGATCACGTCAACTCCTGTATGTCGCGCCGGTTCTCACGCGGCGGTGAGCCTGGCGGAACGGAGGAGGCCCGAGTGGGCCTCCGATTACTTGGCCTTCTCCACGATCCGCACGAGCCGCCACCGCTTGGTGGCCGAGGTCGGGCGGGTCTCCATGAGGATCACGCGGTCACCGATGCCGGCGGTGTTCTCCTCGTCGTGCGCCTTCACCTTGCTGGTGGAGCGGAGAACCTTGCCGTAGCGGCGGTGCTTCTTGCGGTCCTCGAGCTCGACCACGATCGTCTTGTCCATCTTGTCCGAGACGACGTAGCCCTCGCGGACCTTCCGGTAGTTGCGACCGCTTTCGGCACTCTGGACCGGCTGCGCGGCGAGCTCTGGGGTCTGCTCACTCATCAGGCAGCACCTTCTTCATTCTCGGCGTCGGGGGAAACGGACAGACCGAGCTCGCGCTCCCGCATGACCGTGTAGATCCGAGCGATGTCGGCACGGACGGTGCGGAGGCGGCGGTTGTTGTCCAGCTGCCCGGTGGCCATCTGGAAGCGGAGGTTGAACAGCTCCTCCTTGGCCTCCTTCAGGCGCAGCACGAGCTCCTCGTTGGTGAGCTCACGCAGCTCTGCGGCGGCGACACCTGCCTGCGCCATCAGAACTCACCACCTTCACGGGTCACGATGCGGCACTTCATGGGCAGCTTGTGGATCGCGCGGCGCAGCGCCTCACGAGCCTGGGCCTCGTTCGGGAAGCTCAGCTCGAACATGACGCGGCCCGGCTTGACGTTCGCGACCCACCACTCGGGCGAACCCTTACCGGAACCCATGCGGGTTTCGGCCGGCTTCTTGGTGAGCGGGCGGTCCGGGAAGATGTTGATCCAGACCTTGCCGCCACGCTTGATGTGCCGGGTGATGGCGATACGAGCGGACTCGATCTGCCGGTTGGTCACGTAGTGGTGCTCAAGCGCCTGGATGCCGTACTCACCGAAGGTGACCTTCGTACCGCCCTTGGCGGCACCGGAACGCTTCGGCGAGTGCTGCTTGCGGTGCTTGACCTTGCGTGGGACGAGCACGCCTCAGCCCTCCGTCTTCTCGGCCGCGTCCGGCGAGCCCTGCGCGGGCGCCTCGCTGGTCGCGACATCCGTGTCGGCCTTCGCGGCGGCAGCGGCGCGGCCGGCTTCGGTCGAGGTCGGCGTCGTGCCCTGCGCGCCAGACCGGCGCGGGCGCGACGGACGCTCCCGGCGCGGACGCTCGTTGGCGGCCGCGGCGTCCCGCTCGGCCTTGGCCTTCAGGCCGCCGACCAGGTCGCCCTTGTAGATCCACACCTTCACGCCGATGCGGCCGAAGGTGGTGCGGGCCTCGAAGAAGCCGTAGTCGATGTCCGCGCGCAGCGTGTGCAGCGGGACCCGGCCGTCGCGGTAGTGCTCCGACCGCGACATCTCGGCACCGCCGAGACGGCCGCTGCACTGCACGCGGATGCCCTTGACCTGCGACGAGCGCATGGTCGTCTGGATCGCCTTGCGCATCGCGCGGCGGAACGCCACGCGGTTGGACAGCTGCTCGGCGACGCTCTGGGCGACCAGCTGCGCGTCGGCCTCGGGGTTCTTGACCTCGAGGATGTTCAGCTGGACCTGCTTGCCGGTCAGCTTCTCCAGCGAGCCGCGGATCCGGTCGGCCTCCGCGCCGCGGCGGCCGATCACGATGCCCGGACGCGCGGTGTGGATGTCCACGCGCACGCGGTCACGGGTGCGCTCGATCTCGACCTTGGAGATGCCGGCGCGCTCCATGCCGGTGGAGAGCAGCTTGCGGATCTTGACGTCCTCCGCCACGTACTCCGCGTACTGCTTGTCGGCGTACCAGCGCGACTTCCAGTCGGTGGTGATTCCCAGCCGGAAGCCGTGCGGGTTGATCTTCTGGCCCACTAGCGGCCACCTGCCTTCTTCTTACCGCTCTTCTTCGCTTCCGGACGCGACTCCACCTCGACCGTGATGTGGCTGGTCCGCTTCCGGATCCGGTACGCACGGCCCTGGGCACGCGGCTGGATGCGCTTGAGGGTCGGCCCCTCGTCGGCGTACGCGTTCTTCACGAACAGCGTGTCCGGGTCCAGGTTGAGGTTGTTCTCGGCGTTGGCCACGGCGCTCGCGAGCACCTTCGCCACCGGCTGGCTCGCCGCGTACGGCGAGAACCGGAGCACGGCGAGGGCTTCGGCGGCGCTAAGACCCTTGATCAGCTCGATCACCCGGCGCACCTTCGTCGGCGAGTCCCGGACGAAGCGAGCCCGCGCCACGGCCACCTGGGCCGGAGCGGTTTCTGGGGCTGTCATCGCTTGCTTTCCCTAACTCTCGTGTGCCCGCTCAGCGGCGGCGCGACTTCCGGTCATCCTTGACGTGACCCTTGAAGGTCCGCGTCGGAGCGAACTCGCCAAGCTTGTGGCCGACCATGGCCTCGCTGACGAACACCGGCACGTGCTTGCGGCCGTCGTGCACCGCGATGGTGTGACCCAGCATGTCCGGGATGATCGTGGACCGGCGGGACCAGGTCTTGATCACGGTCTTCTTGCCCGACTCGTTGAGCGCGTCCACCTTCTTGAGCAGGTGGTCGTCCACGAACGGGCCCTTCTTCAGGCTGCGCGGCATGTTGTCTTACCTCCCTGCTCAGCGCTTCTTGCCGGTACGCCGGCGGCGGACGATCAGTGCGTCGGACGGCTTGCGGCGGCGGGTGCGGCCCTCCGGCTTGCCGTTCGGGTTGACCGGGTGGCGACCACCCGAGGTCTTGCCCTCACCACCACCGTGCGGGTGGTCGACCGGGTTCATGACGACACCACGGACGGTCGGGCGCTTGCCGCGCCAGCGGTTGCGGCCCGCCTTGCCCCAGTTGATGTTCTGGTGCTCGGAGTTGCCGACCTCGCCGACGGTGGCGCGGTTGCGCACGTCCACGTTGCGGATTTCGCCCGAGGGCATCCGCAGCTGGGCGTACGGGCCGTCCTTGGCGACCAGCTGCACGCGGGCGCCGGCCGAGCGGGCGATCTTCGCGCCGCCACCGGGGCGGAGCTCGATCGCGTGCACCACGGTGCCGACCGGGATGTTGCGCAGCGGCAGGTTGTTGCCCGGCTTGATGTCGGCCCGCGGGCCGGCCTCGACGGTGTCACCCTGCTTGAGCTTGTCCGGCGCGATGATGTAGCGCTTCTCGCCGTCGGCGTAGTGCAGCAGCGCGATGCGGGCGGACCGGTTGGGGTCGTACTCGATGTGCGCGACCTTGGCCGGGATGCCGTCCTTGTCGTTGCGCCGGAAGTCGATGACCCGGTAGGCCCGCTTGTGGCCGCCACCCTTGTGCCGGGTGGTGATCTTGCCCGAGGAGTTGCGGCCGCCCGACTTGCTCAGCGGGCGCAGCAGCGACTTCTCCGGCTCCGACCGGGTGATCTCGGCGAAGTCCGACACGCTCGAGCCACGGCGGCCCGGAGTCGTCGGCTTGTACTTACGAATACCCATGACAGCTTCCGTCCCTTACGCGGCGGGTCCGCCGAAGATCTCGATCGGCTTGCTCTCGGCGGACAGCGTCACGACGGCGCGCTTGACGTTCTTGCGCTTACCGAAGCCGTAGCGGGTCCGCTTGCGCTTGCCCTGCCGGTTCAGCGTGTTCACGCTGACCACCTTGACGCCGAAGATCTGCTCGACGGCGATCTTGATCTGCGTCTTGTTGGCGTCCGGCCGGACCTCGAACGTGTACTTGTGGTCCTCGAGAAGCCCGTAGGACTTCTCGGAGATCACCGGCGCGAGCACGATGTCACGAGGGTCCGGGATGGCAACGCTGCTCACTGCGCTTCACTCCCTTCAACCTCGCTGGCCCGCGCGGAAGCCTTGGCCGCCTTGCCCTTGACCGGGCCGGCGATGAAGGCGTCGTACGCGGCCTTGGTGAACACCACGTCGTCGTTGACCAGCACGTCGTAGGTGTTGAGCTGGTCCGGGTTGATCAGGTGCACGTTCGGCAGGTTGCGGGCGGACAGCCAGCCCTGCTCGTCCTCGCGGTGCAGCACGACCAGCAGGCGCTTGGCCTGGGTCACGGCGGCGAGGGCCTTCTTCGCCTCCTTGGTGTTGGGCTTCTCGCCCGACACCAGCTCGGTGATGACGTGCACCTGGCCGGCGCGCGCCCGGTCGGAGAGGGCACCGCGCAGGGCGGCGGCCTTCATCTTCTTCGGGGTGCGCTGGCTGTAGTCGCGCGGCGTGGGGCCGTGGACGGTGCCACCGCCGGCGAACTGCGGGGCGCGGGTCGAACCCTGGCGGGCGCGGCCGGTGCCCTTCTGGCGGTACGGCTTCTTGCCGCCACCGGAGACCTCGCCGCGGGTCTTCGTGTCGTGCGTGCCCTGGCGCGCGGCGGCCTGCTGGGCCACCACGACCTGGTGCATCAGCGGCACGTTGGCCTGCACGTCGAAGATCTCGGCGGGGAGCTCGACGGTGCCCTCGGCGCTGCCGGCCGGGGTCTTCAGCTCGACGCTGGTCATTCGGTCGCACCACCCTTCGCGGCGGTCTTGACGAAGACGAGGCTGCCCTTGGGGCCGGGGACGGCGCCCTTGATCAGCAGCAGGCCCTCTTCGGCGCGCACGTCGTGGACGGTCAGGCCCTGGGTCGTGACCCGGACGCCACCCATGCGGCCGGCCATCCGCAGGCCCTTGAACACGCGGCCCGGGGTGGCGCAGCCACCGATCGAGCCCGGGGCGCGGTGCTTGGCCTGGTTACCGTGGCTGGCGCCCTGGCCCTTGAAGCCGTGGCGCTTCATGACACCGGCGTAGCCCTTGCCCTTGCTGGTGCCCGTGACGTCGACGCGGGAGCCCGCGGGGAACACCTCGGCGGTGATCTCCTGGCCGACCTCGTAGGTCTCGGCGTCGGTCGTGCGCAGCTCGGCGAGGTACCGCCGCGGCGTCACGCCGGCCTTCTGGAAGTGGCCGGTCACCGGCTTGTTGACCTTGCGCGGGTCCACGGCGCCGAAGGCCAGCTGCACGGCCTGGTAGCCGTCGTTGTCCTGGGTACGGATCTGGGTCACCACGTTCGGCCCGGCCTGCACGACGGTCACCGGAACGATCCGGTTGTCCTCGCCGAAGACCTGGGTCATGCCGAGCTTGGTGCCCAGGATGCCCTTTACTTGCCTGTCAGACATGAGTCTCTTATCTCCGCCGCTCGCCCAACGCTTACTGGATGTTGACGTCGACGCTCGCCGGGAGGTCGATGCGCATGAGCGCGTCGACCGTCTTCGGCGTCGGGTCGAGGATGTCGATCAGCCGCTTGTGCGTGCGCATCTCGAAGTGCTCGCGCGAGTCCTTGTACTTGTGCGGCGAGCGGATGACGCAGTAAACGTTCTTCTCGGTGGGCAGCGGCACAGGTCCGACGACCGAGGCGCCGGTGCGCGTCACCGTCTCGACGATCTTGCGCGCGCTGGCATCGATCGCCTCGTGGTCGTAGGCCTTGAGCCTGATGCGGATCTTCTGTCCCGCCATGGTCGCAGCTCGTTCCTTCGTCTTGTGCCGCTATCTCTACCGGCACTTTCGCGCCGGTTTCCGCACGTCAACGCCCTCGCGTCCGATCCACGCGGTCGGGCGTGTCGCGCCCGCTGCGCAGACTGATCCCGCAAGAGGATCGTCGTCGTGCCGGTTGGTCTTCACCGCGAGACGGCCGTGCCGGCCATCTGTCGCGCCCGCGGTCTCCCCCTGGGATACCCACGGACCAAGGCCACTCGTGCCGGGGCGGCCGATTTCTGAACAGATATCGGCCGCCCCGCAACGAGCAACTCAACTAGTGTCGCACACGTGGTTCCACAACCCGGCCCCGGGGTGCTATAGGCACTCCGGGGCCGGATGGAATCACTTGATGATCTTGGTGACCTGGCCCGCGCCGACGGTCCGGCCACCCTCGCGGATGGCGAACCGCAGACCCTCGTCCATGGCGACCGGCTGGATGAGCTGCACCTTGATCTCGGTGTTGTCACCCGGCATGACCATCTCGGTGCCCTCGGGGAGGGTCACCACGCCGGTCACGTCGGTCGTACGGAAGTAGAACTGCGGGCGGTAGTTGTTGAAGAACGGCGTGTGACGGCCACCCTCGTCCTTGGACAGGATGTAGACCGAGCCCTCGAACTCCGTGTGCGGAGTCGTGGTGCCGGGCTTCACGACGACCTGGCCACGCTCGACGTCCTCGCGCTTGATACCACGCAGCAGCAGACCGACGTTGTCACCGGCCTGGCCCGAGTCGAGCAGCTTGCGGAACATCTCGACACCGGTGACGGTGGTCTTGGTCGACTTCTCGCGGATACCCACGATCTCGACCTCTTCGTTGACGTTGATCTGGCCGCGCTCCACGCGACCGGTCACGACGGTGCCGCGGCCGGTGATGGTGAAGACGTCCTCGATCGGCATCAGGAACGGCTTGTCGAGGTCACGCACCGGGTCCGGCACGTTGTCGTCGACGGCCTGCATGAGCTCCAGGACCGACTCCGACCACTTCGGGTCACCCTCGAGGGCCTTGAGGCCGGAGACCTTGACCACGGGGGCGTCGTCGCCGGGGAACTCCTGCGAGGACAGCAGCTCGCGGACCTCCAGCTCGACGAGCTCGAGGATCTCCTCGTCGTCGACCATGTCGGCCTTGTTCAGCGCCACGACGATGTAGGGCACACCGACCTGGCGGGCGAGCAGCACGTGCTCACGCGTCTGCGGCATCGGGCCGTCGGTCGCGGCGACCACCAGGATCGCGCCGTCCATCTGGGCGGCACCGGTGATCATGTTCTTGATGTAGTCCGCGTGACCGGGGGCGTCCACGTGGGCGTAGTGACGCTTCTCGGTCTGGTACTCGACGTGCGAGATGTTGATCGTGATACCGCGCTGCTTCTCTTCCGGCGCGTTGTCGATCTGGTCGAACGCCCGGGACTCGTTGAGCTCCGGGTACTTGTCGTGCAGAACCTTGGTGATCGCCGCGGTCAGCGTGGTCTTGCCGTGGTCGACGTGACCGATGGTCCCGATGTTGACGTGCGGCTTGCTCCGCTCGAACTTCGCCTTCGCCACTGGAATGTCCTCCTGGACTCTTGCTTTGCTTCACCGCCGGCGTGGCAGCCGAACGGCGATCGATCTGGTCGGTTGTGCGGACCCTAGGGGAGGCCCCTGTGCGCGCCCGCGTTGGGTGCTGAGGGGTTTACTCCCCCGTCGCCTTCGCGATGATCTCCTTCGCGACGTTCGAGGGAACCTCGGCGTAGGAGTCGAACGTCATCGAGTAGTTCGCCCGACCCTGGGTACGAGACCGCAGGTCGCCGACGTACCCGAACATCTCGGACAGCGGAACCAGTGCCTTCACGACTCGGGTGCCTGCCCGCTCGTCCATGGCCTGGATCTGACCACGGCGAGAGTTGAGGTCGCCGATGACGTCACCCATGTAGTCCTCGGGGGTGGTCACCTCGACGGCCATGACCGGCTCCAGCAGAACCGGGCTGGCCTGGCGCGCGGCCTCCTTGAGCGCCATCGAACCGGCGATCTTGAAGGCCATTTCCGACGAGTCGACCTCGTGGTAAGCGCCGTCCAACAGGGTCACCTTCAGCCCGACCAGCGGGTAACCGGCGAGGACACCGTACTGCATGGCGTCCTGGGCACCGGCGTCCACCGACGGGATGTACTCGCGCGGCACGCGGCCACCGGTGACCTTGTTGTCGAACTCGTAGAGGGCGCCGTCACCGGTGGACAGCGGCTCCAGCTTGATGATCACGCGCGCGAACTGGCCGGAACCACCGGTCTGCTTCTTGTGCGTGTACTCGTACTTCTCGACCGTGCGGCGGATCGTCTCGCGGTAGGCGACCTGCGGCTTACCGATGTTCGCCTCGACCTTGTAGTCGGACTTCATGCGGTTGACCAGCACCTCGAGGTGCAGCTCGCCCATGCCCGCGATGATCGTCTGACCGGTCTCCTCGTCCAGCTGGACCTGGAAGGTGGGGTCCTCCTCGGCCAGCTTCTGGATCGCGGTCGACAGCTTCTCCTGGTCGGCCTTCGTCTTGGGCTCGATGGCCACCTTGATGACCGGCTCGGGGAAGGTCATCGACTCCAGAACGATCGGGTTCTGCGGGTCGCACAGGGTGTCACCGGTCGTGGTGTCCTTCAGGCCGATGACCGCGTAGATGTGGCCGGCCTGGGCCTCGTCGACCGGGTTCTCCTTGTTGGAGTGCATCTGGAAGAGCTTCCCGATGCGCTCCTTGCGCTCCTTGGTCGAGTTGATGACCTGGGCGCCGGCGGCGACCTTGCCCGAGTACACCCGGACGTAGGTCAGCTTGCCGAAGAACGGGTGCGCGGCGATCTTGAACGCCAGTGCCGCGAACGGCTCGTCAACCGACGGCTTCCGGGACGCCGCCGTCTCACCGTCGGTGAGGGTGCCCTCGACGGCGGGGACGTCCAGCGGCGACGGCAGGTAGTCGATCACCGCGTCCAGCATGGGCTGCACGCCCTTGTTCTTGAACGCGGAGCCGCACAGCACCGGGTACGCCTCGCGGGCGACCGTCAGCTTGCGGATGCCGGCCTTGATGTCGGCCTCGGACAGCTCCTCGCCGCCGAAGTACTTCTCCATCAGGGCGTCGTCGGTCTCCGCGACGGCCTCGATCAGCTTGTCGCGGTACTCGGCGGCCTTGTCGGCGAGGTCGGCCGGGATGTCCTCGACCTCGTAGTCCTCGCCCTTCTTGACCTCGCCCCGCCAGGTCAGCGCCTTCATGCGGACCAGGTCGATGACGCCCTGGAAGTCGCTCTCGGCACCGATCGGCAGCTGGATGACCAGCGGGCGCGCGCCGAGGCGCTCCTCGATGGTGCGCACGGTGAAGTAGAAGTCCGCGCCCAGCTTGTCCATCTTGTTGACGAAGCAGATGCGCGGGACCTCGTACTTGTCGGCCTGGCGCCAGACCTGCTCGGACTGGGGCTCGACACCCTCCTTGCCGTCGAACACGGCAACGGCACCGTCGAGCACCCGCAGCGAACGCTCCACCTCGACGGTGAAGTCGACGTGGCCGGGGGTGTCGATGATGTTGATCTGGTGGTCGGCCCAGAAGGTGGTGGTGGCAGCCGAGGTGATGGTGATACCCCGCTTCTGCTCCTCCTCCATCCAGTCCATCGTCGCGGCGCCGTCGTGCACCTCGCCGATCTTGTAGTTGATCCCGGTGTAGAACAGGATCCGCTCGGTGGTGGTGGTCTTACCGGCGTCGATGTGAGCCATGATGCCGATGTTGCGGACCTTGTTCAGGTCGGTCAGCACGTCGCGTGCCACTGCACTGTTCCCCTGTCTCGAAGCGTGGGGCCCGGCCTGGCTTGTCTCGGCAGCCGGGCTACGTTCACCACCGGTAGTGGGCGAACGCCTTGTTGGACTCGGCCATCTTGTGGGTGTCCTCGCGGCGCTTCACGCTGGCCCCGAGGCCGTTGCTCGCATCGAGCAGCTCGTTCTGCAGACGCTCGATCATGGTCTTCTCGCGGCGGGCGCGGGAGAAGCTGACGATCCACCGCAGCGCAAGGGTCGTCGAGCGGCCCGGCTTGACCTCGATCGGCACCTGGTAGGTGGCACCACCGACCCGGCGGCTCTTCACCTCGATGCTCGGCTTCACGTTGTCCAGCGCACGCTTGAGCGTGACGACGGGATCCGTGCCGGTCTTCTCCCGGGCACCTTCCAGGGCGCCGTAGACGATGCGCTCGGCCAGCGAGCGCTTGCCGTCGGTCAGCACCTTGTTGATCAGCTGGGTGACCAGCGGGGAGCCGTAAACCGGGTCGGAGATCAGCGGCCGCTTCGGGGCCGGACCCTTGCGGGGCATTAGCTCTTCTCCTTCTTCGCGCCGTACCGGCTGCGCGCCTGCTTGCGGTTCTTCACACCCTGGGTGTCGAGCGAACCGCGGATGATCTTGTAGCGAACGCCGGGCAGGTCCTTCACACGACCACCGCGCACGAGCACCATCGAGTGCTCCTGCAGGTTGTGGCCCTCGCCCGGGATGTAGGCGGTGACCTCGATGCCGCTGGTCAGCTTGACACGCGCGACCTTGCGCAGCGCCGAGTTCGGCTTCTTGGGCGTCGTGGTGTACACGCGAGTGCACACGCCACGCCGCTGCGGACTCCCCTTGAGGGCCGCGGTCTTCTGCTTGGCAGCCTTGTCCTGGCGGCCCTTGCGGACCAGCTGCTGGATCGTGGGCAATGGACCAGCCTTCTGTCGCGTCTTGCTTGTTCCGTCTTGGTCTCCCCGGCCCCCGAGGTCGGGCGTGTCGGCCCGCGTCTGGGTCTGTCGACCGCTAACGTTCCCTCGGATTTCCGTGGAGCTCCGCTTCGCCGCGGCCGTCGCCACGATGCCGGAGCATCCCCGCTTGGCCGAAAAGCACGCAGAGCGGCCCGACGCATGCCGGGCACAGTCGTCAAAGATACCCGCCCTTGCGGCAGGCGGTGGCATCGGGGGTCCCTAACGGGCTCACACCCCGGCTCCGGCGAGAAGGTGGTGTGGCGAGTCTAGCGGAAAGACGGCCGCGCAGGAGGCGTTCGGCCAACTCCCGGGACCCCGTCGGCCGACGCGTTCGAGCAGGTCGGCGGGCATCTTCGGCGATCGTTTCAACGCCGGAAATGGCGGCGGAATTCCCGCGTGGCGAAAAGTGATCAATCGAATCGGTGAGTTGCCCGGAAGCGTGCCCGCGGCACACACGTGTGGTGCATGATCCGATACCGAAGGTGCGTAATTCACCACGGGGAGGGACCGCATGGCGTACGGCGGCCATGGCGATCTGGTCGAGCAGCTGCAGCAGAAGCTGGACCAGGTCGAGCAGCACAAGCGGAACGGGGAGCAGCGGATGGCCGCGCTCACCCGGATGAAGGAACAGATTGGTGAGCTGTCGGTCACCGTCTCCTCCCCCGACCGGACCGTGACGGTCGTGGCGGGGCCCGGTGGCGGGGTGCAGTCGGTCCGGGTCAGCGAGGACGCGCTCGGGGGAAGCGCGATCCAGCTGTCCTCGACGATCACCAGCACGATCCGCGAGGCGGTCGCCGCGGCGGCGCGGCAGCAGGCCGCGATCGTCCAGGACGCCCTCGGCGAGCAGAGCAACGTGCTGGAGTCGGTGCTGGAGACCCAGGCCGAGGCGTTCGGCATGAGCGTGGCGGACCTCAAGGCGAAGCTGGCCGACGAACGGCCGGCCGCCGCGCCGCGGCCGATCGACCAGGGCGCGGACTTCGCCGAGGAGGACTTCCTCGAGGAGCGGCCGGCGGAACGCCCGGCTCGTCCCGCTCCGCCGCCCCGGCGCGAACCGGCCGACGACGACTACATCGACCCGTTCGGGAACGCCTGATGGCCGGCGGGTTCCAGGTCGACGTCGAAGCCCTGCGCACCACCGCGGCGCGGGCGAGCGACCTGACGGGGAAGGTCTCGGAGCTGCAGCAGGCGACCTACGAGGCGGACGTGCCCGTGGTCTCGTGGGGACTGCTCGGAGCCGGCACCGCGTTCCCGGTGTACCGCGAAATGCTCGGCAAGCTGAAGGACCACCTGAACGAGATGTCCGCGGGCTACCAGTCGATCGGCGTGAAGCTGACCAGCGCCGCCGACGCGTACAGCTCGATGGACGACGAGGTGGTCCGCGCGTTCGGCGATGTCGCCGAGCTGCTCGACGAGACCGACGCGGGAACGGAGGCGATCTGACGTGCCCACGGATGCGGAGGCGCTGGCCGAGAACTTCGGCTCGGGCTACGACGCCGAGGAGGTCCAGGAGAAGCTCGACGACACCGCTCCGGTCAAGCTCTACTCCGGCGCCAATGACACCCTCGACGTGGGCTTCCAGCTCGGCGAGGACCTGGCGAAGGGTGACCTCGAAGCCCTCGTCGCGGACGGCACGGAGGCCTTCTCGACGGCCAGCTCGTTCGTCAACGAAGCCGCGAGCACCATCGGCGACATCGTGTCGGACCCGCTCGGCTGGCTGATCTCGAACGGGGTCGGTTTCCTGGTCAGCTGGATCAAACCGCTGGAGGACGCGCTCGAACTCGTCACCGGCGACCCGGACGCCCTGGAGGACGGCGCGAAGGCGTTCAACCAGCTCGGGGAGCAGATCGAGGCGCTGAAGCAGGAGACCGAGGAACTCCTGGCGAGCGGGCTCGCCAACTGGCAGGGCGACGGCGCCGAAGCCGCGGCGAAGCGGCTCAGCGAGTTCCGCGACGGGCTCTCCGGCACCGCCGGCGCGACGACCGAGCTGGCGACGCTGCTCGCGGTCAGCTCCGCGGTGATGAGCATCGCGAAGGACCTCGTGCTGAGCATCATCAGCGACTTCGTCGAGTGGCTGATCGTCACCTGGCTGGCCGCGCTCGCCGCCACGGTGGTCACGCTGGGCGGCTCGGAGGCCGCGGCGGCGGCCGCCACCGGGGTCCGGGCCGCGACCGAGACGTCCAAGGTCAGCCGCTGGATGCAGAAGCTGACCACCGTCATCGACAAGATCAAGAGCCTGATCGACAAGATCAAGGCGTTCCTGGAGAAGATCCCGGGGTTCAAGAAGCTCGCGGACGCCGTCGGCAATGCCGGGGACAGCCTCAGCCCGGAGAAGGTCACCGACAAGGTCGCGCAGCAGCTCACCGATGGCGTGCTGAAGGAGAACCTCGGCAAGGAGGCCGCGGACGGCATCCTCGACCGGGCCAAGCAGGCAGGCAGGGACGCGATCGAGAACGGCGAGACACCCAACCTGACGCGGGACCTGCGCGGGGCGATCAGCGACACGATCGGCGAGCAGGCCGGCGGGAAGCTCAAGGAGTTCGCCGGCGAGGCCGTGAAGGACCAGGTCATCTCGATGCAGGAACGCCCCGGCAGCGAGGAGGTGCCGGGCAGCGAGCGCAAGATCCCGGACGTCCCCGGCACGATCGACAAGGCCCAGCAGACGTTCGACGACTTCACCGAGAAGGCCGGGCAGGCCGAGGACCACGGCGACACCGGCATGTCCGACGCCGAGATCACCGGCAAGCTCGACTTCTGACCCCCACGAAACGGGGCCCCAGGCGCGCGCCTGGGGCCCCGTTCCACGTCGGGACGGCTACTCGTCCTCGTCGGGCTTCGCGTGGTCCGGCCTGCCCGGGTTGGGGTCCCTCGACAGGTCGATCGCCGGGTGGGTGGGTGCGCCCTCGGGCGCGGCGTGCCGTCCCCTCGACGGCGCCTCCTCCGGGGCCTGCTCTGCGTTCACAACGCCCTCCTCGTGTCGCTCGTGTGAACTCGGGCCTCACGCTACCTCCGCGCCCCTGCCCGGACACGACGAAGCCCCCGGCTCCGAAACCGGAGCCGGGGGCTTCACACAACTACCGATCAGCGGAAGTCGCGACCGAAGTCGTAGTCGTCCAGCGGAACCGCGGCGCCGGTGCCGGTGCCGAACACATCCGGGGTGTAGTAGCCGTCGTCGTAGGACGGGATGGCGTACGCCGCCACCCGGGCCTCCTCCGTCGGCTGCACCTGGATGTTCCGGTACCGGTTGATGCCGGTGCCCGCCGGGATCAGCTTACCGATGATCACGTTCTCCTTGAGGCCCACGAGCTTGTCGCTGCGGCCGTTGATCGCCGCGTCGGTCAGGACACGCGTGGTCTCCTGGAACGACGCCGCCGACAGCCACGAGTCCGTGGTCAGCGAGGCCTTCGTGATACCCATCAGCACCGGGCGGCCCGAGGCCGGCTCGCCGCCCTCGGCCACGACCGACCGGTTCGTGCTCTCGAACTTGGTCCGCTCGGGCAGCTCGCCCGGCAGGAAGTCCGTCGAACCGGAGTCGATGATCGTCACCCGGCGCAGCATCTGCCGGACGATGACCTCGATGTGCTTGTCGTGGATCGACACACCCTGGGCCCGGTACACCTTCTGGACCTCTTCCACGAGGTGCATCTGCGCCTCGCGCGGGCCCATGACACGCAGCACCTCGTGCGGGTCCGGCGTGCCCTCGAGCAGCAGCTGGCCGACGTGCACGTGGTCGCCGTCCTGCAGCGGCCCGTTCGGCGTGTTGGCCAGGCGCTGACGCTTCGACAGCTTGTCGAAGACGATCTCCTCGCCACCGTCGTCCGGGATGAGCGTGATCTTCCAGAACCGCTCGCTCTCCTCGATGCGCACGCGGCCATCGACGTCGGCGATCGGCGCCTTGCCCTTCGGCACCCGGGCCTCGAACAGCTCGGTGACACGGGGCAGACCCGTGGTGATGTCGTCACCGGCGACACCACCCTGGTGGAAGGTACGCATCGTCAGCTGGGTACCCGGCTCACCGATCGACTGGGCGGCGACGATACCGACGGCCTCACCCACGTCGACGAGCTTGCCGGTCGCCATCGAGCGGCCGTAGCACATGGCACAGACACCGACGGCCGACTCGCAGGTCAGCACCGAGCGGACCTTGACCTTGGTGACACCGAAGGCGATCAGCTTGTCCATCGCCGGGTCGGACAGGTCGTCGCCGGCGTTGAGCACGACGTTGCCCTGGTCGTCGGTGACGTCCTGGGCGAGCGTCCGGGCGTACACGCTGGTCTCCACGTGCGCGCCGCGCAGCACGGTGCCGTCCGGCTGCTTCTCGCCGATCGGCCGGGTCACGCCGCGGGTGGTACCGCAGTCGGTCTCCCGGACGATGACGTCCTGCGACACGTCCACCAGACGACGGGTCAGGTAACCCGAGTCGGCGGTCCGCAGCGCGGTGTCGGCCAGACCCTTCCGCGCACCGTGGGTGGCGATGAAGTACTCCGCCACCGACAGGCCCTCGCGGAAGTTCGACTTGATCGGGCGCGGGATGTACTCACCCTTCGGGTTCGACACCAGACCACGCATACCGGCCAGCGACCGGACCTGGGTCATGTTGCCCGCCGCCCCGGACTTCACGATCATCGAGATCGGGTTGTCCTCGGGGAAGGCGTCCTCCATGATCTCCGCGACCTCGTCGGTGGCCTGGGTCCACACCTTGACGAGCTCGTTGTTGCGCTCGGCGTGCGACAGCTGACCACGCTGGTACCGCTTCTCCACCTGCGCGGCCTTGGCCTCGTACCGGTCGAGGATCTCCTTCTTCTCCGGCGGCACGATGACGTCGAACATCGACACCGTGACACCCGAGCGGGTGGCCCAGTAGAAGCCGGCGTCCTTGAGCCGGTCCAGGACCTGCGCGACCTGCGTCATCGAGTAGCGCTCGGCGAGGTCGTTCACGATCGCCGCCTGGCGCTTCTTCGGCAGCGGCTCGTTGATGTACGGGTAGTCCGCCGGCAGCAGGTCGTTGAACAGCACCCGGCCCAGGGTGGTCTCGGCCAGCCACGGCTGACCGGGCTCCCAGCCCTTCTCGGTGAGCTCGGCGACCTGGGTCCGGTTCGGCTGACGGTCCTTGATCCGGATCTTGATCGGCGCGTGCAGGCCCAGCGTCTTGCGGTCGAAGGCCATGATGGCCTCGGCCGGGGAGCTGAAGGCCTGGCCGGCGCCGACCGCGTTCTCGTCGAGGCGGGTCAGGTGGAACAGACCGGTGACCATGTCCAGACGCGGCATGGCCAGCGGGCGGCCCGACGCCGGCGAGAGGATGTTGTTCGCCGACAGCATCAGGATCCGGGCCTCGGCCTGCGCCTCGGCCGACAGCGGCAGGTGCACCGCCATCTGGTCACCGTCGAAGTCCGCGTTGAACGCCTCGCAGACCAGCGGGTGCAGCTGGATGGCCTTGCCCTCGACCAGCTGCGGCTCGAAGGCCTGGATGCCCAGCCGGTGCAGGGTCGGCGCGCGGTTGAGGAGCACCGGGTGCCCGGTGATGACCTCTTCCAGCACGTCCCACACCTGCGGGCGGGCCCGCTCCACCATCCGCTTCGCGGACTTGATGTTCTGCGCGTGGTTCAGGTCGACCAGCCGCTTCATGACGAACGGCTTGAACAGCTCCAGCGCCATGTCCTTGGGCAGACCGCACTGGTGCAGCTTCAGCTGCGGACCGACGATGATGACCGAACGGCCCGAGTAGTCGACGCGCTTGCCGAGCAGGTTCTGGCGGAACCGGCCCTGCTTGCCCTTGAGCAGGTCGGACAGCGACTTCAGCGGCCGGTTGCCCGGGCCGGTGACCGGACGGCCGCGGCGGCCGTTGTCGAACAGCGCGTCGACGGCCTCCTGCAGCATCCGCTTCTCGTTGTTGACGATGATCTCGGGCGCGCCGAGGTCGATCAGCCGCTTGAGGCGGTTGTTCCGGTTGATCACCCGGCGGTACAGGTCGTTGAGGTCCGAGGTGGCGAAGCGGCCACCGTCGAGCTGCACCATCGGGCGCAGGTCCGGCGGGATCACCGGGACCGCGTCGAGGACCATGCCGCGCGGGTCGTTGCCGGTGGCCTGGAAGGCCGCGACGACCTTGAGCCGCTTCAGCGCGCGGAGCTTCTTCTGCCCCTTGCCGTTGCGGATGGTGTCGCGCAGCTTCTCGGCCTCGGCGTTGACGTCGAATTCGGTGGCCAGCTTCTGGATGGCCTCCGCGCCCATGCCGCCGGTGAAGTACTCGCCGTAGCGGTCGTACAGCTCGCGGTACAGGGTCTCGTCCGCGATCAGCTGACGCGGCTCGAGCTTGGTGAAGGTGGTCCAGATCTCCTCGAGCCGGTCCAGCTCGCGCTGGGCCCGGTCGCGGAGCTGCTTCATCTCGCGCTCGCCGCCCTCTTTAACCTTTCGCCTGACGTCCGATTTAGCGCCTTCGGCTTCGAGCTGAGCGAGGTCGGCCTCGAGCTTCTGCGCGCGCGCCTCGATGTCGGCGTCGCGCTTCGCCTCGATGTTCTTCCGCTCGACGCTGATCTCGTTCTCCAGCGTCGGCAGGTCGTTGTGCCGCAGCTCGGTGTTCACCCCGGTGATCACGTAGGCCGCGAAGTAGATGATCTTCTCGAGGTCCTTCGGCGCCAGGTCGAGCAGGTAGCCCAGGCGGGAGGGAACACCCTTGAAGTACCAGATGTGCGTGACCGGCGCGGCCAGCTCGATGTGGCCCATCCGCTCACGGCGCACCTTGGCGCGAGTCACCTCGACACCACAGCGCTCGCAGATGATGCCCTTGAAGCGGACCCGCTTGTACTTGCCGCAGTAGCACTCCCAGTCCCGGGTGGGGCCGAAGATCTTCTCGCAGAAGAGCCCGTCCTTCTCCGGCTTCAGGGTGCGGTAGTTGATGGTCTCCGGCTTCTTGACCTCGCCGAAGGACCACTGACGGATGTCGTCGGCGGTCGCCAGGCCGATCCGGAGCTCATCGAAGAAGTTGACGTCCAGCACGTCGTTGCATCCCCTTTGGGGTTGATTCGGCTAGAGGAGTCGGCTACCGGGGGCGGGGCCGCGGGAGGTGGCCCCGCCCCCGGTCGCTACGTCATTGCACGACGTCGTCCACCGAGGGCGACTCGTTGCGGGACAGGTTGATGCCGAGGTTGGCGGCGGCGCGCTCCAGGTCCTCGTCGTCGGAGTCGCGCATCTCGATCGCGGCGCCGTCACTGGAGAGGACCTCCACGTTCAGGCACAGCGACTGCAGCTCCTTGAGGAGAACCTTGAACGACTCGGGGATGCCCGGGTCGGGGATGTTCTCGCCCTTGACGATCGCCTCGTACACCTTCACGCGGCCGACCACGTCGTCCGACTTGATCGTCAGCAGCTCCTGCAGCGTGTAGGCCGCGCCGTAGGCCTGCATCGCCCAGCACTCCATCTCACCGAAGCGCTGACCACCGAACTGCGCCTTACCACCCAGCGGCTGCTGGGTGATCATCGAGTACGGGCCGGTGGACCGGGCGTGGATCTTGTCGTCCACCAGGTGGTGCAGCTTGAGGATGTACATGTAGCCGACGGCCACCGGGTACGGGAACGGCTCGCCGGACCGGCCGTCGAGCAGCGTCGCCTTGCCGTTCTCCTTGACCATGCGCTCGCCGTCCCGGTTGGGCCGGGTCGACGCGAGCAGGCCGGTGAGCTCCTCCTCCTTGGCGCCGTCGAACACCGGGGTCGCGGTGTTCGTGCCGGGCTCGACGTCGTAGAGCTCCTCGGAGAGGTTCTGCGCCCACTCCGGGTTGCCCTCGATCTTCCAGCCCTGCGAGGCGAGCCAGCCCAGGTGCAGCTCGAGGATCTGGCCGATGTTCATCCGTCGCGGCACACCGTGGGTGTTCAGGATGATGTCGACCGGGGTGCCGTCCTCCATGAACGGCATGTCCTCGACCGGCAGGATCTTGCCGATGACACCCTTGTTGCCGTGGCGGCCGGCGAGCTTGTCGCCCGGCTGGATCTTCCGCTTCTGCGCCACGTAGACGCGGACCAGCTCGTTCACGCCCGGGGGCAGCTCGTCGGCGTTGCCCCGCTCATCCTCCTCGCGGGAGAACACGCGGACGCCGATGACCTTGCCGGTCTCGCCGTGCGGCACCTTCAGCGACGTGTCGCGGACCTCGCGGGCCTTCTCGCCGAAGATCGCGCGGAGCAGGCGCTCCTCCGGGGTCAGCTCGGTCTCGCCCTTGGGCGTGACCTTCCCGACCAGGATGTCGCCGTCGCGGACCTCGGCACCGATGCGCACGATGCCGCGCTCGTCGAGGTCGGCCAGGACCTCCTCGGAGACGTTCGGGATGTCCCGGGTGATCTCCTCGGCGCCGAGCTTGGTGTCGCGGGCGTCGATCTCGTGCTCCTCGATGTGGATCGAGGTGAGCACGTCGTCCTGCACCAGGCGCTCGGAGAGGATGATCGCGTCCTCGTAGTTGTGACCCTCCCACGGCATGATCGCCACGAGCAGGTTCTTGCCGAGCGCCATCTCGCCCTGGTCGGTGGACGGGCCGTCGGCGATGACCTGACCGGCCTCGACGCGGTCGCCCTCCGAGACGATCGGGCGGTGGTTGAAGCAGGTGCCCGCGTTGGTGCGGCGGAACTTGTGCAGTCCGTAGCTCTTGCGGGTGCCGTCGTCGTGCATGATCGTCACGAGGTCGGCCGAGAGCTCCTCGACGACACCGGCCTGCTCGGCGAGGAGCACGTCACCGGCGTCGACCGCGGCACGCAGCTCCATGCCGGTGCCGACCAGCGGCGACTCGGCGCGCAGCAGCGGCACGGCCTGGCGCTGCATGTTGGCGCCCATCAGCGCGCGGTTGGCGTCGTCGTGCTCGAGGAACGGGATCATCGCGGTGGCGACCGACACCATCTGACGCGGCGACACGTCCATGTAGTCGATCTCCAGCGGGTCGAGCAGCTCGACCTCGCCACCCTTGCGCCGGCCCAGCACCTGGGTCTCGGCGAAGTGACCGTCCTCGGTCAGCGGCGCGTTGGCCTGCGCCTTGACGTAGCGGTCCTCCTCGTCGGCGGTCAGGTAGTCGACCTGGTCGGTGACCCGGCCCTCGACGACCTTCCGGTACGGCGTCTCGATGAAGCCGAACGGGTTGACCCGCGCGTAGGAGCACAGCGAGCCGATCAGGCCGATGTTCGGGCCTTCCGGCGTCTCGATCGGGCACATGCGGCCGTAGTGCGACGGGTGGACGTCGCGGACCTCCATGCCGGCGCGCTCACGGGACAGACCACCGGGGCCCAGCGCGTTGAGGCGGCGCTTGTGGGTCAGGCCCGACAGCGGGTTGTTCTGGTCCATGAACTGCGACAGCTGCGAGGTGCCGAAGAACTCCTTGATCGCCGCCACGACCGGGCGGATGTTGATCAGGGTCTGCGGCGTGATCGCCTCGACGTCCTGCGTGGTCATCCGCTCGCGGACGACGCGCTCCATGCGGGACAGGCCGACCCGGATCTGGTTCTGGATCAGCTCGCCCACGGTGCGGATGCGGCGGTTGCCGAAGTGGTCGATGTCGTCGACCTCGACCGGGACCTCGTTCTCGCCCTCGCCCATCTTGGTCTCACCCGCGTGCAGGCGGACCAGGTACTCGATGGTCGAGACGATGTCCTCTTCGGTGAGGGTGCCGGTCTCGTACGGCAGCTTCAGGCCCAGCTTCTTGTTGAGCTTGTAGCGGCCGACCTTGGCCAGGTCGTAGCGCTTCTCCTTGAAGAACAGGTTCTCCAGGAGCGTCTGGGCGCTCTCCTTGGTGGGCGGCTCGCCCGGGCGCAGCTTGCGGTAGATGTCGAGCAGCGCCTCGTCGGTGCCCGCGGTGTGGTCCTTCTCGAGCGTCGCGAGCAGGGTCTCCGAGAAGTGGAACCGCTCGCGGATCTGCTCGGTGGTCCAGCCCAGCGCCTTCAGCAGCACGGTGACCGGCTGGCGGCGCTTGCGGTCGATGCGGACGCCGACGGTGTCGCGCTTGTCCACGTCGAACTCGAGCCACGCGCCGCGGCTCGGGATGATCTTGACGCTGAAGACGTCCTTGTCGGTGGTCTTGTCGACGCTGGTGTCGAAGTACACGCCGGGCGACCGGACCAGCTGGGACACCACGACACGCTCGGTGCCGTTGATGATGAAGGTGCCCTTCTCGGTCATCACGGGGAAGTCGCCCATGAAGACCGTCTGGGACTTGATCTCGCCGGTGTTGTTGTTGACGAACTCGGCGGTCACGAACAGCGGGGCCGCGTACGTCATGTCCTTGTCCTTGCACTCCTCGACGGAGGCCTTGACCTCGTCGAAGCGCGGGTCGGAGAAGGACAGGGACATCGAACCGGAGAAGTCCTCGATCGGGGAGATCTCGTTGAGGACCTCTTCGAGGCCGCCGACCGGGTTCTCCTCGCCCTCGTTCACGCGGCGCTCGAACCACTTCTCGTCACCGGTGAACCACTGGAAGGACTGGATCTGCACGTCCAGCAGGTTGGGGGTGGGGAGGGGTTCGCGAATCTTCGCGAACGAGACCCGCTTGGGGGCTCCGGGAATTCCCGTCGGGTTCGGCTCCGTTACAGCCGAGGTGGTCGCAGCAGTGGCCTGGTTCGCGGGAGAGACTGCCAAGATGCGTCCTTCCGGGGACAATGAGCGGTGCGCAGCCGCGTTAGCAACAGCTAAAGCGACTGTCAAGGGTGCCGTGTGCCCACTATCCTAGCTTCCGTCTTCGGGCAGCCTGAAAGAGGGCAGCGCAAAGAAGCAGTCTAGCCTGAACGACGCGTTCTGTCGAGGGGGCCGCTCGATGGGGCCCGCACCTCGATCACGACGTGCTCAGGCATCGCCTCCCGACAGGCCCTCCCGCAGGGCGCTGCCGTTGGCGATAAGCGTGAACCCCCGGCGCCGAAGAGTCAAGATGCCACGCGGCGAACCCGCCGGTTGGCGCAACGCGATCGCGGTCCGTACACGGCCTCGACCTGGGGATTCGTGTTTGTGGCGGCGCCCGGGGACGGATGCGGTCACCAGGGGTTGCGGGCTGGGTCACGCCGGTCCAAGATCGTCCCCGGGTGTTGTTGCGGGGCCCCGCGAAAGCGGCGCGGGGCCCCGGTGCGGCCGTCGCGGAGAGGCACTCGCGGCGGTTTGGAGTGGCGCGCTTCACGGCCGTGGGGGCTGTCGAGGGGCCGGGACGGCGGTGGCTGGTGCCCGGGTTGCAGCGGCAGGGTGCGCACGACTCGGCGCGGCGGTGCTCGCGGCGCGGCCGCTGGGTAGGCACGCCCCGGAATGATGGGCGGCCAGCCTAGCCAGGCGCGGCCGCAGCACGCGGCCGCCCAGGAACAGCAGATGCCCCACCGGGGCGCGGCGGCGTCCGGTCGAGCGCGCCCTGTTGCGGCAGGGTTCCCACGAACAGCAGAAGTCCCACCGCCCGGGGCGCGGCGGTATCCGAGCCAGCGCGCCCCACCGCGGCAGGGTGCGCACGAACACCAGAACGCCCCCACCGGCCGGCGGCTCGGCGGGGGCGTCCGGAATGGATCAGCGGGACGGTGCCGGGGACGCGGGCGGCGCGCTGGACGGCGCTGGCGTCGGCTGGGTGGCTGTGTACGTGTCCAGCGCCGAGACCTTCCACTCGCCGTCGACGTACTGCATGTTCAGCCACAGCTGCGCGCTGCCGCTCGCCGTCTGGTTCTGGTCCGTGCGCGTCGAGGTCTGGTCGACGAACACCATCACCTTCGCGCGGTCGCCGTCGAGCATGATCACCGCGCTGCGCGTCGCCTTCACCGTGACCACGATCTTCTGCTGCGGGGCCAGCCGCTCGACCTCGCCGAAGATGGCGTTGTACTTGGCCTTCACCTCGTCGTTGAGCAGCAGGTTCTTCGCCGCGTCCTGGGTCTTCGCGATGTTGTTGAAGTCGTAGGAGAACAGCGACTCGGCGGCACCCGTGGCGGCCTTGCTGACCTCCGCCGTGCGGGCGGTGTCCAGCAGCGCCGTGTTCGACATCATCTCGTCGACCCGGTTGCCCTCGATCTTGAACCACACCGCTAACCCGGCCAGCACCAGCGCCAGACCGAACAGCACGCCGGCCAGCACGTACGGGCTCGTCTTCCGCCGCTCCCCCGCAGCCGTCGGCTCCTCGTCCGACGTGGCTGCTTCGGCCTCGGCGTAGCTCTCCGGCTTCGGCTCGCCCTCGTCGCGGGCCTTGGGCCGCGGGCTGGGCCGTCGCGGCTCGGCCGGGGCCTCGGCAGCGGCCTCGGGCTCGGCGACCTCGACCTCATCGACCTCCGGTTCGGGCGCCGCGGCCCGGCCCGTGACCTCCTCGGTCTCGGCGTACTCCTCGTCGCGGGGCCTCGGCGAGGGACGCCGGATCCCGGCGCCGGCGACCTTGGGACGGCGGCGCACCGGCGGTGTCTGCCGGCGAGACGGTGGCATGACTGGTCCTCTCCTCGTACGCCTGCGGCGACCGTTACTGCCCGCTCACGAGCGGCACCGACCCGATCCCGGACACCTTCCACTCGTCCCCGACCCGGGTCATCTGCACCTCCAGCCGCAGCGGCTTGGCGACCGGCTGCGCGCCCTCCTTGGCGACCAGCGTGCTGATCGCGGCCAGGAAGCTCGCCTTCCCGCCGTGCAGGTCCAGCTCCTCCACCCCGATGTCCTGCACCGTGGTGGTCACCTTGGTCTTGGCCTCGGTCATGGCCTGGCGGTAGTTCTGCTCGGTCGCGGTGATCTGGTCGGCCAGCTCCTGGGTCGACACGGCCTTCTGCTGGGCGAAGTAGCCGTCCGGGTTGGTGTAGTCCAGCTCCGTGTACGCCTTGACCGCCGTGGTGCCCGCCTTGACCACGTCGTCGCGGGCCTGGGCCAGCGCCAGGTTGTCGTCGGTGGAGGCGACCCACCACTGGACCCCGAAGATCCCGGCGACGATCAGCGCCGCCGCGGCCAGCGCGGCCGTGCCCAGCACCAGGTACCGGCCCAGCTTGTCCCCGGTGGCCGGGTCCTCGGCCGGCGGATCCGGGAAGCCGGCTTCCTCGGTCCGTGCCTCGTCCGAACTCATAGCTCTCCAGAGTAGGTAGGTCGGGTGTGGGCGGCGTCAGCCGGGCAGTCCCAGCAGGGCGGACAGGCTGGTGATCGAGACGCCCGGCGAGCCGACGACGCCGGGGGTGCCCCGCATGTACGCCAGCTGCTCCTCGTCGCGGTTCGAATTCTGCGCGACCTCCTGCGGCGAGGGATCCACCGGCACCCCGTTGTACGGCGCGTTCTGCGCACCGCGCACGCCAATCGGGCTGCCCGCGGGCTCCGCGCAGTAGGAGTTCAGGTTCGGCTCCCGCGGCGTGGTCTCGGCACCCGTGCGGTACTGCTCCGGGCTCATGTAGCCCTTGGTGCACACCGGCGGGTCGAACAGGTTGAGCGCCAGCCCCAGGTGCGCGGTGCCGTCGCCGGGCGCCACGCTGCGGGCGCCCACCGCCAGCACCGGGTAGCTGACCAGCACCTGCTGGATGCCGTCCTGCCGGGTCAGCAGCAGGTTCGACGTGGTCAGCAGGTTCGCGGTCAGCTCGCCGAGCCCGGGCCCGAGGTCGGTCACGAACTGGTTGAGCGTCTGCGCCGCGCCCGGGGCGACCTCGATCAGCCGCCGGATGTCGGCGTCGGAGCCCTTCAGCGTCGCCGACAGCTCGTTGAGGTTGCGGCTGAACTCCTTCAGGTTGCCCGCTTGCTGGTTCTGCGTCTGGAGCACCCGCTCACCGGAGTCGAGCAGCTGCACGGTCTGCGGCAGGTACTGCTGCGCGGTGGCGGTGAAGTCCCGCGCGGTGTCCAGCAGCTGCTGCAGGCCCGGGCCGGTGCCGTTGAACGCGTTGTAGGACTCGTCGACGACGGTCCGCAGCGCGTCCTTCGGCACCGAGGAGGCCAGGCTGTCCAGGCCGGTGATGATCTGGTCGGTGCCGATCGGCACCTGCGTCTTCGCGGCGGGGATGACCGACCCGCCCGCCAGGTACGGCCCGCCGTCGGCGACCGGCCGCAGGTCGACGAACTGCTCCCCGACCGCCGACCGGTTGGCGACGACCGCCTGCAGGTTCGCCGGCACCCGCGGGGTGTCCGGGTCGATCTCCAGGTCGGCCTCCAGGCCCTCGGCGGTGAGCCGCAGCTGGCCGACCTTGCCGATGTTGTAGCCGCGGTAGGTGACCTCGGCCCCGGTGAAGATGCCGCCGGACTGGGTCAGCTCCAGCTTAACCGTGTACCCGGTCTGGCCGAACACCTGCCCGAGCCCGGCGAACCGGATCAGCGCGTACACCACGGCCACCACGGAGATGACCAGGAACGCGACCAGTTGGATCTTCGTCTTGCGGACCAGCATCACGCACCTCCCGCCAGCAGGCCGAAGATGCCCGCGACCCCGGTCTGTTGCGGCTGCGCCCCGGTGGCCCCGGTGGCGCCGGTGGCCGCTGTGCTCTGCGGTGCGACCTGGAGCGGCAACGGCAGCGGCGGCGGCTGGTTGGCCTGCTCGCCCTCGACCCCGCCGGTGAGGCCGGCCAGGCTGTCCGGCAGCACCCCGGCCAGCGGGTTCTGCCTGCTGCGGCTGAGGTTCTGCAGCACGTTCTGCAGGTTCAGGTCGATCTTGGCGTAGAGGTTGAAGTAGTCGCCCTTGACGCCGTCGATCGCCGCGTCGGTGAACGGGTAGGTCAGCAGGATCTCCAGTGACTTGGGCAGGTCGGCGCCGGCCTCGCCGAGCTTCTGCAGCGTCGGCAGCAACGCGCGCAGGTCGGCGACCAGGTTCTCCTGGCTCTTGTTCAGCGTGTCCACGGTGACGCCGGAGAGGTTCTGCAGCGCCTGGAGCATGGTGACCAGCTGGGTGCGCTGCTGCTCCAGGATCCCGATGCCGGGGCCGAGGTCGTCGATCGCGTTGACGATCTGGTCCTTCTGCCCGGCCAGCGTGCTGGAGAGCCGGTTCAGGCCGTCCAGCGCCCGCGTGATGTCGCCGGACTGGGCGTCCAGTGTGGACACCAGCTGGTTGGCGTTGTCCAGCAGGCGCCGGATGTCCGGCTCGCGGCCCTCGGTGGCGGCGTTGAGCTCCTTGGTGATGGTGTTGAGCTGCTCGACCCCGCCGCCGTTGAGCAGCATGGACAGCGCGCCGAGCACCTCCTCCACCTCGACGCTGCGGTTGGTGCGGGCCAGCGGGATCTCCGCGCCGTCGGCGAGGGTGCCCTGCGCGAGGTCCTCGCCCGGCGAGGCCAGCTCGACGTACTTCTCCCCGAGCAGGCTGGACTGGCGGATGTTGGCCAGCGCGTTGGCGGGCAGCTTGACGTCGCCGTTGAGCTTGACCGTCACCTCGGCGTGCCAGCCGTCCTCGGTCAGCCCGATCGACTCGACCCGGCCCACCGGGACCTCGTTGACCTTGACCCCGGCCTGCGGCACGAGGTCGAGCACGTCGGCGAACTGGACCTTGACCGTGTACGGGTGGTCGCCCAGGTCGGCGCCGCCGGGCAGCGGCACGTCGTAGATGCCGCCGAACGAGCAGCTGGTCAGGGTCAGCGCCGCCGCCAAGCCGGCGGCGGCGAGGGCGAGTGGCTTCCTCACTGCGACGCCCCCGTTCCGTAGACGGTCTGCGCCAGCGGGAGCGGCAGCGGCGGCAGCTGGCCGTTCTGCAGCGCGTGCACGGTCTGCGCGACCGACGGCAGCGGCACCGCGCCATCCAGCAGCGGCGCCACCGAGCTGCACAGGTTGCCGATCGCGTCCAGCGCCTCCGGCGTCTGCTTGAGCAGGTTGCAGATCATCACGATCGGCGGCTGGGTCAGCTCGTTGAGGTTGGCCCGCGCGTCGAGCGTGCCCGACGAGCCGTTGTAGGCGTTGATGACGTTGTTCAGGCCGACCGGCGCGACGTCGAGGATCTCGGCGAGCGCGCTGCGCTGGTCCACCAGCACCTGGGTCACGCTGGCCAGCTTGTCCACGTTGGACTTCAGCCGGTCGGAGTGGTTGTTGATGAACTGCTGCACCGTGGCGAGCGTGGTGCCCAGCTGCTGCACCGTGGCGGCGAGGTTGTCCTTCTCCCCCGCCAGGTAGCCGGAGACGTCGGCCAGCCGCTGCTCGAACTGCCGCACCTGGTTGTCGCTGTTGGCCAGGGTGGTGGTGAAGTCGGCCAGGTTGGCGACCGTGCCGAACAGGTCGTCCTTGTTGCCCGACAGCGTCCGCGACGCCTGGCTCAGCTTCGTGATGGTGTCGTGCAGGGCCTGGCCGTTGCCGTCCATGTTCTGCGCCAGCGTGGTGAGCAGGTCCGACAGCGAGCCGTTGGAGTTCACCCCGTTCGGGCCGAGCGACCGGCTGATCTTGTCCAGGCTCTCGTAGAGCTGGTCGACCTCGATCGGCACCGCGGTCTTCTCCAGCGGGATGGTGGCGCCCTCGCTGATCACCGGGCCGCCGGTGTAGGCCGGGGCGAGCTGCACGTACCGGTCGCTGACCAGCGACGGCGCGACGATCGCGGCCTGCGCGTCGGCGGGCACCTGCACCGCGCGGTCGTACTCCATGACGACCTTGACCCGGTCGCCCATCGGCTCGACCGAGGTCACCTTGCCCATGTCGACGCCCAGCACGCGCACGCTGTTGCCCACGTAGAGGCCGGTCGCGCTGGTGAAGTAGGCGGTGACGTGCTTCTTGTCGGCGTCCTTGAGGGTCCACCAGAGCACGCCGGCCACGACGAGACCGAGCACGCACGCCGCCGCGATGCCACGCGCGAGGGATCGGCCGAAGCGGGTCTCCGTCATTTCTGGTTGCACCCCTCTTCGTTCAGGGGGCCGATCGAGGGCAGGATCAGACCGCAGATGTAGTTGTCGAACCAGTGCCCGTTGCCGACGGTGTTGGTGAACACGCGGATGTAGGGCGCGAAGCGGGCGATGCCCTGGGCCAGGTTGTCCTGGTTGCGCTGCAGCATCGCGGTGAGCTGGTCCAGCGAGGTCAGCACCGGCGTCAGCTGCGCGTCGTTGTCGCTCACCAGTCCCTGCAGCTGCCGGGACAGCTCCTGCGCGCCGGTCAGCAGCGTCGAGATCGCCTGCTCACGGGCGGCGACCTCCTGCAGCACCAGGTTGCCGTCCTGCAGCAACCGGGTGAGCTGCTGGTCGCGGTCGGCCAGCGTCTGCGAGATCTGGTTGGTGTTCTGCAGCAGCTGCGCCAGCTCGGTGTCCCGCTTGGCGATCGTGTCGGACAGCTGCGACAGGCCGTTGAGCGCGCCACGCACGTTGTCGGAGGTGCCGGACAGCGTCTGGGACAGCACGTCGAAGGATTGGGCCAGCTGGTCCGTGTCGATGTCGTTCACCGTGGTCGACAGGTCCCGGAACGCGTCCAGCACGTCGTAGGGCGCCAGCGTCCGTTCCGTCGGGATCGGCGTGCCCGGGTCCAGCGCCTTCTCCCCGACCGGGTCGAGCGCCAGGTACTTCTGGCCGAGCAGCGTCTTGATCTTGATCGCCGCCGCGGTCTTGTCGCCGAGCCAGGTGTCCTTGACCTTGAACGTCACCTTCACCGACGCGCCGTCCAGCGTCACGTCGGTGACCTTGCCGACCTTCACCCCGGCGACGCGCACCTCGTCGTCGGCCTTCAGGCCGGCCGCCTCGGTGAACTCCGCCTCGTAGCTCGTCCCGGCGCCGATGATCGGCAGGTCGTCGGCGTTGAGCGCGGCGACGAAGCCCAGCAGCATCAGCACGAGGCCGACGACCGCGATGGGCACCGGGTTGCGGGACTGGAAGCTCCTCATGATCCACACCGGTCCCGGGTCTGCGGCATGATCGGCAGGTTGATCTCCTGGTTGATCAGCGGCGGCAGGGACACGCTCCCGGTCGCCGAGCAGAGGTAGAAGTTGAACCAGGAACCGTAGTCGGCCGTGCGCGCGAGCGTCGTGACCTTCTGCGGCAGGAACTGGATGAAGTGCTCCACCACCGGCTCGCTGTCGTTGAGGTTCTGGGCGAGCCCGCCCAGCGCCGAGATGTCGTTCTTCAGCGGTTCGCGTGCCTCGTCCAGGAAGCCCGCGGTGGTGGTGGCCAGCCCGCCCAGCGCGTCGATCGCGTCACCGATCGAGTCGCGGTCCTGCGCCAGTCCGGTGGTCAGCCGCTGCAGCTTGTCGATCAGGTCGGTCAGCTGCGGGGTGTGCGCGTTGACCGCGTCCAGCACTGTGTTCAGGTTGGTCACCACCTGGCCGATCACCTGGTCCTTCTGCGCGATCGTGGTGGTCAGCGACGCGGTGTGGGCGAGCAGGCTGTCGATCGTGCCGCCCTCGCCCTGCAGGACCTGGATCAGCTCGTAGGACAGCTTGTCGACGTCCTCCGGGTTGAGCGCGCGGAACAGCGGCTTGAACCCGTTGAACAGCTCGTCCAGGTCCAGCGCCGGGGTGGTGCGCTCCAGCGGGATCGTGCTGCCCGGCTCGAGCGTGCCCTTGCCGGTGCCCTGGCCGAGCGAGAGGTACCGCTGGCCGACCAGGTTGCGGTACTTGATCTGCACCGTGACCCCGGCCGGCAGGGTGCGGCCCTGGTCGACCTCGAAGTCGATCTGGGCCTGGCGCCGGTCCACGATCTTGACGTTCGTGACCTGGCCGACCTTCACGCCCGCGATGCGGACGTCGTCACCGGGCAGCACGAGCGTCGCGTCGGTGAAGCGGGCGCTGTACCCGGTGGTGTCCTGGGTGTTGATGTTGGCGATGCTGATGCCGAGGATCGCCGTGAACAACACGGTGATCACGATGAAGATCGTCAGCTTGATCAGCGGCGCGACCAGTCCCCTCACTTGACCGTCACCTCCGCACCGCGGTAGAGCGGGCCCACGAGCAGGCCGGACCAGCCCGGCATGGCCGCCGGGTCGAGGCCGACCTGCGGGCCGACGAGCTGGGACAGGAAATCGAGCTCGGCCCGGCTGTTGGCCGGGTTGCCGCCCGCCGCGCCACCGCCGCCGTTGTAGCCGCCGGCGTCGGCGATCGTGTTGGCGGGCTGCAGGCCGTCACTGGCCGACTTCGACGCCGGGGTCGGCTGGGCGCCGTCCTTGATCGGGCCCTCCGGCGGGTACTGCGGGAACGGCTGCGGGAACTCCTTGACGTTGTAGCAGCGCGGGCCCCGCTTGTCCTCGAAGCGCGGCTCGTCGCGGCCGGCCACGTACGGCCCGCGGGTGGTGACGATCTCGATCGTCGCGTGCAGGCCGGGCTGGTTCGTGCCCTTGCCCAGCGCCTGGTCCACGAAGGGCACCAGCTCGGCCATCGACCCGAACAGGCACGGGTACTCCGGCGCGTACTTCGCCAGCAGCTCGGCCGTCGGGCGCGAGTTCTCGGCCAGGCTGATCAGGTTGCTCGCGTTCGCGCTCACGAACGATTCCAGGGTCTGCGAAGCGGCGGTCACGTTGGCGTAGAGGGCCTGCAGGTTCTGCTGCTCGTCGAACACCGTCTTCGTCGTGGTCGACAGGTTGTCCAGCGTCTGCACCAGATCCGGCGCCGCGTCGGACAGGTTGTCGGAGAACTTCGCCAGCTCCTGCAGGTTTTCCCGCAGCTGCGGCAGGTGCGGGTTCAGGTCGCCGAAGTAGGTGCCCAGCTCGGACAGGGTCTGCCCGAGCGTCTCGCCGCGGCCCTGCAGCGCGGTCGAGATCGCGGTCAGCGTGGTGGACAGCTTCTCCGGCTGCACGGCCTGCAGCACCGGCAGCAGGTTGTCCAGCGCCTGCGACAGCTGGACGGCGTCCTGCGTGCGGTCCTCCGGGATCACGTCACCGGCGGCGATCGTCTTCGCCGACGGCCGCTCCGGGATCTCCAGCGACACGTACCGCTCGCCGAACAGCGTCTTCGGCAGGAACCGGGCGCTGACGTTCTCCGGGATCAGCTTCGCCGACTCCGGGTCCAGCGCGAGCGTCAGCGTGGCGCCGTCGGCGCTCGCGTCGATCGACTTCACCGAGCCGACGATCAGCCCGCGCACCTTGACGTCGGACTGCGGCAGCAGCTGGTTGCCGACCTCGCCGGCCTGCAGCTTCACCTCGACCGTCGGCGTGAACGCCTTGTTGTACATGGCGATCGACAGCGTGACGCCCGCCGCGAGCACCACGATCAGGAGCAGGCCCAGCAGCCTGCGACGCAAGGTCACCACGGTGTCCTCACCCCGCGATCCGGACCGTCACCGAGGTTCCCCAGATGGCGAACCCGATGAAGAAGTTGATGATGGCGACCGTGACGATGCTCAGCCGCACCGCGCGGCCCACCGCCACACCCACGCCGGCCGGGCCGCCGGAGGCGCGGTACCCGAAGTAGCAGTGGGTCAGGATGATCACGACGCTGAATATCAGCACCTTGATGAACGAGTAGAAGACGTCTTCGGGAGGTAGGAACAGGTTGAAGTAGTGGTCGTACGTGCCCGCCGACTGCCCGTAGATGTAGATGACCACCAGCCGCGACGCCAGGTAGGACGACAGCAGGCCGATCACGTACAGCGGGATGACCGCGACGAACCCGGCGATGATCCGGGTGGTCACCAGGTACGGCAGGCTCGGCACGCCCATCACCTCGAGCGCGTCGATCTCCTCGGAGATCCGCATCGCGCCCAGCTGGGCGGTGAACCCGGCGCCGACGGTCGCCGACAACGCCAGCCCGGCGACCAGCGGCGCGATCTCGCGGGTGTTGAAGAACGCCGTCAGGAACCCGGTGAACGCCGACGTGCCGATCGAGTTCAGGGCCGAGTAGCCCTGCAGGCCGACCAGCACACCGGTGAACAGGGTCAGGCCGATCATCACGCCGACCGTGCCGCCGATGACCGCCAGCGAACCGGAGCCGAAGCTCACCTCCGCCAGCAGCCGCAGGACCTCCTTGGTGTAGCGGCGCAGCGTGCGCGGCGTCCACGCCAGCGCACGGGCGTAGAACGACATCTGGTCGCCGAAGTTGTCCAGGATCTCCAGTGGACGGGTGGCGATCCGCTTCGCCGTCTGACCGATGCTCGCCATGATCAGCTCAGCTTTCCGGGGACGATCTGCAGGTAGATGAGCGTGATCACGAAGTTCACGACGAACAGCAGCAGGAACGTGATGACGACGGACTGGTTCACCGCGTCACCCACGCCCTTCGGGCCGCCGGCGGGGTTCAGCCCGCGGTAGGCGGCGACCACGGCCGCGATGAAGCCGAAGATGAGCGCCTTGATCTCGCCGACCCACAGGTCGGGCAGCTGCGCCAGCGCCGAGAAGCTCGCCAGGTACGCGCCCGGCGTGCCGCCCTGCAGCACGACGTTGAAGAAGTAGCCGCCGAGCACGCCGATGACGCTGACCATGCCGTTGAGCAGCAACGCGACGAGCATCGACGCCAGCACGCGCGGCACGATCAGCCGCTGCACCGCGGAGACGCCGAGCACCTCCATCGCGTCGATCTCCTCGCGGATGGTGCGCGCGCCGATGTCCGCGCAGATCGCGCTGCCGCCGGCGCCCGCGACGAGCAGCGCGGTCACCAGCGGAGCGGCCTGCTGCACGGTCGCGAGCACGCTGCCGGCACCGGTGTAGGACTGCGCGCCGAGCTGACGCGCGAGCGACCCGAACTGCAGCGAGATGACCGCGCCGAACGGGATCGCGACGAGGGCCGTGGGCAGGATCGTGACGCTCGCGATGAACCACGACTGCTGGATGAACTCCCGCAACTGGAACGGCCGCTGGAAGAACCCGCGGATGATGTCCAGCCCGAGGGCGAACAACTTCCCGGTCTCACGCAGCATTCCGAGTCCGGGAACCTTGGCCGGGGAGGCCGTCGAGCTCATGCCTCACCGGCCCCCGGGCCACGCAGCCGGTCGGTGGTCTCGGTTCTGGACCAGCCCGACTGCGGCATGTGGGCGATTTCCTCCTGCGGCAGCTGCCCCTGGTGCTGCGTCGGCAGCGGCTGGGTCGGGGCGGCGTGCCTGCTGCCGGTGTGCACCGCGCGGCGCGGCGTGACGCCGTAGTGGCGCTGCTCCTCCGGCGACAGGGACTCGATGATCCCCTCCTGCGCCGCGGGCGGGAGCGTGTGCAGGATCTTCATGACCCGGTCCTTGCGGCGGATCGCGCCCTGCCGGGTCGGCACGCCCGGGGTCGGCTGCATCTGGGCCGGGATGCCGGTGACGTCCTCGACACCGCCGGCGTGGTGGCCGGCCTCGAACATGGCGCGCTCGGCGGCCATCTGGGCGGTGTCCTTCTCCTCGGACATACCGATCGGGCCGTCCATGCGGCCGTTCAGGAACTGCTTGACGACCGGCTCCTCGCTGGTCAGCAGCACCTCGCGGGGGCCGAACATGACCAGCTCCTTGCGGAACAGCATGCCCAGGTTGTCCGGCACCGTGCGGGCCAGGTTGATGTTGTGCGTGACGATCAGGAACGTGGCGTCGATCTGCGCGTTCACGTCGATGAACAGCTGCGAGATGTAGGTGGTGCGGACCGGGTCCAGACCGGAGTCCGGCTCGTCGACCAGGATGATCTCCGGGTCCAGCACCAGCGCCCGGGCCAGGCCGGCGCGCTTGCGCATCCCGCCCGAAATCTCGCCGGGCAGCTTCTTTTCGGCACCGGCCAGACCGGTCATCTCGAGCTTTTCCAGGACGATCCGGCGGATCTCGGTCTCGGATTTCTTGGTGTGCTCGCGCAGCGGGAAGGCGACGTTGTCGTAGAGGTTCATCGACCCGAACAGCGCGCCGTCCTGGAACAGGACACCGAACAATTTTCGCGTTTCGTACAGCTTGTGCTCGCTGCACCGCACGATGTCCACGCCGTTGATGACGCACTTGCCCCGGTCGGGCTTGAGCAGCCCGATCATGGACTTCAGGAACACCGACTTACCGGTGCCCGACGGGCCCAGCATGACCGACACCTCGCCCGGAGGCAGTGTCAAGGTCACGTCCCGCCAAATGCTCTGCCGCCCGAAGGACTTGGTCAGACCCTCGATGACCACCTCGGCACCCATCGAACCTCCCGCAGCTCCGACGCCGTGGATCAACACCCTGGCACACGCCTGCCCGGCGTCAACAGGGTGCAACGAGTCAAGTCCCGGGCAGGTTACTCATGAGTTTTGCAAGCCACAATCCAGGTGATCCGAAAAAGGCGGGCCACCGTGGAGGTGACCCGCCTTTTTCGAGATGCGAAATTCGCGACTACTTGACGCTGACCTTGGCGCCGGCAGCCTCGAGCTTCTCCTTGGCCGCGTTGGCGGCGTCCTTGTCGACCTTCTCCAGGAGCGGCTTCGGGGCGCCCTCGACGAGCTCCTTGGCCTCCTTCAGGCCCAGACCGGAGACGACCTCGCGGACGACCTTGATGACCTGGATCTTCTTGTCGCCGGCACCCTCGAGGATGACGTCGAACTCGTCCTTCTCCTCCTCGGCCGGGGCGCCCGCGGCGGCGGCACCCGGGGCGGCCGCGCCGGCGGCGACCGGGGCGGCGGCGGTGACGTCGAAGGTCTCCTCGAACTTCTTCACGAAGTCCGAGAGCTCCAGCAGGGTCAGCTCCTTGAACGCGTCGAGCAGTTCGTCGGTGCTCAGCTTCGCCATGATGGCGTTCCTTTCCTAACGGGTGGTACGGGGTGGGTGGTACGTCAGCTCTCGGCGGGTGCCTCGTCGCCCTGCTGCTTGTCGGCCAGGGCCTGCGCGAGGCGGGCGACCTGGGACGCCGGGGCCTGGAACAGTGCCGCGGCCTGGGACAGCTTGGCCTTGAACGCGCCTGCCGCCTTGGCGAGGAGAACCTCGCGGCTGTCGAGGTCGGCGATCTGGTTGACCTCGTCGACGGACAGCGGGCGGCCGTCCATGTAGCCGCCCTTGATGACCAGGGCGGCGTTGTCCTTGGCGAAGTTCTTCAGGGCCTTCGCGGCGTCGACCGGCTCACCCTGCACGAAGGCGATCGCGGTCGGGCCGACGAAGAGGTCCTGGAGACCCTCGATGCCGGCCTCTTCCGCGGCCCGCTGCACGAGGGTGTTCTTCGCAACCCGGTACTTGGCACTGGTGCCGAGAGCGCGGCGCAGCTGGGACAGCTGGGACACGGAGAGGCCGTTGTACTGCGTGACGACGGTGGCCGAGCTGTTGCGGAAGTGGTCCGCGATCTCGGCGACGGCCGCCACCTTGTCCGGCTTCGCCATGGGTCGCCTCCTCTCTTGGCTGGTGTGACCGCCTTGTGCGAGGAGTCCCGGGAAGAAGAAAACGCCCACGCGCAGCAAGCACGGGGCGTCATCGGCGCACACGGGTGCACCGGCCTCGTTCTTCCTGCGCGGGCCGCCCCTTCTGCTCGGGGCACTTCGCTTCACGCCTGACGGCGTGAAGAACCAGCGGTCTTCGGTAGAACCGTCGTCCATCGTACCTGGTGGTTTTCGTGCCCGGCGCGGGGGCCGGTTTGCGCGGTGCGTGATGACTCGGCCACCACACGGCAGGCATCATGGGGCGCGTGGTGGAGCAGCGACCAGGCCAGCAGCCCGACGAGCCGTCCCGGGACCCGGAGCCCAGCGGTTCCGCGGTCGAACCCGCGCAGCCGCGGCTGGATCCGGAGCAGCTGCGGCAGTTCCAGCAGTTCCAGCAGTTCCAGGACTTCCTCCGCTACACGGAGGCCCAGCGGCAGGGCAACGGCCAGCTGGTGCCCACGCAGAACGCCCCGGTGCAAAGCGCGCCCGGCTACGGCCCACCGACGCAGCCCGGCCCCGGCGGCCCGCCGGTGCGGCCGCCTCCGCCGTACGGCCAGCTCCAGCCCGGCCCGAAGATCAGGGCGCCGAAGTGGGCGAAGCGCCTGGCGGGGAAGCTGCTGTCCGCCCTGCTGTTCCTGATCGTCCTGCTGGTGGCCGGCAAGCTGGCGTACAACCACTTCTTCCCCACCGACGACGAAGACAAGCCGGCCTCGGAAACCGGTGGCGGGCAGTGGCGCACGAACAAGATCTTCTCCACCCAGCCGTACGAGGCGGTCCGCACGGTCTACGCCCAGATCGCGCAGAACCGGCCCGATCTCGCGTGCGGCTCGTTCGACATCCCGATCCAGCAGAAGTTCGCGGAAGACCTCGGGTACGCCGACTGCCAGCAGGCGGTGTTCGCACTGAAAGCCCAGGTCACCAATGTCAACAACTACGCCGAGTCGATCCCCAGCTCGGTCTCCGAGCCTCCACCCGGCGATACCCTGACGATCGACTCGTGCCGGTTCCCCATCCAGGGCGGACCCGCCCTCGGGACGTTCACCGTGCAGCGCGTGGAGAAGGGGCAATGGCTCATCACCGGCCACGAGCCGGGGCCCGTGACCTGTCCGGTGCCGAGCACCGCGGCCACTCCCACCAGCCGATAACGCGAAACGGGCCCCAGCGCAGCAGCGCCGGGGCCCGTTCACGTCACTGACCGTCAGGCGGTCGCTTCCTCCGCGAGGAGGTTGCGCGTCCGGGCCGGGTCGACCGGGATGCCGCGTCCCATGGTGGTCGAGACGACCACCTTCTTGATGTAGCGGCCCTTCGCGGCGGACGGCTTCGCCCGGAGGATCTCGTCCAGGGCGGCCGCGTAGTTCTCCACCAGCTTCTCGGCGTCGAACGACGACTTGCCGATCACCAGGTGCAGGTTGGCCTGCTTGTCGACGCGGAAGTCGATCTTGCCGCCCTTGATCTCGGTGACCGCCTTCGCCACGTCGGGCGTCACGGTGCCGCTCTTCGGGTTCGGCATCAGGCCACGCGGGCCCAGGATGCGGGCGATGCGCCCGACCTTCGCCATCTGGTCCGGCGTCGCGACAGCGGCGTCGAAGTCGAGCCAGCCACCCTGGATTCGCTCGATCAGGTCGTCGCTGCCGACGGCGTCCGCACCGGCGGCCTCGGCCTGCGCGGCCTTGTCGCCGACGGCGAACGCGATGACGCGGACGGTCTTACCGGTACCGTGCGGCAGGTTCACGGTGCCGCGGACCATCTGGTCGGCCTTGCGGGGGTCGACGCCGAGGCGCATCGCGACCTCGACCGTCTCGTCCATCTTGGACTTGGAGAGCTCCTTCGCCAGCTTCACGGCCTCCAGCGGCGCGTACAGCCGCGTGCGGTCGACCTGCTCAGCGGTCTGGCGGAAAGCCTTGCTGCGCTTTGCCATGTCTGTCCTTAGCTAGAAAGTGGATCAGTTGTGGTGACGAGCCAGCGCCTGGCTCTCCCACGACGAGCCCGAGGGCTCTTACTCGACCGTGATGCCCATCGACCGAGCGGTACCGGCGATCATGCTTTTGATCGACACTGTGCGGCCTGCTCGATGTCGTTGGCGTTCGCGGTGCGGGAATTACTCGACCGTGATGCCCATCGACCGGGCGGTACCGGCGATGATCTTCGCCGCCTGCTCGACGTCGTTGGCGTTCAGGTCCGACTTCTTGGTCTCGGCGATCTCGCGCACCTGGTCCCAGGTCACCTTGGCGACCTTGGTCTTGTGCGGCTCGGCCGAGCCCTTGTCGATGCCCGCGGCCTTCAGCAGCAGCTTCGCGGCCGGCGGCGTCTTCAGCTTGAAGTCGAACGACCGGTCTTCGTACACGGAGATCTCGACCGGCACCACGTTGCCGCGCTGCGACTCGGTCGCGGCGTTGTAGGCCTTGCAGAACTCCATGATGTTGACGCCGTGCTGACCCAGCGCGGGGCCGACCGGCGGAGCCGGGTTCGCGGCACCCGCCTGAATCTGCAGCTTGATGATCGCTGCAAGCTTCTTCTTCTTGGGTGGCATTCCTAGTTCCTATTCAGTACCGAGTACCCCGCGCGCCTGCCTGCGCGCGAGGGCCAACGATCCAGTGTACTGGGTCGTCAGATCTTGGAGACCTGGGTGAACGACAACTCGACCGGCGTCTCGCGGCCGAAGATCGACACCAGGACCTTCAACTTCTGCGCGTCCGCGTTGACCTCGCTGATCGTCGCGGGCAGCGTCGCGAACGGGCCGTCCATGACGGTGACCGACTCGCCCACCTCGAAGTCGACCTCGACCGCGGGCGCGCCCAGGGCGGCCTCCGCCGTCGCGGCCTCGCCCTTGGCCTTCGCCGGGGCGGCCTTCTCGACCTGCGGGGCCAGGAACTTCACCACGTCGTCGACGGTCAGCGGCGACGGCTTGGAGGTGGCGCCCACGAACCCGGTGACGCCGGGGGTGTTGCGCACCGCGCTCCAGGACGCGTCGTTGAGCTCCATCCGGACCAGGATGTAGCCGGGCAGCACCTTCTCCTGAACGACCTTGCGCTGGCCGTTCTTGATCTGGGTGACCTCCTTGGTGGGCACCTCGATCTGGAAGATGTAGTCCTCGACGTCCAGCGTCTGGGTACGGGTCTCGAGGTTGTTCTTGACCTTGTTCTCGTAGCCCGCGTAGGAGTGCACGACGTACCAGTCGCCCGGCAGCGAGCGCAGCTCCTTGCGCAGCTTCTCCACCGGGTCCTCGTCGTCGTCCTCGGCCGGAGCGGCCTCGGCGGCCGGCTCGTCCTCGACGGTCTCGTCCTCGGCAGCGGTCTCGGCGGGCTCGGCGTCGAGTTCGGCGACCGCGCCGTCGGCGTCCTGGTCGGACTGCGCAGCCTCGGACCGGGCGGCCTCGTCCTCAGCCCCGGTGGCCGCCTCGACCGGCTCGTCGTACTCGTCGCCGGCTGCGACGCCGTTCTCGGAGGTCACGTTCCGTCCTCTCACTTGATCGCTTGTCGTGTCCGTGCCGGCCCCGCAGACGCGCTCAGCCGAACAGCCAGAACACGCCCTTGCGGAACGCGAAGTCCAGCAACGAGACCAGCGCGACCATGAAGGCCACGAAGACCAGCACGACCGTGGTGTAGGTGACCATCTGCTTGCGCGTCGGCCAGATGACCTTGCGCAGCTCGGCCCACACCTCGCGGATGAACCGCACCAGCCTCGCGAACAGGGACGGCTTCTTGTCCTTGCGGGTCCGCTTCGGGGTCGCGCGACCCTTCCTGACCTCACCGGCCTTGGCCGCGCCGTCGGCGGAGGGGCTGACCGAAGCCTTGCCCGACGGACGGGCCTTGTCGCCGTCCTTGGCCGCCTTGCCGGCAGGGCGCGCGGAGGCGCGACGTTCGCGCCGCGCCGCGGCCGTGACCGGACGGGCAGCCCGCTTGGGCTCCTGCTCCTGGCCCTTGCCGCCGGCGTCGTTGTCGCTCACGACCACTCCTCCGCTAAGGCACCTACATCGACGCAGGGGTGACAGGACTTGAACCTGCAACCTGCGGTTTTGGAGACCGCTGCTCTGCCAATTGAGCTACACCCCTTCGAGCAATCGAGCCGCTCGCTGGACGCCCTTGACCCTCCCCGCATGCCCTGCGGGGTCAAGCGCCGGACGTTCCAAGTTCGGAAGTCTACGGCAAGCCCTTCGCGGGCCCGCAACCGAGGGGCCGCGAAGGGCCTCCCGCGTGCTTCTGGACACACCGGACGTGCGACGATGTGGGTCATGAGCGCACCCGCAACCGTCACCACTGGCTCCCGCATCTCGGCCCGCATCGCCGGCATCACGCCGTCGGCCACCCTCGCCGTCGACGCGAAGGCGAAGGAGCTGAAGGCGCAGGGCCGCCCGGTGATCGGCTTCGGTGCGGGGCAGCCGGACTTCCCCACCCCCGACTACGTCGTCGAGGCGGCCGCGAAGGCCGTCCACGACCGGGCCAACCACGGGTACACCGCGGCCGGCGGCCTGCCCGAGCTGAAGGAGGCCATCGCGGCGAAGACGCTGCGGGACTCCGGCTTCACCATCGAGCCCAGCCAGGTGCTGGTCACCAACGGCGGCAAGCAGGCCGTCTACTCCGCGTTCGCCACGCTGTGCGACCCGGGCGACGAGGTCCTGCTGCTGGCGCCGTACTGGACCACCTACCCCGAGTCGATCAAGCTGGCCGGCGGCGTGCCGGTGCAGGTCACCGCCGACGAGTCGACCGGGTACCGGGTCACCGTCGAGCAGCTGGAGGCCGCGCGCACCGACCGCACGAAGGTGCTGCTGTTCAACTCGCCGTCCAACCCGACCGGCGCGGTCTACACCCGGGAGCAGATCGAGGCCATCGGCAAGTGGGCCTACGAGCACGGCATCTGGGTGATCACCGACGAGATCTACGAGCACCTGACCTACGACGGCGCCGAGAACCACTCGATGCCGGTCGTGGTGCCCGAGCTGGCCGACCAGACGCTGATCCTCAACGGCGTCGCGAAGACCTACTCGATGACCGGCTGGCGGGTCGGCTGGATCGCCGGCCCCAAGGACGTGATCAAGGCCGCGACCGGCTACCAGTCGCACCTGTGCGGCAACGTGTCGAACATCGCGCAGCGGGCCGCGCTGGCCGCCATCGCGGGGCCGCTGGACGTGGTCGCCGAGATGCGCGCCGCGTTCGACGCGCGCCGGAAGAAGATCGTCTCGCTGCTGTCGGAGATCCCGGGCGTGACCTGCCCGACGCCGGAGGGCGCGTTCTACGCGTACCCGTCGTTCAAGGAGCTCCTGGGCAAGGAGATCCGCGGCGAGAAGCCGTCCGACACGCTGGAGCTGGCCGACCTGATGCTGCGCGAGGCCGACGTGGCCGCGGTGCCGGGTGAGGCGTTCGGGACGCCGGGCTACTTCCGGTTCTCCTACGCGCTGGCCGAGTCCGATCTGGTGGAGGGCGTGCAGCGGATCGCCGCCCTGCTGTCCGAGGCGAAGTAACCCGATCCGGTTACCCGAAGCGCCACTTCCGCATGCCGGAAGTGGCGCTTCGGCGTTTTCGGGGTAGCCGGAGCGGGTGGGGAAGAAGGTACTGATCGGGGTGGTGGTGGCCGCGCTCGTGGGCGCGGTGACGGCCGGTGTCGTGTACTGGCGCGGCGACCGGGGCGAATCGGCCGAGCCGCCGAAACCGCCGGGCTCGGTGATCGGCCCGGGCACCGGCCGGTACGTCGCGCTGGGCGACTCCTACACGTCGGCGCCGCGCATCGGGGCGCCCGCGGGCACGTCGCCGGGCTGCGCGCGCTCGAACAACAACTACCCGCACCTCGTCGCCGCCGAGCTGCGGCCGGTGTCGTTCGCCGACGTGAGCTGCGGCGGGGCGACCACCCAGCACCTGACCGAGCCGCAGACCACGCCGGACGGGGTCAACCCGCCGCAGCTGGACGCGGTCACCCCCGACACGACGCTGGTCACGCTCGGGATGGGCGGCAACGACGTCGGGCTGGTGAGCCTCGCGCGGGACTGCCTGACGACCAACCGGACGGTGTCGCTGTGCAAGCCGCGGCTGACCGCGGGCGGACGGGACCAGCTGGCGGAGCGGATCGCCGCGACGGCGCCGAAGATCCGCGCCGCGCTGACCGAGATCCACCAGCGGGCGCCGCGGGCGCGGGTGATCGTGGTCGGGTACCCGACGGCGCTGCCGGACGGGAACGGGTGCTGGCCGTTCCTGCCCATCGGGCCGGAGGACGTGGCCTACCTGCGGACGTCGCTGGCGCGGCTGAACACGATGCTGGCCACCGAAGCCAAGGCGAACCAGGCGGGGTACGCGGACACGGCGACGCCGTCCAAGGGGAAGGACATGTGCGCCAAGGCGCGGGTGAAGTGGGTCGAGGACGTGGTGCCGTCCTCACCGGCGATGGAGCTGCACCCCAACGCGGTCGGGGAGCGCGGGATGGCCGACGTGGTGCTGGAGCTGGTGGATTGACGCGGTGGGCACGTCGCCGGGGTTCGTGCGGCTCCAGGGATCAAGGGATGTCCTCGCCGGACGGGCAGGCTCCGGGATGACCAAGGGGTGCCTCGTCTCACCTTGGCGAGGTGGTCGCTGTGTGGTCATCCCGTCGCCTTCCGGTTTGTGCATATCACTTTGAGCCAGGCCCGCAAGGTTGCGTTGTCGGGCGGCGGTTGGCGGCCTGGGTTGCGGGCCTGGCTCAAAGTGATCGTTGCGTGTCAGGCGACGGGATGACCACCCAGCTCGGGTTGGTTCAAAGCCGCGCTGTGCGCGCTACTCCAGGTCGAAGGCCAGGCGGATCGCTTCCGTCAGCTCGTGCTCCTGGTCCGGCATCAGGTAGCCGATCTGCTTGCCCAGCGCGGACTTCCGGATGGTCTGGATGTTGTCGCAGCTCACGACGCTGTCGTGGGACAGGCCGTTGCGGCTGCCCACCCGCACCTCGGTGGACAGGCCGCGGATCGTGCTCGTGATCGGCGCGATCGTGACGCGCGTCAGGTGCGGGCGGATCAGCTCCCGCGTCAGCACCAGCACCGGCCGCACCTTGTCGAGCCGGGCCGTGTGGATCGGGCGCATCAGTCCAGGTCGTCCAACGGGGCGGCGTGCTCCTCGATCCCGGCGAGATCGTCCGGCACGCCGCCCGTCAGCAGGGCGATGTCGCGTTCCGCGATCAGCCGGCGGCGTTCCCGCTCCAGGGCGCGGAACACCAGCTCGGCGCGGCTCGCGGCGCCGCCCTCCTCCACCACGTGGTCGATGAAGGACACCAGGTCGTCCGGGAGACGAACGGCGATCTGCTTCGTCATACCACTACGGTACCAGTTTGGGATGCAACCTGTCGTCAGTGGACGACGGCCTGGGCCTTCCCGAGCACCGTCTTGCCGTCGAACTTCGCCGTGATGTCCACGCGCGCCGAGCCGTCCTCGCGGACCTCGGCGACCTTGCCGGTGAACTCGACGTCCGCACCCTCCGGCGAGACCACGACCGGCCGAGTGAAGCGCACGCTGTACTCGACCAGCTTCCCCGGGTCGCCGAGCCAGTCCGTCACGAGCCGGCCGCCCAGGGCCATGGTCAGCATCCCGTGCGCGATCACGTCCGGGAGCCCGACCTCCTTGGCGAACCGCTCGTTCCAGTGGATCGGGTTGAAGTCCAGTGACGCGCCCGCGTACCGGACCAGCTGGTCGCGTGTGACGTGCACCTGCAGCGGCGGCAGCTCGGTGCCCTTCTCGTACGCCATCAGGCCCCCTCTCCCCGCACGACGAGCTGCGCCCGCGTCGTGCACACCAGCTGACCGTCGGCGTCGACGACCTCGCCGCGCACGGTGAGGAAGTCGTTGCCGGCGCGGGCCATGATGTCCTCGACCGTCGTGGTGATGCGGAGCCGGTCGCCCGCGTGCACCGGGCGCGTGTAGCTGAACGCCTGGTCGCCGTGCACCATCCGGCTGTAGTCCAGCCCGAGTTCGGGGTCCTCGGCGATCGCGTTGATCGCGTCGAGGTTGATCACCGTGAGGAAGGTGGGCGGCGCGATGACGTCCGGGTAGCCGGCCGCGCGGGCCGCCTCCGCGTCGGTGTAGAGCGGGTTGGCGTCGCCGATCGCGGCGGCGAACTCGCGGATCTTCTCGCGGCCGACTTCGTACGTGGAGTCCGGCGGATACGTCCGCCCGACGAACGAGGGGTCCAAAGGCACCCGCGCAGCCTACCTACCGGGCGAGCGCGCACAGAGCCCGTCTGGCGGCCTCGCCGAGCGGGTGGCACAGCTCGGACGGCGTGACGTCCGCCGGTGACTGGCTCGGCCGCTGCCGCGCCGTCCGGGACGGCGTAGGCGCAGGTTGACCAGCCGGGATGACATGCCGGCGGGGCGGCGCTCGGCTACCTCGCGGAACGGCCCGTGATCCCGGCGTGGGCAGCCCGGGCCGCGGTCGGGGTCGACGTGGTGGCCGGGATCACGATCCTGGCGAGGGGCCCGGAAAGCACGAAGGCCGCTCCGGGGGGACCGGGGCGGCCTTCGTCGAAACCTGGGTGCTGGCGTCAGCGGGTTTCCTTGTGAACCCGGTGCGTACCGCAGTTCGGGCAGAACTTCTTCATCTCCAGGCGATCCGGGTCGTTGCGCCGGTTCTTCTTGGTGATGTAGTTGCGGTGCTTGCAGACCTCGCACGCCAGCGTGATCTTCGGTCGCACGTCGGTGGCAGCCACAGCAAAGCCTTTCTCTACACAACGAACCCCCCACCGGCGACCTCAACCTGCCAGGTCACCCGACGTGGGGGTCCAGGGGGCTTGCCCCCTGGCGGGGGTCCGGGGGTCCGACCCCCGATGCAATGGCGAAGCGGACTCGGCTCACGCAGTCTGTGAGCATAGCTCGCCCATCCGCGTAGCGGTGGCCGGACTTGAACCGGCGACACAGCGATTATGAGCCGCTTGCTCTACCGACTGAGCTACACCGCCTTGACCGGCCGTCAGGCTCCCCCGCCGAAGCGAGGGCGTCCTGCTGACCACCGAGCCCCAATACGGAATCGAACCGTAGACCTTCTCCTTACCATGGAGACGCTCTGCCGACTGAGCTATTGGGGCGAGTTCCAACGTCTGAACGTTGAAGCCTCGAAGAGATTACATCCCCGGCCGGAGGGCCCGTGCAGGGGGGTCCCTTTTACGTCAGGAGCGTCAGCACCGTCTCCATCTTGCGCCCCGTCGACCGGGCCGTGCGGGCCTGCAACCAGGCCTCCAGGCGGTCCTCGGCCAGCGGGCGGGAGATCAGGTACCCCTGGGCGACGTCGCAGCCCATCGCCTCCAGCTGGTCCCGCGCCACGTCCTCCTCGACGCCCTCGGCGACGACCGCCAGCCCCAGCGAATGCCCCAGCTCGACGATCGACCGGACCACCGCCAGATCCCCGAGGTCGGTGCCCATGCCGAGGACGAAGCTCTTGTCGATCTTGACCTCGTCCACCGGCAGCTGCCGCAGGTAGGCCAGCGACGAGTAGCCGGTGCCGAAGTCGTCGACCGCCAGCACGATGCCCAGCCCGTGCAGCTCGCGCAGGATCGGCAGCGCCTTCTGCGGATCGGCCATCACCCCGGACTCGGTCAGCTCGAAGGTGAGCAGCTCGGGCGGCACGCCGAACTTCCGCAGCGCCTCGACGACCTTGGCCGGGAAGTCCTCGTCGGCCAGGTTCCGCACGGACAGGTTGACCGCGACGGAGATCCGCAGCCCCTCGTCCATCCACTTGCGCACCCGGATCAGCGACTGCTCCAGCACGAACCCGGTCAGCAGCAGGACCAGGCCGGCGGCCTCGACCGCGGGCACGAACTCGTCCGGGTCGAGCCGGCCGAACTCGGGGTGCTGCCAGCGCACCAGCGCCTCCACGCCGAGGACCTGCTTGCTCGGCAGCGACACCTTCGGCTGGTAGTGGACGCTGACCTGGCCCTCCTCGATGGCCTGCCGGAACTGGGTGACCATCTGGAACCGGCGCAGGAAGATCTGGCCCATGCTGGGCACGTACCCACGGACCTCTTCGCCGCCGCGGGTGGCCCGCACGGCGACGTCGGCCCGCTGGAGCAGGCCGTCCACGTCGCCGTGGTCGAGGGTGTCGTCGTCGGCCGCCGAGGCGTAGCCGACCATCGCGTTGGCCTCGACCGTGAGCCGGTCGACCGGGTAGGGCACGGACAGCTGCGCGCGCAGCCGATCGGCCACGTCGTGCACGTCCTGGCCGCGCACCCCGGTGAGCAGGGCGGCGAAGGACGCGCCCTCCAGGCGGGCCAGGGGGACGTCGGGGCCGAGGGCGTCGCGCAGGCGGCGTCCGGCGGCGACCACCATCCGGTCCGCCCACGCGTAGCCCAGCGCGTCGCTGACCGCGGAGAACACGTCCAGGTCGATGCGCAGCACGGCGGAGTCGGGGTGCTCGGCGAGCGGCTCGCGCGCGACCTGCCGGAAGCCGGGCCGGTTGAGCAGGCCGGTCAGCGGGTCGTGGTAGGCGTCGTGGCGCAGGGTGGCGACCAGGCGGCGGTTGTCCAGCGCGGTCGCCAGGTGGCTGGCCATGGTGCCGAGCAGCTGCACGTCGTACTTGCCGAAGCCCCGCCACCGGGACAGGCGGTCGTGCGCCTCGACCACGCCGAGCAGCTGATTCGCGCTGCGCAGCGGCACCACCAGCGCCTCCTGCGCGCCGCGGCTGAGCAGTCCGGCGGCGATGTCGCTGTTGGCCTCGGTGATGCGGAAGTGCCGCACGTGCGAGCCGGGCAGGCGCAGCATCGGGTCGTCGGCGGGCAGGTCCGCCGTCGGCATCGGCTCCCCCGCGACGACGGCGCGCATGTCCGCGGTCGGTTCCAGGCGCAGCCGCAGCACCACGCGGCCGGCGGAGAGCTGGTCCTTGATGCGCTCGGCGATCGTCTGCCACTCGCTGACGTTCACCCCGGCCGCGAGGTCGTCGGCGCCGCTGGCCGGGCGCGCGGCGGCCTGCTGACCGGAGCGGGCGACCATCAGGCTGACGTCGGAGAGCGCCTCCATGTCCCGCTGCTCACGCAGCAGATCGGAGTAGGCCCAGTACAGCGCGGACAGGCCGGCGAAGACGGCGAGCACCAGCGGCCACGCGTTGGCCGTGCCGGCGATCACCAGGTAGCCGCTCAGGCCGACCGAGGCGTTGACGAACCCGACGACCAGGATGCGGCCGGTGAGCCGGAGCGCGGTGCCGATGCGCATGCGGCGGCGCAGCACCCGGACGGCGGCCAGCGCCAGCAGCGTGCTGGTCAGCGGCGCGGTCAGGGTGCCGGCGAGCGCGGCGGGCCAGGTCATCTCGGTGGTGCCCATGATCCGCTCGACCAGGCCGGCCACGGCGAACGCGCTGGTGATCTCCAGCAGGAACGCGCCGGCGTTGTAGAGCACGCGCCCGGAGACGCGGCGGACCAGGAGCGTGCTGATCCCGGCGACCAGGTGGGCCGCGAGGACGACCTCGAACGGCGCCACGAAGAAGCCGATGACCAGGGGGATCTCGGTGAAGGAGATGGTCCAGGAGATGCCGGACCGGACGTCGACGTTGATGCCGAGCTGCTCGGCGAGCAAGAAGGACAGGGCCAGCACCGGGCCGATCCACCACAGCTCCGCCGAACCGTGGAACGGCAGCCACAGCGACACGGCGACGGCGGTGAGCACGCCGACCGAGAAGACGGTCAGCGTGTAGACCCGGAAGCGGCGCTCGTCCGCCCGCGCCTCGGCACCACCAGCATTGGCGGCTGCCGCCGGGATGGGGCCGTCCGGCCTGCCATCAAAGTCCGGCATGCAACCTCCTTCCACCCATACGCCCCAGTGCGCCCGCCGGTACTCACCGCGCACGAGACGGTGATCTCGGTGCGAATGAGGGGATCACTGTACCCCGGAGGGCGTACTTCAGCCTCTTTCCGGCCGCCATGACATCACCTCATAGTTAACAACGTGCCAACTACGGTGACCAGCGGAGACTTACGGGTGAGATGGATCTTTTCGGCGATCGCTCCCGGTAATCGACGTTAAGCGCGTCGCCCGGCTACAACGCGTTCCCCGCGAGCCGCCGTGCTGCGCTCCCGCGCATTGATCGCGATTCAATCGCGATCGTGATTGAACAGCGCCGATGACTGTGCGTGGCCCGCCCGCGATGCGACGAGCGTCTCAGTCTCGCCAGCCGGGACCGCTGCCGGGCCAGCCCCGGTTTTATTCCCGGACGCCGTCCGCTGCGAGCGAACTACCTGCGGAAACAAACCGGCTCGCCGGAAAGTTGAGCTAGGCAGACTCAACCAGGTAGGGAGCAAACAGATGACCGACACCAGGCTCCTCCCCGTACTGCCCCTCGACGACGACGTCGTGCTGCCCGGCATGATCGTCCCGCTCGAACTCGACGACGCGGAGACCCGCGCCGCGGTCGACTCCGCCCAGGCGAAGGCGCCGTCGTTCCCGGGTATCCGGTCGCTCCCGGCCACGCAGGCCGAGGTCCTGATCGTCCCGCGGGTGCACGGGGAGTACGCCGAGCTGGGCGCCGTCGCGACCATCGAGCGCGTCGGCCGCATCCCCGGCGGCAAGGCCGCCGTCCTGCTGCGCGCCACCCGGCGCGCCCGGGTCGGCGAGAACGGCGACGGCCCCGGCGCGGCGCGCTGGGTGTACGCCGAGCCGGTCGCCGAGATCTCCGGCGAGCGGGCCCGCGCGCTGGCCGCCGAGTACAAGACCGTCGTGATCTCGATCCTCCAGCAGCGCGGCGGCTGGCAGATGATCGACGCGGTGCAGCAGGTCGAGGACCCGTCCGCGATCGCCGACCTGGCCGGCAACTCGCCGTTCCTGAGCACGGACCAGAAGCTGGAGCTGCTGACCGCGCTCGACGTCGCGACGCGGCTGGAGAAGGCACTGGAGTGGAGCCGGGAGTACCTGGCCGAGCTCGAGGTGACCGACACCATCCGCAAGGACGTCGCCGAGGGCATGGAGAAGCAGCAGAAGGAATTCCTGCTGCGCCGCCAGCTGGAGGCGATCCGCAAGGAGCTGGGCGAGCTGGACGGCACCGCCGACTCCGACGACTACCGCACCCGCGTGGAGCAGGCCGGCCTGCCCGAGCACGTCCGCACGGCCGCGCTGGCCGAGGTGGAGAAGCTGGAGCGCACCTCCGACGCCTCGCCGGAGGGCGGCTGGATCCGCACCTGGCTGGACACGGTCCTGGAGATCCCTTGGAATGACCGGACCACGGACGTCCACGACATCGCGGCGGCGCGGGCGGTGCTCGACGCGGACCACGCGGGCCTGGACGACGTGAAGGAACGCATCATCGAGTACCTGGCCGTGCGCGCCCGCCGCGCCGAAGCGGGCCAGGGACAGGTCGGCGGGCGGCACTCCGGAGCGGTGCTGGCGCTGGTCGGCCCGCCGGGTGTGGGCAAGACGTCGCTCGGTGAGTCGGTCGCGAAGGCGATGGGCCGCAAGTTCGTCCGCGTCGCGCTCGGCGGTGTCCGGGACGAGGCGGAGATCCGCGGCCACCGGCGCACCTACGTCGGCGCGCTGCCCGGCCGGATCGTCCGCGCCATCAAGGAGGCCGGGTCGATGAACCCGGTGGTCCTGCTCGACGAGGTGGACAAGGTGGGCGCCGACTACCGCGGCGACCCGACCGCGGCCCTGCTGGAGGTGCTCGACCCCGAGCAGAACCACACCTTCCGCGACCACTACCTCGAGGTCGAGCTGGACCTGTCGGACGTGGTGTTCCTCGCCACGGCCAACGCGCTGGAGACCATCCCCGGGCCGCTGCTGGACCGGATGGAACTGGTGACGCTGGACGGCTACACCGAGCACGAGAAGGTCGTCATCGGCCGCGACCACCTGCTCCCCCGCGAGCTGGAGCGGGCCGGGCTGGGCCGCGACGACGTGCGGTTCACCGACGCCGCGCTGAGCCGGATCGCCGCCGAGTACACCCGCGAGGCGGGCGTGCGCAACGCGAACCGGACCATCGCGAAGGTGCTGCGCAAGATCGCGACCCGGGTCGCGCTCGACGAGGCGACCCTGCCGGTGACCGTCGACGCGGCGGACCTGGAGGGCTACCTCGGCCGTCCGCGGCACCTGCCGGAGTCGGCGCTGCCCGCGTCGACCCAGCGGACCGCGACGCCGGGGGTGGCGACCGGGCTGGCCGTCACGGGTGCCGGCGGGGACGTCCTCTACATCGAGGCGTCGCTGGCCGATCCCGAGTCGGGCAGCTCCGGGCTCACCGTCACCGGGCAGCTGGGTGACGTGATGAAGGAGTCGGTGCAGATCGCACTGTCCTACCTGCGCTCGCACGGCGCCGAGCTGGAACTGCCGGTCGGCGACCTGAAGGACCGGGGCGTGCACGTCCACGTCCCCGCGGGCGCGGTGCCCAAGGACGGGCCGAGCGCCGGGATCACGATGACCACGGCGCTGGCGTCGCTGCTGTCCGGCCGTGTGGTGCGGGCCGACGTGGCGATGACCGGCGAGGTGTCGCTGACCGGCCGGGTCCTGCCGATCGGCGGGGTCAAGCAGAAGCTGCTGGCCGCGCACCGGGCCGGGGTGAAGACGGTGATCATCCCGCAGCGCAACGAGCCGGACCTGGACGACGTCCCCGCGGACGTGCTGGCCCAGCTCGACGTGCACCCGGTGTCGAACGTGCGGGAAGTCCTCGACCTGGCGCTGGCGCCGGCCACCACCCCCGTGGTCCAGGCCGCCTGACGCCCGCGAGCGAAGCCGCCCTCCCCTGCCCCCGGGGAGGGCGGCTTCGTGTTCACGCCCGCACGCGGTCGCGCAGTCGCGTGACGACGAACACCACCAGCGCGATCGCGACGGCGCCGATCACCGCGTACTGGAAGATCCCCGCGTAGTCGTTCATCACGTGCCAGTTCGCGCCGAGCAGGTAGCCGGCGAAGACGAACAGCGTGTTCCAGATCAGGCTGCCCAGCGTGGTGAGCACCAGGAACCGGCCGAACGGCATCCGTTCGATCCCCGCGGGCAGTGAGATCAGGCTGCGGAAGATCGGCACCATCCGGCCGAAGAACACCGCCTTGGTGCCGTGCTTGGCGAACCACGCCTCGGTGCGGTCGAAGTCGGACGCCTTGACCAGCGGGATCCGCAGCAGCAGCGCACGGGTCCGGTCGCGGCCGAGCAGCGCGCCCAGCCAGTAGACGATCACCGCGCCGGCGACCGAGCCGAACGTGGTCCAGGCCAGCGCTTCGAGCAGGCTGAACGTGCCCTGGCTGGCGGAGAACCCGGCGAGCGGCAGCACCAGCTCGCTCGGGATGGGCGGGAACAGGTTGTCCAGGCCGACGATGACGGCGGCGCCGAGCCCGCCGAGGGAGTCCATGAGGCCGACGGCCCAACCGGCGAGTCCCCCGAGCGGTTCGGCCTGTGCGAGGTGAAGATCCATGCTTTCGACGCTAGGAATCCGGGACGGCCGCGACCATGGGGTGCAGCACCCGATCATCCTGCGGAAAACCTCAGTACCGGGCGCGTGGAACCCCGCTAACCTCGGGATATGCCCACAGTGGACGTGCGCCGCGCGATGCGGGTGACGGCGGGGCTGGCGCTCGGTGGGCTGAGCGCGTTCGCCGAGGCGGTCTTCGTGATCGTGGCGACGCTCGCCCTCGCCGTGCCGGCCGCGCGCCCCGCCGTGTTCGGGGCCACGCGCTGGTTCGCCGAGCGGGACCGGTCGCGGCTGCGGCGGTACCTGGACTACCCCACCTCGGACGACTACCGGGACTCGCGTGCCCTGCGCTACCTCGGCACGCGCAGTGTGGTGGGCGGGCTCGGGGCGGGCATCTTCGTGCTGATCGCGCTGGGGGTGGCGGCGGCCGGGATCATGGTGTGGCAGCTGATCAGCGGGCACCCGCTGGGCGGCGGCGACCCGATCGGCGAGGATCAGGACTGGTACGACGCGCCCGGACTGCTGTTGATCGGCGTGTTGCTGGTCTTCCTGGCGGTGCAGGGGCTCATCGGGGTCGTCGCGCTGGAACGCCGGCTCGCGCACCACTTCTTCGGGCCCACGAAACAGGAACGGCTGCAGCGCCGCGTCGACGCGCTGACCCACAGCCGGGCCGAGGTGGTCGAGGCGGTGAACGACGAGCGGCGGCGCATCGAGCGCGACCTGCACGACGGGGTGCAGCAGCGGATCGTGTCGCTGGGCATGCTGCTCGGCCGCGCCCGCCGCGCGAAGGACCCGGAACGGGCGGAGGCGCTGTTGCGGCAGGCGCACGAGGAGACCCAGCTGGCGCTGCAGGAACTGCGGGACGTCGCGTGGCGGGTGTACCCGATCGCGCTGGACGAAGGCGGTCTGGGCACGGCGCTGGAGGCGCTGGCGGAGCGGTCGAGCCTGCCGGTCGGGCTGTCGTACGCGCTGGACGAGCGGGTGGATCCGGCGACCGAGACCGTCGCCTACTTCGTCGCGTCGGAGGCGGTCACGAACGCGATCAAGCACGCGGCGGCGAGCCGGATCGACATCGCCGTGGGGCGGACCGGCAGGATGCTGACCGTGACCATCAGCGATGACGGCGTGGGCGGCGCGCGGCCGGACGGCAACGGCTTGTCCGGGCTGGCCCGGCGGGTCGGCGCGGCGGACGGGGTGTTCACTGTGGACAGTCCGGCCGGCGGGCCGACGGTCGTGCGGGCGGAGCTGCCGTGCGCGTGATCCTGGCCGAGGACTCGACCCTGCTGCGCGAGGGCCTGATCCGGCTGCTCGCCGAGGAGGGCCACGAGGTGCTCGCCGCGGTCGGCAACGCGACGGAGCTGCTCGACGAGGTGTCCCGGGTGCGGCCGGACGTGGTGGTGACCGACATCCGGATGCCGCCCGACCACACCGACGAGGGATTGCGGGCGGCGCTGGAGATCCGGCGGCAGTGGCCGGAGGTCGGGGTGCTGGTGCTGTCCCAGTACGTCGAGAAGCGCTACGCGACCGAACTGATCACCGACGACGGCGGGCGGGTCGGGTACCTGCTCAAGGACCGGGTGATGCAGGTCGGCGAGTTCCTCGACGCGCTGGAGCGGGTGGGGTCCGGCGGGGCGGCGTTCGACCCGGAGGTCGTCCGGCGGCTGCTGGCGCGCACCACGCACGCCGACCCGCTCGCGACGCTGACCGCCCGGGAGCGCGAGGTGCTGGCGAAGATGGCCGAGGGGCACACGAACGCCGGCATCGCGGCCGAGCTGTACGTGTCGCAGTCCGCGGTGGAGAAGCACGTGAACGCGATCTTCGACAAGCTGGGGCTGAGCCATACGACCGGGTACAGCCGGCGGGTGCTGGCCGTGCTGCGATACCTGGGCTCCTGACCCACCGCGAGTCCCACATTCAGTACCGCGAGTCCCACATTCAGTACCGCGAGTCCCACGCTCGCCGTCGGCCCCCTGTGGAACTCGCGCGCGCGAGCGTGGAACTCGGGGCCGGGAGCGTGGGACTCGCGCGCGGGAACGTGGGACTCGCGCGCCGGAACGTGGAACTCGCGCGCCGGAGCGTGGGACTCGCGCGCCGGAGCGTGGGACTCGCGCGCGGGAGCGTGGGACTCGCGGGCGGTTGCCGGTAGTCTCGATCTTGAGCCTGATTTGTCTGGATCCCAGGAGGAACCCGTCCATGTTCAAGCGGATGCTCAGCGCCTTCGGCGTCGGTGGGCCGTCGGTCGACACCGTGCTCGACTCGCCCCATGCGGTGCCCGGTCAGGTGGTCACGGGGCAGGTCCGGATCCAGGGCGGGAGCGCCGACGCGGCCATCGACCAGGTCGTCCTGTCGCTGGTCACGCGGGTCGAGATCGAGCGCGGCGGGCACGAGTCCGCGGCCACCGGGGAGTTCCACCGCCAGCTGGTGCAGCAGGGGGTGCGGGTGCCGGCCGGTCAGCTGGTCACCGTGCCGTTCGAGCTGCGGCTGCCGTGGGAGACGCCCATCACCGCGGTCGGGGACACGCTGCTGCACGGCATGGCCGTCGGCGTGCGGACCGAGCTGGTGATCGCGGGCGCGCCGGACAAGGGTGACCTCGACCCGGTCCACGTGCACCCCCTGCCGTCGCAGGACCGGGTGCTGGACGCCTTCGGCCAGCTCGGCTTCCGGTTCCGCAACGCCGACGTGGAGGCCGGCCGCCTCTACGGCGTGCGCCAGGAGCTGGGTTTCTACCAGGAGATCGAGTTCTTCCCGCCCGCCGAGTTCGCCGGGCGGATCAACGAGGTCGAGCTGACGTTCGTCGCCGGACCGCACGATCTGGCCGTCGTCCTCGAGGCCGACCGCCGGGGCCGCTTCATGCAGGCCGGCGGCGACTCGTTCGGCCGCTTCCAGATGCCGCACCAGGACGCGGAGACCGCCGACTGGGCCGCGCTGATCGGCCAGTGGCTGGCCGAGGCCGCCCAGCGCGGCGGGCACTCCGCGTTCGGCAACCCGGCCTTCGGCGGCCACCACCACGGGCACCACGGCCGCGGGATGGGCATGGGCGGCGTGGTCGCCGGCGCGGCCGCGGGTGTCGTGGGCGGCATGGTCATGGGCGAGATGCTGGAAGAGGCCTTCGAGTTCGACGGCGAGGAGTGATCACCGCACCACGAAGTTCGCCATCATCATCATGTCCTCGTGTTCGAGGTTGTGGCAGTGCATCACGTACTTCCCGCGGTAGCCCTCGAACCGGACGAGCACCTCGGCCTGGTCACCGTTGCCCAGGTCGACCGTGTCCTTCCAGCCGTGCGCCGTGCCCGGGATCTGGAACGGCGCGAGGTGGATGTGGATCGGGTGCGGCACGTTCTGCGCCCGCAACCGCCACAGCTCGACCGTGCCCAGCGCCGGCTCGGCCACGACCCCGTCGGCGCTGAACGGCATCCCGTTGACCGTCCACAGTGTCATCCCGTGGTGTTCGGCCCCGCCGCGGCGGAACGTGAACTCGCGCTCCACCACCGCGTCCGCGCGGGACAGCGGCCGGACATCGGCCAGCCGGTCCGGGATGGCGCTGTCATCGGCCGCCCGCCGGGTGACCACGAACCGCATCACGCGCGCCGTGCCGTCCTCGCCCAGCCGGTTCAGCAGCGTGACCTCCTGGCCCGGCTGGTACGCCGAGAAGTCGATCACCACGTCGTACCGTTCGGCCTGCGCGATCTGCAGCTGGTCGTGCCGGACCGGCGCGGCGAGCAGCCCCTGGTCGCCGCCGATCTGCACGAACCCCGGCCCCGGCGGGTCCAGCGCGAGCCGGTAGCGGCGGGCGTTGGAGGCGTTCAGGATCCGGAACCGGTAGCGGGCCGCGTCCACCTCCATCACCGGCCAGGGCGCGCCGTTGACCAGGATGCAGTCGCCGAGCACGCCGCTGACGAAATCGTCGGTCACCCCGGGCTCGCCGAGCAGTGACGGATCGACCGAGGGGTAGGCGAAGGAACCGTCGGCGGCGAACGACCGGTCGGTGATCATCAGCGGCACCTCCCGCTCGCCACGCGGCAGGGGCAGCGCGTCCTCCTCGTCGTCGCGGATCAGGTGGAACCCGGCGAGACCGCGGTAGACCTGCGGGCCGGTGAAGTCGGCCCGGTGGTCGTGGTACCAGAGCGTGGCCGCCGGCTGGTCCAGCGGATAGACGTACTCGCGCGCCGCGCCGGGTGCGACCAGGTCCAGCGGGTAGCCGTCGTGCTCGGGCGGGGTCCGGCCGCCGTGCAGGTGCACCACCACGGGCACGCCCAGCTCGTTGCGGTGCCGCACGACGGTGGTCTGCCCGCGGCGGGTTTCGATCGTGGGGCCGGGGAAGATGCCGTCGTAACCCCAGACCGTCGTGCGCAGGCCGGGCAGGATCTCCACGTCGGCGGCCCGCTGGGTGATCTCGTAGTGGCCGGGCCGGACCGGTCGCAGCACCGGCGCGGCCGGCAGCGGCACGGTGAACGGCTCGGGCAGCTTCGCCGCGCTGCGCAACAGCGTGCCCGCGCTGGACTCGGTCTCGGTGTTCGAGCCGCCGCTCGCGCAGCCCGCCACCAGCAGGCCGGCCGCGGTGACCCGGAACAGGCCGCGCCGGGACAGGTTCATCGGTTCCGCCTCCGCTGGTCGATCAGCACGGCGACGACAGCGCCCGCGACGGCGAGCAGTTGTGGCCCGAAGCCGATCACGAACGTCCAGGGCGCGTCGACCTGGCCGTCCCGCGCGGCGAGCCGCCCGACGAGTTCGCTGAAGACCAGAAATCCCACCGCGAGGCCGACGAACAGGCCGAGGATGGCGACACCCAGGGTTCTCATGGCGCCCAACGTAGGCGGATCCGCGCCGCCCGTCGTCCGTCCGCAAGCGACGGAACAGTCAACATCCGACGACTGTGCGACGGCGCCGGCCTGGCTATTCTCACCAGGTGAGCGAGCGAAAGCGGGTGCTCGCCGACGCCGCTCTCGGGGTCGCGACCTCCACCGTGGTGGCCGTCGCCATCGCGATGGACCTCGGCGGCGCGCGGGCACCCGATCCGGTGGCGTACCTGTTCGCGCTGTGCCTCGGCGCGCTGATGCTCGTGCGCCGCCGGTTCCCGGTGCTGGCGCTGGCCGCGACGGCGGCCGGGCTGCTCGCCTACTACGCGGCCGGGTACCCGCCGGTCGGGCTGGCGCTGCCCGTCGCGGCGGCCCTGTTCTCCGCGGCCGAAGCCGGGAAGGCGCGCGTCGCGGCGGTGGTGGCGGCGGCGTTGGTGCTGGTCAGCACGGTCTTCCGGTTGCGGCAGGGCGAGAACCCGGACTACCTGCTGGGCTTCGAGCTGGCGTCGACGGTCGGGCTGATGCTGAGCGCGATCGCGCTGGGGGCGTTGCGCGCCGAACAGCGCCGCACCGCGCGGCAGGCGGCCGCGGAACGGGAGTGGGAGGCCCGGCGCCGGGTCGAGGAGGAACGGCTGCGGATCGCGCGGGACCTGCACGACGCCGTCGGGCACACGCTGGCCGTGGTGTCGGTGCAGGCCAGCGTTGCCGCCGAGGCGCTGGACGACGATCCGGACGCGGCCCGCTCCGCGCTGACGACCCTGCGGCTGGCCGCCGACGAAGCCGCCCACGACCTGCGCATCACGCTCGGCCTGCTGACCGACGACTCCGGCCGCGCCCCGGTGGGCAGCCTGCGGCACCTGGACGCCCTGGTCACCGCGACCGTCCGAAGTGGTCTGGCGGTGACCGTGTCCACCGAGGGCGAACCGGTCGCGTTGCCCGCCGCGGTGGACACGACGGCGTACCGGATCGTGCAGGAGGCCCTGACCAACTGTCTCCGCCACGCCCGGGCGAGCAAGGCGGAGGTGCGGGTGCGGTACGAACCGGACCGGCTGCGGATCCAGGTCCGCGACGACGGCGCCGGCGCCGAACTGCCGGTCCGCACCGGCCGCGGGCTGGACGGGATGCGGGACCGGGCCGAACTGCTGGGCGGGTCGGTGGCGCTGGATTCCCGCCCGGGCGCGGGTTTCCGGATCGACGCGAGCCTGCCGGTGGAGCCGCGATGATCCGGGTGGCGCTCGCCGACGACCAGCACCTGATGCGGGCCGGTCTGTCCGCGCTGCTCGCCCGCGCCGACGACATCACCGTCGTGGGCGAGGCCGCCGATGGCGCGGAGGCGGTGACGCTCGCGCTGACCGCGCGGCCGGACGTCGTGCTGATGGACATCCGCATGCCCGGCGTGGACGGCATCGAGGCCACGCGGCGCATCGTCGCCGACCCGCGGTTGCGCGCCGTGCGGGTCGTCGTGTTGACCACCTTCGACACCGACGAGCACATCCTCGACGCGATCCGCGCCGGGGCCTCGGGTTTCCTGCTCAAGAACACCGAGCCCGGCGACCTGCGGGCGGCCGTGCGCACGGTGGCCGGCGGGGAGGCGTTGCTGTCGCCGTCGGTGACCCGGCGCGTGATGGCGGCGGTCGCGCGGGGGCACCGGACCGACCCGGCGCGGCTGGCGCACCTGACCGGGCGGGAACGGGAGCTGCTCGCCGAGGTCGCCGCGGGCCGGTCCAACGACGAGATCGCCGGGCGGCTGTTCCTGAGCCCGGCCACCACCCGCACCTACGTGAGCCGCCTGCTGTCCAAACTGGACGCCCGGGATCGCGCGCAGCTGGTGCACATCGCCTACGAGACCGGTCTGGTCCGTCCCGGCGACGCCGGTCAGTGACCGCAGCCGCGCCACCGCGGCGTGACCACCCCGGCCAGCACCACGTCCACCACCTGCTCCGCCAGGTTCCCGGTGACCGGTAGGTGTCCGAAGAGGACGCGGTAGTAGGTGGTGGATGCCAGCATGTCGAGCACGAGACCCAGGTCGAGGTCCGGGTCGAGGTCGCCGCGCTCGATGCCCCGGCGCAGGGCCTGCGCGGTGGACGCCCGTCGCGTGTGGAAGTAGTCGCGCAGGAACACCGCCGAAAGTTCCGGATCGTCGGCGAGGTCGGCGACCAGGGCGGGCAGCACGCGCCGTCCGATCCTGGTGGTGAAGGCCTCGCTGAGCGTCCGGATCCCGGCGATGAGATCGCAGCGCGTGCACCCGGTGTCCGGCGTGGGCACCGCGCCGACGGTGGCCACCAGTGCGTCGACGACCAGGTGCTGGCGCCCGCGCCACCGGCGGCGCAACGCGGGCTTGCTCGTGCCCGCCCGGCTCGCCACGGCTTCCAGCGTGAGGCCCGCGTAGCCCACCTCGTTCAGCAGGTCCACCGTCGCCTCGCGGACAGCCCCGTCGATGCGCTCGTCGCGTGGCCGTCCCGCCCGGGTGCTCGTCACAGGGCCCATCCTAGCACTTCCATTCCGTTCCGATACGTAACATAATTGCCGCCATGACTGTCTCCTCGACTTCCGAGGGTGTGCTCTCGCCCCGCTACCGGGCTCGCACCGTCGGCATCGTGCTCACCGTCGGACTGGTCGCGCTCGAGTCCCTCGGCGTGGCGACCATCCTCCCGGACATCTCCCGCCTGCTCGGCGGCCTCGGCTCCTACGGCTGGGCGCTGGCCGCGCTGATGCTGGCGAACATCGTCGGCACCGTCCTCGCCGGTCACGCCGCCGACCGCGGCGGGCCGGCCCGCCCACTGGCCGCCGGGGTGATCGCGAGCGCGCTCGGCAGCGCGCTGGCCGGTCTCGCCCCGTCGTGGACGCTGTTCCTGCTCGGCCGGTTCACGCAGGGCCTCGGCGTCGGCGCGGTGATGGCGATGGCCTACACCTTGATCGGGCTGGTCTACCCGGAACGCCTGCGTGCCCGCATGTTCGCGCTGCTGTCCTCGGCCTGGACGATTCCGTCCCTGGTCGGCCCGGTCGTCGCGGCGGCGGTGGCGAGCACGGTCGGCTGGCGGTGGGTGTTCCTGGCCATGATCCCGCTCGCCGCGATCGCGGCCTGGTGCACGCTCCCCGGCCTGACCACGCCGGCCACCCCGGCGCCGGACGGCTCCCGCTGGCGTCCGCTGGTCGCCAGCGTCGCACTCGCCGCGGGCACCGCCGTCGTCCTGGCCGCGCTGGAACTCCACACCGCCGCGGTGCTGGTCCCGCTCGCCGCGGCCGGGCTGGTTCTCGCCGTGGTCGCGCTGCGGCACGTCACCCCGGCCGGGACCCTCACCGTCCGGCGCGGGGTGCCGGCCGGGGTGGTCGTGCGGTTCCTGCTGTGTGCGGTGTACTTCGGCACGGAGGCGTTCCTGCCGCTGGGGCTGACCGAGCTGCGGCACGTGAGCGCGTTCGAGGCCGGGCTGGGGCTGTCGGCCGGGGCGCTGAGCTGGGTGGCCGGCTCCGCGGTGCAGGCGAAGTGGGACCGCAACCGGCGGGCGGCGGTGGGGCTGGGCTTCGCGGTCCTGGTGGCCGGGGTGGCCGTGCTGGCCTACGGCGTGCTCGTCGGCCCCGGGCTGCTCGCGGTGCTCGGCTGGGTGATCGGCGGGTTCGGCATGGGTGTCGCGTTCAACGCCGCCACCACCGAAACGCTCGGCCGTGCCGCGGACGGGCAGCAGGGATCGGTCAGCGCGGCGCTCCAGCTGGCACAGACCCTGGCGACGGCGGTCGCGAGTGGACTCGGCGGCGCGCTCATCGCCGCCCAGGGTGCGGCGGCACCGGCGTTCCTGGCGGTCTTCGCCGGCACCGCGGTGCTCGGCCTCGCTGGCGTCCTCGCGGCCCGGCGGATCACCGTGTGACGCAGATCTCGCCCACCCGGAGCTTGCCGAGGCGATCACCGCTGTATTAGCACTCTTAACAGGAGAGTGCTAATTGCATAGACGGTCCGAGGAGGCAGCTTGAGCAGCACGCATCGCCCCGCGTGGAAAGCCCGATCTGTTTCGCACGCCGCCGTGCGCCGCGACGACCCCGACCGCCCGCTCCGCGTGGCGATGGTCGTCCCGCCCTACTTCGACGTTCCGCCCAAGGCGTACGGCGGGGTCGAGGCGGTGGTCGCCGACCTCGCGGACGCCCTCGTCGACCGCGGGCACCAGGTCACCCTGATCGGGGCCGGCCGCCCCGGCACCAAGGCGCGGTTCGTGCCGGTGTGGGACCGCACCGTCCCGGAGCTGCTGGGCGAGCCCTACCCCGAGGTGATACACGCGATCGCCGCCCGCCGGGCCGTGCAGCGCCTCGCCGCGACCGAGGGTGTCGACGTGGTGCACGACCACTCGCTGGCCGGGCCGCTCAACGCCCCCGCTTACGGTGTGCCGACGGTGGCGACCGTGCACGGCCCGGTGGGCGAGGACATGGCGCGCTACTACGCCGAACTGGGCGACGACGTGCACCTGGTGGCGATCAGCAACCGGCAGCGAGAGCTGGCGCCGGGCCTGAACTGGATCGGCACCGTCCACAACGCACTGCGGCTCGCCGACTGGCCTTATCAGTCCGAAAAGGACGACTACGCGCTGTTCCTCGGCCGGTTCCACCCGGACAAGGCGCCGCACCTGGCGCTGGAGGCCGCGCACCGCGCCGGGCTGCGGCTGGTGCTGGCCGGCAAGTGCGCCGAGCCGATCGAGAAGGAGTACTTCGAGCGGGAGGTCCGGCCGCGGCTCACCGAGAACGACCACGTGTTCGGCGTCGCCGACGCGACCGCGAAGCGCGAGCTGCTCGCCAAGGCCCGCTGCCTGCTCTTCCCGATCCAGTGGGAGGAGCCGTTCGGGATGGTCATGATCGAGGCGATGGCGTGCGGCACCCCGGTCGTGGCGCTGCGGTCCGGCGCGGTGCCGGAGGTCGTCGTCGACGGCGTCACCGGACTGGTGCGTGACCACCCCGCCGACCTGGCGCAGGCCCTGCGCGACGTCCGCCACCTCGACCCGGCGAAGTGCCGCGCCCACGTCGCCGAGCACTTCGACGTCGGCGGGCTGGGCGCGGGTTACGAGGCCGCGTACCGGCGGGCGGTCGAGGTCAGCCGCCTGCGGCGGGACTACGCGGCACTGGACTCGGCGCTCGACCGCGCGTACGACCAGATGGACAACGACGGCCCCGCCCTGCAGCCATCCGGAGGACGGCCATGACGCCGGAGGCGTTCAACGCCGGCGAACCGGTGCCCGTGACCAGCGCGGGCGGCACGGTCACGCTCGTCGAGGGCAGCACGTTCTGCCTGTCCGGCACGAACGGCGACATCCAGCCGGGCACCTCGCACGGCCTGTTCTTCCGGGACGCGCGGCTGATCTCGCGGTGGGAGCTGCGGCTGGACGGGCAGGCCCCGCACCCGCTGTCGGTCCTCTCGCCGGAGGCGTTCGCGGCGCAGTTCGTGCTGCGCCGCAACCCGAAGCCGGGCCAGGCCGACAGCACGCTGCTGCTGGTGCGGGAACGCCTGGTCGGCGACGGCCTGCGGGAGACGATCACGCTGCGGAACCTGGGCCGGGAGAACACCGTCGCGACGCTGACCCTGCACGTCGACGCGGACTTCTCGGACCTGTTCGCGGTCAAGGAGGGCCGTCCCGCGCACGGCGGGGCGGACGCCACCGTGGCCGGGTCGGAACTGCTGCTGCGCGACCGGTCCGACGGCTCGCGTGGCCTGTCGGTGAGCGCCACCGCGGACCCGCTCACCGCGCCCGGTGTGCTGAACTGGCGCGTCGTCGTGCCCGCGCGCGGTGAGTGGTCGACCGAGATCGTGGTGCAGCCGACCGTCGGGAACCGGCGGGTGCGGCCGCAGTTCGACCGCGGCGAGGAGGTCGAGGCGAGCGGCCCGGCGCGCAAGATCCGGGCCTGGCGCGACGTGAGCACGGTGATCGCGGCCGACGACCCGGTGCTCACGCAGGTGTTGCAGCGCACCGAAAGCGACCTCGGCGCGTTGCAGATCCACGACAGCAGCCAGGACGGCCGCCCGTTCGTCGCGGCCGGCGCGCCGTGGTTCATGACCCTGTTCGGCCGGGACAGCCTGCTCACCGCGTGGATGGCGCTGCCGCTGGACGTCGGCCTCGCGCTGGGCACGCTGGAGACGCTGGCGGAACTGCAGGGCAAGCGCGTCGACCCGCTGACCGAGGAGGAACCCGGGCGGATCCTGCACGAGCTGCGGCTCGGCCCGGACAGCGACCAGGTGCTCGGCGGCAGCCACTACTACGGCACGGTGGACGCGTCGCCGTTGTTCGTCATGCTGCTGGCCGAGTGCTGGCGCTGGGGTGCGGGCGAGACCGCGGTGCGGGCGCTGCTGCCGGCGGCGGACGCGGCTCTGGAGTGGCTGGAGCGCTACGGCGACCGCGACGGCGACGGGTTCGTCGAGTACCGGCGGGCGACCGACCGCGGTCTGCTCAACCAGGGCTGGAAGGACAGCTTCGACGGCATCAACGACGCGGCCGGGCGGCTGGCGACCACGCCGATCGCGTTGTGCGAGGTCCAGGGCTACGCCTACGCGGCCTGGCTGGCGCGCGCCGAGCTGGCCGACGCGTTCAACGACCCGGCCACCTCCGCGCGCTGCCGCGAGCGGGCCGAACGGTTGCGGGAGCGGTTCGCGGAGGCGTTCTGGCTGCCGGACCAGGGCTGGTACGCCGTCGCGCTGGACGGGCGCAAGCAGCCGCTGGACGCGTTGACCAGCAACACCGCGCACTGCCTGTGGTCGGGCATCGCGACCGACGAGCACGCGGCCGTGCTGATCGAGCGGCTCAGCCGGCCGGAGATGGACAGCGGGTACGGGCTGCGGACGCTGTCCTCGGCGATGGGCGCCTACAACCCGATGAGCTACCACAACGGATCGGTGTGGCCGCACGACACGGCGATCGCGGTGGCCGGGCTGCTGCGGTACGCGCACCTGCCGGGCGCGGTGGACCTGGCGCAGCGGCTGGCGACCGGGCTGCTCGACGCGGCGGCGTCGTTCGGCGGGCGGCTGCCCGAGCTGTTCTGCGGGTTCTCGCGGTCGGAGTTCAGCCCGCCGATCCCCTACCCGACGTCGTGTTCACCGCAGGCGTGGGCGAGCGCGGCGCCGCTGCTGCTGGTGCGGTCGTTCCTCGGGCTCGAACCGCACGTTCCGCAGCAGCGGCTGGCGGTGCGCCCGCACCTGCCGGGGCAGTGGGGCCGGGTGCGGTTGTCGGACCTGCGGCTCGGGGAGCTGACCGTGCACGTCGAGGCAGATCACGAAGTGGCCAAGGTTCGGGGGCTGCCGGAGGGCTGGGACCTGCGCGTAGCTGGGTGAACGCGGTTCCGGGGTGATCCGCGTCGCAAGCTGCGGGGTTGATTCCTTAGGTTAGCCTTGCTTGACTTGGCGCACTTTGTCGCAGTTCCTTCGAAAGGGTGTTGCCATGTCTCGCAGGGTTCGCCTGCCCGGACTCCGCTCGCTCGTGGCCGCTTCGGTCGCGGGCGTGCTCGGCCTCGGGCTCGTGGCGTGTGGCAATGTGCAGGATTCGTCGACGCAGACGGCGTCCTCAGCGAGTGCCGACGCGTCGGCCTTCCCGGTGAGCATCACGCACAAGTTCGGCACCACGAAGATCGAGAAGGCCCCGCAGCGGGTGGTCGTGATCGGCACGTCGAGTGATGATCTCGACGCGGCGTTGGCTCTCGGTGTCACCCCGGTCGCGTACTTCAGCAAGGACGGCTCGGCGAGCGTGCCGCCGTGGCTGCAGGGCAAGATCGACCCGGCCAAGACGCAGATCATCGACGCGGCGAGCGGGGTCAACGCCGAGCAGGTCGGCGCGCTGACGCCGGACCTGATCCTGGCCACCGCGGACTACGGCCTGGAGCAGGAGTACGAAAACCTGGCCAAGATCGCGCCGACGATCGGGTACGCGACCGAGTGGGGCGCGCAGACGTGGCAGGAGCACGTGGACGTGGTCGCCCAGGCGCTGGGCAAGACCGGCGAGGCGGCTGCGGTGAAGGCCTCGGCCCAGGCCGCGATCGACCAGGTGAAGGCCCAGCACCCGGCGGCCGCGGGCAAGACGTTCACCGCGTCGGTGGGCAACACGGCGGGCAAGATGTTCACCCTGGCGTCCGAAAAGGACTTCGCGGTGCAGCTGCTGCAGTCGACGGGCCTCAAGCTGAGCCCGGCGGTGGCCGACGCGTCGAAGAACGAGTCCGGCAGCCCGACGGGCACGTTGACGCCGGAGCAGTACGACAAGCTCGCCGCTGATCTGGTGATCGTCGCCTTCACCTCGCCGGACCTGCAGCAGGCGTTCGAGAGAAACCAGCTGGTGTCCGGCATCAAGGCGGGCAACTACCTGGTGACCGACATGCAGACCATCTCGGCGCTGCGCTACCCGACGGTGCTGGACATCCCGTGGGTGCTGGAGAAGCTGAAGCCGGGGTTCGCGAAGCTGGGTTGATCTTCTGACCCAAGGGCCCTCCCCGCTGCGGCGGGGAGGGCCCTTTTCGTTGCCACACAACCGCCACCCGGCAACGAGAGCCAACCACCCCCACGAGCACCCCCCTCCCGCAACCCGATCCCCAGCCACATCGGTTGCCGAGCAGTCGGGTCAAGGCACGCTTTCCCGCCTTGACGCGACTGCTCGGCAACCGAACACTGAGAGATCGGGTTCGGGAGGGGCAAATCGGGGCGTAACGAAGCGAAGCCGGTGATTGAGAAACCCGCGTAGCGGACCTCACAACTGCGCGTTCAAATCCTCTTCGGACAGCGCGTCCACCTCCAGGTAGATCTCCGCCACCTGCTCCAGCCGCCCGGGCACCGCCTGGTCCGCCACCAACCGGGCAGCCATCGCGCCCACCGTCAGGCTCGAGAACAACGTCCGCACGCTCACCTCGGACGTGTCCAGCGCCTCCCGCAGCCGGCCGACGATCATCGTCGCCAGGACCGAATCACCCCCGAGCGCGAAGAACGGGTCGTCGCGGCCCACGCGGTCCACCTGCAGCACCTCGGCCCACACCTTGGCCAGCACCTGCTCCACCGGCGTCTCCGGGGCGACGTAACTGTCCGCCGACGCCTGCCAGTGCGCCGCCACCGCGCGGCGGTCCACCTTGCCGTTCGCCGTCAGCGGCAGGGCGTCCAGCACCACCACCCGCGCCGGGACCATGTGCGGCGGCAACAGCGTCCGGACGAACTCACGCACCTCGTCCCCGTCGACGGCACCCCCGACAGCCGCCACCAGCTGGTTCCCGGCCACCCCCGCCACGCCCCGGTGCACCCCTGTCTCTCACACACATCTCACGCTGCCGACGAATAGAGCGGTGTACATCTCCGTGGTGGCCCCACCCTTCA
>NZ_PQHW01000139.1 GCF_003385215.1 Amycolatopsis thermalba | reverse complement strand
GGGTACATGCTCCCGTTCGCCGGCCTGCTCCTGGTCGCCGGGACGCTGGTGGACCGGTGGGGGCAGCGGGGTACGCTGGGCGGCGGGCTCGTCGCGTTCGGGCTGGGTGCGGTCGCCGGCGGGTTCGCGACCACCGGTGCGCTGCTGATCGCCGCGCGCGTGGTGCAGGGCCTGGCCGCCGCGTTCCTGGTGCCCGCCCTGCTCAGCCTGCTGCGCACCAACCTGGACAGCAGGCAGCGGGCCATCGGCGCGACCCTGTGGACGGCGTGCCTGGCGGTGGCGCTGGCGCTCGGCCCGACGCTGGGCGGGCTGCTGTCCGAGTACCTGGGCTGGAGCTGGATCTTCTTCAGCAACCTGCCGTTCGTGCTGGTCATGCTCGTGCTGCTGCCTGCGACCGCGGACACCGGCCGGGTGCGCGACGCGAAGCGCCCGGCGCTCGCGGCGATGGTGCTGGTGACGGCCGGGCTCGTGCTGGTCGCGTCCGCGCTCGTCGGCCTCGGCGACGACGCCCGGCTGTCCGAGGCGGCGCCGCTGCTCGGCGGGCTGGCCCTGATCGCGTGGTTCGCCGTCCGGGAACGCCGCGCGCGGGAGCCGCTCGTGCCGCGCGATCTGGTGCGGGAGCCGGTGTTCACCGGTGCGCTGGCCGTGCAACTGCTGTGGGGACTCGGGGTGTCCGGGATCTTCTTCTTCACGCCGTTGCTGCACCAGGACTCGCTGGGCCTGAGCCCGGTGGGGGCGGGGCTGCCGCTGGTGCTGGTCGCGGTCGCCATCATGGCGGTGACCCCGGCGGTGCCGTGGGTGATGGCCCGTCTCGGTCCACATCGGACCGTCTGCACCGGGCTGCTGGTGGTGGCGCTGGGACTGCTCGCGGTGGCCGCGATCAACCACATCCCCGAGGTGCCACCGCGGATTCCCGGTCTGCTCCTGATCGGTGCGGGCTCGGCGCTGACCACACCGTTGACCTCGTATTCCCTGGAAATCATCGAAGAACGGCACGCGGGCACGGCCTCGGGGCTGCTGACCGCGTCCCGGGAGCTGTCCAGCGCGATGGGAGTCGCGTTGATCGGCGCGGTGCTGACCGCCGTGCGTGCCGCTCGTCTCGGCGAAGGCGCGCTGGGCGGGCCCGCGCTCGCCACTGGTTACACGGCCGGGCTCGTCGTCGCGGCCGCCCTGGAGATCGCCGGCGCGGTGCTCGCCCTGTGGGCGTTCCGGGCCCCGGCGCGGAAAGTTCTTCCCGCCGTGACAACGGAGTCCGCCGGATCCTCGTCCCGCGGTGAGTAAGCCGGTCACCACCGATTGACACCCCATTCAGCCCGAAAATAACCTCCACCGCACGGATTTTTCGGGCACGGATTTCCCCGAGGGACTCGATGACAGAGAATTCTTCGTTCGCCACCATGCTCGGACACTGGTCCCGCGTGCAGGGTGACGAGATCGCCGTGACGTTCCTGGACTACCGCACCAGCGCCGACGGGCACGCGATCTCGCTGACCTGGCGCGAACTCGACGACCGCGTGAGCGCGGTGGCCGAGCACGCCCGCGGGCTGGCCGAACCGGGCGAACGCGCGGCCGTCCTGGTGAACCAGTCCGTCGACTACGTGGTGGCCTTCCTCGGCGCGATCCGGGCCGGCCTGGTCGCCGTCCCGTTGTTCGCCCCGTCGCTGCCCGGGCACGGGGACCGGCTCACCGCGGTGCTCGCCGACTGCTCGCCCACGTTGGTGCTGACCACCGACGACGAGCGCGACGACGTGAAGGGCCTGGTGACCGACCCGGAGATCGTCGTGGTGGACACCATCGAGGCTGGTCCCGGCACCCGGGCGTGGCCGGAACCCGACCCGGACGACCTGGCGTACCTGCAGTACACCTCGGGGTCCACGCGCAGCCCGGCCGGCGTGATGCTGACGCACCGGAACGTCGTGACCAACGCGCGGCAGGCGCTGCGGGCCTACGGCGGCGAGCGTGGCACCACGTCGACGGTGAGCTGGCTGCCGCTGTTCCACGACATGGGCCTGATCCTCGGCGTGGGCGCGCCGGTGGTCGGCGGCCTGACCTCGGTGCTGATGGATCCGCTGGCCTTCCTGGAGCGGCCGGAACGCTGGCTGCGTGCGCTGTCGGCCAGCCCGGGCGCGATCAGCGCCGCACCGAACTTCGCCTACGCCTACAGCGCGTCCCGGGTGTCCGAACGGGACAAGAGCTACCTGGAGCTGAGCCGGGTGGTGTCGCTGATCAACGGCAGCGAGCCGGTTCTGCCGTCCACGATCGCGAAGTTCCAGGACGCCTTCGCCGAGTGCGGGCTGCGGCCCGAGGTGCACCGCGCGTCCTACGGCCTGGCCGAGGCGACCGTGCTGGTGTCGGTGACCGACGCCGGGTCGCCGTCGCGGCAGGTCACGTTCGACCGGGACCGGCTGGCGGCCGGGACCGCGACGCCCGCGTCCGGCGGGGCCACCACCACGCTGGTGTCCTGCGGCCGCCCGGTCGGCCAGCGGATCCGGATCGTGGACGCGGGCGGCGTTCCGGTGCCGGACGGGACGGTGGGCGAGATCTGGGTCAGCGGCCCGAACATCGGCCAGGGCTACTGGAACCGGCCGGACGCGGCCTTCGGCCGTCAGGTGCCGGGCGAGTCCGGCGACTGGCTGGCGACCGGGGACCTCGGGGTGATCTTCGCGGGCGAGCTGTTCCTGACCGGCCGGATGAAGGACCTGATCATCGTCGACGGCCGCAACCACTACCCGCAGGACGTCGAGCAGACCGTCGAGGCGCATCCGGTGGTCCGGCCGCACTCGGCCGCCGCCTTCTCGGTGCCCGGGGAGGACGGCGAGGTCGCGGTGGTGGTGCTGGAGCGAGCCCGCCACGCCGAGGCGGACTTCGACGAGGTGGCGGCGTGGCTGCGGTCCGAGGTGTCCGCGGTGCACGGCCTGCGGCTGCGTGAGGTGGTGTTCACCGAACCCGGCGAGGTGCCCAGGACGTCGAGCGGCAAGATCAGCCGGGCCCTGACCCGGCAGCGGTACCTGGACGGTTCGCTCGACGCGCGGCGGCTGGCATGACCGACCTGCGTGCCTGGCTGGTGGACCGGGTGGCCACCACGCTCGGAATCCCCGCCGCCGAAGTCGACCCGGCGAAACCGCTGCACGAGACCGGGTTGTCCTCGCGTGACGCGATGACGTTGACCGGCGACCTGGGACGGCTCCTCGGCCGGTCGCTGCCCGCGACCCTGGTCTGGGAACACCCGACGATCAACGACCTCGTCGCGGCACTGTCCGATGTGGAACGCGAGTCGATGGCGCGGTGGGTTCCGGAGCCGGGCGAGCCGATCGCGGTCGTCGGTCTCGGTTGCCGCCTGCCGGGCGGCATCTCGTCTCCGGAGGAGTTCTGGCGGTTCCTCGAATCCGGCGGCGACGCGATCGGCGAGGTGCCTGAAGGCCGCTGGGAATCCTTCGCGACCGCCGCCGAGCTGGCCGCGCTGCCGCGCCGCGGCGGGTTCACCGCCGCCGCGCTGGGCTTCGACGCCGCCTTCTTCGGCATCACCCCGCGCGAGGCCGAGGCGATGGACCCCCAGCAACGGCTGCTGCTCGAAGTCGCGTGGGAGGCGCTGGAGCACGCGGGCATCCCGCCGTCGTCGCTGCGCGGCACGCGGACCGGTGTGTTCGTCGGGCTGTCGGCGAGCGAGTACGGCTACCTCACGATGACCGACGTGTCCGCGATCGACGCGTGGTCGGGCACCGGCGCCGCCGCGAGCATCGCCGCGAACCGGCTGTCCTACCTGCTCGACCTGCGTGGCCCGAGCCTCACGATCGACACCGCGTGCTCGTCGTCGCTGGTCGCCGTGCACCAGGCGGTGCAGAGCCTGCAACGCGGCGAGATCGGCGCCGCGCTGGTCGGCGGCGTGAACCTGCTGCTGTCGCCGGGGATCACGGCGAACTTCGCCGAGGCCGAGGAGCTGGCCGCGGACGGCCGGTGCAAGCCGTTCGACGCGGCCGCGGACGGGATCGCGCGCGGCGAGGGCTGCGGGGTCGTCGTGCTGAAGCCGCTGCGCGCGGCCCGCCGTGACGGCGACCGGGTGCTGGCGGTGATCCGCGGCAGCGCGGTCAACTCCGACGGCCGGTCCAACGGCATCACCGCGCCCAACCCCGAGGCGCAGGCCGCACTGCTGCGCGACGCCTACGCGGTGGCTGGGCTGGACCCGTCCGTGGTGGACTACGTGGAGGCGCACGGCACCGGCACGCTGCTCGGCGACCCGATCGAAGCCGGGGCGCTCAAGCGCGTGCTGGGCCGGGACGCGGACCGGCCGCTGCTCCTCGGCTCGGTGAAGAGCAACCTGGGGCACCTGGAGGGCGCGGCCGGCATCACCGGCTTCCTCAAGACCGTGCTCGCGCTGTCCCGCCGCCGGGTGCCGCCGAGCCTGCACTTCCGCGACCCGAACCCGCACATCGACTTCGACGGCCTGCGGGTCGTCACGGAGCCCACGGCGTGGCCGCGGTACTCCGGCGTGGCCAGGGCGGGTGTCTCGGCGTTCGGGTTCGGTGGCACCAACGCGCACGTCGTGCTGGAGGAATGGCCCGCCACCCCGAGGTTCGCGGACGTCGACGGCCCGCACGTCTTCGCCGTCTCCGATCGGTCCGCGGACGGGCTGCGCCAGCGGGCCGCGGAGCTGGCGCGCTGGGTCGAGTCGTCGGACGTGCCGCTGAGCGCGGTGGCCTCGACGCTGGCCCACCACCGCGACCACCTGCCGGTGCGCGCCGCGGTCGTGGCCTCTTCGCGTGCGGAGCTGGCGGCCGCGCTGCGCGAGGTGGAGCCGGGGCAGGGCCGGCTCGACGGGGCCGTGTTCGTGTTCTCCGGTTACGGCTCGCAGTGGACCGGCATGGGGCGGCGGCTGCTGGACACCGAGCCCGCGTTCGCCGCCGAGGTGGACCGGCTCGACGCGGTGTTCCGCGCCGAGGCCGGGCTCTCGCTGCAGGACATGCTGACCGGGGAACCGCCGGACCTGGCGGCGACGCAGCTGGCGTTGTTCGGCATGCAGGTCGCTCTCGCCGGGCTGTGGCGCGCGCACGGCGTGACCCCGGCGGCGGTGCTCGGGCAGTCGATGGGCGAGGTGGCCGCCGCGCTCGACGCCGGGGCGCTGGACGTCGCCGACGGTCTGCGCGTGATGACGACCCGGGCCCGGCTGCTCGGCGAGATCGACGCGGCCGGTGCGGGCGCGATGGCGGTGGTCGAGGCGACGGCCGGGGAGATCGCGGAGTTTCCCGGGGTCGAGGTCGCGGTGTACGCGTCGGCGGCGCAGTGCACGGTCACCGGCGACGCCGACGCGGTCGCCACACTGGTGTCGCATGTGGAGGGTCAGGGCCGGTTCGCGAAGCTGCTGCCGGTGAGCGGAGCCGGGCACTCGCCCGCGGTCGACGCGATCCTCGACCGGTTCCGCGCGGGGCTCACCGTAGATCCGGGCAGCCCGGAGGTGCCGTGCTACACCAGCGTCCTGGACGACCCCCGGGACAAGCCACTGTTCGATGTGGACTACTGGGCAGCGAACCTGCGCCGGCCGGTGCGGTTCGCGCAGGCCCTGGCCGCGGCGGTCGAGGACGGGCACGGCACGTTCGTCGAGATCGCGCCGCATCCGGTCGCCCTCGCGGCGGTCGAGCAGGCCGGGGCGACCGGGTTGCCGACCGCGAGCCGCAAGACCGACGAGCGGATCGCGTTCCTGACCAGCCTGGCCCGCCTGCACGTCCTCGGTCACCCCTCCGTGCTGACGGCTCGCGAGCCGGCACAACCGGTCGCCGACCTGCCCGGCACGGTGTGGCGGCACGAGCGGTTCTGGGCACGGCGCCCGGCACGCACGGCGGGGCACCCGTTCCTGGGCACGCACGCCGAGGTGCCGGGCAGCAGCCAGCGCGTGTGGCGCGGCGAGATCGGCACCGGCCGGCACCCCTGGCTCGCCGACCACGCGGCGTTCGGCACGCCGATCTTCCCGGCGACCGGGTTCGTGGAGCTGGCGCTGGCCGCGGCCGGGCCGTGCGTCACCGACGTGGAGCTGCGTCAGATCCTGCCGCTGGGCGCGGAGCAGGAGGTCACGACCTCGCTGACCGACGGCGTGATCAGCGTGCACACGAAACCGGGCGGCTGGGTGTGCCACGCGACCGCCCGGGCAGGCGAGGCGGTGCCGCTGGAGCCGCTGGGGGCCGTCGACGGCGAGCCGGTCGACCTCTACGCCGCGCTGGACGCGATGGGTATGAGCTACGGCCCGGCGTTCCGGCTGCTCCGCGATGTCACCGCGGTGGCCGGGCGGGCGTCGGCGGCCGTCGGAATGCCGAAGCCCGCGGGGCACGTGCTGCACCCGGCGCTGGCCGACGCCTGCCTGCACGCGCTGGCCGCCGCGACCGGTCCGGCGCTGCGCGAGGCGGACGGGTTGTTCCTGCCGATGTCGATCGGCGCGGTCACGGTCGCGGGTGATCCGCGGTCGGGCGCGCGGGTGGACGCGGTCGTCGGCTCGCTGTCCGGCGACGACCTGCGCGGCACGGTCCAGCTCGTCGCCGCCGACGACACGGTGCTGGTGGAGTTCCGCGACGTGCACGCCCGCCGGTTCCGGCGGGCCGCGCTGCCGGTGCCGTTGTCCGGCAAGCTGTTCGAGGCCACCTGGAGGCGGACCGACCTGCCCGGCGCGACCGAGGAGGACCGCACCTGGGTGCTGCTGCACCACGGCGAGCCGGGCCTGCGGTTCGGTGACGACCGCGTGGTCGTGGTCCCGCCCGGCAACCGCGAAGCGCTGCGTGCGGCGCTGGCGACCCGCCCGGACGGTGTGGTGTGGTTCGCCCGGGACGCGGACGGCCCGGCGCTCGTGCACGAGGTCACGCGGGTGGTCGCCGAGCTCGCCGAGACGCCCTCGCGGCTGTGGCTGGTGACCGGCTCGGCGGCCGCGGTCGATCCCGGCGAGGCGGGCCGTCCGGACCTGGCGTGCCTGCGCGCGCTGGTCCGCGTGCTCGCGTTCGAGCACCCCGAGCTGCACGCGAGCCTGGTCGACGTCGACCCGGAGTCGCTGGACCGGCTGCCGGACGAGCTGCGCGCGGCCGGCCCGGACGACGAGATCGCGTGGCGCCGCGGCGTCCGGCACACCCGGGAGCTGACCCGGCCCCGGCTCGGCGCGGCCGAGCGGCCGGCAGTGCGCGACGGCGCCTATGTGATCACCGGTGGGCTGGGTGGGCTCGGCTTGGTCGCGGCGCGCTGGCTGGCGGAGCGGGGCGCGACCCGCATCGTCCTGTCTGGACGAGCCGCGCGCGAGGCCGACATCCCCGGCGCGGTCGTCGTGGCAGGGGACATCGCCGAACCCGGGGTCGCGGACCGGCTCGTCGAGGCCGCGACCAGCGGAGGCGTGCCGCTGCGCGGTGTCCTGCACGCGGCGGGCGTGCTCGCGGACGGCGCGGCGGTGTCGCTAACGCCCGAGCAGCTGACGACGGCGTGGCGGCCGAAGGCGACGGGCGCCTGGCGGCTGCACGAGGCCACGCTCGGCCACGACCTGGACTGGTGGCTGGTCTACTCGTCGGCGGCCGCGTTGTTCGGCTCACCCGGCCAGGCCGCGTACGCGACCGCCAACGCCTACGCCGACGCGCTGGTCACCTGGCGCCGCGCCCAGGGGCTCCCGGCCGCGACGATCAACTGGGGCGCGTGGGGCGAAGCCGGCGCCGCGGTCGGTGTGACCAACCCCGTGCTCGAACCGCTCGGCACCGCCGAGGCGCTGGAAGCGCTGGACGCCGTGCTGGCCCGCGACTGCGCGGCGACCGGCGTGGCCCGGCTCGACGCGGAGGCGGTGCTGGAGCTGTTCCCGGGCCTGGCCGACCGGCCGTTCTTCGACCTGCTCGTGCCCCGGCGCGTGACGACCCCGGCCTGGCCCGGCCTGGACGCGCTGGAACCGGCGACCGCGCACGCGGCCATCGCCGACCACCTCACGTCGCTGGTCGCCGGGCTGATGGGGTTCGCGCCCGAGCAGGTCGACCGGCACGTCCCGCTCACCCAGCTCGGCCTGGACTCGTTGCTCGCGATGCGGGCCCGCGGCGCGGTCGAGCGCGACTTCGGCCTCCCGCTGCCGGTGCCGATGCTGCTGCGTGGCGCGAGCCTCGCCGAACTGGCGGCGCACCTCGCGGAGCAGGCCGGGTTCGACGCCGGTCCGGCCCCGGTCACTGAAGTGGTCGTCGGGCCGCGTGATCCCGCCGAGCGGTGGGTGGCCCGACACTGGTACGACGTGCTCGGCCGGTTTTCCGGCGTGCACGAGGACTTCCCCGGCGATCCGGCGCGGCTGCGGGCGGCGATGTCGGCGGAACTCCCGGACCTGCCGGCGGAGCTGTTCGACCGGCCGACGATCGCCGCGATGGCCGACCTGCTGCGGGACCGGATCGAGGGGTCGGGGCCGGTGCGCTGCCTGCGTTCGGGCACCGGGACGCCGGTGTTCCTGTTCCACCCCGCGGGCGGTCCGTCGAGTGTCTACACGCGACTGGTGCGGGACCTGCCCGGCGAGTTCCCGGTCTACGGGTTCGAGCGGCTGGACGAGGTGGACACCGTCGAGGCCAAAGCGGCCCGGTACCTCGACATGATCCGGGAGATCCAGCCGCAGGGGCCCTACCGGCTCGGCGGGTGGTCGTTCGGCGGCTGCCTCGCCTACGAGTGCGCGCGTCAGCTGGGCAAGCCGGTGGAGCTGGTGTTCCTGATCGACACCATCCTCCCGCGGCCGGCCGAGGCGCCCGCCGAGGACCTGCTGCTGGACCGGTTCGACCGGTTCGCCACGCACATCGAGCAGACCTACGGCGTCGCGCTGGACATCCCGCGCGACGAACTGGCCCGGCTCGGCGAGGCCGAGCAGATCGGACTGGTCATGCGGCAGCTGGCGGAGAAGGTGCCCGGGCTGGGGGAGGGCGTGCTGCACCACCAGTACACGTCCTATGTGGACGCCCGGGTGGCCGAACGGTACTCGCCGGGCCGGTACGACGGGCCGGTGCTGCTGTTCCGCGCGCAGGAACCGCATCCGCTGACCACCGCGCTCGACCCGCGTTACCTGCGGGAGGACGAGTCGCTGGGCTGGGACGAGTTCTGCCCGGCCCTGGAGATCGTGCCGGTGCCCGGAGACCACGTCTCGATGATCGACCCGCCGCACGTGTCCGTTCTCGCGGCCGCGCTCGGCGACCGGACAACCCGGAAGTGAGGACCGCAGTGGACGTCCCGTTCGCTCCCACGACGGCCTACCGGATCGCCGATCTGGCCGACCGCCGGGACGAAGCCGTGCGCATCGCGGAGAAGCGCGCGATCGACCGGCAGCACGCCAAGGGCAAGCTGACCGCCCGCGAGCGCATCGACCTGCTCGTCGACGACGGGTCCTTCGTGGAGCTGGACCAGTTCGCGCGGCATCGCTGCACCGAGTTCGGCATGGACGGCAACCGGCCCTACGGCGACGGCGTGGTGACCGGCCATGCCACTGTGGACGGACGCCCGGTCTGCCTGTTCTCGCAGGACTTCAGCGTGTTCGGCGGCAGCATGGGCGAGGTGTTCGGCGAGAAGGTCCTCAAGGTGATGGACCTGGCGATGTCGATCGGCTGCCCGGTCATCGGCATCAACGACTCCGGCGGCGCGCGCATCCAGGAGGGCGTGGTGTCGCTGGCCTACTACGCCGAGCTGGGGCGGCGCAACGCCCACGCGTCCGGGGTGATCCCGCAGATCTCGATGATCATGGGCCCGTGCGCGGGTGGCGCGGTGTACTCGCCGGCGATCACCGACTTCACCGTCATGGTCGAGGACACCTCGCACATGTTCGTGACCGGGCCGGACGTCGTGCACGCGGTGACCGGTGAGCGCGTCACCGCGCAGCAGCTCGGCGGCGCGACGGTCAACAGCGAGGTCTCCGGCAACGCGCACCACCGGGCGACCGACGAGCGCGACGCGATCGACTGGGTGCAGACGCTGCTCGGGTACCTGCCGCTCAACAACCTGGACGTGCCGCCGGAGTACGTGGACGAGACGTCCCGCGAGATCACCCCGGCCGATCTCGAGCTGGACCGGCTGATCCCGGACTCGCTCAACCAGGCCTACGACATGACCGAGGTGATCCGGCGGCTGGTCGACGACGGCGAGTTCACCGAAATCCACGGCGCGTTCGCGCCCAACATGATCTGCGCGTTCGGGCGGATCGAGGGGCGTTCGGTCGGAATCGTGGCGAACCAGCCGTTGTGGCAGGCCGGGGTGATCGACATCGACGCGTCCGAAAAGGCCGCCCGGTTCGTGCGGTTCTGCGACGCGTTCGGCATCCCGATCCTCACGCTGGCCGACGTGCCCGGGTACCTGCCCGGGACCGAGCAGGAGCGGCAGGGCATCATCCGGCGCGGCGCGAAGCTGATCTACGCCTACTCCGAGGCGACCGTGCCGAAGGTGACGGTGGTGACGCGCAAGGCCTACGGCGGCGGGTACGCGGTGATGGGGTCCAAGCACCTGGGCGCGGACGTCAACCTCGCCTGGCCGACCGCGGAGATCGCGGTGATGGGCGCCGAGGGCGCGGTCGGGGTGCTGCACCGGCACGAGCTGGCACGACTGTCCACTGAGGAGCGTGCCGTGGCTGTGCGGCGGCTGACCGAGGAGTACCGCAAGCACCACGCGAGCCCGTACCTGGCGGCCGAGCGCGGGTACGTGGACATGGTCGTGCCGCCGTCCCAGACCCGGCTGCAGGTGGCGCGCGCGTTGCGCACGCTGCGCACGAAACGGCAGACGCTGCCGGCGAAGAAGCACGGCAACATCCCGCTGTGAGAAACACCCGAGGAGAACCGATGAGAACCGATCGGGCCGGGCGCCGCCGTCGCCGCTGGGCCTTGCTGGTGTTACCCGTCGTCGCCATGGTCACCGGTGCCGCGCTGGCCGCGCCGGTGTCGGCCGCCACGGTCAGCGCCGACGACGGAGCGAAAGTGGTCACCGAGACCTGGATCGACGACCGGACGGTCGACCTGGAGATCGACTCGCCCGCGCTGGGCCGGACCGGCATGGTGCGGTTGATCGTGCCGGTCAAGTGGCGCGCCGAGCCCGCCCGGACCTGGCCGACGCTGTGGCTGCTGCACGGGTGCTGCGAGCCGGCGGACTACCAGTCGTGGGACCGGTTCACCGACGTGAAGGCGTTCACCGCGGACAAGGACGCGATCGTCGTCATGCCCTCCGACGGCGAGGCCGGCATGTACACGAAGTGGTGGAACTTCGGGCTGAAGTCCACACCGGACTGGGACCGGTTCCACACGGAAGAGGTCCGGCAGATCGTCGAACGCGGTTACCGCGGTGGCACGCGGCGAGCAGTAGCCGGGGTTTCCATTGGTGGATACGGCGCGCTCGCGTACGCGTTTCTCCACAAGGGAATGTTCGGCGCGGCGGCGTCGTACAGCGGAATTCCGAACACCTTGTTCCCCGGCACGCCCGAGGTGATCCAGGGCATTCTGATCCGGGCGGGGCACTACAACTTCTTCGACCTGTGGGGTGACGAGAAGGCGAGCTGGCCGATCTGGTGGTCGCGCAACCCGTACGACCACATCGACGACCTGCGCGGCACCGCGCTCTACATTTCCTGCGGCGATGGCCGGACCGGCCCGCTCGATCCGCCGGGGCAGTGGGATCCGCTGGAACCGGCGGCGCTGCTCACGTCCCGCAGCTTCACCGACAAGCTGAAGCTGATGGGCGTTCCGGCCACTGTGGACTACTACGGCGCCGGCACGCACAGCTGGCCGTATTGGGAACGGGCACTGCACAACTCGTGGCCGGTGCTCGCTCCGGCTCTTGGTCTGTGAAGGAGGAACGTGTGAAGAACCGTGAGTTCCGGCGTCGGCTGCTGGCCGCGCTGGTGGGTTTGGTGTTGTTCGCGGGTGGCGCGGTGGCGTTTTCGCCGCCGTCCGCGGTCGCCGCGAGCCCGGTGTTGCCGGGTCCGTTCGACGATTCGTTCTACACCCCGCCGTCACCGCTCCCGGCGGGCAGCCCCGGGGACGTGATCCGCTGGCGGCCGACGGTGCCGCTGATGAACGCGGCGAACGCGGACGCGTGGGAGGTGATGTACCTGTCGACGAACGCGTTGGGGGAGCGCAACGCCGTGACCGGCACGGTGCTGGTGCCGAAGGGGGTGGACCGGTCGACGGCGCCGATCGTCGGTTTCGCGGTGGGGACGCAGGGGCCGGCGTTCAAGTGCACCCCGTCGAAGGCCATCGAGCGCGGAACGCTGTACGACCAGCCGGCGATCAACGACTCGTTGTCGAGCGGGTATGCCGTGGCGGTGACGGATTACGAGGGTTACTCGCCGACCACCGTGCCCACGTACATCACGGGCCAGTCGATGGGCCCCGCGGTGATCGACTCGGTGCGCGCCGCGCAGCGGTTGTCGCAGGCTGGTTTGTCCGACGGCGCCAAGGTGATCTTCCAGGGCTACTCGCAGGGCGGCGGGGGTGCGCTGTGGGCGGCGGAGAAGCAGCCGACGTACGCGCCGGAGATGAACCTCGTGGGCGCGGTGGCCGGTGGGGTGCCCGCGGACCTGACCGAGGTGGCGAAGGGGCTGGACGGGTACCTGGGTTTCGGTTTCCTGGCGTTCGCGGCGGTCGGCCTGGACGCGGCGTACCCGGAGCTGCGGCTGGACTCGTACCTGAACGAGACGGGCCGGCAGCAACTCGCGGAGGCCAAGCGGAACGCCTGTGTGGTGGAGCTGCTGACGAACTACGCGTTCAAGAAGATCTCCGATTACACGACGTCGAACCCGCTGGACACGCCCGAGTGGCAGGCGCGCCTGGCGGAGAACAAGCTGGGGGCGGCCCCGCCACGCGTCCCGGTGTTCCAGTACCACGCGGCCCTGGACGAGATCGTCAACACCCCCCAGGCGGAGGCACTGCACAAACGCTACTGCGCGGCGGGCGTGCGGGAGCAGTGGAGCACCTACGTGTCGGACCACCTGAGCGGCATATTCGCCGGCAACGCGGACGCCCACAAGTGGATCGTCGACAGGTTCGCCGGGAAGGAGGCACCGTCGAACTGCTGATGGCGGTGGTGGTCCTTCGTCGGTGAGGCGCCTTCGGAGTGCTGGCGGTGGGTCATGGCCCTTCGCTGGTGAGGCGCCTTGGGGGTGCTGATGATGCCTTGTGCCCTTTGCCAGTGAGGCGCCTGCGAACCCGCTGATCCTGCCTCCTGACCCTTCGCTCTGGGGGCTTTGATCCGCTGGTTGGCTCCGCCAACCGTGAACGTGCTGGGCGGCCCGGTTTTCCCGCCGGGCCGCCCAGCCCTTGCACACCTGGCGACCGCCTGTGGCCGATGAACGGTCCGTTCATCCGCATACGAGTGGTCCACTCACACAGCGCCGGTGACCAACCCCGGGCTCCGACTCCCCGTCTCAACTCCCCCTGGCGAGTGAGCGGTCCGTTCATCGCTTCACGACTGGTCCACTCGTGCGGCCTGGGGAGCCGGTGCGGTTTCCGCCGCCCCGTCCTCACGCTCCTCGCCGCCGTATGCCGCCGATGAATGGCCCGTTCATTCGCATACGAGTGGTCCACTCACGCGGCCGGGCAACCCATCCCGGGCTTCGACTCCCCGTCTCAGCCCCCTGGCGAGTGAGCGGTCCGTTCATTGCTTCACGACTGGTCCACTCGCCCGGCCTGGGAAGCCGATGCGGTTTCCGCCGCCCCGTCCTCACGCTCCTCGCCGCCGTATGCCGCCGTATGCCGCCGATGAATGGCCCGTTCATCCGCATACGAGTGGTCCACTCACGCGGCCGGGCGACCCATCCCGGGCTCCGACTCCCCGTCCCAGCCTCCGAGCGAGTGAACGGTCCGTTCATTGCTTCACGACTGGTCCACTCGCCGGGCCAGGGGAGCCGGTGCGGGCTCCGCCGCCCAGCCCTCACGCATCTCGCCGCCGGGTGCTGCCGGTGAATGGTCCGTTCATCGCCGTGTCACTGGCCCACTCACCCGTCTCTAGGTGATCCAGCGTGGCGCCGATTGCCTGCCCCAGCTGCCCCGGCCGCGGGTGAACGGTCCATTCACCGTCCTGCGACTGGCCCACTCGTGTCGTCACGAAGTGTCCACCCGCGCAACTACCCAGGCCTCAGCGCAGGTGCCGCGAGAAGAACCGCCCCGCGCTTTCCAGCTCGAAGTGCGGCACGTCGGCGTGCCGGCCGGGGCTGGCGTGCAGGCTCTTCGCCTCCGACGCGAACGCCTCGAACAGCGCCAAGCCCGCCTCGCGTGGGATGAGCTCGTCGTTCCACTGGAGCAGGAACTCGATCGGGATTCGCACGCCTCGCGCGGCCTCCACCAGCAGATCGCCGGCGAGCCCGAACACCGCCGCGGCTATCCGCGGCTCCGCGGCGGCCAACGGGATCCCGATCGCACTGCCCATCGACACGCCCCAGAACCCGACCGGCCCGAACCCCGGCAGCGCGTCCAGCACCCCCTGCCACTCGGGCACGGCCTGCGCCGCCCGCGAGGCGTTGTCCCGCGCGATCTCGTCGAAAACCGGCTCGCCCGCCGCCATCCGCTGCCGGATCAGCGCGCGGGCCCGCTCGTCCTGCTCGGTGCGCGGCCGGTCACCGTGGCCCGGCGCGTCGATGGCCACCACCGAGAATCCGCAGGCCCGCACGAAGTGGTGGGCTCGTGCCACCAACCCCGGGGCCTTCTTGTGCTGCCCGCCGCCGTGTGCCAGGAGCACCAGCGGACCGCCGACGGCGCCAACCGGTGACCAGAACACACCGGTCACATCGCCGAGCGAGAGCGAACGTTCCGAGACGCCGTCAGCAGCCGTCTCCGAGGTGAAGCGCATGAGTGATGCCTTTCGGGAGGAGAACCCAACCGGATACCGCGAAAATGGGTCTCACCTCCTCAGGCCGTCACGAACGCCGCGACGCTACCTACCCGCTCACCCGTGATCAAAATGGTTTTCGAGGTTTGATGACCGGCGCGAGCGGTGGGCACAACTGTTCCCGGACTAGTCCGATCGGGTGGGCGCCGAGAAGGACGCCGTGCTTGAGCGGCAGGGTGCGGCCCGCGCGGCGCTGGCCGAGGGGATGGCCGGGCAGGGCTCCCGAAAATCACCCCCGCCGAACCCCCTCCGCGGGTGAGGCCGAACGGACGCCCGGAACCGGCGCCGGGCCCGCCCCGGAACCACCGCTCGGCCGCCCGAAACCGCCGACGGGGCGCCCGGCACCACCCCCAGACCGCCCGGGAACCGCCGCCCCAGGCGCCCGGAACCACCGCCCCGACCGCCCGGGAACCGCCACCCGACCGCCCGGGAACCGCCACCCGACCCCCCGGGAACCGCCCCCC
>NZ_PQHW01000138.1 GCF_003385215.1 Amycolatopsis thermalba | reverse complement strand
CCGCCCGCCCCCCCCCCCCCCCTCAGCTGGGCTGCCGCAGTGCCCTCGGCGCGCCCAGCGCTCGCGAAATTCCCCGCGCCGCCGCGCGCACCGCGGGCACCATCGACCGTGGGTCGGGCCCCGCGGCCGGGATCACGATCGAGATCGCCGCCACCACGGCGTCCTCGGGGCCGTACACCGGCGCCGCCACCGACAGGGACACCATCTCCACCTGCCGGTCGCTGATCACGTACCCGTCGCGGCGCACGTCGGCCAGTACGCGGCGCAGCTCGTCCGCCGAGGTGATCGTCTTCGGCGTGTACCGGCGCAGCGGCGCGGCCAGCACCTGCTCCTGCACCTCGGCCGGCGCGTGCGCCAGCAGCACCAGCCCGACCCCGGTCGCGTGCGCGGCCAGCCGCCCGCCGGGCCGGGGCACGATGCTCACCGCGTTCCGCCCGGAGATCCGCTCCACGTACACCACATCCGGCACGTCGAGCACCGCGAGCTGCACGTTCTCGTGCGTGGCCTCGTACAGGTCCTCGAGAAAGGGCATGGCGGCATCTCGGAGAACCAGCCCGCGCGGCGACAGCGACGCGACCTCCCACAGCCACAGCCCGACCCGGTACTGCCCGTCGTCCTGCCGTTCCAGTGCCCCGCGCCGCGCCAGCTCGCCGACGATCCGGTGCGTCGTCGACAGCGGCAGCCCGGTGCGGCGGCTCAGCTCGGACAACGTCAGCGCCGGGCGCTCCGGGGTGAACGCGGCCAGCACGTCCAGCACGCGGTCGACGACCGAGGGCGCCTGCGCCGATGTGTGCCGCATCAGCTCAGGCTAACGGCCCCACACCAGCTCGGCGGTCTCGACGATCCGCTCCAGCTTCGCCTTCTGCTCGTCCTGCGTGAGGTCGTTGCCCTCCTCGGTGGAGGAGAACCCGCACTGCCCGGACAGGCACAGCTGGTCGAGATCGACGTAGCGCGCCGCCTCGTCGATGCGCCGCCGCAGCGAGTCGACCGTCTCCAGCTCGCCGCGCTTGGTCGTGACCAGCCCGAGCACGACGTACTTGCCCTTCGGCACGAACCGCAGCGGCTCGAACCCGCCGGAGCGCTCGTCGTCGAACTCCAGGAAGTAGCCGTCGACCTCCAGCTCGTTGAACAACGCGTCGGCGACGAAGTCGTACCCGCCGGAGGCCACCCACGACGAGCGGAAGTTGCCGCGGCACAGGTGGGTCGTCACGGTCAGCCCCGCGGGGCGGCCGGCCAGCGCGGCGTTCATCGTCTTGATGTTGCGCACGTGCTGCTTGTCCGGGTCGCCGCCCATCTCGGCGACGAGCCGCCGCTGCGCCGGGTCGTTGAGGTAGGCCAGGCTGGTGTCGTCGAGCTGCAGGTAGGTGCAGCCCAGCTCGGCCATGCCGGCGATCTCCTTGGCGTAGGCCGCGGCGAGGTCGGTGTAGAACTCCTCGAGGTCGGGGTAGACCTGCTCGGAGACGGCGCGGCGGCCGCCCCGGTAGTAGATCATGCTGGGCGACGGGATGGTCTGCTTCGGCGTCTGCGCAGGATCCACAATGGACTTCAGGAACGCGAAGTGGTCGCCGAAGATCGTGCCGGACAGCCCGACCTTGCCGTCCACCTTCAGCCCGGCCGGGCTGAACTCGATGTCCCCGGCCGCGTTGTGGAACTTGACGTGCAGCTTCTCGTCGCTGCGGGAGATGCCGTCGAGGGCGTAGATGAAGTCCATGTGCCAGGAGGCGCGGCGGAACTCGCCGTCAGTGGCCGAGCGCAGCCCGACCTCGCGCTGCATCGCGACCACGTCGCGGATCGCGCTGTCCTCCACGGCCTTCAGGTCCTCGGCGCCGATGGCGCCCCGCGCGAAGTCCTCGCGGGCCCGGTGCAGTTCGTCGGGCCGCAGCAGGCTGCCCACGTGATCGGCGCGGAACGGCGGTGTCGTGCGCACAGTCATGCCCCGATCTTCGGGCACCGCATCACCGCGCACAACCCGCCTTCCGCCCCGCGGAAACCCGCCTCGACGACCGCGGGACGGAAGGTTCTCCGGATCAGGCCGGCGGGCCGAGCACGACGACCGAGTTGTGGCCGCCCATGCCGAGCGACGACTTGACGGTCAGGCCGTCACCGACCGGGACCCGGCCGGTGAGCAGCTGCGGGTGCCCCGGCGCCACCGCGGGCGGCGCCGGGATGTACCCGCGGTCGTAGCCGAGCGCGGCGACCGACACCTCGACCGCCGAGGCCGCGCCCTGGCAGTGCCCGACGAGCGGCTTGACCGAGTACACCCCGGTCGAGGCCCCGAACTCCTGCTCGAGGATGGTCGCCTCGGCGGTGTCGCACTGCTTGGTCCCCGGCCCGTGCGCGTTGAGGTAGCGCACCGCCGCCGCGGGCACCCCGGCGTTGGCCAGCGCGTCCCGGAAGCAGCCGCGGACCTGGCGCAGGTCCGGGTCGACCGAGGTCACGTGGTACCCGTCGTGGTTCATCGCCCCGCCCAGCGCGATCGCGTAGGGGCGAGTCGCGTTGCGGGACAGCACGAACGCGACCGCCGCCTCACCGACCAGGAAACCGCGGCTGCCCTCCTGGAACGGACGGCACGCCTCCAGCGGTTCGGTGTCGGTGACGGCCACGCCGAGCCGCACGAAGTGGCGCACGTTCTCCTGCGTCGCCGACACGTCGGTGGCGACGAACACGACGTCGTCCACGATCCCAGCGTCCAGCCACGCCTTCGCGGTGAGCAGCCCGGCGTTGCCGGAGGCGCACATGGCCGACACGTTCATCGCCGGTCCGTGGAACCCGTACTCCTGCATGAACGTCGACATCGGCGTCGACGGCATCAGCCCGAGGTACTCCCGCGGCCGCACGTCGCCTCCGCGGTCGAGGTAGAACTCCCGCCAGAGGTCCACCTCGCCGAGCACCACCGCGTGCAGCAGTCCGACCCGCTTCCCGGGCTGCCAGCCGCGCTCCCCCGCATCGGCTATCGCCTCCCGGGCAGCGGCCCGCATCGCCCGCGCGAACCGGCTCGGCCCGTCCACCGGGTTGCCGCCGTCGGCCACCTTCGCGACCCAGCCGGGTTCCTCCGGACTGGCCCCGTAACCGGCTTCCAGGCCGGCCGCCGGCTTGCCGGACGTCAGCCCATCCCACAGGTGTTCGCGGCCCCAGCCGTAGCCGGTGACGGCACCGATGCCGCAGATCGCCATTTCCCGCGAGTCCATCGCACTCGCCCCTCCTTCGTCATTGCCTCTACGATCCGTCCCGAGGGACGGACTCATGCCAAGCCAACGTCGGCCGGCCGGAAGGGCATAACCGAGCGAAGTCCGCCACCGGAGATTGGTGCGGACGGACTACGGGAAACCGGCCGAATGGTGTAATCGAACAGCAGAAGATGCTCGGCGGATCGGACGGAAGATGGAGCCAAACGCCAACCACGGGGTGGGCGTCCCTGGCCTGTCCGTCGATCACGAACAGGTGATCGACTTGGCGTTGTCCGCCGATCGAGCGGTGATCTGGTCGTTCGCGTTCGAGGGTGACGTGCTCGCCTGGCGGCCCGGTCTGGACCGGCTGCTCGCGCTGCCCGGGGCACCCGAGAGCGACGTCCGCAAGACGCTGGCCGAGCTGGTCGAGCCGCTGCTCGTGGCCGCCCGCACCGCGCCGGTGTGGCACGACCTGGAGCTGGAGCAGCCCTACCGCACCCCGGCGGGCGACGCGCGCTGGATCCGGTTCCACGCCCGCACGTTCGAGGGCGGCCTGCTCGGCATCGCCACGGACGTCACCGACCGGCACGAGGACCGGCGCGAGCTGGCCGACCTCGCCGACCGCTACCGGCTGCTCGTCGAGCTGAGCCCGGACGGGATCGTGGTGCACCAGTACGGCGTGCTGACCTACGCCAACCCGGCCGGTCTCGGGTTCGTCGGCGCCAAGTCCGTCTCCGAGGTGCTCGGTCGCCCGATCACCGACTTCGTCGATCCGCCGTCGGTGCCGTCGATGCTGCGCCGGATCGCCGGGCTGAACGAGCCGGGCGCCACGTCGGAGCCGGCGGAGGCGGTGCTGACCAGGCTGGACGGCGGCCAGGTCACGATCGAGTCGGTGTCGGTACGCACGACCTGGGAGGGCAAGCCGGCCTTCCAGGTGATCATGCGTGACGTCAGCGCGCAGAAGGCCGCCGAGGCCGCGCTGCGCTTCCAGGCCGCGCTCGTGCAGCACGTCAGCGACGCGATCATCGCCACCGACGCGCGGGGCCGGGTGACCAGCTGGAACCCGGCCGCCGAGACGATCTACGGCTGGCGGGCCGCCGACGCGCTGGGCCAGGAGGTCGGCCGGCTGGTCGGCGCACCGCTCGACCCGGGCGACGTGCTCGCCCACGGCGGCGTCGCGCAGGCCACCCACCGCGCCGCGGACGGCTCGGCGCTCGCGGTGCGGGTGTCGGCGGCCGAGATGGACGACGGCTACGTGCTGGTGTGCGCGGACGAGACCGCCCGGCGCCGCGCGGAACGCCAGTTCAGCACGGTCGTCGCGGCGCTGGACGAGGGTGTGCTGGTGATCGGCCCGCACGGCCGGGTGATCTCGGCGAACCCCGCGGCCGAGCACATCCTCGGCGCCACCGAGGCGGAGCTGATGGCCACGCCGCCGGACAACTGGCCGCTCTACGACGAGGACGGGCGGCGGCTCGACCCCTCGGAATACCCGTCGGAGCAGCTGCGCCGGGGCGGCGAGCCGCAGCAGGGCCGGGTGTTGCGGGCCAAGCGCGCGGACGGCCGGATCGTGTGGCTGTCGTTGTCGTGCCGGGCGATGAACCCGGAGGACATGCCGTCCTCGGCGTACGTGCTGTCGTTCACCGACATCACCGAGCGCAAGGCGATCGGCGAGCGGCTCGCGCACGACGCCACCCACGACCCGCTGACCGGCCTGGCCAACCGCACGCTCGTGTTGCAGCGGCTCAACACGGCGCTGCACGAGGAGGGCTACGGCGCCACCGCGGTGCTGTTCATCGACCTGGACAAGTTCAAGGTCATCAACGACTCGCTGGGTCACACGGTCGGCGACCGGGTGCTGCAGATCGCCGGTGAGCGGCTGCGGCACGCGGTGCGCGCCGGGGATGTGGTGGGCCGGCTCGGCGGCGACGAGTTCGTGGTGATCGCGTTCGGCGTGCACGACGAGTCCGGGGTGCGGGCGCTGACCAACCACATCCGGGACGCGGTGACCACGCCGATCTCGGTCGACGGGCGCCGTTTGCACGTCGACGCGAGCATCGGGATCGTGCTGACCGGCCCCGGCGACCAGCGCGACGCCGACGAGCTGCTGCGCGACGCGGACGTGGCGATGTACCACGCGAAGACGCTCGGCCGCGGCCGCTACGAGTTCTTCGACGTCGAGCTGCGGATGCGGATGCAGCGGCGCCTGCGGCTGGAGCAGGACCTGCGCGACGCCGTCCGGCACGGCCGGCTGTGGGCCGCCTACCAGCCGGTGGTCGACCTGCGCACGGACGAGATGGTCGCGGTCGAGGGCCTGCTGCGCTGGACGCACCCGGTGCACGGGCCGATCTCGCCCGCCGAGTTCATCCCGCTGGCCGAGGAGAGCGACCTGATCAACCTGCTCGGCTCGCACATCCTGCGGGAGACCACGCGCGAGGTCGCCGGGCGGCGCGCGCAGGGCGCCGCGGTCGGGCTGAAGATCAACCTGTCCACCCGCCAGCTCGACGACCCGGCGCTGGTCCTGGCCGTCGAGGAGGCGCTGGCGGTGACCGGGCTGCCCGCGGAGGCGCTGTGCCTGGAGATCACCGAAAGCGCGCTGATGCGGGATTCGACGGTGACCAGCAAGACGCTCGCCGCCCTGCGGGAGCTCGGGGTGTGCCTGGCGATCGACGACTTCGGCACCGGGTACTCGTCGCTCGCCCAGCTGCAGCGGCTGACGCTCGACACGTTGAAGATCGACCGGTCCTTCATCACCCGGCTGGGCGAAACCGGCGACGCCGAGGTGATCGTCACGAGCATCATCGCGATGGCCCACGCGGTGCACCTGACCGTCGTCGCCGAGGGCGTGGAGAACGCCAAGCAGCTGGAGATCCTCAAGCGGCTCGGCTGCGACCAGGCGCAGGGCTACTACCTGGGCAGGCCGCTGCCGGCCGCGGAGCTGTGGTCCTGATCCTCGGCCCGGCTGCCGCGGAAGGTGTAGCGGTAGCCGCTCGGTGAGACGCCGAGCGCGGCCTGCAGGTGCTGGCGCAGTGATCCGGCGCTGCCGAACCCGGCGTCCTCGGCGACCCGGTCGATCGGCAGGTCGGTCTCTTCGAGCAGCTGGCGGGCGCGCTCGACGCGCTGCTGCGTGAGCCACTGCCCGGGCGAGAGGCCGACCTCCTCGCGGAAGCGGCGGGTGAAGGTGCGCACGCTCATCGACTCGCGGGCGGCGAGCTGGCGCAGCGTCAGCGGGCGGTGCAGGTTCTCCAGCGCCCACGCCCGGGCCTTACCGGTCGAGGACACCGTCGGCTGGGGCACCGGCCGCGGGATGTACTGGGCCTGACCGCCCTCGCGGTGCGGGGCGACGATCGTGCCGCGCGCGACCTCGTTGGCCACCGCGGCGCCGTGGTCGCGGCGGATCATGTGCAGGCACAGGTCGATGCCGGACGCGACACCCGCCGAGGTCAGGATGTTGCCGGATTCGGTGTAGAGGACGTTCGGGTCGACCTGCACGCGCGGGTACAGCGTGCGCAGGTCGTCGGCGGACTGCCAGTGCGTGGTGGCGGGGCGGCCGTCCAGCAGCCCGGCGGCGGCGAGCACGAACGCGCCGCTGCAGATCGAGGCGATGCGCGTGCCCGGCGGGATCGCGGCGAACGCGTCGGCGAGCGGGCCCTGCAGCGGGCCGCCGGGCTGCGGGCCGTAGTCCTCGTCGGAGGAGGACACGACGATCGTGTCGGCCTCGGCGAGGCCCTCCAGGCCGTGCTCGACGTTGACCGTGAAGTCGGTGTCGGTGCGCACCACGCCGGGGCGGAGGGTGCAGGTGCGCACCTCGTACAGCGGTTCGCCGTCGGTCATGGCCTGCCCGAACAGGCGGTGCACGATCCCGACCTCGATCGGCAGCAGACCGTCGCGGACCAGCACGGCGACCCGGTGCCGACCGTCGTTGGCGAAAACCGTCATGGCCCGATCCTGTCACATACTGACCATCGGGCCACTCGTCGGCGCGTTCTCGTGAGCGGAGCCTGGATGCCATGAACGTGTTGTGGATCTTCGCCCACCCCGAGGGACGCTCGCTCAACGCCGCACTGCGCGACGAGGGCCTGAAGGCGCTGGAGGAGTTCGGCCACTCCTACCGGGTGTCGGACCTGTACGCGATGAAGTGGAACCCGGTGGTCGACTACGAGGACTTCGCCCACGACCCGCGCGAGCGGATGCTGGTCGCGGCGGCGTCGCAGGAGGCGTACGAGTCCGGCCGCCTGCCCGCCGACATCCAGGCGGAGCAGGAGAAACTCGACTGGGCGGACGCGATCGTGGTGCAGTTCCCGATGTGGTGGTACGGGTTGCCGGCGATCCTCAAGGGCTGGTTCGACCGGGTCTTCGTGAAGGGCCTCGGCTACGGGATCGCCGCCCCGGACGGCACGGTGCTGCGGTACGGCGACGGCAAGCTCACCGGCAAACGGGCGATGGCGGTGACGACGATCGGCGCGCGGCCGTCCAGCATCGGGCCGCGCGGTGTCCACGGCGAACTCAACGATCTGCTGTTCCCCCTGCACCACGGCACGTTCTGGTACACCGGCATCGCGCCGCTGCCGCCGTTCGCCGTGCTGGGCGCCGACCGCCTGGACGAGGCGGGGTACGCCGCGGCGGTCGAGGGGCTGCGGGACCGGCTCCGCACGCTGGAGACGGCGGAGCCGATCCCGTTCCGCTACCAGAACCGCGGCGAGTACGACGAGAACCTGGTGCTACGCGCCGATCTCGCTCCGGGCCGGACGGACCTGGCCGTACACCTGCAGGACTGACACGACCATCAGCAGCGCGCTGACCACGACCGGCGACCGGAACCCGAATCCCGCGTCGAGCGCGAGCCCGCCCAGCGCCGGGCCGAGCGTGTTGCCGACGTTGAACGCGGCCGTGGTGAAGCCGCCGGCCAGCGCGTTGCCCGGGGCCTGGTAGAACACGCGCGCGGTGAGCGCCGGCGCGAGCCCGAAGGCCAGCATCCCCTGCAGGAACACGAGAACGAGCGTGACGACCGGGCTGGACGCGCTCAGCGCGAGCGCGATCCAGCCGGCGGTCAGTGCGGCCGTGCCGGTCAGCAGGACGGCGCGGGGCCGGGCGTCGGCGACGCGGCCGCCGAACACGATCCCGGCGCACGCGCCGACGCCGAACAGCACGAGCGTGACAGGCACCCACGCCTCGGACAGCCCGGCCACCTCGGTGACCAGCGGCGCGAGGTAGGTGAACGTGCAGAAGGTCGCGCCCTGGACGAGGGCGTTGGTGAGGTAGGTGAGCAGCAGCGGACGACGCAGCAGCGGCCGGACCGCGGTCGCCTCGGTGTCCGGTTTGGACACCGGGATGGTGCGCACGACCGCGACCGTGGCCGCGACGGCGAGGGCGGCCACGGCCCAGAACGCGGAGCGCCAGCCCCACGCCTGGCCGAGCACCGCGCCGCCGGGAACGCCCGCGACGCAGGCCAGCGTCACCCCGCCCATCACGACGGACATCGCGCGGCCCTTGGCATCCGGTGCGACGAGCGCGACGGCGACGGTGGTGGCCAGCGCCCAGAACCCGGCGTTGGCCAGTGCCGCCGCGATCCGCGTGGCGAGCAGGACGGCGTAGCTGCCGGTGAGCGCGCCGAGCACGTGCGCGGCGGCGAACACGACGAGGAACGCGGTGACGGCCCGGCGCTGCGGCCAGCGCCGGGCGAGGATGGCGAGCAGCGGCGCGCCGACGATCATCCCGACCGCGAAGGCCGAGGTCAGGTAGCCGGCGGCGGCGATCGAGACGTGCAGATCGGTGGCGATGTCCGGAACCAGGCCGGACAGCATGAATTCCGAGGTGCTCTGGGCGAAGACGGCGAGCCCGAGCAGGTAGACGGCAAAGGGCATGGCAAAGCTCCCGAGTCGGAGAAACAGGGGTCAGCGGGTGATCCGCTGGCCTCTGTCCGACTCGGGGCTGTTCACGCTGGGCAGCCTAGCGGGCGCGGCCGGGGCGATCGACTCATTTTCCGTCGAAGCGGCGCAGGTCGTCGATCTCCGCGGTGAGATCGGGCAGCGGTTCGAAGGGCTGGACCTCGACGCGGCCGGCAGCTCGGGTCCAGGTGCCGGCGACCCGGCCATCGACGAGGACCGCCGCCCGGATGATGCCGCCGCCGGGGTGGACGAGCTTGCGGTGTTCCGGGGCGACGGCGTGGTCCCGCGTGCGCCAGCCGAGGAGGTACTCGTCGAAGGCGGGGATCAGGCGGACGGTGGGGCCGACGTCTCTGGTGTCCACTGTGGTGGGTCGCCACGCGCGTTTCAGGTGGCGCACCGGGAGTCCGGACCAGGCGGCGAGGTCCGCGGGCTCGGCCGGTTCGTGGGCGGCGCGGTATCGGGCGACGAGCCGGTCGAGGGCGGTGTCGCCGGGTTCGGTCGGCAGGGGTGCGCCCAGCCAGTCTCCGGCGTGGACGTAGGTGGGCTTGCCCCGGCGCTCCGGCCCGAGCACGACGAGCCCGCGCGCCGCGGCGAGCATCGCCAGGTGGACGGTCGCCTGCCCTTCGGTTCCCGTTCGCTCGCCGAGCTCGGCTTTGGCGAGCGGGCCCTGGCCGTCGAGGGCCGCGGCTGCTCTCGAGCCGTCGGGGTTGTCGACGCCCAGTTCCTCGAGCCGGCGCAGCGAGTTCGCCGGGTTCGGTTTGACCAGCAGGTACAGCCAGGGCAGGTCGTCGCGGGCGATGAGGTGGAGGGTGCCGCGCGGCCCCCAGCAGCGGACGAGCGTCCGGTCGTGGCGGGCGGTGTCGACTTCGGCGGCGGTCAGGCCGGGCACCCGCGCCCGCAGCGCCAGGGGGAAGGCGGCCGGTTCCTGCGCCTGCACGGCGAGCAGGTGACGGACGGCGCCGACGAGCGTGGTCCCGGCCGTGCGGTCCAGGAGCTGGGCCGCGACCCGGCGGCGCCGTACGTCCATGCCGGCAGGCTACCGGCGCCGGCGGTCGGCGTTGTCGAACTTCCGGACGGCGAACGCGTACGCCTCGTCGAGCAGTTTCCGGGCTTCCGGCCAGGTCCGGTCCGGGTTGATGACGCAGACCCAGTGCTGGCCCCCGTACACGGGGTGCGGGAAGAGGACGTCCAGGGCGGTGACGTCGTAGTCCCCCGGCGGCACGGCTTCGGCGAACCGGTCCCGCGTGAGGCCGATGTTGAGGCGGAAGACCCCGGGCCGGTCCAGGTTGGACGTGTTGTCGAACTCGGTGTCCGAGGTGACGATCGTCGCCCAGGGCATCTGACGCTGCGGCGGAAGATCCCCGCGGGGGTCGTAGATGGCGAAGATGTCCCCGTTCGCCTCGGCGATCCGGGTGCCGTCGAAGGCGGCCAGTTCCTGTCGAATGTGCTCGATATCCACCGCGCCAAACAAGCACAATACTGATGATCAATGTGCGGCACAAGTGATGAGTGTCACTACTCCTCCACCCACACGAGGAGGTTCCCCCAGGCGAGTTAATCACGCAAGATGACCGATATGTCCGAAAGAAGACGCCGAGTCATCTCGCTCGCGCGGGCCGCGTGGCACCGCGGGCTCGCCGGCATCGGCCTGACGCAGTCCGAACGCCGCCTCGCCGCCGACGCGCAGCTGTTCTGGACCGACCGCGCCGACCGGGGCTGGAAGGACAACTCGCACTGGGCGGACGCCCCGGTGTTCGGCGAGAAGGTGCCGTGGCAGGAGATCGGCCGCCGGCACCTGGACATGTTCCGCCGGGGCGCGCGGATGGCCGGCTTCGACCGCCCGTGGGAGCGGGTGGTGGAGTGGGGTTGCGGCGGCGGCGCGAACGCGGTGCACTTCGCGCCGCACGCACGGGAGTTCATCGGGGTCGACATCTCGACCGAGAGCCTGCTGGAGTGCGAGAAGCAGGTGAAGTCGGTGTGCGACACCCCGTTCCGCGCCGTGGCGATCGACGTCCCGCGGCCGGAGTCGGTGCTGCGGGAGGTCCCCGAGCCCTGCGACGTGTTCCTTTGTCTCTATGTCTTCGAGGTGCTGCCAACGCCGGAGTACGGCGAACGCATCCTGCGGCTCGCGCACCGCATGCTGTCGCCCGGCGGTCTGGCCCTGATCCAGATCAAGTACGACGAGGGCCGGTGGGTGACCCGCCCGCGGCGACGTTCCTACCGGACGGGCCCGTCACAGATGACGACCTACGCGATCCCCGAGTTCTGGCAGCTGGCCGCGCGGGTGGGTTTCCGCCCGGAGGCGATCGAACTGGTCCCGGAGAACGAACTCGACAAGCGCTACGCGTACTACTTCCTGAGCAAGCCGGCCTGAGCGGGTGCGGCCGGCCCTCAGACAGCGAAGCCGGAAATCCGTTCCGGAATCACCCGGACGATCAACCGGAGGACATCGTCCGACTCGGGAGGCGGGTCCTCGCCGAGGTACTTCTGCGAGAGCTGCCGTGGAAGCGCTTTCTCCGGGCGGGTCCTCGATCAGTTCGACGGTGCCACGGATGTCCACCGAGTGGTACGGGTTTCCGGTGTCGTAGACGGTGAGGCTGATCCGCGGGTCCCGGGTGAGGTTGCGGGCCTTCTGCCGCCCTGCCGTGGTGGAGAACAGCACCGCGTCTCCGTCCCGGGCGATCCAGACCACCGAGGTCTGCGGCCCGCCGTCCGGGTTCAGCGTCGCGACGGTGGCGAAGTTCCTCCCGTCCAGAAGCTTGCGGATCTCCTCGTTGAACGCCACCGACATGACCTCACCCTTCCGCTCGCTGCTTGCGTATCAACGGATGCGGAGGCCGAGTTCTTCCCGGCTCCAGCTACGCGGCCAGGCCCTGACGAACCGACCGCAGAGTGTGCGCGGGCACCACCACGCTCACCTGTTCGGGGCGGGCGCGTGTCGAACAGCCGGGCCCGCCCCGATGTGGCGATCCGGATCAGGTCGTCGGCGGGGGCGTGAAGGTGGCGGGCGGCGGTGTCTCATCCGGAGTCACGCCCATCGACAGCGACGCCCGGAAGCCGTGGCTGAGATCTGGTCCGAGGGGCTGTACCCGCAGCGTGCTCTGCGCACCACCCTGCTGCTGGTACAGGAAATCGGTCTCGTTCGTCACGCGCTCCGGTGCACCGGGCCGATCCGAGTAGGGCATGGTCGCAACGACCCGCGCGTTGAGCTCCTCCGGCAGGTACAGCTGACCGGTGTGGACTCGCTTGTCGCCCACGTGCACCAGCACGTGCATGTGGATCGCCCGGCCGAAGTAGTAGCCGGGGTAGATCGTCCGGAACGTGACCTCGCCGTCGGCGCGGCTGATCTGCGTCCCGCGCAGGAACGTCGAGGGATCGGTCGGATCGATGTGCGGATCGGGCATCGGCGCGACGTTCGGGTCGAGGTCGAGGTGTCCGGAGTAGTAGCCGAGGGCATCGCAGTGCCAGATGTCCACGACAGCGCCCGGCAGCGGGGCGCAGGATTTCGCGTCGACGACCCTGAGGTTCAGTTCGACCGGCACACCCTGCCGGTCCTCACGGATGTCGCTGCGAATGAGCTTGCGGTCGATGTAGTACGGGCCCTCGATGGCCTCGGGCGCCAACACGCAGTTCGGCGGGGTCGCGTTCGAGACAGGGCTGGCCTGTGCTGCTCCGGAAGCTGCCTCGTCGGCCGGAGCGCACGCCGCCACACCCAACCCCGCCACGCCGAGACCGACTGCGGTGAGCAGGGTCCTGCGGGAGGTTCCGTGGCTGGCTGATTCCGGTGAAGGTGTTCGCTGGTCATCCACGACGGCTCAATGTAGGCATGAATGATCCACGCCGTTCCCGTGCTGGACCACAAATTCGTCGAATCGGCTGATGCTAGGGCTGGTACCAGGTGGACGCTTTGCGGGTACGCGACGAGCTCTGCAGCATCCGCTCCAGGGCCATGCCGAGCGGTGTTCCGGCGGCGAGCGGGCCGATGTGCCGTTCGACGAGCGTGAGCCAGAATTCCGCGCTGGGCGCGAAGTGCAGGTGCAGGGCGCGGCTGTGCTCCTGGACCCGGCGGATCGCCTCGATCTTGCGCGTCCCGAGACCGTGGCAGATCAGGTGGATTTCCTGCCGGACGGGAACCCGATGCTGCACGGTCCGCAGGAACCGGACCAGTTCGCCCGCGTCCGGTGCTCCGATCCGCTGCGACAGCAGTCTGGCCAAGCGGCCGCGCATCGCCATTCCCCGGGTCGCCGCTGCCTGTTTGGTGCGCGCGTCGGCCTCGGGCCCTCGGTCCGGGTCCGCGGCCAGAACCATGACCGCCTCCGGGGGCGCGATGTACAGCGCGCTCCACGCCGCATCGTCGGAGCGCTGCTCCTCGCGGACGCGGCCGGTGTTGGGAGTGATACCGAGCCGCTGCCAGATGCGCACCACCGACGAGGGCGAGATCCCGACCCGCTGGGCCATGTCGCGCTTGGTCCAGCGACTCCGTTCGGTGGCGGTTCGGTGAACGTCGCGTCCACGACGGCCTGCACCTGTTCCTCGGCGATCGTGCGGGGTGCGCCGGAGCGCGGCCGGTCCTTCAGCGCGGGGAGCCGGCCTTCGCGAAACCTCGCCCGCCACTTGCCGACGACCTGGGCGGAGACGCCGAACTCGCGTGCGATGTCCACGTTCGTCCGGCCTTCTTCACAGGCGAGCACGATCTTGCAGCGCAGCACGACCGCTTGGGACGTGGAGGGGAGGCCGATCCAGCGCGTCAGAGCCTGACGCTCCGCCTCGGTCAGCGCGAGTTCGGATGTCGAGTCGGACCTGCCCATCGCCGGTTCATCGTAACGAACTTCCGGTCCACCACTCGCGGCTGGTCGTGGGCGGTCCGCGCCAGCGGCGGAAGCGTCCGCCGCTGAGATCAAGGCGGCGCGCAAGCGCGCCGCGTGGGGCCGTCCGGCCTGCCGCTCCGCTCCGCTCCGGCCGACGGCCCCTGCTACACGCCCGCGAGCGCCTTCGATACAACTTCCTTGAGCGCGTTCTCATCGTGATAGAAGGCGACCTGTCCCACGCGCCCAAGCTCCTGCCTCACCGTGGCATCCCACTCACGGCCACCATCCGCGACCACCGCCAACTTGCGCTCGCGCTCTACCGCCCCGAGGCTGAACAGGAAGTGGCAATGCTCAATCGACTTTTCACGGCTCGCACGGTCACTACCTCCGACGGCTTGGAGGTAGAAACGCGACTCGGCTGCCTCTCCAACGGCTGCAGTAACTTGTCGTGTCCGCCCGGAGGTCAGTCGAAGCGCTGCGTTCGGTGTCACCGTCGCGCGGCCGCCCACGATCTCGGTCACTCGCCGGACCACTTGGTCGCTGAAACGGCCGCGGCGTGGTTCAGATGCCATCCACCGGAGCTGGTCGACCCGCAGTGACGCTTCGGCGACATCGAGGATCGCTCTGCCTATGTCGCTCGGCTTCGCGAACGCTGAGATGACGCCGTCCTCGCCAACCAGCTCACGCTTACGCACGCTCGCAACTGACCGGTTCCAGGCTTCGTCAACCTTCGAAGCGTCCAGGTTCAAGCCCGCCATGTGAAGCCGCATCAGCGACATGCCGCGATCACTGACACGGACGCCGTTCTCGTACTCCTCAACGAAGACAGACACGCGGTCGTCGTCGTAGTAGTGAAGGGGGAGCGTTACGAGCTCACCGTGTCCGTACGGCGTGGTCAGTATGTCGTCATTGAACGCCGACATGATCGCCGAGCGAGTCGCTCTGCTGTTCATCGGGCCACCCCCTTTCGCTCTGTCCAGTATCCCTCGGGAAGCGTCACCCAGCACTCTGCAGCGAACGCTTCAAACACCCGTCTGTACGTACCCGGCGCTACGGTCGGGCCGAACGGCACGTCCGGGATGTCGTCCGGGATGTAAGCATCGTCCTTGCCGGTTTCAGGGACGTAACGATGCTTGTGCGTCCGTCTCGGCCACGGGCGGTGGACGTCGTTCACGTCCAAGCGACGTATCGGCACGTCGTTGACCAAGTATTGGCAGCGCGGTTCCGAGGGCGCAAGGTCGTTCACCACGACCTGCAACTTGCCCAACTCGCAACCCTGCACTCGAGTCTGGACCTGGATCTGGCCGGTGTGCAGGAACGATCGCTTGCTGTCCCAGGTCAGGGCACCGACTGCGGTGGCCTCGGCCAGGTGAGAAAGCAACGTATCGAGAACTTGGGCACTAACAGCGTTCGGTCGGTGCTGCCCCACTTGCCCTCCAACTCACCGCGCGCTACACGAACGTATCTGCACGGAGCGTTAGAACGTTAGCCGCCATTGGGTGACCATCGGGCAGATCGTTCATCACTAAGGGCATCCGGGGCTCCGCCCCCGACCCCGGCACCGCTTCGGAGATCAGCCGAACGGACCAGTCCGGTGATCTCCTCGCAGCGCGCCCGAGGGCAGCCAGCCCGGCCGGCACCGGTCAAGGGCGCTTCGCGGCCTCCGGCAGACCCTTGACCGGCACCACCCGGCCTGGCAGGGGTGAACCCGCGCCGCGAGGAGATCACCTCAGCTCGGAGGCGTGGAGGGGAGAAGGGCCGTGCCCCCTGCGTGCCCCAAGGGGCGGCAATCCGGGGTCAACCAAGGTCAACGCCGGGCAGAGCCGCAGGAGATCGCAGACATGAAAAAACCGCCCCGACCTGCATCGGAGCGGTTCATCGACCGTGGCCAGGGCCGGGGTCGAACCGGCGACCTTCCGCTTTTCAGCTCTCGGGAAGCCTGTTCGTCGAGGTCCGAACACCGTCGTGACCTTGTACGATACCGGGCTAGCCGACTCCGTGAACGTCTGTG
>NZ_PQHW01000137.1 GCF_003385215.1 Amycolatopsis thermalba | reverse complement strand
TGGTCGCCGATCAGGCGTGTCAAGGTACTCTTTCCCGCCTTGACACGCCTGCTCGGCGACTGAAACACAATCAGGCATCGGGGGCGGGGGTGGTCGGAAGGTGACCGTTCGGCGCCGTGAGGCGCTTCCCGCCCGCAGGGCGGACTCCCCGCCTGCCCAACGTCACCTCTAAAGATCAAAAGATGTCCTCGCCGGACGGGCAGGCTCCGGGATGACGGGGGAATGCAGGCACCTCACCTCGGGCAGGTGGTCGCTGGGTGGTCATCCCGTCGCCTGCGGTTTGTGCATATCACCTTGAGCCAGGGCCGCAAGGTTGGCATGTCATCTCGCGCTGGCGGCCTGGGTTGCGGCCCTGGCTCAAGGTGATCGTTCCGGTGTCAGGCGACGGGATGACCACCCAGCTCGGGTTGTGTTCAAAGCACGGCGCTGGCGCGCCGTCAGTCGCCGCGCCTGACTGGGCCCAGTAGTGCCTGCTCCTTCGGTGTGGTGACCAGCCGGAGTGGCCGCCACAGGTTCTGGCCCAGCGCCACCACCTGGTCGTCCTTCAGCGTGGTCAGCTGCCGCATCATCTGGGGTGGCAACCGCCAGATCCGGGCGGCCAGCTCGGCCTGTCCGACGGGCAGGCGCTGCATCAGCACCACATCCGCGGCGTTCGCGATCGTCGTTGCCTGGGGGTGCAGGTACGGCAGCACGTAGACCGTCGTGTGCCAGGGCGATCGCGGCGGGAACAGGTCCTGCGGCGTCGGCCCGCCGTCGGTGACCACGAGCAGCGGTGCGTCCTCCGACGGGCGCGGCAGCTCGACCGGCGAGAGCCGGCGGATGGTCACCAGCGGCGACGGTCGCCCGTTCGGCTGGTTCCCGGCCGCCTTCGGCAGCACCTGCCACGCCGCCGGCCGCCCGGTCGCGATGGTCACCCACGCGCCGACGGCCATCGCCCGCAGCGCCACCTGCCGCGCCAGGTACAGACCACCCACCAGCACGATCCGAGTGGGCGCGGCACGCAGCGCGGAGATCGTCAGCGGCTCGCCCTTCAGCCCCGAGCCGACCACGATCCCGCCGCGGTCACCGGACGGGCTGACCGCGTCCAGCAGCACCGGGTCGACGACGAACTCGGGCGCCACACCCGTGTTCCGGCCCGGGTCCCGAAGCCGCAGGCTCATGCGGTGCCTCCCATCGGCATGGTCGCGGCGAGCCCGTCGATCTGCAGGCCGCGCAGCGGGGTCAGCGACACACCGACGCGCTCGGCGAGCGAGTTGAGCCGCTCGTCGGCGGTGTCCAGCTCGCGCGGGTTGCGGGCGCTGAGCCGCACCACCCCGCGCAGACCGACCTTGCCCTCGTCGTCGGCGGGCGAGATGGACATCGCCACGGTCGAGGACAGCGTGCGGACACTGGTCAGGGCGTTCAGCGTGGTGGTGATCTTGCCCTTGGGCCAGCTGGTGATCGCGTAGCTGGCGTGCCCGATGCCGGCCGCGGTCGCGCTGGTCCAGTTCTCCTTCATGCTCACCTTCGAGCCGCCGGCGACCGCCGCGGTCAGCTCCGCGGCCGAGATCCCGGCCCGCAGCAGCTCGTCCGGGCTGAGCGGGCGCGTCGGCACGCCCTGCGACTCCAGGGCGTTGCGCACGCGGGACAGCGCGCCGATCAGGGCGCGGTGCGCGCCGACCACGCCGCCACCGCGTTCCCGGATCGCGGTCGGGCAGCGCCGCGGGTCCAGCCGGATGGCGACCCACGTGGTGCGCCGCGCGGCGGCCGGCAGCGGCCCGAGGACCTCCAGGTAGGACGTCAGCGCGGGCGAGTCCGCGGGCAGCGCCGCGCTGCCCGGGTAGCAGTGCCAGATCATCTGGATGGAGTCCAGGACCACACCGCGGTCCTCCAGGCACGGCGCCAGCGCCGACAGCGGCAGGCTGGGCGCGCCGCCGGCCTGCGTGATCAGGGCCGGCGCGGGCTCGACGAGCAGGACCGCGGTCCATGTGCCGTCGTGCCAGGCGAGCCCGACCTCCTGCAGCTCGTGGTCCTTGCCGTGGGCGACCACGAGGTCCGGCACGACGAGCCGCAGCAGGCTGACGCGCACGTCCTCGGGGCCGGTAACGGACACGTCGTCGGTCACGATGGCCTGGGCGTCGGGCTTCGGCGGCGTCGACACCCGGTCGTGGTTCCGGAACGAGTAGCGCAGCGTAAGTCCAACCCATTGGGTGAACCACTGACCGCGCCAGCGCAGGATCGCGATGATCAGGGCGGCGGCGAGCACGCCGATGCCGACGTAGAGCAGCGACTCGTTGATCGCGATGAGGATCAGCCCGATCGCCAGGCCGATCTCCAGCACCACGAGGTTGATCACCGGGACGGGACCGAGCCGGGTGTTCAGCACGCGGCGGCGGGCCGGGGGAGCGACCGGCGCCGGACGTTCGGCGGGCGGCTGCGCGGGCGGCGGTCCACCCGGACCGCCTGGTCCGCCCGGACCGCCTGGGCCACCCGGTCCACCAGGGCCGCGGCCACCGGGACCACCGGGACCACCCGGTCCGCCCGGGCCTCCGGGGCCTTGTGGGCCGCGCGGTCCGGCGGGTCCTCCCGGCCCGCCCGGCACACCGCCGCGCGGTGGCGGACCCGGCGGGCGGCCCCTCGGCGGCGGCGAACCCGGAGGCCCACCCGGACGTGGCGGAGTGGTGACGGACATCCGCTCGTTCTTCCCCTCGTACCTACAGCGATCCCGGCAAGCCGGTCGGCCGGGAACCCGACCCTAACCGGAGTTGGGAGAAACCCACACCGGCGGAGTTCCCGTACCGCTATCCTGCGGAACCGTACCGCGACTCGGGGAGCAGTAGGTCGAGAATGCCGTCAACACCGACAACGAAATCGCAAGTTCACGCTTACCAGTTCGTGCTGCGCCGCATGCAGTCCGCGCTGGTCCGGCGTGACTCGGTCATGCTCCACGACCCCATGCGGACCCACGGCAGAGCGACCATCGTGGGGTTCATCCTGGCGCTGCTCGGTGTCGTCGGCTTCGTGATCTTCGGGTTGATCAGCCCGAAGCCCGCCGTGCCGGACTCGGGCAACATCGTGATCGGCAAGGAGTCCGGCGCGATCTACGTGGTCACCGGCAACCCGAAGCAGCTGGTCCCGACCTTCAACCTGGCCTCGGCGCGGCTGCTGCTGATGGCGCAGTCGGGGCAGAACGGCGGTGCCGCGACGGCGGCGGTGGAGCCGTCGGTGGTGCCGGACGACCAGCTCAAGGACATCCCGCGCGGACGGCTGACGGGCATTGTGGACGGTCCGCAGCTGCTGCCGACCACGTCGCAGCGGGTTTCCGACGACTGGGCGGTGTGCGACCAGCTGACCATCCGGGACGACCTGCCCGACCAGGTCGCCGTGCAGCAGGCCACGAACGCGACGACGGTGCTCGCCGGCGTGTCCAGCCCGGGGCGTGAGCTCGGCGACAGCGAGGCCGTGCTGGCCGTGGGCGAGAACGGCAAGCCGTACCTCATCTACCGCCTGGAGCGGAACCCGAACCAGCCGAACGCGAACACGGTGCGCGCCGAACTCGACCCGTCGCGCGCCGGTGTCTACACGGCACTCGGCCTGAACCCGCAGAACGCGCGGCGCATCTCGATCGGCCTGCTGAACGCCATCCCGCAGGTGACGCCCTTCACCCCGCCGTCGATTCCCGGGCAGGGCAACGCGTCGCAGTTCTCCGCGCTGCAGAACTTCAGCCTCTCGGTGGGTGACGTGTTCGCGGTGCCGTTCGCGGACGGCACCAATGTGAACTACGTCATCCTGCAGAACGGCATCCAGCGGGTGTCCCCGGCGGTCGCCGACCTGATCCGGTTCTCGTCCGACTCCAACGCCGCGCCGCGCCCGCAGGAGGTGCGGCCGGACGTGATCAGCAGCATCCGCCAGATCCAGTCCGGTGACGCGGACGCGCTCAAGGTGGACACCATGCCGGCCAAACTGCCGACGGTCCTGGACCCGACGCAGACGCCGGTGACGTGCCTGGGCTGGAACGTGGTGAACCCCGGCGACCCGACGACGGAGGACCAGCACACGGCCGTCTACGTCGGCACGCAGCTCCCGATCCCCGCCGACGCGAAGCTGATCCAGATCGGCCAGCCGAGCCCGGACGGCCTGAAGATCGACAACTTCTACATGCCTCCGGGCCGCGGAGCGGTCATCCGGTCGGCGACGTCGAAGCAGTCGTTCAAGACGGGCCCCATCTCGCTGGTGACCGACCGGGGCCTGCGGTACGGGGTACCGGACGCGAACACGGCGAACGCGCTGGGCCTGAGCGACCCGAGGCCGGCCCCGGACGCCATCGTGCGCCTGCTGCCGACCGGAGCGTCGCTGAACGTGCAGGACGCGCAGCGGAGCTACGACTCGGTGCCGGTCTCCCCGAACGCGGGCAGCTTCCCGAGTCAGCAGCAACAGGCCGCCGGCGGCACGGGCGCATCCGGAAACTAGCAGGTCCACTTAGGACGGCGGCCCCTCGCGAAAGCGAGGGGCCGTCTTCTTTTCGAGACCGCCGCCCGGCAACGCAACAGCACCGACTACCCCAACCAGACCTCCCCCGCCCCCGATCCACAGCCGGTCTTTGGTCGCCGATCAGGCGTGTCAAGGTACTCTTTCCCGCCTTGACACGCCTGATCGGCGACTGAAACACAATCAGGCATCGGGGGCGGGGGTGGTCGTAAGGTGACCGTTCGGCGCCGTGAGGCGCTTTCCGCCCGAAGGGCGTTGCCCGCCCGTAGGGCGGGCTCTTCGCCTGCCTAACGTCACCTCTAAAGATCAAGAGATGTCCTCGCCGGACGGGCAGGCTCCGGGATGACGGGGGACCGTTGTCGGCTCACCTCGGGCAGGTGGTCGCTGGGTGGTCATCCCGTCGCCTTCCGGTTTGTGCATATCACCTTGAGCCAGGGCCGCAAGGTTGGCATGTCAACTCACGCCCCAGCGGAGGTTGCGGCCCTGGCTCAAGGTGATCGTCACGTGTCAGGCGACGGGATGACCACCCAGCTTCGTTGGGTTTTACGGCCCCGGCTAGCTCGCCTTGCGGGTGTGGCGGAGCGTGCGCATCACGAACATCACCACGAGCAGCACCACGAGGCCGCCGCCGGTGCCGGCCAGCGCCACGATCATCGGTGTCCAGTTCTTCGGGGACGCGTCCGGCAAGCCGGACGGCAGCTGCCGTCCCGACTCCGCCGCCAGGCCCTCCTCCGACGGCACGATCGCGGTCAGCGCCGCCACCGGGTTCACCACCCCGTAGCCGGTGAAGTTGTCCCGCCCGCCCTGCGCGCCCGGGTGCTGCGCGGTCACCCGGATCCGGTTCATGATCTGCCGCGCGTTGAGGTGCGGGTACTGCGCGGCCACCAGCGCGGCGACCCCGGCCACGTACGGCGCCGCGAAGCTCGTGCCCTGGATCGGCGTCGCCTTGTCGTTCTCGATCGTCTGGTTCGCCAGCTGCGACGAGCCCTTCGACGGGTCCAGCGAGATGATGTTGGTGCCCGGCGCGGCCACGCTCACCCACGGCCCGTGCACGCTGAACGGCGCCACCCCGCCGGTCTCGTCGATCGCCGCCACCGACAGCACGTCGTCGGCGAACCACGGGGGCGTCACGATCGACCGCGGCCGGTTCGGGTCGGGCTGGTCGTTCTGCGGGCACGTCTCCGACGTGTTGCCGGCCGCGGCCACGACCACGACGTTCCGGTCCACCGCGTACCGCACCGCCGCCTGGATCGCCCGCTCGCCGTCGGTGATCGAACCGTCCGCGGGGCGGCAGTTGTCCACCGACATGTTGATCACGTCGACGTTCAGGTTCGCCGCGCGCACGATCGCCTGCGCGAGCGACAGCGTGGTGCCCGCGCCGTTGGCGTCGTTCTGCTGGCGGCCGCCGGTCTGCTGCCCGCTGGTGCCGCCCGCGGAGTCCGGCTTGGCGTAGTTCTGGCTGGACTGCCGGATCGACACGATCGTCGAATCGGGCGCGACACCGGTGAACCCGATCTGGTCCTGCGGGGTCCGCGCCGCGATGATCCCGGCCACCTCGGTGCCGTGACCGTCGCAGTCGTTCAGGCCGTTGTCGCCGGCCGAGACGTAGTCGCCGCCGCCCTCCAGGCGCGGCAGGTACGGGTGCTGCGTGACCCCGGTGTCGATCACCGCGACCCGGATCCCGCCGCCCGCCGAACCCGTCTTGGCACGCGCGAGCTGCTGGGCCTCCTCGATCTGGAGGTACTGCTGGCCCCACGGCTTCTCGCGCAGCACGACCTCCTTCTGCCCGAGGTCGCGCGTCACGCAGGCGTTCTTCTGCTGGTAGTCGAAGCTGTTGCGGCCGCCGTTGTCGCTCGGCAGGTACCTGGCCTCGAACGGCGGCGGCACCGCCCAGTACCCGCCGGAGCCGGTGCCGCCCGTCTGGGCCTGGGCCGTGCCGGTCGCCAGCACGCCGATCGACGCCGCCAGCAGGACGGTCGCCGTCCGGCCGGGCACACCGAGTCTCCGCACGCGAGTTCCCCCTCGAGTCATGCTCAGCCGAACGAGATGTGGCGCAGCGTGGCGTAGAGGTCCATGACCGCCAGTGCGAGCGGCAGCACGGTGGCGATGCAGATCGCCTCGAAGATCTCCACGGTGCGGCGCAGCGGCGGCGAGAACCGCTGGTTCGGGAACACCACGCCGACCACCAGCGAACCGGCGCCGATGATCACCAGCACTCCGAACACCCACAGCAGACGGCCCATCGGGGTCTGCGTGCCCAGCCAGCCGATCAGGATGCCGGCGCCGGAGACGATCCCGGTGGTCAGCAGCGCGACGGCCTGGCTGCCGTTGGCGTAGGAGCGGGCGCGCAGCAGCAGGACCATCGTCGCGACGGCCGCGGTGAGGATGCCCCACACCCCGGGCGCGGTCGCGGTGATGATCGCGGCGATCGCGGTCGCGCTGCCGCAGCCGATCAGCAGACCGGTCATGTAGTTGTGGGCGACGGCCGTGCGGCGCTCGATCTCGGTGTAGTCCGGGAACGTGGTGTCCTCTTTGAGCTCCTCCGCGGTGCCCGGCACGTGCGGCAGCGGCAGCTTGGCCAGCCAGATCGTCGCGCGCGGCAGCAGCGAGATCAGCGCGAGCGCGCCGGCCGCGGTGCCCGCGGCGATGCCGGGCGCGGGGTGCGCGATCAGGGTCGCGACGGTGAACGCGATCACCCCGATGACCCCGGCCGTGGCGGCGGCGATGAACGTCGTGATGCCCGCGCCCATGATCATGATGGCGACCGCGGCCAGGATCACCACCAGCCCGCTGGCCAGCAGCAGGTTGGCGCGCACGGTCAGCCCGGGCACGGCGTAGAAGCCGGCCACGAAGGCGAACGGCAGGCCACCCGCGGCGGCGATCACCACGCCGGTCGCCTCGGCCTGGTAGGCCTTGGCCAGGGTCGCGCCGACCGCGAGGCACGCGATCGCCGCGACACCCGCGGTGAGCGCGGCGGCGAGGCCGTTGCCGCCGAACAGCGGGCCGCCGAAGAACAGGGCCAGCGCCGCGGTGAACAGGGCCAGGCCGCCCGCGATGTGCCCGATGCGGCGCGCGGTTTCCGTGGTCCACGGCCGGAACGTGTCCGGCTGGGCGTCGGCGATCGCGTCGACCACGTCGTCGTACAGCGGCGGCGGCGGGTTGTCGTTGCGCTTGCGCAGCTGGAGCAGGTCACCGTCGACGATGCCGAGCGAGGCGAGCGTGCGGCTCGGGTCCAGCGGCGCGTCGCCCAGCTTGGCCAGTGCCCAGCCGCCGTGGCGGGCGCCGCCGTCCGGCGACTTCTCCCGGGCCATGTCCAGCAGCATCGGCATCAGGTCGGCGACCGCGACGTCGGCGGGCAGCGCCACGTCGATCCTGGTGCGGGGCGCGACCACCGTCACCCTGCTGAATACCGTCGTGCCCGTTGCCACTTGCCTGCCCCCTACCCGAGAGAATGCTGCGGGCTACTTATACCGAACGACCGTGTCCGCGGCAGCCGCTGCCCGTGAATTCCTGCCCAACGTGCGCCCGCGGATCGTTCCGGACTGTCGGTGGGCGGTCCTAGTATTACTGCACCTGGCTCCGCCTCGGGGGTGGATTCGGGCAATCGGTGCCGGGTTGGGCGGTCTCGGCCTCGGAAGAGGTCGTTGTTCGCTACCGTGTGGGCGCTGGAGGAGCAGGCGAGACACGAGTTGAAGAGGGGACCCTTCGGTGAGCACGCTGCAGTTCAAGAGGTCACCAAGGCTTGCTGCGCCGCGCCCACCGGGCGGTGAGGTCCACCTCGAGCCGCCACCCGAGGTGCCCCGCACGATCCCGGGCAACGTCGTCCAGAAGATGATGCCGGTGGTCATGATCGTGGCCACCCTCGGCATGGTCGTGGTCATGTTCACCACCGGCGGTGCGGCCGCGCGCAGCCCGCTGACCCTGATGTTCCCGCTGATGATGCTCATGTCGATGGGCGGCATGTTCGCCGGCGGTGGCAAGAGCGGCGGGGCCAAGAAGGCCGAGATGAACGAGGACCGCAAGGACTACCTGCGGTACCTCGGGCAGATGCGCGAGCGCGCCCGCGAGGCGATGGCCGAGCAGCGCGCGTCGCTGGAGTGGGTGCACCCGGATCCGCAGGCGCTGTGGTCGCTGGCCGCGAGCCGCCGCATGTGGGAGCGCCGCCAGAACGACCAGGACTTCCTGCACCTGCGCGTCGGCCGGAGCTCGCACCGGCTGGCCACGCGCCTGGTGCCGCCGCAGACCGGCCCGGTCGACGAGCTGGAGCCGATCGCGACGCTGGCGTTGCGCCGGTTCGTGCGCGCCCACTCGATCGTGCCCGACCTGCCCACCCAGATCACCCTGCGCGGCTTCGCGGCGGTGAGCCTGAGCGGCGACAAGGAGCTGACCCGCGGGCTGACCAGGGCGATGCTGGCCCAGCTGGTCACCTTCCACAGCTGTGACGACGTGCTGCTCGCGTTCGCCACCACCGGCCGCGCGAAGGCCGAGTGGGAGTGGGCGAAGTGGCTGCCGCACGTGCAGCACCCGGAGCTGGCCGACGGCATCGGCCAGCTGCGGATGATGGCCGGCTCGCTCGCGCAGATCGAGCAGTGGCTGGACGCGGAGCTGCGCGACCGGCCGCGGTTCTCGCGCAACGCGACGCCGTCGCCGGACCAGCCGCACGTCGTGATCGTGCTGGACGACGCCGAGGTCACCCGCGAGGAGCAGATCATCCTCGAGGAGGGCCTGGTCGGCGTCACGCTGATCGACCTGTCCGACTCGCTGGGCAACCTCGCCGCGCGCCGCGGCCTGCGCCTGGTGGTGGAGAAGGAGCGGGTCGGCGCGCGCAGCGGCGGCGGCATCGAGTGGTTCGGCAAGCCGGACACCCTGAGCGTGGTCGAGTGCGAGGCGCTGGCGCGCAAGCTCGCGCCGTACCGCGTCGGCAGCGCCGCGCAGGAGGCCAGCGAGGACGAGCCGCTGCTGTCCAACCCCACGCTGCTGGAACTGCTCGGCATCCCGGGCGACCCGATGACGTTCGACGTGCAGCAGGCGTGGCGGCCGCGCCCGGTGCGGGACCGCTACCGCGTCCCGTTCGGCATCGGCGAGTTCGGGCAGGCCGTCGAGCTGGACATCAAGGAAGCCGCGATGGAGGGCATGGGCCCGCACGGCCTGTGCATCGGGGCGACCGGTTCCGGTAAGTCGGAGTTCCTGCGCACGCTGGTGCTCGGGCTGCTGGCCACGCACTCCAGCACGACGCTGAACATGATCCTGGTCGACTTCAAGGGTGGTGCGACGTTCCTCGGCCTGGACAAGGCCCCGCACGTCGCCGCCACGATCACCAACCTGGCCGGTGACCTGACGCTGGTCGACCGGATGAAGGACGCGATCGCCGGTGAGGTCGCGCGGCGCCAGGAAGTGCTCGCGAAGGGCAACTACAAGAACGTCTGGGACTACGAGAAGGCCCGGGAGAACGGCGCCGACCTCGACCCGATGCCCGCGCTGTTCATCTGCATCGACGAGTTCTCCGAGATGCTGTCGGCCAAGCCGGACTTCATCGACATCTTCCTCCAGATCGGCCGCGTCGGCCGGTCGCTGCAGATGCACATGCTGCTCGCCTCGCAGCGGCTGGAGGAGGGCAAGCTGCGTGGTCTGGACACGTTCCTGTCCTACCGGATCGGTCTGAAGACGTTCTCCGCGGCGGAATCGCGTGCCGCGATCGGTGTGCCGGACGCGTTCGAGCTGCCCTCGATCCCGGGTTCCGGGTACCTGAAGTACGACACGAACACGATGGTCCGCTTCAAGGCGTCCTATGTGTCCGGTCCGTACCGGCCGGCGGGGATGCAGGCGGCCGGGCCGGTCGCCAACGTGGTGCGCGCGGACAAGCGGCCGCAGTTGTTCGTGCCCGACTACGTCGAGCTGCCGCCGGAGCCGGAGCCGGAGCCGGTGCGCGTGGAGGCCGTGCCCCAGCCGCAGCAGGAGGAGGGCACCGAGCCCACCGAGCTGGAGGTCATCGTCGACCGCCTGGTCGGCCAGGGCCCGCCCGCGCACGAGGTGTGGCTGCCGCCGCTGGACGAGTCGAACTCGCTGGACACGCTGCTGCCGAACCTGAACCCGACCGACGACCGCGGTCTGTCGCCGGTGGGCTTCTTCGGCAACGGCAAGCTGCAGGTCCCGATCGGCATCGTCGACCGGCCGTTCGAGCAGCGGCGCGACCCGCTGTGGGCGGACTTCTCCGGTGCGGCCGGTCACGGTGTGATCGTCGGCGGCCCGCAGTCGGGCAAGTCGAACCTGCTGCGCACGCTGATCATGTCGCTGTCGCTGGCCAACACCCCGGAGGAGGCGCAGTTCTACTGCATCGACCTCGGTGGTGGCACGCTCGCCGGCCTGTCCGACCTGCCGCACGTCGGTGGTGTCGCGGTGGCCCGGCGCGAGCCGGACAAGGCCCGCCGCATCGTGGCCGAGCTGAACGCGCTCGCCAACGCGCGGGAAGGCCTGTTCGGGCAGCTGGGCATCGACTCGATGGCCGACTTCCGCAACCGGAAGCGGCGCGGCGAAATCACCCCGGAGCAGGACCCGTGGGGCGACGCGTTCCTGGTCGTCGACGGCTGGCGCGCTCTGCGCGACGACTTCGAGGAGCTGGAGCCGCAGATCACCGCCCTGGCCCAGCGCGGTCTGGCCTACGGGGTGCACGTGATCATCTCGGCGAACCGGTGGGCCGACATCCGCCCGGCGATCAAGGACATGCTGGGCACGCGCTTCGAGCTGCGGCTCGGTGACCCGAGCGAGTCGGACATCGACCGCCGGGTCGCGGTGAACGTGCCCGAGGGCCGCCCCGGCCGCGGTCTGACCCGCGACCGGCTGCACATGCTGATCGGCCTGCCGCGGATCGACGGGTCCAGCGACCCGGAGACGATCGGCGCGGGTGTGGCGGACGCGGTCGCCAAGATCAAGGCCGCGTGGCCGGGCCGCCCGGCGCCGCAGGTGCGGCTGCTGCCGGAGATGGTGTCCTACGAGGACGTGCTGTCGATGGACAAGCAGCGGCACACCAAGCTCATCCCGATCGGCATCAACGAGGACGAGCTGGCGCCGGTCTACCTGGACTTCGACGCCGACCCGCACTTCATCGCCTTCGCCGACGGCGAGTCCGGCAAGACGAACCTGCTGCGGCAGATCACGCGCGGGATCACCGAGCGGTACACGGCCAAGGAAGCGGTCATCGTGCTGGTCGACTACCGGCGCACGATGCTCGGGTTCGTCGAGGGCAACCACCTGCTCGGCTACGCGGTGTCGGCCAACCAGCTGGACGGCATGGTCAAGGACATCGTCGGGTCGATGACCCGGCGGCTGCCCGGGCCGGACGTCACGCAGGAGCAGCTGCGCAACCGGTCCTGGTGGAAGGGCCCGGAGCTGTTCATCGTGGTCGACGACTACGACCTGGTGGCCACCCAGACGTCCAACCCGCTCAAGCCGCTGTCGGAGTTCCTGGCCCAGGCCAAGGACGTCGGCCTGCACATGGTCGTGGTGCGGCGCACGGGTGGTGCGTCGCGGGCGGCCTACGACCCGATCATCGGCAAGCTGAAGGAGATCGCGGCGCCGGGCATCGTGATGAACGGCAGCAAGGACGAGGGCCAGCTGCTGGGCAACGTCAAGCCGGGTCCGATGCCGCCGGGCCGTGGTGTGCTGGTGAGCCGCAAGGTCGGCAAGCAGCTGATGCAGGTGTCGTGGATCCAGCCGGACTGATCGGGACCGTCCTTTCCGGACCGTTCGGACTCGGGCGCCACGGGGGCGCCTCGTGACCCTGCGTGTCGCCGTGGACTTCGGGACGTCGAGCACCTGCGTGGTGGCCGCGTTGAACGGCCGGCCGCCCCAGGTGGTCGTCGTCGACGGGCAGCCGCTGATGTCCTCGGCCGTGTACGCCGCGGCCGACGGCACCCTGTTCGTCGGGCAGGAGGCCGACCGGCAGGCGGCGATGGACCCGTCGCGCTACGAGCCGAACCCGAAGCGCCGCATCGACGAGGGCGAGCTGCTGCTCGGCGACCGCGTCCTGCGGGTCACCGACGTCGTGTGCGCGGTGCTCGACCGCGCCGTCACCGAGGCCCGCCGGCTCGCCGGCAACGCCGAGGTCGACCTGCTCGTGCTGACCCACCCGGCCGACTGGGGCGCGGTCCGCACCCGGCTGCTGCGCCAGGCCGCCGGTGGTCTGGCCCGCGAGGTCACGCTCGTGCCGGAACCGGTCGCGGCCGCGGTGTTCCACGCCGCCACTTTCGCGCCCGAGGAGATCAACTCCGACCGCACCGTCGAGATCAGCAACCGCCCCGGCGCGACGCTGGCCGTGCTCGACCTCGGCGGCGGCACGGTCGACGTGAGCGTGGTGAGCCGCGTTCCCGGGCACCGCGGCGGGTTCCAGGTGCTCGCCACCCGTGGCGACCCGAGCTTCGGCGGCGCCGACGTCGACCAGCTGCTGCTGGAGCACGTCGGCGGTCTGGTGTCGTCGGCCGATCCGGAGGCGTGGCGCCAGCTCGTCGAGGGCCGCGAACTGGCCGACCGGCGCCGCCGCCGGGTGTTGCGGCAGGACGTCCGTGGCGCGAAGGAAACGCTGTCCCGCCACGCCTACACCGACGTCCCGATGCCGCCGCCGTTCGCCGACGCGCACGTCACCCGGGAGGACCTGGAGCGTCTCGTCGCCGCGCCGCTCGGCCGCGCGGTCGAGCTGACCTGCGCCGCGATCGAGGAGGCCGAGCTGCGGCCGAAGCAGCTCAGCGCGATCTTCCTGGTCGGCGGGTCCAGCCGGATCCCGATGATCTCGCGGCTGGTGCACGAGCGGACCGGGGTCGTGCCGACCACTTTGGACCAGCCGGAGACGGTCGTGGCCCGCGGCGCGCTGCTCGCCGTGCAGAAGGCGCCGTCCGCGCCGCCGCCGCGGGTGCCGGCCCGGCAGCTCGCCGACCAGCGCACGGAGGTCGTGCGCAACCCCAACGTGCCGCGGCCCGGGTTCTCGCCCCGGCCACCCACCCCGCCCGGCGGGTTCAGCGGCCCCGCCGTGCCGCGGCAGGCGCCGCACGGGGTGCGCCGTCCGCCGCCGGGCCCGCCGCGCCCCGCGCGCCACAGCCCGGCCCCGCACGGTTCGGGGCCCAGCTCGCCACCGCGCGGGATCCCGCGCCGCCGGCCCGCGTGAAGCCGAAGCTGCCGTGGATCATCGGCGGTGCGGTGGTCGACGACGCGGCCGCGGTCGCCGGGCTGCTGCTGGCGCTGAACGCCGACGGGGAGCCCGAGCAGCCGCCCGGGAAGGTCGTCGCGCAGTACCACTACCAGTTCACCGCGCCGCAGGACTGGACGCAGACCGGTGGCGATCCCGATCTGCGGGAGACGCTGATCAAGCCGGACGACGCGCAGCAGCAGTTCGACTCGGTGTCGGTGCAGGAGCACCCGTTGTCCTACGACGCGTCGGCGGATCCCGACCGGCTGGTGGGGGAGTTGCGGTCGCAGATCATGGCCGCACCGTCGCAGTACTCCGGGTTCGATCCGGACGCGACGTACGCCGGCCGGAACGTCATCTTCTACCACCAGGTGCTGCCCGGACAGAACGCGTCGATCGACTGGTACGCCTTCGCGCAGGGCAAGGTCCAGGTGAACGTCGGATGCGTGTATGCGAACGAGAACGCGCGCCAGCGGGTCGACGGCGCCTGCACCCAGGTGATCAAGACGCTGAACATCAGCGCGTGAAATCGCTCGCCCACTCGTCCGGGTGAGCGCGGCATTCACTCTCGCAACTACTTCGGGGAAGTGCGGGACAAGGCGGAACCGCCCATGGCAAGGTCGTCGTCGTAGGTCCGTAAGGCGGTTGGGATCGTTACGGACGACACCACGACGAAGGGGGTAGTTCCTCATGGCAGGCGGCTTTGAAGGGGATCCGGCAGAATTTGCGGCCGCGCACCTGAAGGTGTCCGAGGCCAAGCTGGCGATGGACCAGAACCTGATGCAGCTGGCCAACAACATCGCGGCCACGCAGGCGGGCTGGACCGGCCCCGCGGCCAAGGTGTTCCAGGAGGTCATGGACGCGTTCGCGCAGAAGTCGGCGAAGCTGAACGACGCGCTCGAGCACATCGGCGAGATGCTGAAGTCCTCCGGTGTCCAGTACGAGGTGCAGGACCAGGAAGTCAACCAGCAGCTGAGCTCGCTCCAGGCCGCTCTCGAAGGCCTGTGACCGCGGCCCGAGCGCCGTTTCTCCACCTGACTTCCCAGACCAGAGAGGACAATCATGTCGGGCCCGATGAAGGTCGATTACGCCACGATCCACCAGGCAGCCACGGACTGCAACAAGACCGGTGGCGAGCTGGAGAACCTGTTCACGCAGCTGAAGTCGGATCTCGCTCCGCTGACCAACTCCTGGACCGGTGACGCGCAGCAGGCGTGGCACGACCGGCAGGAGGAGTGGAACCGCGCGCTGGAGGACATGAAGGCCCTCCTCGCCCGGATCGCCACCGCGCTGCCGCAGATCGCCGACGGCTACCAGGCGACCGACACCGGCATCACCAAGATGTTCGGCGGCTGATCATTTCCCGAAAGGGCCCCGGCTGGTTGAGCCGGGGCCTTTTGCGTTCGTCAGCGCGGCATTCCGACTTCGTACTGGGCCTGGTCGTTGAGTACGCGGACGGTCACCTTTTTCGGTTGCCCGGCAACGGTGACGGTGCATTCGAACGTGGTTCCCGTGCGGACGGGCTGGTCCTCGGGGCACTGGGCGTCTCGGACATCGCCCTCGCCGAAGTCCTCGCGGAGGATCTTGAGGACCCCGTCCTGGACGGCGGTCTGGTCGAGGGTGTCTCCCTGGAACGCGCCGAGCAGCCAGGCGCCGGCCCCACCGGCACCGAGCAGAACAACCACGGCGAGCCCGATCAGGAGCGGCTTGGTGGAGCGCCTGGGCTTCTCCGGAGCGAACGCACCAAACCCCCCATAGCTCGGCTGCCACTGCCCACCCTGCTGGGGCTGGGACCCGCTGGCCGGGTTGTGGGCGGAGTGGTTCGGGCCTGGGGTGGGGTAGGGCTGGGCTGCTTCGCCGGGCTGCCACTGCCCACCCTGCTGGGGCTGGGACCCGCTGGCCCCTTGCTGCCCCCACGCCTGCGGCACTGGCCCGCTCGGCGGACCCGCGACGGACCCGGCGCCGCCCGGGCCGGGTTGCTGGTTCCAGGGTTGGGGCACCGGCCCGCTGGTGGGGTTCGGGTTGCCCGGGTGGCTCCACGGTGCGGCGGTGGGGCCGCTCACCGGGCCCGAGGAGGCGCCTTGCTGCCCCCACGCCTGCGGCATCGGCCCCGGCTGCTGGCCCCAGGCCTGCGGCATCGGCCCGCTCGTCTCGCCTGCTTGGGGCCCGGGCTGCGGTGCGGGCCCGCCGACCCCCTGCTGGCCCCAGGCCTGCGGTACCGGCCCGCTCGTCTCGCCTGGTTGCTGCCACGGCTGCGGCGCGGGCCCGCCGGCTCCCTGCGGCACTGGCCCGCTCGTCTCGCCTGGTTGATGCCAGGGCTGAGCTGCGGGTCCACCAGCCCCCTGCTGCCCCCACGCCTGCGGAGGCCCGCTCGCACCCGCCGGCTGCGTCCACCCGTGCGGCGCTGTCCCACCAGTCCCGGGCACTCCGTACCCGCCGCCCGGCATCGGCTGCGGCC
>NZ_PQHW01000136.1 GCF_003385215.1 Amycolatopsis thermalba | reverse complement strand
GTTCGATGCTCGTCCACCGCCCCGGATTCCCGCCCCATCCGTCCCCTCCTGTCCGCTCCCGCTCCCCGTCTCAGTGTGGAGGCACCTTGAGCATCGAACCCACCGCCGCGCGCGCCACCGCCGCCGCGGCCCTTCTCGCCCGCGTCGAGCGGATTCCGCTGACCCGCTACCACCTGCGGGTGGCCTCGATACTGGGCGTCGGGACGTTCTTCGACTCCTTCGACGCGCTCATCCTGTCCGTCGCGCTCACCGCGGTCCTCACCACGCTCGGCGCGCCGCTGTCGGTCGCCGGGACGCTCATCGCCGTCGGCTACGTCGGGCAGATCGCCGGCGCCATCCTCTTCGGCGTCATCAGCGAACGCTACGGCCGCAAGGCCGCCTTCGTCGCCGCCTCCGCGTTGTTCGGCCTCCTCGCGCTGGCCTCGGCGATCGCCTGGAACGTCGAAAGCCTCATGGCCTTCCGCCTCATCCAGGGCATCGGCCTGGGCGCCGAGGTGCCCGTCGCCGCGACGATCTTCAACGAGTTCGTCCGCGCCCGCGCCCGCGGCCGGATCGTGCTCGTCTACGAAAGCCTGTTTGTGTGGGGCATCCTCGGCGCCACGCTCGTCGGCGCGCTGTTCCTGTCCGTGTTCCCGCCCGAGGACGCCTGGCGCTGGCTGTTCGTGATCTCCGGCGTCCCGGTGCTCACCGCGGTGTGGGCCCACTTCCGCCTGCCCGAGTCGCCGCGCCACCTCATCCACCGCGGCGACCTCGAAGCCGCCACCGAGATCGTCGAGGCGATGGAGGCCAGCGCCCGCCGCGGCGGCCGCATCCTCGAAGAACCGCACAAACCCGCCGACCTGCGCCCCGAACCGCCCACCCGGTTCGGCGAGCTGTTCTCCCGCGACTACCGCGGCCGCACGCTCGCCCTCTGGTGCATCTGGTTCACCACGTTCCTGCCGCTGGGCGGGTTCACCTCCTGGATGCCGACGCTGCTGGTCCGGGTCGGCCACCTCACCCCGGCCGTCGCGTCCCTGCTCACCGGCGGGATCGTGGTCGGCAACCTCGTCGCCCTCTACGTCAGCGCGTCCTCTTTGGACAAGCTGGGCCGCCGGTTCTGGTTCGCCGCCGGGTACGGGCTGGCCCTGGCAGGCAGCATCGGCGGCGTGCTGCACGGCGCGACCGGCTGGGTGGCGCTGTTCGTGTGCGGGGCGCTGGTGCTGTTCGGCGTGAACATCAACGCGCCGCTGGCCTACCTCTACACCGCCGAGCTGTACCCGACGCGGATGCGCGCCTGGGCGACGATGGTCGGCAGCACGATGCGCAACCTCGCGTCGGTGATCGCGCCCATCACCATCGGGCTGCTGCTCGGCGCCGCGGCCGGGGTGGTGTGGAGCTTCGCGCTGACCGCCGCCGTGCTGCTGATCGGGCTGCTGGTCATGCTCCGCTTCGGCATCGAGACCAAGCAGCGGCCGCTGGAGGAGCTGGCGAAGTGACCCCGTCAGGAGGGCGGGCGGCCCCAGTCGGCGTGCAGCGCCGCGCGCAGGGCCCGCACCGGCTCGCGCCCGATCCGGCGCGCCAGCGCGGTCTCCGCCCGGCGCAGGATGCCGAGCGCGGTCCGGTGCGTCCGCTCGCCCTCCGCGGTGCGCCGCACCAGCCGCTGCCGCCCGGAAGAGGGATCCGGCACCTGTTCGAGCAGACCGAGCCGGGTCAGCGCACCGACGGCCTGGTGCGCCGTCTGCCGGGTCACGCCCATGCGCCGGGCCAGCTCGGACACCGTCGTCCCGCCGGGGTCGAGCACCGCGAACAGCGCGACCTGGGTGCCCGACACCGGCGCCGCGCCCGCCCGTGCCAGGCCGGCGATCAGCGCCTCGTCGAACCACCGCCGAGCCTCGCCGAGCGACTGAGCGAGTGTGGGTTCTGCTTGCACGACAACAGGATATCTGTCAGGCTGCCTGACAGAAACACCGACCGGGAGACATCATGACGGCAGAGTTCGCCACCCCCTACCGCCGCGCGTCGCGCATCCCCGCCGAGCCGGGCAAGCCGTACTTCATCGAAAAGGGCGAGGGCGACCGCGCCCACCTCTTCGGCGACCTGTTCACCATCTACGCGGGTGGCGAGCAGACCGAGGGCACGTTCAACTTCTTCACCTGCGAGGGCCCGAAGGGCGACCTCATCCCGGCCCACCTGCACCCCGACACCTACGAGGTGTTCTACGTGACGGCCGGCGCGGTGCGGCTGTTCGTCGAGGACACCGCGGGCAACCAGCAGGAAAAGCTCCTCACCCCCGGCGACTTCGGGTTCGTGCCGAAGAACTGCCCGCACGCCTACCGGATGGAACGGCACCACAGCATGGTCGTCGGCGTGGCCGCCGGTCCGGGCGGGACGTTCGAGCGGTTCTTCGAAAACCTCGGCGTCCCGGCCGAGGAGCTGGGGCTGCCGAAGGTGCCCGCCGTACCGGAGCCGCACAAGTTCGGCACGGTGCCGCAGCGCTACGACGTGAAGTTCCTCCCGGAGCACCGCTGGCACACCACGCCCTGACCTCGCCGGTACCGTGAGACCACCCCGGCCCGGCTCGGGGTGGTCGTCCGGTCCACGAGGTGATGCATGACCCTGCCCGTCGCCGCCGTCGTCGGCCTGCTCGAGGCCGCCGAGCAGGACACCGACGTCGCTCCGCTGCTGGCCGGTCTCGGCACCGCCGACGCCGAGCGGATCACCTCCGGCATCCGGCGCCTGCGGGCCACCTCGGACCGCCTCCGGCGCCGTGGGCAGGAGCTCGCCGCCCTGTTCTCCTCCGCGCGGGAGCTGGCCGAGCTGCGGGACGTCGACGAGCTGCTGGCCCGGCTGGTGGAGCGGGCGCACGACCTCGTCGGCACGGACGTCACCTACCTGTCGGAGTTCGACGTCGGCAGCCGGGAGCTGCGGGTGCGCACGACGCTGGGCACGGTCGCGCCGTCGTTCCCGGGGCTGCGCGTGCCGCCCGGGATGGGCCTGGCGAGCCAGGTGGTCGAGAGCCGCCGCCCGTGCTGGACCGCCCGGTACGACGCGATGACCCAGGCGCCGCACGACGACCGGATCGACGAGACCGTCGCCGCGGAGGGGCTCGTCTCGCTGCTCGGCGTGCCGCTGCTGGCCGGGGACGAGGTCATCGGGGTGCTGTTCGCCGCCAACCGCGTCGAGCACGCGTTCTCCCCGGAGGAGATCTCGCTGCTGTCGGCGTTCGCCGACCACGCGGCCGTCGTGCTGCAGACCGCCCGGCTGCTGGCCCGCGCGAACACCGCCGCCGACGAAACCCGCCGCGCCTACGGCGAGCTGGCCCGGCACGTGGAGGCGATGGAACGCGCGAGCGAGGTGCACAGCGACCTCACCACGCTCGTCCTCCAGGGCGGCGACGCCACCGAGGTCGCCGGCGCGCTCGGCCGGGCCCTGCGCTGCCGCGTCGCGTTGCTGGACACCGATCACCTCGACGGCGGCGTGCGGGAGGCCGTCGAGCGGAGCCGGCGCAGCGGGCGGTGCGTGCCGGCGGGCGAAGGTGCCTTCGCGGTCGCCGTCGTGGCGGGGCCGACGCTGCTCGGCGCGCTGCTGCTGGAGCAGGGAACCGTCGAGTTCGGGCCCGTGGAGTTCCGCACCGCGGAGCGCGCCGCGCAGATCACCGCGCTGTTGCGCCTCAAGCAGGACGCCCTGATCGAGGCCGAGCAGCGGGTGCGCGGGGATCTGCTCGCCGACCTGCTCTCCGCCGACGCGGACCGGCGTGCCGGTGCCGCCGCCCGCGCCCGCGCGCGCGGGATCCGGCTGGACGGCCCGCGCTCGGTCGTGGTCGTCGCCGTCCCCGCCGACCTGCGCCACCAGGCGGCCCGCGCCCTGCGCCGGACCGGCGACCTGGTCGGCGAGCACGCGGACCACATCGTCGTCCTGACCCCGGTGGAGGACCCGGCCGCCGCGGCGCGGACCGTGCACACCGCCGTCGCGCGATCACTGGCCGCCCCGGTGCTGGCCGTGGGCGCCGCCGCCGGGGACGACCTGCGGGAACCCGTGGAGCAGGCCACCGCGTGCGTGCGCATCCTGCCCGCGCTGGGCGTGGCCGGCGCGGCGGTCACCACCGACGAGTACCTGCCCTACACGGCGCTGTTCGGCCCGGGCGAGGCCCGGGTGTCGGCGTTCGTGCGCCGGGTCCTCGGGCCGGTCCTGGACTGGGACGCCGAGCACTCCGGCACCCTGCTGCCCACGCTCGCCGCCTACCTGGACCACCGGATGAGCCCGGTCGCCACCGCCCGCGCGCTGCACGTGCACAAGAACACCGTGCTGCAGCGGCTGGACCGCGCCGCCGAGCTGCTGGGGGAGGGCTGGCAGGAGCCCGACCGGCTGTTCCGGCTCACCGTCGCCGTCCGGCTCGCCCGCCTTGCCGAACGTCCATAGCCGGGCCGTACGGAGTGGACGTTCGGTCCATTCCCGCTGCCCGGGTGCGGAGCTAGCGTCCTGGGTCGTCACGCAGCCACACGGAAGTGGAAGGGGCGCTATGGCGCGCACCAGTCGTATCCAGGGACTCCGGGATCTGCCCGTCGAGGCCCGGCGCAAGGCCGCCGCCGAGGCGGCCGGGCTCGACCCGGCGTCGCTCGCGGCGTTCGACCCCGGGCACGGGCTCGACGCCGTCGCGGCCGACCACATGATCGAAAACGTCGTCGGCATCCTCGGCGTACCGCTGGGGGTGGCCACCAACTTCGTGGTCAACGGCCGGGAGGTGCTGGTCCCGATGGCCACCGAGGAGGCCTCGGTGGTCGCCGCCGCGAGCAACGCCGCCAAGATCGCCCGCGTCCGCGGCGGGTTCCACACGTCCTCGACGGCGCCGATCATGCAGGCGCAGGTGCAGATCGTCGGCGTGCGCGATCCGGAGGCGGGCCGCGTCCGGCTGCTGGAGGCCCGCGACGAGCTGATCGGCCTGGCCAACGCGCAGGACGAGAAGCTCGTCGAGTTCGGTGGTGGCGTGCGGGACATCGCGGTGCGGCTGGTGCCTTCCCGCGCCGGCACCTACGTGGTCGCGCATCTGCAGGTCGACGTGCGCGACGCGATGGGCGCCAACGCGGTGAACACGATGGCCGAAGCGGTCGCCGCGCGCGCCGGGGAGATCGCCGGTGGCCGGGCGCTGCTGCGGATCCTGACCAACAAGGCCGATCTGCGCCTGTCCCGGGCCCGCGCGGTGTTCGACGCCGAATCGCTCGGCGGGCCCGCGGTGGTGGACGACATCGTGCACGCCGCCGCGCTCGCCGAGGCCGATCCCTACCGCGCGGCGACGCACAACAAGGGCATCATGAACGGCATCAGCGCGGTCGTGCTCGCCACCGGCAACGACACCCGCGCGGTCGAGGCCGGCGCCCACTCGCACGCCGTCTCCGAGTCGGGGCGGTACACGTCGTTGTCCCGCTTCGAAAAGGACGCCGACGGCAACGTGGCCGGCACGTTGGAACTGCCGATGCCGGTCGGGCTGGTCGGCGGCGCCACGCGCGTGCACCCGGTGGCGCAGGCCGCGGTCGCCCTGCTCGGCGTGCGGACCGCGACCGAACTGGCGGAGATCGTCACCGCGGTCGGGCTCGCGCAGAACTTCGCCGCGGTGCGGGCACTGGCCACCGAGGGCATCCAGCGCGGGCACATGTCGCTGCACGCCCGCAACATCGCCACCACCGTGGGCGCGACCGCCGCGGAGGTCCCGGCGGTGGTCGCGCGGCTGGTCGCCGACCGGAAGGTCCGCGCCGACCACGCCGGGAAGGTCCTCGCCGAGCTGCGGGCGAAGAGCTGATCATGACCGTCGATCAGCTGCCCGGTCTGCCGTCCGCGGTGACGATCTGGGAGGTGGGCCCGCGCGACGGGCTGCAGAACGAATCCGTGCTCGTGCCGTCCGCGGTGAAGGCCGAGCTGGTGGAACGGCTGGCCGACGCCGGGCACACCGTGATCGAGACGACGAGCCTGGTCCACCCGGACCGGGTGCCGCAGCTGGCCGACGCCGAGGAGGTCCTGCGCCGCCTCGACCGGTGTCCCGGCGTGCGCTACCCGGTGCTGGTGCCCAACCAGCGCGGCCTGGCGCGGGCACTGGACCTCGGCGTCACCGACATCGCCGTGTTCGCCTCGGCCACCGAGAGCTTCGCCAGGGCCAACCTCGGCCGGTCCGTCGGCGAGTCGCTGGAGATGTTCGCGCCGGTGGTCGCCCGCGCCCGGGAGGCGGGGCTCGGCGTGCGCGGCTACCTGTCGATGTGCTGGGGCGACCCGGAGGAGGGCGAGGTCCCGCTGCCCCGGGTGATCGCGGTCGCCACCCGGCTGTTCGCCCTGGGCTGCACCGAACTGAGCCTCGGCGACACGATCGGCGTCGCCACCCCCGGCCGCGTCGTCGCGCTGCTCGACGGGCTCGTCGCCGCGGGCGTCCCGATCGGACGGCTCGCGGTGCACTTCCACGACACCTACGGCCAGGCCCTGGCGAACACCCTCGCCGCCCTGCAGCGCGGCGTCACCACCGTGGACGCCTCGGCGGGCGGGCTGGGCGGCTGCCCGTTCGCCCAGAGTGCCACCGGCAATCTCGCCACCGAGGACCTGCTGTGGCAGCTCGACGGGCTCGGCATCCACACCGGTGTCGACCTGACCAAACTCGCCGAAACCAGCGTGTGGCTGGCCGGGCACCTGGGACGGCCCAGCCCCTCCCGCGCCCTGCGCGCGCTCACCGGCGCCTGACCCCTACGGAGAAAAGCCATGGCACTCAACGAAGAGCCGCCCTACGTCGTCGTCTGGAACGACGCCGTCGACCTGCGGCACCTGGCCGCGTCCATCGTGATCTGCGTGGCCGCCGGCCTGCCGGCCTTCCTCGGCGCGAAAGCGTTGTTCGGGGCCGTGGTCGACACGCCTTCGCTGGCCGGTGGCTACGCGCTGCTGGCCGGGCTGGCCGCGTGCGTGCTCGCCGCCGCCGTCTGCGCCCGCCTGTTCCGTCCGAAGCGGACGTTCGGCGCCGAACAGGCCGCGGACCGGGAGGCCGCGCTGGCGGAACTGGAGCGCCTGGGCGGCACCGCCGAGACGTTCGCCGAGCTGCCGCCGCGCGTGCGGGCCGAGATGGCCGAGCTGGGCCTGGTCCGCGAAACCGCGCCGGAGGTGCGGGCATGACCCCGGACCTGCTGTGGGCCCTGGGCATGGGCCTGCTCGGCGCGGTCGTGTTCGCGGCGATCGGCCTGGTCTCCGGCACCGACGAGACCTCCACCCTCGCCCCGGTCACGCTGCTCGTCGTGCTGCTGGGCGTGCCGCCGGCCGGGGTGCTGACGTTCTTCATCGCCGGAGCCGTCAGCAAGCACATGACCCACGCGATCCCCACCACGCTGCTGGGCATCCCGGGCGACACCACCGCGGTGCCGCTGCTCGACGACGCGACCGCGCTGCGCCGCCTCGGCGCCCCGCACATCGCGCTGCGCAAGGCACTGGCCGGCGGGCTGGTCGCCGCGTTCCTCGCGGTCCCGGTCGCGGTCGGGGTCGCGTCCCTGCTCGCCCCGCTGGCCGGGCCGATCAAGACGGTGGCGCTGTTCGTGTTCGGCGCCGCCGCGATCTTCGTCGGCTACTTCTCGCCGGGCCGCTGGGCCAGCATCGCCGCGATCGTGCCGTTCGCGCTGCTGGTGACCGGGCTCAACACGGTCGCCACCGACCAGCTGGACAAGAGCCTGTCGATCAGCTTCTTCCTCGGCATCGCGATCGGGCCGCTCGTGGTGGATCTGCTCATCGCATCCTCCCGCAGCGGGCGGCGCACCCTGGAACGCACCGGGCCGCGCCCGTTCTGGCTCGCCCCGGACAGCGGCACGGGACGGCGCTGGATCCCCAACCCGCTGCGGATCCTCGACGGCAGGCAGGCGGCCGCGACCGCCGCCGCGGCCGGGGTCACCTCCACGACGTTCATGCTCAGCCCGGTCGCCGCGACCGTGCTCGCGGGGGAGATCACCGGGTCCCGGATCAAGCACCCCTACCGCAGGCTCACCACGTTGATGGCGGTCAAGAACGGCACCACGGAGTCGACCTACCTGGCCGAGACGCTCATCCCGCTCGTCGCGTTCGGGTTGCCGCTGAGCCCGGTCGCCGCCGGTCCCGCGGCGGCGCTGTTCAACGCGCCGCCGGTCTACACGGTCAAGGGCGCGGACGGGGGCGTGCACAACCTGCACACCCTGCTCAGCTCCTGGCAGTTCCTGGTGTTCAGCCTGATCGGGGTGGCGATCGCCGGGCTGGTCGTGTACCCGTTCGCGATGCGCTACGCGCGGGCCGCCAGCGGCTGGGTCGCGCGGCGGATCAGCCACGAGGCGCTGATCGGCGCGTTCGTGGCGCTGATCGCGGTGGTGGCCTGGTACGAGGGCGGGCCGCTCGCGCTCGCGGTGAGCCTGACCGTCGGCGCGGTCGGCGGCCTGGCGAACCGCATGCTCGGCATGACCTCCGGCGTGCAGTTCATGGCCTACTACGTCGCCGTGCTGCTGGTGCCGCTCGTCCTCGGCTGAGCACGTGACTGCCCCGCCGCGGCGGACGCGGCGGGGCTCAGGAAGAGATCGCGGATGTTTCGGGAAACGATCGTTCGCGCCTGTCCTCCTTTCGTCGTGGGCCACGGGTTCGTTCACGAGCGCGGAGGCGAGCGCTGACGCCGCCACGGCTGGGACACCCGCTCGGGGCCGCGTGGCCGCCCGGCGGGCTCGGGGAGTGGGATCGCCGGCGGCCGTGGTCGTGGACGCTCCGCTTCGCCGAAGTTGGCGTCGATGATCGCGGCGAACTCGTCCCGCAGCCAGTCCGGGTCGTCGCACACCAGGTCGGCGAACCCGAGCTGCTCCAGCACGTCCGGCATCGCGAATCACTCCCGGGGGAGGTCCTGCGTCCACACCGCTGACACCAATATATGTAGCTCGCGCTGTAGATTCAGTCAAGTCCCCGAAGAAGGTTTGACCTGGAGCGCGGTCCAGCACCTAGCTTCGGCGCCATGACCACCGCACAGCACAAGATCGGATCCGGTTTCGGCGCGTCGACCACCGCCGCCGAGGTCCTGCGCGGCATCGACCTGTCCGGCAAGCTCGCGATCGTCACCGGTGGCTACTCCGGCCTCGGCCTGGAGACCACCCGGGCACTGGCCGCGGCCGGCGCGCACGTCGTCGTCCCGGCCCGGCGGCCGGACGCGGCCAAGGCGGCGCTGCGCGACCTGGCCGAGGTGGACGAGCTGGATCTGGGCGACCTGGCGAGCGTTCGGGCCTTCGCCGAGCGGTTCCTGGCGTCCGGGCGTCGCATCGACATCGTGATCGGCAGCGCCGCGATCATGGCCTGCCCGGAGACGCGGGTCGGGCCCGGCTGGGAGGCCCAGTTCGCGACCAACCACCTGGGCCACTTCGCGCTGGTGAACCGCCTCTGGCCGGCGATCGCGCCGGGCGCCCGGGTCGTGTCCGTTTCCTCGCGCGGCCACCACTTCTCCGCCATCCGCTGGGACGACCTGTGGTTCGAGCGGGGCTACGACAAGTGGCAGGCGTACGGGCAGGCCAAGACGGCGAACGCGTTGTTCGCGGTGCAGCTGGACAAGCTGGGGGAGCCGTCCGCGGTGCGGGCGTTCTCGGTGCACCCGGGCAGCATCCTGACGCCGTTGCAGCGGCACATCCCGCTGGAGGAGCAGATCGCGAACGGCTGGGTCGACGAGAACGGCGAGCCGATCGCCGACTGGTTCAAGACCCCGGAACAAGGCGCGGCGACGCAGGTGTGGGCCGCGACGTCGCCGGGGCTGGCCGGAATGGGCGGCGTGTACTGCGAGGACTGCGACATCGCCGAGCCCGCCTCCGGTGACCCGCTCCCGTCGGGCCCGGGCCGCCCGGCGATGTTCCTGGGCGTCCGCGACTACGCGGTGGACCCGCAGCAGGCGGACCGGCTGTGGACGCTGTCGGCGGAGCTGACCGGGGTGAACGCGTTCGCGTAGGTGGAACCCGGGTCCCGGCCGCGCCCCCCGGGCGACCGGGACCCGGAAGCCGCCCCGCCCCGGCGCCGCGGCGGTTCGCCTCAGCTGGAACCCGGGTCCCGGCCGCCCCGTCGGCGGCCGGGACCCGGAAGCCTCCGTCGCGCCATCCGGCCGGGACCGGGAAGCCGCGGTGACGCGATCCGGCCGGGGCCGGGCTCGCGCGTGGCGGGCTCCCTCGGCGCGGGCGTGCCGATCGTGGCGCCGGCTCCGTGCCGGTTCTTCCGCACGCGGTAGGTGGAACCCGGGTCCCGGCCGCCCCGTCGGCGGCCGGGACCCGGAAGCCTCGTGATGGGATTCGGCCGGAGGCGGCTCGGGCGTGGCGGGCCTCCGCCGCGCCGGCATGTCGATCGCGGCGCCGGTCTTCCGGTGGCGTGGCCCTCGCGGTAGGTGGAACCCGGGTCCTGGCCACCCCGTCGACGGCCGGGAGCCTCGGTGACGCGATCCGGCCGGGGCCGGGCTCGCGCGTGGCGGGCCTCTGCCGGCGGCGCGGCGCTCGCCGTTGGTGGAACCCGGGTCCCGGCCGCCCCGTCGGCGGCCGGGACCCGGAAGCCTCACGACAGGTGGTGCACCTCCTGCAGCCCGTACACCGGTGTCGGAATCCCCTCGTACCTCGCCTTCAGCTGCAGCGCCAGGTACAGCGAGTAGTGCCGCGACTGGTGCAGGTTCCCGCCGTGGAACCACAACCCGGGTTGCTGCGTGGGCTTCCACATGTTCCGCTGCTCGCCCTCCCACGGCCCCGGGTCCTTCGTCGTCCCCGAGCCCAGGCCCCAGCACTTGCCGACGCGGTCGGCCATCTCCTGCCCGGCGATGTCGGCGACCCACCCGTTCATCGACCCGTACCCGGTCGCGTACACCACCAGGTCGGCCTTCAGCTCCGTCCCGTCGGACAGCACCACGGCGTCCCGCGCCAGGTGGTCGACCTGCCCGCGCACCAGCTTGATGTCACCGCCGGCGACCAGCTCGGACGCGCCGACGTCGATGTAGTAGCCGGACCCGCGCCGCAGGTACTTCATGAACAGGCCGGACCCGTCGTCGCCCCAGTCGTGCAGGAAACCGGCCTTCTCCAGGCGCTCGTAGAAGTCCGCGTCGCGCTGCTTGATCTGCTCGTACACCGGGATCTGGAACTGGTGCATGATCCGGTAGGGCAGCGACGCGAACACCATGTCGGCCTTGTCGGTGGTGATCCCGTTCGCCACCGCGCGCTCGGAGTACAGGTCGCCGAGGCCGATCTCCATCAGCGAGTCCGACTTCACCACGTGCGTCGAGGACCGCTGCACCATCGTCACGTCCGCGCCGTGCTCCCACAGCGCCGCGCAGATGTCGTGCGCCGAGTTGTTCGACCCGATCACCACGGCCTTCTTGCCCGCGTAGGCGTCCGGCCCCGGGTGTTGCGAAGAGTGGTGCTGCTCGCCCTCGAAGACATCCATCCCGGGGAACGACGGGATGTTCGGCTTGCCCGACATACCGGTGGCGAACACGAGCTGTTTCGGCGTCAGCACCACGGTTTCACCCGCCCGGTCGACGGTGACCGTCCACTGTGCGGTGTCCTCGTCGTAGGAGGCCGACTTCACCTCCGACCGCGTCCAGTACGGCACGTCCATCACCCGGGTGTACATCTCCAGCCAGTCCGCGATCTTGTCCTTCGGCGCGAACACCGGCCAGTTCTCCGGGAACGGCAGGTAGGGCAGGTGGTCGTACCAGACCGGGTCGTGCAGGCACAGGCTCTGGTACCGCTTGCGCCACTGGTCGCCGGGCCGCTCGTGCCGGTCCAGCACCAGCGCCGGCACCCCGAGCTGCCGCAGCCGCGCGCCGAGCGCGATGCCGCCCTGCCCGCCGCCGATCACCACGACGTAGGGCTGGCGCTCGTAGCCGAGTTCGGCCTTCTCCAGCTCACGCTCCTCGGCCCACGACCGGCGGCCCCGGACGACGCCGTGCCGCACGCCCTTCGGCCGGCGTTCGCGCTGCGGCTCCTCGAAGCCCTTCAGCTCGCGCAGGCTCGTCAGGAACGTCCAGGCCCCCTCGTCGGTGAGCCGCAGGTGACCCTTGCCGCGGCCGGTGGCGGTCTCGAACTCCAGCCACGCCTCGGTGACGCCGTCGGCCTCGGTGGGGGTCTCGGTGGTGCGGAAACCGGACGGATCGGCGTCGTCCAGGCAGGCGGACAGCAGGTCGGCGACGCCTTCGCGGCCTTCGACGGTCTTGATGTTCCAGGTGAACGCCACCAGGTCGCGCCAGAAGCTGTCGACCGCGAACAGACCGGCCGCCGCTTCGACGTCGCGGGCCGCGAGCGCGGCCTCGAACCGCGCCAGCCAGGCGTCGACGCGCGCCTGGGGCGACCGCGCCGGCGCCTCCCGGTCGATCGTCTGTGTCATCGCCACTCCTCCTCGCCGTTGGGGATGTAACACCGATCACAGCCGCCCGGAGGGGTGACCGGCAACGGTTGCAGCGAATTGCACGTCTTGGCGCGGGCGTGAGCGGCACCTATGCTCGATCGTCGACGCAGTGGTGCGGAGGTGGAGCGTGAGCGTGCCCGGCGCAGTCCCGCCCGGCCGCAGCCTGCCCGCCTACGCCCGCGACCTGATCCGCATGCACGACGCCGTCATCGCCGGCGGCCGCCCGCCGCTGCGCCCGCGCGACATCGTGTCCCGGTCCTGGGAGCGGGTGATCGGGCTCGGGCTGAAGGCCGACGGCCTCAACGCGCGCGACTGGCTGAGCGAGGACGAGCTGGCCCGGCGGCGGGAGAACTCGCCCCTGCGCGACGCGGTCGGCGACCTCAAGCAGGTGCTCGGCGCGATGCCGCACGTGCTGCTGGTCGTCACCGACGCCGACGGCGTCATCCTGTGGCGCGAGGGCACCCCGGGCGTGCGCCGCCGCGCCGACGACCTCGGCTTCTTCGAGGGCGCGGAGTGGACCGAGGAACGCGTCGGGACCAACGCGATCGGCACCGCACTGGCCGAGGCCGCCCCGGTCGAACTGCTCGCGGGCGAGCACTTCGAGCAGAACCAGCACCCGTGGTACTGCACCGCCTCCCCGGTGCACGACCCGCGCACCGGGGACCTGCTCGGCGTGATCGACGTCAGCGGCCCCGCGCTCACCCTGCACCCGGCCATCGGTGCGCTGGTGGACACCGGGCGGCGGCTCGCCGAGGCGCAGATCTGGCGCTGGCACCAGCGGCGGCTCGACCGGTTGCGCCAGGTGGGCGAACCGCTGCTGGCCACCGGCCCCGCGCTGCTGGTCGACGACCACGGCTGGGTCGCCGCCGGCGCGGGCGTGTCGGTGGGCGACCGCATCGCCGCGCCGTCGGCGGGGGAGCCGATCGCGGTGCCCGGGCTCGGCGCGTGCCTGCCCGAGCGGCTGGCCGAGGGCTGGCTGATCCGCCCGGCCGGCCCCGACCGCCGGGTGACGCTCGATCTGGACCTGACGCACACGCCGCTGCTGACCCTGCAGGGCGGCGACGCGGGCTGGCGGCGCAAGGTGACGCGCCGCCACGCGGAAATCCTGGTGCTGCTGCACCGCGCCGGCCCCGCGGGCCTGTCGGCGGAGGCGCTGAGCCGCGCGCTGTACGGGGACGCCGAGCACGTCGTCACGGTGCGCGCGGAGATCTCCCGCCTCCGGCGGCTGCTGGGCGCCCTGGTGGACACGCGCCCCTACCGGCTGGCCGAGGGCGTGCGGATGACGGTGCGCTGACGGCCCGGTCCGGCTGTGAAAATGCCGAGCCTCATCGCGGTGCCGCGCGCTACCGTCCGGCCATGGACTACTTCGGCGAGGAGGTCGCCGCGACCTACGACGAGTCGGAGGCGGCCGAGTTCGACCCCGCCGTGGTGGACACGACCGTTGCCTTCCTGGCTGGGCTGGCCGGCGACGGCGCGGCCCTCGAACTGGGCATCGGCACCGGCCGGATCGCGTTGCCGCTGGCGGCCCGCGGCGTGCCGGTGCACGGCATCGACCTGTCCCGCGCCATGGTGGCCCGGCTGCGCGCCAAACCCGGCGGCGACGCGATCGGCGTGACCATCGGCGACTTCGCGACGACGACCGCGCCGGGGAGGTTCGCGGTCGCCTACCTGGTGTTCAACACGATCATGAACCTGACCACCCAGGCGGAGCAGGTCGCGTGCTTCCGCAACGCCGCCGCGCACCTCGAACCCGGCGGCTGCTTCGTCGTCGAGGTCGGGGTTCCCGCGCTGCGGCAGCTCCCGCCCGGCCAGACCGTCGTGCCGTTCCGCGTCGGCGCGACGAGCTGGGCCTACGACGTGTACGACGTGGCCACGCAGGCGATGAGCTCGAACTACGTCGAGGTCACCGGTGGTCGTGGCGCGTTCCGGTCGATCCCGTTCCGCTACGTGTGGCCCGCCGAGCTGGACCTGATGGCCGAGCTGGCCGGGATGCGGCTGCGGGAGCGGTGGGCGGACTGGACGCGCGAGCCGTTCACCGGGGAGAGCCGCAAGCACGTCTCGGTGTGGCAGAAGCCCTGACTCACTCGCCGCGCATCTCGCGGCGGATCTCCGCCAGCTTGTCCCGCGCGGCGCGGTCCCGGTCGGCCAGCTTCTCCTCGAACGCCGCCGCCTCCGGGGTCTCCCCGGCCAGCTCCGTCGACCCGAGGGCCGTGGCGTGGCGGTTCTCGATGCGGTCGCGCACGAAGTCGAAGCTCGGCACGCCGGATTCGGTGTAGTCGCCCTCGGGCGTGGTTTCGTCGGGCACGGTGTCCCCTCTCGTCGGTCTCCCCATTGTGCGCCAGGCGGAGCCGGCCGGAGGGGCAGCCCGAGTTCCGGCTGAGTTCGCCCGCGGCGGCGAGACCCGCGAGCTGCACGTGGCGGCGGGTGTCGAGGTGCTGCACGAGCCGCGCGAGTGGCCGGAGTACCACCCGGGCTACTACGCGGTGTTCCTGCGCGACCCCGACGGCCACAACGTGGAGGCGGTGCACCACGGCTGAGGCCCCCGCGGGACTCGGGGCTGGTGCGCGACGCCGCCCGCATCCCGCCGCCCATCGAACCGCTCCTCGCCGCCTACGAGTACGACGGCGGTCAAGGCCGTCTTCGCCGAGGCCGCCGTCCGCAGAGCCGGTGGCCCGGCTTCCGGGGCTAGCGCAATCCGTGTATTGAGATATGCTCTTCGGCTAGTGAAACTCAGCGAAGTCGAGGTCTCATGATCGGTTCCGAGCGCAGCCCGGTGCTGTGCCAGGCGGAATGCGTGAGCACCGCAGGCAGCGAACTCGGCGAGTCGCCGCTGTGGGACCCCGCGGGGGTCCTGTACTGGGTCGACATCCCCGGCCGGCGGCTGCACAACGTGACGCCGTCCGGGTCGGGGATCACGGTCGGGCTGGACACCCGGGTCAGCGCGGTCGAACTCGGCCCTGGCGACGACCTGCTGGCGGTCACCGAACGCGGCCTGGCGTGGCTCGACCCGCGCTCGGGACGGACGTCGCCGATCCTCGAGCTGCCGCTCGAGGCGGGCGCGCGCATGAACGACGCCGCGATCGACCCGCGCGGGCGGTGCTGGGCCGGCTCGGCCACGCACGACGGCCGCCGGATCGGGGCGCTGTTCTGCGTCGCCGGGCGCAGTGTCGCGGTGGCGGTGCGGGGGCTGGGGATGTCGAACGGCCTGGACTGGTCACCCGACGGGCAGGTGCTCTACCACGTCGACACGGCGGCCGGGGAGATCGCGGCGTGGCGCTACCGCCCGGCGACGGGCGAGGTGTCGGGACGGCGGGTGCTGCGGCGCGTGTCGCCCCGGGTGGGGCTGCCGGACGGGCTGACCGTGGACGAGGCGGGAGGCGTGTGGGTGGCGATCTGGGGAGCCGGGCAGGTGTGGCGGCTGGACCCGGTGTCCGGCGACCGCCTCACGACGGTCGACGTGCCCGCGGCGTGCCCGACGAGCTGCGCCTTCGGCGGGCCGGACCTGGACGAACTGTACGTGACGAGCGCCCGGCAGGACGGCGAGGGCGGCCTGCTGTACCGAGCGGACGTGGGCGTGCAGGGACTGCCGCCGCGCCGTTTCGTGGAGGGCTTCTGACCGGCCGCGAGCCTGGCAGGCCACTGGGTGACGGGGCGCGAGGGCCGGTGCGGTGACGGCAGCCGAGGGGGCTGCCGCCCCCGCCGCGGAGGGGCTTCTCCGGGCTGGTGGCGCGGACCGGCCCGGAGAAGCCCTCGCGGCCCGGGAATCGCCGCGGTCAAGCTCGCCCGCCGCAGCGCGCCCGCGCGGAGCCCGTGCCTCATACACATCTCCGACACC
>NZ_PQHW01000135.1 GCF_003385215.1 Amycolatopsis thermalba | reverse complement strand
CCCAGACGGGCCAACTCGACGGCGCGCTGACGGAACTCAGGCGGGTGTGGTGCAGGCACCGCAACATCCTCCCCGGTAACCGACGGTCACCTCAGGTCAGGTGTCCGGGCCACAGGGCCAAGCTCAGGTGGCCTTCGGCGGTTTTGCCGTCAGGCGGCCGAAATGATTCGTGGGTCGTGTGGCAGTGAGTTGCTCCTCTCTGGTCGGCTCGTGCGACTTCAGCGGCTGACCATCCGCCGCCCGGCACGCGTTCCGGGAGCGGCAGTCATTGCGGGCGGTGGGCGAACCTCACCCGCCTTCCGACCAGACGCCCAGTTCGTTTCCGCTTGGGTCGGTGAAGTGGAAGCGCCGGCCGCCGGGGAAGGAGTACGGGCCGTTCACCACCCGGCCGCCTGCCTGCTGCACCGCTGACACCGACTGCTCCAGGTCGGCGGAGTACAGCAGCACGAGCGGGCCGCCCGGGCGTCCGGCCTCGCCGGCGCGAAGGTTCCCCGGGGGCACGGCGTCGTCGGCGGGGAGGTCCTCCGGGCGCACCGCGTCCCCGGCGCGGAGGCCGCCCACTTCCGGTCCGGTGCCGTCCCGGGGGTTGCGGATTCCGGCGTACTCCGGGCCGCAGTCGTTGAACGTCCAGCCGAACGCCTCGCCGTAGAAGCGCTTGGCCTCGCCGACGTCGGTCACCGTCAGCTCGATGTAGTCGAAGGAGTGGTGCTGGTGTGTGGTCGTCTCGGTCATGTCAGGCAGTGTGCCCGGGGAGTACGACAGTTTCGGCCCCGGCAGGTGATCGGCTTCACGAGATGGCACTCTCATCGACCTTTACCTCCACTAAACTGGAGCTTTCAGACTTACCGTATGAATACGACAACCGGTGAAATCACAGTCCTCGGCCTCGGTGAGATGGGCTCGGCCATCGCCCGGGTGTTCCTCGACCGCGGATACCGCACGACGGTCTGGAACCGGACCGCGAGCAAGGCCGCGCCGCTCGTCGAGGCAGGTGCCACCACCGCCCCGACGGCGGCGGAAGCCGTGGCAGCCAGCCAGCTCGTCGTGGTGTGCCTGCTCGACGGCACCGCGGTCGACGAGGTGCTGTCGACCCTCGGCGACACGGCCCAGGGCAAGGTCCTGGTCAACGTCACCAGCGGCTCCCCGGACCAGGCGCGGGCCTATGAACGCTGGGCGCACGAGCACGGCGCGCAGTACATCGACGGCAAGATCATGGGCGACCCGCCGTACGTGGGCACGCCGAACGCGCGGTTCCTGTTCAGCGGCTCCGCCTTCGAAGCGCACCGCGACGCGCTGAACCTGCTGGGCGCGGTCAGCTACCACGGTGACGACGCCGGCGCGGCGGCCGTCGAATTCCTGGCCCAGGTCGCCATGGGCTACGAAGTGCTCCTCGGCTTCCTGCACACGCTCAAGCTCGTGCGGTCCGAAGGCGCCGACGTCACCGGGTTCGCCGACCGCTTCGCCGCCTCGCTGACCGCCTATCAGCCCCTGCTCACCTCGATCGCGAAGGCCGTCGAGAGCCGCGAGTACCCGCCGGACCTCGGGCCGCTCGACGTCCAGTTCGCGCTGATGGACGACCTGATCGGCCACCGCGAGTCGGTCGGCGTGGAGGCCGTCCGGATGCGGGAGACCAGGGAGCTGATGGCGCGCCGGATCGCCGACGGTCACGGCGGCGAGGGCTTCTCCGGCGTCTACGAGCTGCTGGCCGGCGCCCCGAACCAGCGGGCGAGGTGATCGTCCAGGTCGCGCTGATCGTCGCCGATCCAGGCGACGTGCCCGTCCGGCCGTAGCAGGACGCCCGGAACGTCCAGGGCCGCCGTGGGATCCGCGACCTGGTCGACCCGGTCCGACCAGCCGCCGACGGTCAGGCGTCCGGTGCGGTCCAGCAGCAGGCCCCGGCCACGGTGCAGCAGGTCGTAGAGGCGCCCGCCCTGCACGTCGACGTCACGCAGGCGGCGGCCGAGCAGGGCGGGGCCTTCGCCGAAGTCGTAGCGGACATCGATCGCGGTGATCTTCTCGATCAGGTAGCGGTTCACCTCGTCGAAGTCCATCAACTCGGTGAGCAGCCTGCGCACCGCCCGCGGCCCCGGTTCGGGGGACAGCAGTTCCATCTGGGCGCGGGTGTTGTCCAGCACGTCCGCGGCGACCGGACGGCGTTCGTGCTCGTAGGTGTCCAGCAGTGGGCCCGGCGCCCAGCCGCGGACCTGCGCGGCCAGCTTCCAGCCGAGGTTGACCGCGTCCTGGACACCCAGGTTGAGGCCCTGCCCGCCGGTGGGCGGGTGGATGTGCGCCGCATCGCCGGCGAGCAGCACGCGTCCGACCCGGTAGCGTTCGGCCAGCCGGGTGGCGTCCCCGAAACGGGACAACCAGCGCGGGGAGTGCACGCCGAAATCGGTGCCCGCAACCGCGCGCAGCTGGTGCTGGAAATCCTCGAGGGTGGGCGGTTGCGCGCGATCGCTGACTTCAGCGGCGGGGACGACGACGCTGTAGATCCCTCCGCCGAACGGCCTGAGCCAGAACGGTTGGTGGGTTTCCGGGACTTCGGCGACCCTGGCGGCGATCTCCTCCGGCGGCACACCCACTTCCATTTCACCCATCAGTGTTTCGGTCCGCGAGGGGTCGCCGGGAAAGCCGACGCCGAGCAGTTTGCGCACCGTGCTGCGTGCGCCGTCGCAACCGACGAGATAACGCGATCGCACCTGTTCCCCAGTGGACAGCGTGACCGTCACACCCTCGTCGTCCTGCTCGAACCCGGTCACCGGACAACCGCGCCGGATCTGCGCGCCGAGCCCGGCGGCGTGTTCTGCAAGCAGGTCTTCGATGACCGGCTGCGGTATTCCCAGCAGATAGGCGTGCGCGGAATCCAGACCGGTGGGCGCGGGTTTGCCGATGGCGGCGAAGAATCCGCCCGCCGGACGCTTCCTGCCGTGCGGGAGGACGCGATCCAGCAGTCCGCGCATGGCCATCAGCTCGATACTGCGGATGTGCAGACCGACGATGCGGATGAACGACTTGGGCTCGGTTTCCTGTTCCAGAACGAGTACTCGCACGCCGTGCAGCCGGAGCTCGGCGGCCAGCATGGCGCCGGTCGGCCCGCAGCCGGCGATGATCACATCGAAACGTGGAGAATCCATGACGGTGCCTTTCGGGAGTGCCTTGATGTCGAGGCGCTCCCGGCGACACCTACGTCGATCGCCCGGCCGTGACGGGATGGGGGAGCACCCACTTCGGTACTGCGGTCATGGGGCTCACCTCCTCTGGCGGTGTCACGGTCGACTACAAGCTACAAGCCGCGCGTCACCCCGTCCACTCAATTGATCACAGCGTGAGAACCACCGATGAGAATTCCTCCGCCGCGTCGTCAGTTCTGGTAGCCCCCGCACCGGTGGAAGGATCGATGACCATGACCGACGACAGATCGCTGGGTGACGACATCGCGGCGGTTCGCTCCGGTGACACGGCGCGGTTCGCGGCTCTCACCGAGCGCTACCGCCGTGAGCTGCAGGTGCACTGCTACCGGATGCTCGCGAACTACGCCGACGCCCAGGACCTGACGCAGGAGACGTTCCTGCGAGCGTGGCACAAGCGGGAGTCGTTCAAGGGTCACGCGGCCCTGCGGACCTGGCTGTACCGGATCGCGACGAACGCCTGCCTCGACTTCCTGGACAAGCGCAACGACCGCACACCCGTACCGTCCGAGCTCGCCTCCGAGTTGCGGTACCTCCAGCCCTACCCCGACCGGATGCTCCCCGAGGACCCGCAGGAATCGGTGGTGGCGCGGGAGACCATCGAGCTGGCGTTCATCGTCGCCGTCCAGCACCTGCCGCCGCGGCAGCGGGCGGTGTTCATCCTGCGCGACGTGCTCGGCTGGCCGGCGTCGAAGGCCGCCGAGGCCCTCGAGCTGACCGTCGCATCGGTGACCAGCGCGCTGCAGCGGGCGCGCGTGACGATGCGCGAGCAGCTGCCCGGCCGCCGCCTCGACTGGCGCAGCCCCGCCACCCACGAGCTGTCGGACGACGAGCGCAGCGTGGTGCGGTCCTACATCGACGCCCATGAGCGCAACGACCTCGGCGGCCTGTCGTCCCTGCTGCGCGACGACCTGCGCTTCGCGATGCTGCCCGATTCGGGCACCGTGACCACGACGGCCAAGGACGCGGTGGACGGCTGGGTCTCCGGTGGGCTCTTCCAACCCGGCCACGACGACTGGCGCGGTGTCCCCACGACGGTCAACCGCATGCCTGCCGCCGCGCTGTACCTCCGCGCCCCCGGCGACCCGGAGCACCGGCTGTTCGCCATCGCGGTCCTGCACGTCGTCGACGGGAAGATCGCCGAGCTGACCGGCTTCGACGCCACCGGCCAACCGTGGCTGGACCTGCCACCGACACTGTGAAGAACGGCGTCAGGCTTCGCGCGACCTCGCCCCAGTGCCTCGGCTCGTTGGTTGTCGATGGGGGACCAGTCGGCCGTCAGCTCGGCGAAGACCTCCGTTCGTGAGCGCCGCGCCGCGAACCCGCTGATCCCGCCCGGCCTGTTCGCCTCACGATGCCTGGCGAGGTCCATCGTCGTGACCGGGCTCGGCGTCGTCCTCATCGCGGGACTCGCTGTGGCGCCCCGGACGCTCGACGAACCCCGAGGAAGCAACAGAGGCTAACTCGCCGGGCGGCCGGCTCCCGCGTAGTCGTCCGTGCGGGTGCGGTACGTCGCGATCTGGATGGCCATGCCCTGCGTCGGCGCGTTGATCATCAGTCCGTTGCCCAGGTAGAGGCCCACGTGGTGGATGCGCGTCGCCGGGTTGCCGTAGAACACCAGGTCGCCCAACCGCGGCTCGGTGACCGCCTGGACGGACCGGAACTGCATGTCCGCGGTGCGCAGCAGGCTCACCCCGGCCGCGTCGTAGGCCGCCTTCGTCAGGCCCGAGCAGTCGAACCCGGCCGCGCCCGCCTCCGGGCCGTTGCCGCCCCACACGTAGGGCAACCCCAGCTGGTCGAGGGCGAACCGGGTGGCGCGCACCGACGGCGCGGACGCCGACGCCGGCTCCAGCGAGAGCTGCGCGTACAGCTGCGCGTTGCCGAGCGCCTGCTGCCGGAACAGGTCCGAGTCGCGGTAGGACTCGATCGCCTTCCACCAGCCCTGGCCGGCCTGCAGGTCGGTGTTGCCCGCGCACAGGGTGCGGCCCGCGGCGACGGACGCGTCGTCGATGTCCTGGATGTCGCCCCGCGCACCGGCGCGCTGCCACTCCGCCTGCGTCAGCTGCATCGGGCCGCCACGCGGCTCGGTGGCGGCCTCGCCCGCGGCGCCGGTCAGCGGCACCGCGCCCAGCGCCTTCGTCAGCGTGCCGTTCGCGTCCAGCGACCCGCCGCCGAACCGGCCGTGGTTCGAGCTGGCCTTGCCGATGCCGGCGAGCGTCACCCACGACAGGTGGCAGCCCGGGTCCTCCTCGCGCAGCGTCAGCTCACCCGTGGCGTACCCGATCAGCGCGCGCTCCGGGATGTCGAGCGGCCCGCTCAGCCCGGCCGCCCACTTCTCCAGCTCGCTTTGGCCCTGTTCCCGCGGCGCCTGCGCCTGCACCGGCGCGTTCGGTTCCAGCACGGTCGGCGCGGACGCGAGCGCCGCACCGCCCGCGGGCGGCTCCGGCGGCAGCACGTCGGCGGCGGCCGCCACCTGCTCCCGCGGCGGCTCGACGAGCAGCCACCCGCAGGTGGCCACGGCGGCGACGAGGATCAGCGCGATCAGGGCACGCCCGGCGGCGGCCCGCCCCCAGGATCGGAAACGCATGGTCACCTCGCCAACACTAAAAGACAACGGCCGGGCCGGACACAGTGATCCAACGACCGGACCCCCTCTTGCGTGACGGAAGACGAATAGGCTGCCCCCATGAACGCGATCAACGCCGGGCGGCTGCGCGCCGAACTGCTCGCCCCGCAGGGTCCGTACGCCGCGCTGGACGTCGTCCCCAGCACCGGGTCCACCAACGCCGACCTGCGTGAAGCCAGTGTCGAGGGCGCGGCGGACCGGACCGTGCTGATCGCCGAGGAGCAGACCTCCGGCGTCGGCAGGCGCGCGCGGCTGTGGGCGTCCCCGAAGGGCAGTGGCGTCTACCTGAGCGTGCTGCTGCGTCCCGTGGAGGTGCCGTTCAGCGCCCTCGGCTCACTGGCGATCGTGGCCGGGCTCGCGGTGACCGACCTGACCGCGGAGCTGGGCGTCGACGCGGTCCTCAAGTGGCCCAACGACGTGCTCGCCGGCCCGGCCCGGGGCAAGTGCGCGGGCATCCTGTCCGAGGCCGTCGCCGGGGACGAGCTGGCCGTCGTGCTCGGGATCGGGCTCAACGTCCGGCCGCTGGGCCCGGGTGTCGAGCCGGGCGCGGGCGGGCTGCTGCCCACCTCCCTGGCCGAGAACGGCGCCCGCACCACCGACCGCACCGACATCGCCGCGCTGCTGCTGGCCGCGCTCGCCGACCGCGAGGACCGCTGGCGCGCCGCGCGCGGCGACCTCGCGAAGGCCGGTCTGCTGGCGGACTACCGGGACCGCTGCGAGACGATCGGCCAGGAGGTCCGGGTGCTGCTGCCGGGCGACCACGCGATCACCGGCACGGCCGAGGACGTCGACGCCGCCGGCCAGCTCGAAGTGGCCGGTCAGGACGGGAAGCGGCACACCGTGTTCGCCGGAGACGTCGTGCACCTGCGCCCGGTACGGTGAGGCGGTCGCGAGAGGAGTTCGCAGTGGCCTACCCCGACGATCTGCTCAGCGAGAACGAGCAGGTCATAGTGCACAGCCATCCGCACGCGAAGATGCTGATCTGGCCGGTGATCGGTTTTCTCGTGACGGTGGGGCTGGGCATCCGGCTCGTCACGCTCGCCGCTGACGCGCCCGCGCCGTGGGACGACGTGGCCCGCATCGCGATCGCCGTGGTCGCGGTCGTGCTGATCGTCTGGTCCTTCCTGGTGCCGCTGATCCGCTGGCGCACCACCCACTTCATCGTCACGACCGACCGGCTGATCGTGCGCGAGGGCGTGATCAAGCGCACCGGCATCGACATCCCGCTCGGCCGGATCAGCAGCGTGCAGTTCGAGCACGGCATCGTGGACCGGCTCTTCGGCTGCGGAACGCTGGTGATCGAGTCCGCTTCGGACGAGCCGCTGCGCTTCGAGGACATCCCGCGCGTGGAACGGGTGCACACGATGATCTACCGCCAGGTCAACGACAACCCGTACGACGACTTCCCGGGCGAGCAGGGACCGCAACCCCGTGGCCGCGGCGTCTCCTGATCTCACCCGATCCAGCGATCTTCGGCTCGCGGAGCTGACCGCGGGTAACTGACCGCCGTCCGAGCGAGCCGGGAAACCGTTGGCACCGCTGGGTAATCCTCGGCGACGGGAAAGCGGGCCGCGGGCGATTCCCACCACGGCGGAATCGAGATGATCGCCGCGGCAGGTTGCGATTTGACCGCACGCCGCGACACGGTTCGGGCACTCATGCGTATTTCGGCTCGATGGGGCAACCTGATGCCGAGGGGGAACCGGAGCGCCGTGGCGCGCGTCCGAGTCCGAGCCGACTGCTGTACTCGCGAGGAGGGGTGCCGTGACCGAGCATCGGGCGCAGGTGGAGGAACTGCTCGCCGACTACCGCCGCAGCCGCGAAGATCTCGCTTCCGCGCAGCGCGCGCTCGCCGCCGTCACGGCCTCGGCCACCGACGCCGACGGGCTGATCACCGCGACCGTCGGCCCGCGCGGCACCCTGACCTCTCTCACCATCGCCGACGGCGCGTACTGGCGGTACCGGCCGAACGAGCTGGCGCAGCAGATCGTGCGCGTCACCGCCGAGGCCACCGTGCGGGCGCTCGCGCGGGCCGGTGAGGTGCTGGCGCCGGTGCTGCCGTCCGGCACGGACCCGCAGGCGCTGCTGCTCGGCACCGGTGACCTCGACGCGACCGAGATCGCGCCCGCGAAACCCCGTCCCGCGCCGGACGAGGAGAGCCTCGAAGACCAGACCTGGATGACCCGATGAGCGCCGGGTTCGAGGCCGACGCCGCCCGGCTCGCGGCCTCCGCAGGCGACTTCGACGGCCTCGCGGTGCGCGCGGCGGCCATCGCGGAGCGGCTGGAGCGGACGCTCGACGGCGCGGGCCAGGCGTGGGGCGACGGCGCGGTCGGGCAGGCGATCGCCGCGTCGCACGTCTCGCGCGCCGAGGAGACCCTGGACCGGCTGCGGAGCCTGTCCGGGCGGCTGACGACGTTCGGACGGACCGTCGGCGAGGCCGCCGGGCGCTACCGCGGGTCCGAAGAGGACGCCGAGCGGGCGATCATCGACACGGCACAGGGGTAGCGCATGGGCATCGAGCTACCGCGGGAACTCGCCGGCCTGGCGGCGGAAACCGGCCTGGAGTGGCCGGACGCGGACGAGGACAAGCTGCGCGAGCAGGCCGGCGCCTGGCGCGACGCGCACCGCGAACTGACCGCGCTCGCCGCGGAGGCCGACGAACACGCGGGCGCCGCGGTCGCCGCCCTGTCCCGGGACGCGGGCGAGGCGGCCGGGCACGCGTGGTCGGCGTTCGTCGATCCGGAGAACGGGCACCTGACCGCGGCCGCGCGCGGCGCCGCCGAAGCCGCCGACCGGCTGGAGACCGCGGCCGAGCAGGTCGGCGCCGCGAAGGTCGAACTGGTGCGGCAGCTCGTCGAGGCCGCGAAGAACCGGGACGCGACCCTCGCCGCCGCCGAGCACGGCCACCCGACCGCGATCCTCGGTGTGGAGCCGATTCTGCGTGGCACCGCGGCGAACCTGGCGGTCGTCACCCACGGCCTGGCCGCGACGCTCGGGCCCGGGCCGGTCGGCTCGCTGGTCACCCCGGTCGTCGAGCCGAACCCGGGCGCCCGCACCCCGGACGGCCAGGGCGCGCTGCTCGGGGTGGTCACCGGTCTGGCGCCGGAACTGGTGGCGCCCGTGGTGACGCCGTCGCCCGCGGTGCTGGGCACGGCGCCGCCAGCCGCGCCGGCCGTGGTGTCCTCGGCCGTGCTGACGCCGCCGGTGGTGCCGCCCGTGGTTCCCGAACCGGCCTTCGCCGACACCGACACCGGTCCGATCCAGCTCCCGGACCCGCCGACCCCGCCGTCACTGCCGCAGTACGAGGGCTTGCTGGACGCGGGCGGCTTCGACGAGGTGCCGACGCCCTCGACCGGGCTGCCGAACGCCACCGTCGCCGCCGGGTTCACCGAGGCCGCCGTGCCGTCGCCGCCTCCGGTGGGAGCGCCGGGAATGCCGGGTGCACCGGCTCCGGCCGCTCCCGCCGTCGGGTACGCGCCGGCCGGATACGCCCCGGCGCCGTATGCACCTGCCGCGCCCGCGGCCGGCTACGCCCCGCCGGCGGGGCACGCGCCGTTCGCGCCCGGGCCGCGTCAGCCGAATGTCGCGCCGTATGCCGAGCCGGCGCCGCCGCCGATGGGGACGCCACGGCAGGAGCGGGAGACGATCGTCGCGCTGTTCCGGGTGCACATGTTCCCGATCGGCCACCTGCCCGTCGCCACCGACAAGCCCGCGCGGCAGCTGCCCGTGCCGCCGTCCGAGGTCGACTACGCGCCCGGGCTGCGGTTCCCGCCGCACGACCACCCGCGCTCGGACCTGGTCCGGACCGACGACGCGCTGGCGAAGGTCCAGGCCGGGTACGGCCGTCTGCCCTCGCCGGCCGGGACGCCCCCGGCGGAGCTGCTCGCCGGGTACGACCCGCTGGGCGGCCTGCACGAGCGCGACTGGGATCGCCGGTTCCTGGCCGGGAAGCGCCGTGAGGTGCCGGAATACGCGTGGCCGCCGGGCGAGCTGTACCCCGAGGGCGGCGCCGCGGAGGGCGAGCCGGAGGTGCTGGCCGAGGGCGCGGTTCTGGACCGCTTCGGCGATCCACGCGGCCGGGTCTTCGCGCCGGCGGGCACCCCGTTCGCGCGGCGGTCGCTGCCGCCGTCGGCCCGGACAGCCGGCTACCGGCGCTACCGCGTGCTGCGGGACACGCCGGTGTGGCGGGCGGTGTCGGCGCCGTGGTTCGGGCAGCCCGGCGGCGGCGAGCGGTACCGCGCGACCTACTCGGCCGACGAGCTGGTCACCCTGGGGTATCTGGCGGACATCACGTTCGAGGAGGGCGCTGCGCAGTGAACGTCGAGTCGATCGTGCGGTGGCTGGCGGCCATCGGGGTGCCCGGCGAGGTGATCTCGATCGGCAAGGAAGCCGACAACGCGTGGTGCCTGCTGCGGGTCGAGGAGTCCGAAGAGGGCGGTCCGGTGTGGGAGGTGTTCTGGCGCGAGCAGGGCAACCGCTACGACTGGGCCCGGTTCACCAACGAGCAGGTCGCCTGCCACTACCTGTTCGGCAGGCTGGCCTGGTCGCAGGTCGCGCGCGGGGCCGTGGGGCTGCTGCCCGCGCCGGCTTAAGGAGAGCTGACGGCACCGTTGAGCGATCCGGACTGGTGCTCGCGGGTTCCGGCGATGATGCTCGACGCATGATCACCCCCGACACCAAGGACTGGACCTGGGTGCTGCGCACGCCGTGCCCGGAATGCGGTTTCGACGCCGGCACGTTCTCCCGTGAGGACGTGCCCGCGTTGCTGCGAGCGAACGCCGAGGGGTGGCGCCGGGCGCTGGCCGAGCCGGACGTGCGGGAGCGGCCCGCGCCGGACAAGTGGTCCACGTTGGAGTACGGCTGCCACGTGCGGGACGTGTGCCGGATCTACCTGGAGCGGCTGCGGTTGATCCTCACGGAGGACGGCCCGCTGTTCCCGGACTGGAACCAGGACGCGACGGCGATCGAGGACCGGTACGAGACACAGGACCCGCGAGTGGTGGCGGACGAGCTGACCACGGCGGCGTCCCGGCTGGCCGAGGCGTTCGCCCAGGTCTCCGGCGAGCAGTGGCAACGCCCCGGCACCCGCAGCGACGGCGCCCAGTTCACGACGGACACCTTCGCGCGCTACTTCATCCACGACCCGCTGCACCACCTCTGGGACGTGACCGGGCAGCGGGCCGGGTGAGCTACCGCCGCAGGTGGCCGAGAGCCTCGTCGTGCAGGTGCCCGTTGGACGACAGCGCCGAGCCGCCGTCGAAGCGCTCCGCGCCGGTCAGATCCGAGAACCGCCCGCCGGCCTCGGTGAGCAGGATCTGCATCGGCGCGACGTCCCACGGGTTGACGATCGGCTCGGCGGCCAGGTCGATCGCGCCCTCCGCCACCAGGCAGTGCTGCCAGAAGTCGCCGAAGGCGCGGGTCTCCCAGCACGCGTCGACCAGTCCCAGGTAGGCCTCGCGCGAGTGGTACTCGGTCCACGAGCCCAGGTCCGTGGTGGACAGGTAGGCGTCCGACAGCGACGACACCGCCGACACCGAGATCCGGCGCTCGCCCGCCGAGTCGCGCATCCACGCGCCGTCACCCGCCGCGGCCCACCAGCGGCGGCCGAGCAACGGCGCGCTGACCACGCCGACCACCGGCTGCCCGTCCTCGACCAGCGCGATCAGCGTCGCCCACACCGGACCGCCGCGCAGGAAGTTCTTCGTCCCGTCGATCGGGTCCAGCACCCACGCGCGGCCCGACGCCCACGCCGTCCCGCCGCGCTCCTCGCCGGCCACGTTGTCGTCCGGGCGCTCGGCGGCGAGCACCTCGCGCACCGCGTCCTCGACCGCGGTGTCCGCATCGGTGACCGGGGTGCGGTCCGGCTTGCTGCTGACCTTCAGGTCGCGGGCGCGGAACCGGGCCGTGGTGATCGAGTCCGCCGCGTCCGCGAGCTTCTCCGCCAGGATGAGATCGTCCGTGTAGCTCGCCACGCCACGATGTTTTCACGTGGCGCGGTCGTAGAGTTGACCAGGTGAGCATGGTGTTGCTGGCCGAGGACGACCCGGCGATCGCGGACCCCCTGTCGCGTGCGCTCGAACGGGAGGGCTACGACGTCGAGGTGGTCGGGGACGGGCCCGCGGTACTCGACACCACCCAGGCCAAGCGGGTCGACCTGCTCGTGCTCGACCTCGGCCTGCCCGGCATGGACGGGCTCGAGGTGTGCCGCCGGTTGCGCGCGAACGGCAGCGAGCTGCCGGTGCTGATGCTCACCGCCCGCACCGACGAGGTGGACTTCGTGGTCGGCCTCGACGCCGGCGCCGACGACTACGTGGCCAAGCCGTTCCGGCTGGCCGAGCTGCTGGCCCGCATCCGCGCCCTGCTGCGCCGGCGGGCGCCCGAGGTGCTCGAGGCCGGTGGCGTGCGGATGGACCTGGGCGCGCGGATGGTGCTGGTGGACGGCCGCGAGGTGCAGCTGGCGAACAAGGAGTTCGAGCTGCTGCGGGTGCTGATGAGCCACGCCGGGCAGGTCGTCAGCCGCGACGAGATCCTCGCCGAGGTGTGGAACGACCTGGAGTCCAAGACCTCGAAGACACTCGACATGCACATGTCGTGGCTGCGCCGGAAGCTGTCGGTGACCAGCGACGGCAAGGGGTCGGTGATCCACCACGGCGACGGTGAGCGGCGCATCGCGACGGTCCGCGGCGTCGGCTTCCGGTTCAACGCAGACTAGTGCGCCGCCGGATCCTGCTCGCCATCCTGCTGGCGGTCGCGGTCACCGCGGCGGCGCTGGGCATCCCGCTCGGCGTCACCGCGTGGAAGCTCGTCGACAGCATCTACAACGAGGACCTCGCCGGCCGCGCCGCGCAGATCGCCGCGACGCTGGACACCGAGCTGGCCGACGGGGCGCTCGACCAGAACGACCTCACGCAGGTGTCGGTGGCCATCCCGCAGGGCGGGAAGCTGGTCGTCGAGGTGCCGGGGCAGGAGCGGATGACCGAGGGCGCCGATCCGGGGGCGGATCCGGTGACCGCGACGGTCCAGCTGGCGCGGCAGGGGCACCTGGAGCTGTCGATCCCGTCCGGGCCGCTGCGGTCGCGGCAGACCACGGTGACGCTGGCCGTGCTGCTGCTGGTGGTGTTCTCGGTGACGATCGGGACGGTGGTGGCGACCGTGACGGCCCGGCGACTGGCGAAACCGCTGCGGCACGTGGCCGAGCGGGCGGCGCGGCTCGGTGGCGGGGACTTCCGGCCGGACACGAGCCGGTACGGCATCGGTGAGCTGGACATGGTGGCCGAGGCGCTGGACACGTCGGGCACCGCGCTGGCGCAGCTGGTGCAGCGGGAGCGGCAGCTGGTCGGGGACGTGTCGCACCAGCTGCGGAGCCGGCTGACCGCGCTGCAGCTGCGGCTGGAGTCGCTGACGGTCGCCGACGACCCGGACACGGCGGAGGAGGCGCGGGCGGCGCAGGAGCAGGCGGACCGGTTGTCGGAGGCGCTGGAGGAGCTGCTGGCGGCGGCGCGGGCGGCGAGCGAGGTCGACACGGAGGCGCTGGAGCTGGCCGCGGAGCTGCCCGAGGTGTCGCAGGAGTGGCGGCAGTTGCTGCGCGCGGAGGGCCGCAACCTGCGGCTGAAGATCGGCGAGGGCCTGATGGCGCGGGCGACGCCGGGCCGGCTGCGCGAGGTGGTCGGCGTGCTGCTGGACAACGCGCTGCGGCACGGGGCGGGGACGGTCACGCTGGCCGCGCGCCGGGGCGAGACCGAGGGCACGGTGGTGGTCGAGGTGAGCGACACCGGTTCGGGCATCCCGGACGACCTGGCGCCGCACATCTTCGAGCGGGGCTTCTCCGGCGGCGGATCGACCGGGGTCGGGTTGGCGCTGGCGCGAGCCCTGGCCGAGGCGGACGGCGGGCGGCTGGAGTTGTCGAGCCGTCGGCCGGCGGTGTTCAGCCTGTTCCTGCGGGTGCCGAATCCGGGGGATGTGCCGGAGGTGCGCTGGCCGGCGGAGCGCGTGCCGCGCTGAGCGGCCGGCCGGGTAGCGGCTGGACGGGGTTGGCGGGCCATGGTGGAGGCGGTTGGTCGGTGGCCGGAGTTGTCGGGTCGCCGGCCGGCGGAGCGCGTGCCGCGCTGAGCGGCCGGCCGGGTGGATCAGGCCGTCGGGTCTGGCTCGCGGGACGTGTCGCGGCGGCGTTTGCCCAGTTCGTCCGGGAAGACCCACCTCTTGAAGCCCCAGAAGCGGAACACCATCGCCAGCAGCATGCCGATGATGGATCCGCTGACGAAGTCCGCCGCTTCCTGCGCGAACCGGCTCACGTGTGGCAGTTCCAGGTGCAGCACGTACCGCGAAACCCACAGCGGAATCAGGTTCACGACCACGGCCAGGCCGCTGATCACGAAGAACAGCGCGGCCTCGTGATGCCTTTCCCGGCCCCCACGAGTGCGGAACGACCATTCGCGATTGAGAACGTACGACACGATCGTCGCGACGATGATCCCGATCGCTTTCGCCGTGGTCGGCTTGTCTTCCAGCACGCTCAGTTTCAGCAGGTACCAGACACCGTTGTCGACGATGAAGGTCGTTCCGCCGACGATCCCGAATTTGAGCAGCTCCCGATGCTTGATCAACACCGAGCGCAATGGCTCGGGCGTGTGCGACAACACGCTTTCCACAACGGTCACTCGGGCAGTCTACGGAGTCCGCGAAACCGGGGAGCGTCAGGCGGCGCGTGAGCCGGTTTCATCCGATTCCGCGACTCGTCCCGGATGTGCGTCCTCCTGCGGGAACACCCATTTCCGAAACGACACCCAACGGAACGCCGTACCGAGCAGCGTGCCCACGATCATGCCGCTCACGTAGTCCGCGATCTCCTGCGTGACCAGCCCGACCTCGGGCGTGTGCAGGTGCAGCACGTACCGCGACACGGCCAGCGGCAGCGCGCCCAGCCCCAGCGAGATCGCGCTCATCAGGAAGAACAACGCGGCTTCGTGACGCCGTTCGCGGCCGCCGCGGGTGCGGAAGGACCACTCGCGGTTGAGCACGTACGACACCACCGTGGCCACCAGCGTCGCGACCGCCAGCGCGGTCACCGGCTTACCGGTCAGCACGGTCAGCTTCAGCCCGTAGTTGACGACGTTGGTGATCACGAAGCAGGTTCCGCCGACCAGAACGAACTTCAGCAGCTCACGGCGCCGGACGAGGAACTTGCGCACCCCCCGGGGCAGGAACCGCAACAGTGCCGCGAAACCCGTCATGGCGGGTCACGGTACTCCGGGAGATCAGTACGGGATCCAGGGCAGCCACCACCACGGCCGCCCGTGGTCCTTCGACGTCGTGGTCGTCGTCGTGGTCGTGCGGCTGGAGGTCGTCGTGGTGGTGGTCGTTTCGCGCGAGGTCGTGGTGGTCGTCGTGGACGGCGACGGGGTCACCGAAGTGGTGGTCGTCGTGGTCGGCGCCAGGCCCGGCAACGGCACCCCGCAGTGCGGGAACCAGCAGTCGAACGTCACCGTCCGCGACGCGTGCGCGGTGCCCAGCGTCGCCGACACCGTCACGGTCCGGGCCTGCTTCTCCGGCCCGTCCAGCTCGAACCACAGCCGCAGGTGCTCGCCCGGCTCCAGCGCGTTCAGGCTGGTGCACGTGGTCGTCGGGCCGCTGTCGCACGCCGCCCGGAAGCTGCCCAGGATCAGCCGCGCCTCGTCGTCGATCGAGAGGGTGACCGGCTTGGTGTTCGGGCCGGTGTTGGTCACGTCGACCGACAGCCACACCGAGCGGCCCCACACGTGCTGGCCGCTCCGCACGGCCTTCGCCTCCAGCGCCACCTGGTCCGGCGCCTCGGCCACGGACACCGGCACGCTGACCGACACCCGGACGTTCGACCCGGCGTTCACCGAACCGGTGACCTGGCCCGACGCCGCACCCTGCTCCGCCTTGAGCAGGAACGTCAGCACCGCGCTCTCACCCGGCCGCAACCCGCGCGGGGTGGTGCAGGTGACCGTGCCCTCGCCCGGCGGGCAGTTCACCAGCAGCGGCCCGGGTGCGGCCTGCGTCCCGAACCCGCCGGCGCCGCCGCCACCGCCGCCCGCCGGCACCACCCGGATGCCGGGCGGCAGGTTCAACGTCGCCGCGACCGGGTCCGACACCGATCCGCCGTTGTTGCGCACCGTGATCGGCAGGGCGACCGGGTCACCGCCCGGTTCCAGTTCGAGCGCCGAGGACGGTCCCTCGGCGGTGATGTTCGCGGGCGCGCCGGGCGCCGGCGGCGGTGGCGCCGGGGCCGGCCCGGGCGCCGGGGGCGCGACGGGCGCGGGGGCCGGTTCGACGACCGGAGCCGGTGGCGGCGCGGCCGGCGGAGCGGCGGGCGGGGCCGGGGGCTTCGCGGGCGCGCCCGCCGGCGGCGGCGCCGGAGCCGACGCGGCCGCCGGGATCCCCTGCGCGCCACCCCCCGCCGCCAGCACGGCGC
>NZ_PQHW01000134.1 GCF_003385215.1 Amycolatopsis thermalba | reverse complement strand
TGTATAGAAGACAGGGGTTGCATTCGGGCTGGCGGCGACCGGCGTTGGTGGGGCGAGGGACGTAACGTACGGCGGGGGGATCAGAACCGGGACCTCCGGCCGCCCGGACAGCGACCGCAGCACGTGCTCGGTCCGGCCCGCCCGCCAGCTCACCTGCGGCAGGTCCGCCAGGTTCTGCTCACCGTCGCGCACCGCCCGGTGCCCCGACTCGACGGCCACCACGTGCCCGGTCACCCCGACCTGCGCGGCCAGCACCGAGGCGAACAACCCGACCCCCGAATAGAGGTCCCAGGCCAGCGCCCCCGGCGAGGCCCGCGCCCACTCCCGCACCACCGCGGCGAACGTCTCCGCCGCCGCCGGGTGCACCTGCCAGAACCCGTGGGCCTGCAACCACCAGTCCCGCCCCGCCGCGTGCTGCACCGCCACCCCACCGGCCAGCTGCCGCGCCCGGCGCTTGCCCCGCACGGTCGCGAGCTCGCGGGCGTGCACCTGGCCGTCCCCGTCGCTGGTCACCTCGATCTCGGTGCCCAGCCGCCACCGCCGCGACAGCGCCCGGTCCAGCGCGCCCGGCACCGCGATCGGGCACTTCTCCAGCGCCACGACCCGGTGGCTGCGATGGGCCCGCAACCCGGCTCGCCCGTCCTGGCCGGCGACCAGCCGGACCCGCGACCGCCAGCCCAGCACGTCCCCGGGCAGCGCCTCGACCTCGACCGGCCACTCCAGCCCGGCCAGCCGCTGCAGCTGCTCGGCCACCACGCGGCCCTTGAGCTCCCGCTGGAACTCCGGCGTCGCGTGCTGCCAGTCGCAGCCACCGCACTGCCCCGGCACCGCCAGCGGGCACGGCGGATCGACCCGCTCCGGCACCGCGCGGAGCACCTCCACCGCGTCCGCGCGGCAAAACGAGCCGCCCTTGTCCTCGGTGACCTCGGCCCGCACCAGCTCGCCGGGCAGCGCGTGCCGCACGAACACGACCCGGCCGTCCACCCGGGACACGCAGTGCCCGCCGTGGGCCACGGGTCCCACGTCGAGCTCCAGGATCCGGCCGGTCCAGTCCTGCCCGGTCACTTCCCGCCGTCCTTGCCGGCCCCGTTACCGGCAGCCCCGTCCTCGACGAAGCCGCGCCGCACGTCACCGGCCGCCGGACGGGTCCGCGCCGCGCGCCGCACCGCCTTCGCCGACGACGCCAGCTGCCACGGCACGCTGGTCACCATCACGCCCGGCTGGAACAACAGCCGCCCCTTGAGCCGCAGCGCGCTCTGGTTGTGCAGCAGCTGCTCCCACCAGCGCCCGACCACGTACTCCGGGATGAACACGGTCACCACGTCCCGCGGGTTGTCGCCGCGCACGCGCTTGACGTAGTCCAGCACCGGCCGGGTGATCTCGCGGTAGGGCGACTCGACGACCTTCAGCGGCACCTTGAAGCCCTTGGCCTCCCAGTCGGCGGCCAGCTGGCGCGTCTCGGCGTCGTCCACGTTGACCGTCACCGCCTCCAGCACGTCCGGCCGCATCGCCTTGGCGTAGGCCAGGGCGCGCATGGTCGGCAGGTGCAGTTTGGACACCAGCACGATCGCGTGGTTGCGCGAGGGCAGCACGGTCGGGCTGCCGTCCAGCGCGGCCAGCTCCTCGGCGACCCGGTCGTAGTGCTTGCGGATCGCGGTCATCAGCAGGTAGATCGCCACCATCGCGGCGATCGCGATCCACGCGCCGAGCAGGAACTTGGTGATCAGCACGATGATCAGCACGGTGCCGGTCATCGTCAGGCCGATCGCGTTGACCGTCTGCGACCGGCGCATCCGCCGCCGCGCCGCCGGGTCGGTCTCCCGGGACAGCAGCCGGTTCCAGTGCCGCAGCATGCCGGCCTGGCTCACCGTGAACGACACGAACACGCCCACGATGTAGAGCTGGATCAGCTTGGTGACCTCGGCGTCGAACGCGATGATCAGGACCAGCGCGAACGTGGCCAGGAACAGGATGCCGTTGGAGAAGGTCAGCCGGTCGCCCCGGGTGTGCAGCTGGCGCGGCAGGAACCGGTCCTGCGCGAGGATCGAGGCGAGCACCGGGAAACCGTTGAACGCGGTGTTCGCGGCCAGCAGCAGGATGATGCCGGTGCTGAAGGAGATGTAGTAGAACGCCGGCTCGAAGTGCGGGAACACCGCCTGCGCGATCTGGGCGACGATCGTCTTCTGCTGGTAGCCCTCCGGCGTGCCGCTCAGCTGGATCTCCGGGTCCTCGGCGAACTTGACGTCGGTGAGGATCGCCAGCGTGATGATGCCCAGCAGCATCGTCACCGCGAGCAGGCCCATCATCAGCAGCGTGGTGGCCGCGTTCTTCGACTTCGGCTTGCGGAACGCGGGCACACCGTTGCTGATCGCCTCGACCCCCGTCAGCGCCGCCGCGCCGGAGGAGAACGCGCGGGCGAGGAGGAACACGAACGCGAAGCCGGTGAACGAGGCCTCGGCGTGCAGCTCGAAGTCCGCGCTCTCCGCGCGCATCGGCGTGCCGCGGACCGCCTCGAACAGGCCCCACGCGACCATGCCCAGGATGCCGATGATGAACCCGTACGTCGGGATCGCGAACGCCTTGCCGGACTCGCGCACCCCGCGCAGGTTGATCGAGGTGAGGACCACCACGATGACCACCGCGCAGAGCACCTTGTGCTCGGCGACGAACGGGATCGCCGACCCGATGTTGGCGACCCCCGACGAGGTCGACACGGCGACGGTGAGGACGTAGTCGACCAGCAGCGCGCTGGCCACGGTCAGGCCGAATCTGCCGCCGAGGTTGGTGCTGGCGACCTCGTAGTCACCGCCGCCGCTGGGGTAGGCGTGCACGTTCTGGCGGTAGGAGGCCACCACGACCAGCATGACCACCGCGACGGCGATGCCGATCCACGGCGAGTAGGCGTACGCCGACAACCCCGCGACGCTCAGCGTCAGGAAGATCTCCTCGGGCGCGTAGGCCACGCTGGAGAGGGCGTCCGACGCGAAGATCGGCAGCGCGATCCGCTTCGGCAGCAGGGTGTGGGACAGCCGGTCGCTGCGGAACGGACGGCCGACGAGCAGCCGTTTGGTGGCGGTCGCAATCTTCGACACGTCAGAAGGGTACGGGCGGGTCCGCGAAGGGGCCGGACAAGGTAGGTTCTGCGTCGGCATCTACCGGGTAACCGCCGTTCGGGTGACACACAGGAGGCAGGACGTGCACGTGGTGATCATGGGGTGCGGCCGGGTGGGCGCGTCCCTGGCCGCGGCCCTCGAGCGCCTCGGTCACGAGGTCGCGGTGATCGACAAGACGCAGGAGGCGTTCCGGCGGCTCGGCAGCGACTTCCACGGCCAGCAGGTGCTCGGCATGGGCTTCGACCGGCAGGTGCTGATCGACGCCGGCATCGAGAAGGCGGGCGCCTTCGCGGCGGTGTCCAGCGGCGACAACTCCAACATCATCTCCGCGCGGGTGGCCCGCGAGAACTTCGGCGTCGAGCACGTCGTGGCCCGCATCTACGACCCCAAGCGCGCGGCGGTCTACGAGCGGCTGGGCATCCCGACGGTGGCGACCGTGCCGTGGACGACCGACCGGTTCCTGCGCACGCTGCTGCCCGACGGGGTGGCTTCGGCGTGGCGGGACCCCAGCGGCAACGTCGCGGTGCTGCAGCTGCCGCTGCACGAGGGCTGGGTCGGCCGCAGCGTCAACGAGCTGCAGGAGACGACCGGCGCGCGGGTCGCGTTCATCATGCGGTTCGGCACGCCCGTTCTGCCCGATTCCAAGACGGTGTTGCAGGCGGACGATCTGGTCTACGTGGCCGCGAAGTCCGGGACCGTCGGCGACGTGACGAGCATTGCGGCGCGTGCGCCGGAGGAGGAAGCCTGATGCGGGTCGCGATCGCGGGGGCCGGCGCGGTGGGCCGGTCGATCGCCAAGGAGCTGATCGACGGCGGCCACCAGGTCATGCTGATCGAGCGGCAGGACGGGCAGTTCGAACCGGACGCCGTCGAGCAGGCCGACTGGGTGCTCGGCGACGCGTGCGAGGTCTCGACGCTGGAGGAGTCCGGCATCGAGCGCTGCGACGTGGTGATCGCCGCGACCGGTGACGACAAGGTGAACCTGGTCGTGTCGCTGCTGGCGAAGACCGAGTTCGCGGTGCGGCGCGTGGTGGCGCGGGTGAACAACCCGGCCAACGAGTGGCTCTACACCGACGCGTGGGGCGTGGACGTCGCCGTGTCGACGCCGCGGATCCTGGCCGCGATGGTCGAGGAGGCGGTCAGCGTCGGAGACCTGGTGCGGCTGCTGACGTTCCGGCAGGGGCAGGCCAACCTGGTCGAGCTGACCCTGCCGGACCAGACCCCGCTGGCCGGGCGCCCGGTGAGCGACCTGGCGCTGCCGCGGGACGCCGCGCTGGTGACGATCCTGCGCGGCGACCGGGTGATCGTGCCGCAGCCGGAGGACCCGCTGGAGCCGGGCGACGAGCTGCTGTTCGTGGCCAGCGCCGAGGTGGAGAACGACATCCGCAAGGCGCTCGGTTACTAGCGCACTGGGCTACTGGCGGCCGAGGAGGTCCCGGATCGCGGCGGTGACCTCGCCGGGGCGTTCCTCCGGCAGGAAGTGGCCGCAGGGCAGGACCCGCGTGCGCAGGTCCGGCGCCCAGCTCGCCCACAGCTGCCGCGGGTCGAACGGCAGGACCACCTCGCCGGGGTCCTGCCACATCGCCAGGACCGGCATCGTCAGCGTGCGGCCGGCGTCGCGGTCGGCCTGGTCGTGCCCGGCGTCGACGAACGCGCTGGCGCGGTAGTCCTGGCAGATCGCGTGGATCGCGGCCGGAGTGCCCGCCGCGGCCAGGTAGGCGGCCCGGACGTCGGCCGGGATCGCGCCCGGCTCGGCCGTCCAGGTGTCCAGGAAGTGACCGAAGAACACGTCCGGGGCTGCCCCGATCATCCGCTCCGGCAGGCCGGAACCCTGCGCGAGCAGGTACAGGTGGAACGCGAACACCCCGCCGGCGCCGTGCAGCGCGGCCCAGTTGTCCACGGTCGGGATCACGTCGAGCACGGCGAGGTGCTCGATGACACCGGGGTGGTCGAGCGCGGCCCGGAAGGCGACCAGCGCTCCCCGGTCATGCCCGACGACGCTGAACCGCTCGTGACCGAGTTCGCGCATCAGCGCGACCATCGTGGCGGCCGTGACGCGTTTCGCGTACGCGGCGGGGTCGTCGCCCGGCGGCGGGGCGCTCGCGCCGTAACCGGGCAGGTCCGGGCACACCACGTGGAAGTCCGCGGCCAGCGAGGCGGCCACGTGCCGCCACGCCAGGTGGGTCTGGGGGAAACCGTGGAGGAGCAACACCGGGTGCCCGGCGCCGCCGTGTGCCACGTGCACGCTCGAGCCGTCCACCGCAACCGTGCGCTCGACCAGTCCAGGGATCACTTCCGCAGCCTCCAGCTGTACGGCGTCCAATTCATACTGGACACTGTACAGTAGGCGTCGTGGAACGTGCTCCTGGTCATCGCGCCGGACTGACCCGCGCGGCGGTGGTCGGCGCCGCGCGCGAATTGCTGTCCGAGCGGGGGCTGACCGGCTTGTCGATGCGGGCGCTGGCGGCGCGGCTCGACGTCGCGCCGAACGCCCTCTACAGCCACGTCGCGAGCAAGACGGCCCTGCTCGACGCGGTGCTGGACGACGTGCTCGCCGAGGTCGACACGCCGCCGGAGGACGGCGACCCGGCCGAGGGCCTGCAGCGGCTGATGACCTCGACCTACACGGTGCTCCTGGACCACGCGGACCTCGTGCCGCTCTACCTGAGCCGGCAGGGCGCGCACGGCCCCAACGCGCAGCGCCTCGGGGAGATCACCGCCGCGCTCCTGCGCCGGGCGGAGGTCGCCGAACCGGCCGTGCCGGAGGCGTTGCGGGTGCTGATCGTCTACACGATCGGTTTCGCCGCGTTCACCCGCCACCTGCCCCCGGGAGCGGGCACCGAGCGGCAGCCGAGCGCGGCGGAGATGCGGGGCAACTTCGACCGGGGCCTGGGCTGGCTGCTCACCGGCATCCGCGTGCAGCCGGACCGGCGGCGCTAGGCCTCCTGCGGCGGCTGGCCGTACTTGAGCCGGAGGCGGGCCTCGACGTCGGCCTCCTCGGCGACGCGGGCCTCTTCGAGGGCCTTGAGGCGCTTGTCGGAGCGGCGCACGGCCCACACGACGACCAGCAGCGCCAGCCCGTACAGCGGCCAGCCCATCGCGATCTTGGCGAAGGCCAGCCAGCCGGTGTGGTCGGCGTCGTAGAGCCACCGCTGCACCACGAACCGCGCGCCGAAGACGGCGGCGAGCGCGAGGGTGGCGATGTCGTAGCCGAGGCGCGACGGCTTGTCCCGGCGCCACGCGGTGCCGGTGCCGTTGAGGAAGTTCCAGATCACGCCAGCCAGCGGCCAGCGGACCAGCACGGACGCCACGAACACGCCGCAGTAGACGAGGCTCGCCCAGATCCCGAACAGGAAGAACCCCTTCGCCGACCCGGTGCGGTAGGCGATGAACGCGCCGATGCCCACGCCGAACAGGCCGGAGATCGCCGGCTGCAGCGACTCGCGGCGCACCAGGCGCACGATCGTGATCAGCGCGGCGCTGGCGACCGCGCTCCAGATGCCCACGGTGAGCCCGAAGAACGAGTTCGCGAGCACGAACACGACGATCGGCACGGAGGAGTAGACGAGCCCGGACACGCCGCCCATCTGCTCCAGCATCGTGGGCTCGGGCCGCTCACCCACCCGCCCAGGCTCGGCCCCGGACTCGGACTCGGCGGGGCGGTCGTCGGTCTTGTCGCCTGGACGGGCGGGTTCAGTCACGCGGTTACCAATTCAGGAGGTCGTCTGCAGCTCGTAGAACGGGTTGTACAGCACCTTCTGGCCGTCTCGCTCGGCCATGCGGCCACGGACCTTGATGGTCCGGCCCGGTTCGATGCCCGGGATGCGGCGCCGTCCCAGCCAGACTAGCGTCACGCCCTCCGTGCCGTCGAACAACTCGGCACGCAGTGTCGCCGCCTCTTTCGTGGGACACAGCTCCACGCTGCGTAACCGCCCCAGGACGGTCACCTCTTCGCCCGACCGGCAGTCGCAGGCTCGTCGCGCACCGCCGGCCTCGGATTTTTCGGACAGATCATCAGCGTCGAGTTCCTCGACGTCGCTGGTCAGCTTGCGTACCAGCCGGCTGAAATAGCCGCCGTCTTTGGCGGACATAGGCGTCTGCTCCTGTTCCAGGGCCCCCGACTCGAACGGCCCGTACGTCATCCAGCCTAACCTCGTGGGGGCCAGCACAACGGCTTTGCGGCAAGATCGCAACGTGACGTCCGCTATGCCGAAACCGGCCGCCGTTCTGCTACCCGGGACGGGCTCGGACGAGGTGTTCGTCCGGTCCGTTTTCGCAGGTCCGCTGGCCGCGTTCGGGATGCGCACGGTGGCCCCGCCGTCGCCGCGCGGGGCGGCGGTGACGGCGGGCCTGCTCACTTCGCTCGACGAGGCGGCCGCGGACGGCCCGGTGCTCGCCGGAGGCATCTCCTTGGGGGCGCATCTGGCGGCCGAATGGGCGGTGCGCAATCCGGGCAAATGCGCCGGACTGCTGCTCGCGATGCCCGCGTGGTGCGGCCATCCCGGCGAGGCGCCGGCCTCGCTCGCCGCGCGCGCGTCGGCCGACCTGGTCGACGCGCACGGGCTGGACGAGGCGCTGCGGCTGGCGACGGCCGGGGTGGCGCCGTGGCTCGGCGCCGAGCTGACGCGGGCGTGGCGCCGGCACGGCGACGGCCTGGCGGCGAGCCTGCGCGTCGCGGCGGCCCACCCCGCGCCGACGCTGGAGGCGCTGGCGGAACTGGACATCCCGGTCGGAATCGCCGCGTGCACGGACGATCCGGTCCACCCGGCCGCGGTGGCGCACGCCTGGGCGAAAGCGCTTCCCCGGGCCGTGGTCCGGGAGACCACGCTGGCGGCGCTGGGCGCCGACCGCGAGTCACTGGGCCGGGCCGCGCTGCTGGCCTGGCTCCAGACGGGCGGGTGAGGTCCGCACCGCCGCCGCGGCGGCCGCCACGGCGGTGACCGCCAACGCGGCCGCGGCGAGCAGGGTCGCGCCGTCCGGCCGCAGCAGCGCCTGACCACGCAGCGCCTGCCAGGTCAGCAAGACGATCAGGCCGAGGTACTCCACCGCCGCGATCCGGATCAGCCGCCGCCGCACGACCGCGGGCCGCAGCACGGGCACCCGGCGGGACAGCGCCTCCAGGCCGAACGCCAGCAGCGGGATCAGCTGCAGCGCGTGCAGGCCGGCGAAGTGCGCGATCCGCAGGTCGCCGCCGTCCACGCTCCAGCCGGTCAGCGGCAGGCCGGGCCCGTCCTCGGGCGCACCGACGCTGTGCGACCCGACGACGGCGGGCTCACCGCCCGCGTCGATCACGGCCTGCTGTTCCGGGGTCGGGGTGAACATCAGCATGCCCAGCGCCATCCCGGTCAGCGCCAGGAAGAGCCCGGCGCGCATCAGCGCGGCCCGCGCGGGGTCGGCCAGGCGCTGCCACACCAGCAGCAGCGCGACGACCAGGGTCGCGGCCCACAGCAGGTACACCGCGGTGGCCATCTGGTTGTGGATGAACCGGTCGGCCTCGGTCGCGAAGTTGAAGTGCAGGCGCCGCCCGCGGACGATCGTCTGCCCGATGATCAGCACCATCTCGACGGTCAGCCCGGCGGCCACGGCCGTGCCCATCCACCAGCCCCAGCGCCGCGCCCTGGGCAGCAGGGACAGCATCCACGACAGAGTGGCCGTGTACAACGCGATCGAGACGGCGAACTTGGCCGTCTTGCTCCAGACGGGAGCGCCGACGAGCTGCCGGGGATCAGCGAACAGGCCCACCACGGCGACCGCGGCCAGCACGGCCATCACGGCGGTGACGACTACCAGCGGGCGGTGCAGACCCGCCCGGCTCTCGATCAGCGACATGATCAAGAGCTTTCCGCCCGCCGGGAGCACGCACACTGGTGCGCGCTCCCGCGATCACGGTGGGGCGGGCCCCCTACTGCTGCGCCTGCTGCTGCGCGATGTGCTCCGCCACCGCGTCCGGCAGCGTGATCGGCAGCGGGGTGCGCACCGGCATCGGCGCGTCGCCCCGGTCGACGATCGTGCCGCGGACGATGTCGCGCAGCACCGCGGGCGCCTCGGCGGCCATCGACTGCGGTCCGGCGATCACGCCGCGCAGCATCCAGCGCGGGCCGTCCACCCCGACGAACCGCAGCGCGACGTCACCGATCAGCGCGGACAGCTCCGGCCCCCACTCGCCCTGGCCGGGGGCGACCTTGGCGCCGTCGGTGCGCAGCTGGTCGGTCAGCTCGGCGATCACCTCGCGCCACAGCCCGCCCGACCGCGGCGCGGCGTAGGCGCTCACGGTGACCTGCCCGTGGGCCGTCACCACGTGCACCGCCCGCACCCCACCGGCCTGCGGGTCCATCTCGACCTGCACCTGGGTGCCGTCGGGCACCGGGACCCGCACCGAGCCGAGGTCGATCCGCGGCCGGCCGTCCTCGGGCGCCTCGGTGACGTCGAACGGCCCCTCGGAGGCGTCCGGCTCCGGGTCTTCTTCCGGCTCCTCGGCGACGTCCTCTTCCCAGGACTCGTCGGGGTCGGCCATCGCGTGGCGGCCCCGCTTCTTGCGTCCGAAGATGCCCACTACTTCCTCGTTCCTTCCCCGGGGTTTCCGGTCAGCGTCGCATGCCCTCCGGTCGATCCGTACCCGCCGGCCCCGCGCTCGGTGGCCGCGAGCTCCGCGACCTCCACGAACTCGGCCGTCTCCACGCGCTGGACCACCAGCTGCGCGATCCGGTCACCCCGCGCGAGCCGGATCGGCTCGGTGCGGTCGTGGTTGACCAGGCACACCTTGATCTCCCCGCGGTAGCCGGAATCGATGGTGCCCGGCGTGTTCACCACGGACAGCCCGGTGCGCGCGGCCAGTCCCGAGCGCGGGTGCACGAACCCGGCGTAGCCCGGCGGCAGCGCGATCGCCACGCCGGTACCCACCAGCGCCCGCTCGCCGGGCTCCAGGACGACGTCGGTGGTCGTCACGAGGTCGGCGCCGGCGTCACCGGACCGGGCGTAGGACGGGATCGGGACGCCCGGATCGAGCCGGGTGAGCAGGACCTGAACGGGGGACACGGGCGGCGAGACTACCCTGAAGGCATGGGTGAGCACGCGAGCGCGGCGGGTGCGGTGGGTGAGACGGCCACGGGAGACGGCCGGACGCGGTATTCCGAACGGCTGTACCTGTCGTGGTGGGGCTGGCCGCTGCCGCTGGCGGGCGCGGCGCTGCTGGCCTACGAGATCCACCTCGGCTACCCGGCGGTGCCGTTGTGGCTGCCGTTCGCGGTGCTGATGCCGCTGGCCGTGGCGTTGCTGGTGGCGATGGGCCGGGCCCGGATCCGGGTGACCGGCGACGAGCTGGAGGTCGGGGACGCTCATCTGCCGTTGCGGTTCGTCGGTGAGGTCGAGGTCATCGGGAAGGACCGGAAGCGGAAGGCGATGGGACCGGAACTCGACCCCGCCGCTTACGTGACGCATCGCGGCTGGGTCGGTTCGCTGCTGCGCGTGCACCTGACCGATCCCGCGGACCCGACCCCCTACTGGGTGTTCAGTACCCGCCGGCCGGAGGCACTGGCCGAGCTGCTCCGCTCAGGGAAGTAGCCCGGCCGCCCGCGGTGTCACGCGCAGTCGCGGCAGATCATCTGCCCGTTGTGCTCCTCCGCCAGCCGGCTGCGGTGGTGCACCAGGAAGCACACGGAGCAGGTGAACTCGTCCGCCTGCTTCGGCACCACCTTCACCGTCAGGTCCTCACCCGACAGCCCGGACAGGTCCGCGCCCGGCAACTCGAAGTTCTCCGCGCTCGCGTCCTCGTCCACGTCCACCACGCCGGACTGCGTCTCGTTCCGGCGAGCCTTCAGCTCCTCCAACGAGTCCTCGGCGAGCTCGTCGGCTTCGCTGCGGCGCGGAGCGTCGTAGTCGGTCGCCATTGTCCCTCACCCCTGCGATCAGCTCTGTAATCACTGTTCAAGCACGCTGTTCGCATGCCATCGTGCCGCTGGACAACGTCCCAGCGCCCCGGTTTGTGCCCGCCGCCGTAGTGAGCCAGGTCTCTCTTCAGCAACGTGTTTCGATACCTGATCCACGGGCGGAGCCCGCAGAGGGTAGCTCACGCTTTACCCGGACGCGCAGAGTGTCATTCGAAGCAGGACGTACGTCACCCAACAGGGGGAACGCGGTGCGGGGAGGTTCATGGGACCGTGCGACACGGACCCCGGCTTCGGCCGGGTGACGGCGCTGGTGCACTGTAACGCCTACGCTGATCAGGAACGACGGTTCGGGCGAGCGGGTGTTCGGGTCTTCGATCGAAGGGATGGGGCAGGTGTCGTCGGGGATCGGTTACGGCAACCGGAGATCGCGGCCCTACCGCAAGCGCCGTCCGCTGCCCGCCCTGATCGTGATCGGGGTGCTCGGCCTCATCGCGATGTTCATCTGGGTGCGCGCGATCACCAGCAAGCAGGACATCGACGCGGCGCTGCGGTGCGATCCGCCGCCCACGCCACCGCCCGGGGTGACGTACACCAACCTGGGGTACACCGCGCTCGACGGGACGACACCGGTGCCCGCCGACCGGATCGCGGTGAAGGTGCTCAACGCCAGCGAGAAGCGCGGGCAGGCCGCGATCACCACGGAAAGCCTGCGGCAGCTGGGTTTCACGCAGATCGCGCCGCCGGAGAACGACCCCGCCTACGCGACCGCCGAGGCGGCTTGCCGCGGCCAGTTGCGCTTCGGTGACAACGGCAGCTCCGCGGCGCGCACGCTCAGCCTGGTCGTGCCGTGCGTCGAGCTGGTGCGGGACAACCGCGAGGACGCCAGCGTGGACCTGGCGATCGGCAGCGCCTTCGGCGACGTGGTGCCGACGCAGGCGGCGCGCGAGATCCTCGCGCAGCTGCAGGCGTGGTCGGCCCAGCACGACGGCGACGCCGGCGAGCAGTCCGCGGTGAGCCCCCCGCCGATCGACGAGGCGCTGCTGGCCGCCGCGCGCCCCGGCACCTGCTGAGGCCCGGCGAGTCCCCCACTCGGGCAGGCGAGTCCCACGCTCCGGCTGGCGAGTCCCACGCTCACGCGCGCGAGTCCCCCACTCGGGCAGGCGAGTTCCGCGCTCGGCGCGTGGCCCCGCGAACGCGGGGTGGACGGGCGCCGCGGCGGGCCAGTCTCATCCTCGCCCGCGAGGCCCACGCACGGTCCGGGGAGTTCCACGCTCCGGCAGGTGAGTTCCGCGCTCGGGCCCGGCAGGTGAGTTCCGCGCTCGGCGCGCAGGCGCCGCCAACACGGGCGGAAGGGTGCCGCGGCGGCCAGCCTCATCCGCCCGCGAGGCCCACGCACGGTCCGGGGAGTTCCACGCTCCGGCAGGTGAGTTCCGCGCTCGGGCCCGGCAGGTGAGTTCCGCGCTCGGCGCGCAGGCGCCGCCAACACGGGCGGAAGGGTGCCGCGGCGGCCAGCCTCATCCGCCCGCGAGTTCCACGCTCGGGCAGGTGAGTCCCCACTCCGGCAGGTGAGTTCCGCGCTCACGCGCGCGAGTCCCCCACTCGGGCAGGCGAGTTCCGCGCTCGGCGCGTGGCCCCGCGAACGCGGGGTGGACGGGTGCCGCGGCGGCCAGCCTCATCCAGCGCCCGCGAGTCCCACGCACACCCGCGAGTCCCGCGCTCCGGCTGGCGAGTCCTGCAACCCGGCAGGCGAGTTCCGCGCTCGCGCGCGGCCCCGCCAACGCGGGCGCACGGGCGCGGCAGCCGACCACCCTCATCCAGCGCCCGCGTGCCACCCGGCGCTACACGTCCTTGACGCCGCACTCCACTGCCGCGTCGTAGAGCGCCTCGGCGATCGACGGGGCCGCCGCGAAGGTCGCGTCCTCCCCCAGCGCCGGGTCCGCGCCCGGCACGTGCACCACCGCGCCCGCCTCGGCCGCGATCAGCGCCCCGGCCGCCCAGTCCCACCGGTTCAGCCCGTGCTCCACGTACCCGTCCAGCCACCCGGCCGCCACCGCGCACAGGTCCAGCGACGCCACCCCGGCCCGGCGCACGTCCCGCACCCTGGTCAGCAGCCCGGACACGAACCGGGCCTGCCGGGCCCGCCGCTCGGCCTGGTACGCGAACCCGGTGCCGACCAGGCTCAGCTCCAGCCGCGACGGCGAGGACACCGCCAGCCGCCGCCCGTCCAGCCACGCGCCCTGGCCCCGCACGGCCGTCCAGCAGCGCCCGCTGACCGGCTCCACCACCGCCCCGGCCACCGACACCCCGTCCACCTGCGCCGCCAGCGACACGGCGAACAGGGGCGCGCCGTAGAGGAAGTTCACGGTGCCGTCGATCGGGTCCACCACCCACGTCACCCCGTCACCGGCGGAGCCGCCGGCCTCCTCCCCCAGCACGTGGTCCCCCGGCCGCAGCTCCGCCAGCCGGGCGCGCACCAGCTGCTCGGCCGCGCGGTCGGCCGCGGTGACCACGTCGGTGTCGGTCGACTTGGTCTCGACCGACACCGCCTCACCTGCGACCATGGCGTCACGGGCACGGCGGACCAGGTCCGCGGCCTCGGCCGCGACCCGGACCGCGACGTCCTTCAACTCTGTTTCGGCAGCTCCCACGTCCACCATGGGACCACACCCGGTTAAAGTCTCCGGCACAGGTTTCTGAATCGAGCGAGAAGGGACGGCGCCAATGACGGCGACCCGAGGTTTCGGAATCGACATCGGCGGCAGCGGTATCAAGGGCGCCCTTGTCGACCTGGAAAAGGGCGCACTGATCGGCGACCGCTTCCGGATCGACACCCCGCGCCCGGCGACCCCGGACGCGGTGGCCGACGTGGTGGCCCAGATCGTGGCCCACTTCGGCTGGGACGGCCCGGTCGGCATCACGCTGCCCGCGGTGGTGAAGAAGGGCGTCGCGCACACGGCGGCGAACATCGACCCCGCCTGGATCGGCACCGACGCGGACGCGCTGTTCGCCAAGCGGCTGGACCGCCACGAGGACGACATCGCGATGCTCAACGACGCCGACGCGGCCGGCATGGCCGAGATCCGCTACGGCGACCCGGCGGCCCGCAAGGGCGTCACCACCCTGCTGACGTTCGGCACCGGCATCGGCAGCGCCCTCTTCCAGCACGGCACCCTGATGCCGAACACCGAGTTCGGCCACCTCGAGGTCGACGGGCACGACGCGGAGAAGAAGGCGGCCGCCTCGGTCAAGGACAACGAGGGCCTGTCCTACCCGCAGTGGGCCAAGCGCGTGAACCGTTACCTTTCCGTGCTGGAGAACCTCATCTGGCCGGATCTGTTCATCGTGGGCGGCGGGGTCAGCAAGAAGGCCGAGAAATGGGTCCCGCTGCTGGAGATCAGGACACCGGTCCTGGTCGCATCGCTGCAGAACAACGCGGGGATCGTGGGCGCGGCGCTGGCGGCCGCCGAGGGCCTGGAGCACTGAGTCCGGGACCGGGTTCGCCGAGTTCGACCGATGATCGGCCGCAACACACCGGCGTATCGTCGTTACAATGGAACACGGCCCACGGTCGCGGAGGACAAAACCGCAGGCCGCGGGACGTTCCCCGAATCTGAGGCGGCCGGGACGCACCATCCCGGCTCGCCGTGATCGACCGCTGCGAAAGGGCGTACGTGGCAGCCGCAAAAACCGCTACCCGAAGCGGCACGAAGACAACGAGCGCCGCCGACGTGAGCGCGGAACCCGACGCGGGCCGTGAGAACGTGACCGAGGCCGAGGCTCAGGGCTCCGGCGCCACGAAGAAGGCGACCACCCGGAAGCCGGCCGCGGCCAAGGGCCCGAAGAAGGCTCCGGCCAAGGGCCGCTCCACCCGCAAGGCCGGCAAGACCGACGACGGGGAGCCGGACGGCCCCGGCGGCGAGGAGATCGAGGACGTCGACCTCGAAGCCGATCTCGCCGACCTCGAGAGCGAGGTGGAGGTCGACGTCGTCGACGCGACCGTCACCGACGAGGCGGAGGATCTCGACGAGGACGAGCCGGACGAGAAGACGCCGGCCAAGTCGGGCGCCAAGTCGACCGACCGCGACTTCGTCTGGGACGAGGAGGAGTCGGAGGCCCTGCGGCAGGCCCGCAAGGACGCCGAGCTCACCGCGTCCGCGGACTCGGTGCGCGCGTACCTGAAGCAGATCGGCAAGGTCGCGCTGCTCAACGCCGAGGAGGAGGTCGAGCTCGCCAAGCGGATCGAGGCCGGCCTGTACGCGGCGGAGCGGCTGCGCGTCGCCGAGGAGGAGGGCGAGAAGCTCGCCACCCAGATGCGCCGTGACCTGCGCTGGATCATCCGGGACGGGGAGCGCGCCAAGAACCACCTGCTGGAGGCGAACCTCCGGCTGGTCGTGTCGCTGGCCAAGCGCTACACCGGTCGCGGCATGGCGTTCCTGGACCTGATCCAGGAGGGCAACCTGGGCCTGATCCGTGCGGTCGAGAAGTTCGACTACACCAAGGGCTACAAGTTCTCCACCTACGCGACGTGGTGGATCCGGCAGGCGATCACCCGCGCCATGGCCGACCAGGCGCGCACCATCCGCATTCCGGTGCACATGGTCGAGGTGATCAACAAACTCGGCCGCATACAGCGTGAGCTGCTGCAGGACCTCGGCCGCGAGCCCACCCCCGAGGAGCTCGCGAAGGAGATGGACATCTCCCCGGAGAAGGTCCTGGAGATCCAGCAGTACGCCCGCGAGCCGATCTCGCTGGACCAGACGATCGGCGACGAGGGCGACTCGCAGCTGGGCGACTTCATCGAGGACTCGGAAGCGGTCGTCGCGGTCGACGCGGTGTCGTTCACGCTGCTGCAGGACCAGCTCCAGTCGGTGCTGCAGACGCTGTCCGAGCGCGAGGCCGGCGTGGTCCGGCTGCGCTTCGGCCTGACCGACGGTCAGCCGCGGACTTTAGACGAGATCGGCCAGGTCTACGGCGTCACGCGCGAGCGCATCCGCCAGATCGAATCGAAGACCATGTCCAAGCTGCGCCACCCCAGCCGGTCGCAGGTCCTCCGGGACTACCTGGACTAGCAGAAGAGAAGAAGCCCGGGCTGCCGACGGTGGCCCGGGCTTTTTTCTTTTCCAGCACCACGGCTGAACCGCAAGACGGCAACGGCAGTGGACCGACCACGCACCAGACCTCCCCCGCCCCCGATCCACGGTCGTCAACGCGGTACTCGAGGGCGGGCTGAGCTATACCGAAGCGGCGCGCGATTTTGATTTGGTCGCGCAGACGGTGCATAACTGGGTGACGGCCGAGAAAAAGAAGAGAGCTGAAGAGTCGCCG
>NZ_PQHW01000133.1 GCF_003385215.1 Amycolatopsis thermalba | reverse complement strand
CCGCGCCCGATGGACGATGCGCTGGAAACCCGTACTCAACGCCTTCGCCATCACCTTCGGTGACCGCTGGCCGGCCGCCGAAACCTACTAACCGAACCGCCAGAAACACCGATCACGGGATAGACCCGGACAACAGGCCCACTCCCCCGGCGGAGTGCGAGTAGAGCCACAATTTCAAACTCGCGCCAGTGTCGATGCCCCGCACCAGGGTGGCCCGGGGGGCGACCGGAACGGCAGCAAGCGCGTGCGGGTGGCGGGTTGAGTCGCGCTCAGGAGGCCGTGAGGGTAAGGCTGTCGGGGATGGCGTTGAAGGCTTCGTCGACGCGGTCGATGAGGGTGCCGATATCACCACCACGGGGGTTGCGTTCGCCGCGGAGGCCGCGGATCCAGTTCTTGGCGCCGCACCGCCAGGCGCTAAGGGCGAATTCGCCGAGGAGCCGGAGCCGGACGTCGTCGCGGCTGTCGATGCCGAGTTTGGCTTCGAGGACGTCGACGAGAGTTTCCTGGGTCTGCATGGACAGCAGGACGCTGTGATCGCGCAGCGCGGGTGTCCGGGCCGCGAGCCCACGGGTGGGCAGGAACCACCGGGCCCAGTCATCGCCGAGGTCAGCCAGGACGGCGGTGAGTGCTTCGCGGAGCGCGGCGAGGACCGGCCCCTGAAGGTCGCGGGTCCGGACTTCCTCGACGTAGACCTTCCAGAGGTCGAGTTCGGCGGCGAGCGCGACGTCCTCCTTGGACGTGTAGTTGGCGTAGAAGGTGCGCTTGGAAACTTCCGCCTGCGCGACCAGGTCGTCCACGGTGACCGCGTCGAAGCCGTTGTCCAGGAACAGCCGCAGCGCGGTCTCGGCCAGTGTCTTCCGGGTGCGCAACTTCTTGCGCTCGCGCAGCGGCAAGGTGCGGTCGTTCTGTGTGGTCATCGCTGGTCAGCCTAGCTGAGCACACCTGAGGCGCAAACCCTACTGGTTCTTTTATGCAACTCGGTCTACTCTGCAACTGAGTTGCTTTTGTCGGGGAGGTGAGCTGATGACGACGCCCGCACCGGCCGCGCCGGCCGTACGGAACCCAGCAGCGCTGGTGGTGTTGCTCTTCGGGTCGACGTTGGGGGTGATGGCCGGGTCGACGATCGTGCCGGTGCTGGAGGTGATCCGCAGCGACCTCGGCGTGAGCGGTACGGCCGCGGGCCTGATCATCACGGCGCACGGTTTGGCGATCGCGGTCTCCAGCCCGCTGGTGGGCTGGCTGATCGACCGTCTCGGCGTGCGCCCGGTCCTGGCCGGCGGGTTGGTTCTCTACGGGCTCGCCGGAGGCGCGGGGCTGTTCATCACCTCCTATCCCGTGTTGATCGCGAGCCGCCTGGTGTTCGGGGTTGGTGCGGCGACGGTGTTCAGCGGCACCACGGTCGCGCTGCTGGGGCTTTACCGCGGCGCCCTGCGGGATCGGGTGATGGGCTGGCGCTCCGCCACCACCAGTCTGGGCGGGCTGGCCTGGCCGTTGCTGGCCGGCGCGGTCGGCGGCATCTCCTGGCACGCCGCGTTCGCGGTCTACCTGGTCGGCATTCCGCTGGGCCTCGCGACCATGGTGGCACTGCCGAACTCCCACCCGAAGCCCGCCGAACGCGGGCCGCATGGCGGGATGCTCGCGCTGCTACGCGCTCGCCCGGCGTTGCTCGGGTTGTACGCGCTCATGGTCACAACCGCCCTGCTGATGTATGCACTGGCGGTGTTCCTGCCGCAGCGCCTGGCGCAGGTCGGCGTCACCGAGCCATTCCTGGTGTCGATGTTCACCGTCGGTTCGTCCGCTGCGATGAGCGTGGTCGGGCTGGTGTACGCGCGCACCCGTGCCCGGCTGGGTTATGACGTCCTGTTGCGGGTGTCGGCGGCGTTGTGGGTGGGCACGTTCGTCATCCTCGGGGTCACGGATGCCCCGGCTGTGATCGCAGTGGCGCCCGTGCTGTTCGGACTGGGCAACGGGCTGGCGTTTCCCGCGCTGACCGTGCTCGTCGGGGAGGCGGCACCGCCGGAGCTGAGGGGACAGACGGTCGCGCTGTCGGCGACGGGTTCGTTCGCCGGCCAGTTCCTCTCGCCGCTGTTGTTGGGGCCGTTGATCGGCGCGACCACGATCACCACCGGGTTCCTCGCCGCGGCGTGCCTGGCCGGCCTCGTGTTGCTGCTCTTGCTGGCGACGAGGGTGCCGGCGAACGACTCGAGTTCGGCAAAGGTATAGGTCTTAGCAGTGCCGTGACCGCATGCGATCAACGGAAGGACAACGAGAACGACTCCCCCACTTGCCCAGGAAAATCCCGGCGATGAGCAGGACGTCTCCGCGATCACGGAAATCTCGGCCGAATTGATGGCCGCGTTCGCAGAGCACGACGCCGTGAAGTTCGGGCCCGGTTCACCGCGGACATCGTCTTCACCGCAGTCAACGGTGTATGCTTCACCAGCTGGGAAGACATCCACGCCTACCACAAGGAACGGCTGTACCACCACGCCGAGGGCATCCGCACGTGGTACGAGATCGACCGCATCACCTTCCCCGCGCCGGGCGTTGCGATCGCGTTCGTCCGGCGCCGGTGACCACCGAGCACGGCGCGCGCACGAACGTCGGAACCTGGGTCTTGTCCAAAAAGGATGAACAATGGTGGATCTGCGCCATCCAGAACACCGCCGTCGCCCAGAACTGAGGGTGAAAGCCTCGGGTCAGGCCTCGCGTGACGGGGGCGCCGGTGGCGGCGTGCGCACCATGGCGCCGGCCACGGTGACGGCCAGTGGAAGCGCGGTCATGACGAGCAGGATGGGCCGGTAGGTGGTGGCGTGGTCGCGGCCGAGCGCGAGGAGCAGGGGCCCGAAGGCGGAGGCGCCGACGGTGACCGAGTGCACGACTCCGCGGATCGCCCCGAGGTGGCGCAGTCCGAAGCAGCGGGGGAAGGCGACCGCTTCCAGGGTGCGGATGCCGTTGCCGCAGGCGCCCAGTGCCAGGCCGTAGAGCACGGCGGTGAATCCCGGCGTGAGCCAGCCGGCACCGGCGGTGGCCAACGCGAGAGTGGCCATCGTGGTGATGATCAGAAGGCGGTCGGAGAAGCGGTCGGCGAGCCAGCCCAGACCGAAGGTGGCGATGAGGCCGGCGATGGTCTGAGGCAGGAAGGTCGCGGCGGCTTCGGTGGCGGTGAGGCCGCGTTCGCCGAGCAGGGACTGCTGGTGGAAGTTCAGCCCGGTGGCGACCAGCGCGCAGGTCCCGACACCGGCGGTGACGACCCAGAACATCCCGGTGCGCATCGCCTGTGCGAGTGTCCAGTCCACCGGCGGCAGGGAGCTGCCGGGCGCGGTTTCAGCTTCATCATCGGGCGTGCGCGCGGGTGGCCGGCGCGGCAGCAACAGGAGCGCGGCGGGAACGACGAGCAACCACACCGCCACGCCTTCGGCGATCCAGACGTGGCGCCAGCCCCAGTCCGAGACCAGCCGTTCCAGCAGCATCGGCGTGAGCGAGATCCCGGCGGTACCGATCGCCGAGGCGACGCCGATGGCGAAGCCGCGGCGGCGGTGGACGTAGATCGCGACGGTGGTGGTGGCGACCAGGTTCAGAGCGCCCTGACCGCCGACCCGGATGCCGATGAACGCGGCGGTCAGCCCGGTGATCTCGCTCGCCGCGGTCGACGCGATGAGAATGGCACCGAAACACAGCGCGATGCCGGCCATGATGCGGCTGGGGCCGAAGCGGTCGATCAGGCGGCCGAGGAAGGGCATGACGAACGCCCCGGACAGCGACCCGATCAGGTACGCGGTCGACACCGCGGAGCGGGACACACCGAGGTCGTGGATGATCGGATCGACGAACACCGACACCGCCGCGGTTTGCCCGGGAGCGGTGAGCGCCAGTGCAACCGACGCCGCCGCGATCACCCGTGGCAGGTGCGCACGTCCCGTTGCGCCGGAAGCCAGGGGTGGTCTCGGGGCAGTTGCGCCGGAAGACAAGGTCGAAAATCCTTTCCGTGTGTCGGGGCACGGCGGCTGGGCGGGTCGGCGTGCCCGAGCCGCGATGCGCCCCGCCACGGAGGCGCGAATCTCGGTCAGGTGAGCATGTATGTCGCGGGACGGGCCAGGCGATCGATCCGCCTGAGTGGACGGCGACTGCACACCCGGCGAGCGGGGCGTCCGAAGGACAAGATCGCGCACAGGGTCGATGCGAGCCCAGCACTGGGATCAGTTTATCGCGACCAGGAGGTAGTGGCGCGGGGGTCGTGATGGAGGTCTCGCCGCCGCGTCGCGCCATCCGGACGATCGTCAGCGACGTCGATACTGTCACGTGAGGGTATCGTTGGCGGCGTCAGCGCCGGGTGGACGGTGCGTTGGCGTGACGAGCCTGCAGGAAGGACCCGGGCGTGGGCGAGCAGATGCAGATCGGTGAGGTGGCCGAGCGCACCGGGCTGTCCCTGCGCACGATCCGCTACTACGAGGAAGTCGGGCTGGTCGTGCCCAGCGCCCGCAGCCAGGGCGGGTTCCGGCTCTACACCGAGCCCGACATCGACCGGTTGCAGCTGATCAAGCGGATGAAGCCACTGGGGTTCCAGCTGGAGGAGATGCGCGATCTGCTGGCCATCCTCGACCCGACGCCGGACGGCCCGGAGATCGCCGACCCGGCCGCGCGGCTGGCGGAGTTCAGCGAAACCGCCACGAAGGCGTGCGAGGACCTGCGCGCGAAACTGGTCATCGCCGAGGAGTTCGCATCGCTGCTGCGCACGCACATCACGGCCGCGCGCCGTCAGCACCCCACCGGTGTGCAGCCGCGACGCTGACCCGCCGCCCCTGGGGCCACCCGCTCAGCCGCCCTCGGCGACCAAGGATTCGAGCACCAGTCCGGGATGGGCGCGCAGCAGGATCCGCAGGTCCATCTCTTCGGCGAACAGAGCCAGTTCGGCGCCGTCCAGGCGGGTGAGAACCTCGCTGCGGCGCCCGGCGTCGACGATGGACCGCTGAGCGGGATCGGCGAGTCGCCGGACGGCGTGGTACGGCAACGGTTCCAGCCGGATGGGCGAGGTGAACTCGGTCGCCATCCGGTGTGCGGCGACCTCGAACTGCATCGGCCCGACCGCGGCGAGCACCGGCGCGGCGTCCCCGCGCCGGTCCGAGCGCAGCACCTGGACCACGCCTTCCGCGCCGAGTTGTTCGACACCCTTGCGGAACTGTTTCGCGCGGCCGAGATCGGCGGGCCGGGCGACCGCGAAGTGCGCGGGCGCGAAACTGGGCAGCCCGGGAAACCGCACCGGCGGCTTGCCGGTGTAGAGGGTGTCGCCCACGCGCAGGGCGGTGGCGTTCACCAGGCCGATGACGTCACCGGGGAAGGCGGTGTCGAGCGTGGACCGTTGCTGCCCGAACACCTGCTGGACGTACTTGGTGGCGAACGGCTTCCCGGTGGAGGCGTTGGTGACGACCATCCCCCGTTCGAACACGCCGGAGCACACCCGGGCGAACGCCACCTGGTCGCGGTGCGCCGGGTCCATGCCGGTCTGCACCTTGAACACGAACGCCGAGAACGGGGAATCCAGGGCTCGCGTCGCACCGTCGGTGTCGGTACGCGGGGTGGGCCGGGGTGCGAGTTCGACCAGCAGGTCGAGCAGGTGGCGGACGCCGAAGTTGCGGACCGCCGCGCCGAACAGCACCGGGGTCGCCGTGGCGTCGAAGAACCGGGCCACCTCGAACTCGCCGCCGGACGCCCGCAGCAGTTCGGCCTCCTCCACCGCCTGGGCCCACTCGTCCCCGAGATCGGCAACGGCCTGCTGGGGGGTGAGACGCTCCTCGGGGGCGACAGTCGCCCCGCCCGCGGTGTGCTGGTAGCGGATGAAGTCGCCGCTGGGGACGTCGAGTACGCCACGCAAGTGGCCGGCAACCCCGACCGGCCAGGTCAACGGCATCGGCTGCAGTCCGATCCGCTGGGTCAGCTCGTCGCACAGCTCCAGCGCTTCCCGCCCGGGCCGGTCCCACTTGTTGATGAAGGTGATCACCGGGATACCCCGGTAACGGCAGACGTCGAACAGTTTCAGCGTCTGCGGCTCCAGCCCCTTGGCTGCGTCCAGCAGCATGACCGCGGAGTCCACCGCGGACAGGACCCGGTAGGTGTCCTCGGAGAAGTCCGCGTGGCCAGGGGTGTCCAGCAGGTTGATCACCGTGTCGCCGTAGGCGAACTGCAAGGCGGCGGACGTGATGGAGATTCCGCGCGTGCGCTCCATCTCCATCCAGTCCGAAGTCACCCCGCGCCGCCCCGCCTTGCCGTGCACCGCACCCGCCTCGGAGATGACGTGCGCATGCAGCGCCAGCGCCTCGGTGAGCGTGGACTTGCCCGCGTCGGGATGGCTGATGACCGCGAAGGTCCGGCGACGCCCGGATTCGGCGAGAATCTCCACCCGCTGGACCCGGGCTGCACTGCTTGCCGTCACACGCAACTCCCGCCGGCCGGTACCGGCCCGATCGCTCCACTGACTGACAGCCCTAAGTCTACCCTCACGTGAGGGTACAGTAGGATCGGGTCTGCTCATGACGGGAGCATTCGCCGGTGGGGTGATTCGTCACCCCACCGGTTCCCGCGCTGCGGACTCACGTCTGCACGCCGGGCCAGAACACCTGGTGGAACCGGTCCCGCTGGGGCACGCACAGGTACTCCCCGGAGGGGAACGTCTGCGCGTGGCCGTCGAGCGTGCCACCGGCGGCCCGCTCGATCCGGATGGTCACCGGCTCAGGGACCAAGTGCCGATCCCAGCCCCGCCAGCCCATCAGTACTCCCTCATCGTGCGGATGCACCAGGACGTCCTCGGCCCGCTCCCACTGCCCGGTGCCGCAACGGAAAGCCAGTTCGCCACGCAGGGCCCAGCGCTCGGCCGCGTGGTCGTACCAGTCGTGCGACGACGAGAGGGCGACTGCCGGGGCAGGGTGCAGAACCAGGCTCGCCGGGCTGGCCAGCGTGCCGGCCGTCGCCGGGGCGAGCACGCCGCACCGCCAGAAGGCCGCGCATCGCCGAGCGGCTGCCGTCAGGGACTCGTGTCCGGGGACCACCACCCGAATGTCGGCGGCGACCGGGATCTGCCCGAAGCCCGGTATGACAGGCAGCTCGAGCAGTGACCAGCCGCGGACGTCCGCACCGGCGCGCACGGCATTCCGGATCTGGCGGCTGTCGTGGTCGAAGTCGCGGACGACGGCGACGCGTCCCGTACCGATGTTCTCCGGCCACAGGCGATGCTCAGCCTCCGCGCCCAGGAGATAGGACACCGTGCGCCTGAGGGAGCGCAGCCGTACCTGGCGACTGCGGCCGGCGTCGAACCAGGCGCTGTGCAGCCGGATGGTCATCGGAAACCGGCCCGGGAGCGGCCCTCCGCGGGCGAACTCGATGGCTCGGGTCCGCGTCCTACCGGTGTGCCGAATCCTCGCCGGCGCGGTCGTGAACACCGGCGGCCGATCAACCGAGCCACGAGCCGCCGAAGCGGCAGGACGACCAGGAGCGTGACGACCCCACCGAGCGCCAAGCCCGCAGCCACGTCGTGCAGGTAGTGCACACCGACGACCACACGCGACAACGCGGCCAGAACTGCGACGGGAACCACCCAGAAGACCGCTGCACGGCAGACGAGAACCACGGCGACCCCCGCGGCGCCGGCGACCACCGAGTGATTGCCGGGAAACGACCAATCGCCGGGCGGCGGACACCCGACGATCGTCGCCTGGATGAGCGCGGCACACGGTCGCTGCTCGCGCACCACGGAGTTGAGGGCTTCACCGACCAGGTAGGCCACCGCAACGCCTGCGGGACCGAGCACGGCAACGGCGAGTGCTCGCGGGTCGCCGCGGCGGGTCCGCCACCACACACCCAGCATGCCGACCGCGAACACGATCACCACCGCGTCCGTTGCGATCGCGGCGAACTGACGCAGCCAGTCGGGCATGTCCAGGGCGAACCCGGTGATTGCGCGGTACCACAGCACGCTGATGGCCGGCACGTCCAGTCCGGCGAACCTACCCGGGCCGCTCAACCGTCGACCTTCGTCGTCGCGGCGGTCAAGCGCGTCCGGCACTCATGCAGGGTCGCCAGGAAGTCGTGCGCGGCGTCCAGGCGGGCGCGCAGTTCGTCACACCGGTGGTCAGCGGTGCGGCTGAAGTCCCGCAGCACATCGAGCCGTTCCTCCTCGGTGGCCTGCCCCGCCGGAGCATCAGTCGCGTCCGGTATGAGCAAGGACAGCAGGTCACGCATCTCATCGAGCCGGAAACCGAGCACCTTCATCTGCCGGATGAGGCGCAGGCGCCGAAGATCCGCTGCGGTGTAGAGCCGGAACCCACCCCGGCTGCGGGTGTCCGGCCGGACGAGCCCGACCTCCTCGTAATGCCGGATCGTGCGCAAGGACAGCCCGCAGCGCTCGGCCACCTCGCCGATCTGCATGTGTCCGCTCACGTCAACCTCGTTCCGTAACCACGGTTCACCGGCGCCACCGGGTGTGACAGTGGCGACGGTCGGCACGTCGCGCCGGGGGGGAGGGGTGAGCGCGACCGCGGCCACTGTCGGGGGCAGTGGAAACGAAGGTGCCGACCGTCTCCGCGACTCTACTCTAACGTGAGGGTACTGTGCATGGCGTGGCCAACATCAAGAGATCATCGCCGCCACAGAGCACGAACGCCGCGACGAGGTGGTGCAACTGCTGAACCGGCCCCCTCGCGCACGTTCGGACACGTCTGCGACCTGTGAGCCTTCGTGCCCGATGTCCCGCTCGACGACTGAGACCCCTTTTGACAGAGCCAACGAAGCCGGGTTTCATACTCTCACGTAACGTGAGAGTATGAACTCTCCAGCCCGGTCCGCGATGACCCGCCCGCCCTCACTTCCCGACGATGCACTACGCATCGTCGCCTTGGGCGGACTGGGCGAGATCGGCCGGAACATGACCGTGTTCGAGCATCAGGGCGCCCTGCTGGTCGTCGACTGCGGGGTCCTCTTCCCCGAGGAGCACCAGCCCGGGGTGGACGTGATCCTGCCGGACTGGACCGCGTTCCGTGACCGGCTCTCCGACATCACGGCGATCGTGCTCACGCACGGGCACGAAGATCACCTCGGTGCGGTGCCGTACCTGCTGGCCGAGCGGCCCGACGTCCCGGTCATCGGTTCCCGGCTGACCTTGAGCTTTCTGTCCGCCAAGCTCGCCGAGCACCGCATCACCCCGACCTTGATCGAAGTCCGGGAAGGAGAACGGCTCGACCGCGGTCCCTTCGCACTGGAATTCCTCGCGGTCAACCACTCCATCCCGGACGGTCTCGCCGTCGCTGTGCGCACCCGGGCCGGCCTGGTGCTGCACACCGGCGACTTCAAGATGGACCAGTTTCCGCTGGACGAGCGCATCACCGACCTGCGCGGCTTCGCCCGCCTCGGCGAGGAGGGCGTCGATTTGTTCCTGGTGGACTCCACCAACGCCGACGTCCCCGGGTTCACCACCTCCGAGCGGGAACTGACTCCGGCTATCGAGGCCGTGTTCCGCACCGCGCCGCGCCGGGTGATCGTCTCCAGTTTCGCCAGCCATGTGCACCGCATCCAGCAGGTCCTCGACGCCGCTCACGCCCACGGCCGCAAGGTGGCCTTCGTCGGCCGGTCCATGGTCCGCAACATGAATCTGGCACTGGAGCTGGGCTACCTCACCGCACCGGCCGGCCTGATCGTCGACCCACAGGCGCTGGATCGCCTGCCGGACGACAAGGTGGCCCTGGTCTGCACCGGATCGCAGGGTGAGCCGATGGCCGCGCTTGCCCGCATGGCCGCGGGCCGTCACGACATCAACGTCGGTGACGGCGACACCGTGCTGCTGGCCAGTTCCCTCATCCCCGGCAACGAGAACGCCATCTACCGGATCATCAACGGACTGACCGCACGCGGTGCGAACGTCGTGCACAAAGGCAACGCCAAGGTGCACGTGTCCGGGCACGCCAGCGCGGGCGAACTGGTCTACTGCTACAACATCGTCCAGCCGTCCAACGTCGTGCCGGTCCACGGTGAAGCGCGGCACCTCAAGGCGAACGCCGATCTGGCGGTCAGCACCGGTGTCGCGCGTGATCGTGTGCTCATCGCGGGCAATGGTGAGGTCGTCGATTTGCAGGAGGGGCGTGCCACGATCACCGGCACCGTCCCGGTGCGCGAGATCTACGTGGACGGCCACACCGTCGGCGTGCTGACGGAGGATTCCCTGGCCGAACGGCGCACCCTCGGCCAGGACGGTGTGCTGACCGTGATCGCGCTCATCGATCCCGACACCGGCTTGCTCGCCGAGACGCCCGGCTTCATCGCCCGCGGGTTCGCACCCGACGAGTCGGCGTTCGACTCCCTGGCCCCGGTTCTGGAGAAGGCCCTCGCCGGTGCGGCCGAACGCGCCGTCACCGCCACCGACGAGCTCGAACGCCGGATCGTGCGGGCCACGGAATCCTGGGCACGCAAGACGCTGCACCGCCGGCCGGTCGTCATCCCCGTCCTGATCGACGCCTGAGCCGGCGGACGCCTCGTCCAGGCGACCCACGTTCACGGTGGGCTGTGGGCATCACAGCGGCCGGGTGGGCCGGGGTCAGGATTGCCGCGGCTCCGTCGCGATGTAGATGGTGGCGGTTGCCTGCCTGTCCTGCAACGGGTTGGCGAACGTGACGACCTCGGCCCGCGCCTGCGCGAATGCCGAGTCCAGGGCCGAAAGGAATTCGTCGTCGGGCGGGTCGTTCGACCACAGGCCGAAGACGCCACCGGGACGGAGGTGCCCGGCCAGGCGCTGCGCTCCCGCCGGTTCGTAGAACTCCCGATGGCTGGGATGCAGCACGTGACGCGGAGAGTGGTCGATGTCCACCGCGATGGCGTGGAACCGCCGCCCAGGCGCGGCCGGGTCGAGTCCGTCCGGCGACCGGAGCATCGCGAAGAAGTCGCCGTGCACGAGCCGGCACCGCCGATCCGACGTCAACGCCGGCTCGGTCGGTATCAACCCGTTCTCGTGCCACTCGGCCACCACGCCCAGGGCCTCCACCACCGACAGCGACCGCACCCGCGGGTCGGCCAGCACCGCCTGCGCGGTGTAGCCGAGACCGAGGCCACCGACCACGACATCCACGTTCGCGCCGGGTGCTTCAGCCAGCACCCGGCGAGCCAGCTCCGTTTCGGCGACGGTGAACAGGCTCGACATCAGGAACTCGTCGTCGAGCTTGATCTCCAGCACCTCCCGCGCCACCGTCGCGTCCCAGCGCCGGCGCAGAACGAGCTCGCCCAAGGGGGTCGAACGCCAGTCGAGCTCCTCGAAACGCCTGCTCATCGAAACCCCTCAGGTCCATCGCCGCGAACATCCACACAGTAGGCCCTACCGTCACGTGAGAGTAGGTTAAGGGTCATGGACGTGGCGGTGGCCGGGGCGCAGCCAGAGACCATGGGCGACCGGCTCGATCCGCTCAACGGGGGCTGGTGAACGTCTTTCGCGCCCTGCTGCGCGGCGCCGATCCCTCCGCGGGGAGTCTCAGCCCGCTGGCCTCGGACACCGGAGACCTGTCGTCATGGTCAGCGGCTCCGACCGGGGCAGTCCCGCGACCCGCGCCGGTGTGGTCGTGCTCGACGGCCCGTCCGCCCGTGCATCGACCGGCCGGGTGAGCCTCGTCTTGGCCACCCACCACACCGTCGTCGCGGCCGCGCAACACCTCGCCGTGCGCTGCCACGCACCGATCGTGTCTCCGGACCGCCGGTATGTTTCGCCGGGTTCCCTGCACTTGTGGTTGCGGCCGGAACTCGCATTGATCCTGACCGGCCCGGACGCGCGACAGGAGGTCGTCCTGCGCGGCCTGCAGCTACGCGACGTCGCAGACACCGAGCACCCGGTCCTGGTCGACGTGTTCGCTCGCCCCTCGGGTAGCGGTGTGCTGCTCGGGGTGACTGACGGCGAGGGCGCGACGGTCGAACTCTGCGGCGGACCGCGAGTCGTCCGGGCGTCGGCGCCCACTGCGGCGGTCCTGGACGGCATCACCCGGACCGTGGCACCGGGGACGTACCGCATCGACCTGGCCCACCCGCCGCTGTACCGGCTCCACGCCGAGCCGGTGGCCCGACCCGAGACCGGCTGCACCCCATGCCCATCGCCGCCCAGCCCATCACCCGCGACCGAACGCGCGGACTACTCCTGGGGCTCGGACTCGGGACGCCTTCGGCGCCCCGGTCCAGGGCCGTGACAGCGCCGGCCCCGTAGGCCTCGTCGCCGAGGAGCCGGCACCCACCGCGCTCGCCCACACCGCCGACATCGAACTCGTTCCCGTCCTCGCCGGACACCGCGACACCGCGGTGCTGAGCGAGGACCTGCTCGCCCGCGAAACTCGCCCAGGCCTGGCGGGCCGAGTCCTGGCGCGGTCACGGCCCTGGCACACCGAAAGTTTTCGGGCTGATCAACGCCGGTGTCCCCTGGTTTGCGGCCACTCGTGCCTTTCACCACGGGGCCGGATCAACCGGCAACGGCGCCGCCATGCGGGTCGCGCCGGTCGCACTGGCCGGCACGAGCCTGCACCACACCGCCGAACTCGCCCGGCGCAGCGCCGCGGTCACCCACGCCCACGAACACGGACAACATGCCAGGCCGCCGCGGCCTACCTGGCCCTGCGCAGCGACCCGGCACGCCCCTGGCGTGCCGGCATTCCTGCAGGACCTCGCGCAGGTGGTGCGCTCCGGCGCCTCCGCCCTGCCCCGGGTGGCTGCGGCGGTTGACCGTGGCCGGACGACTCCAGGTCCTGGCCGACCGCCTCAGCTGAGCCGGTCCGGTTCACCGGGCACGTCAGGGGATACCGGCGCCTGCCATATCAGAGGCGGTCACTGCGCATCGCAGTCGAACGACAGGTCCGGCAGTTCCGACAGCAGATCCATCAGTGACTCGAACCGCCTGTCCGGAAGCCGGTTCAGCGCGGCGAACACCGCGGGCCGCGCCCGGCCGGCCGGCGCAGCATTGAGCAAGTCCGGCACGCCCGTTCGGTCCGCGACGAAAGCGTCTTCCACGTGGACACAGAATTCCGGCACCGTGACCGGCGCTGTCGGCGAGCCGGCCACGCCTTCGGTGCTCATCTCCCACTTCCCGTCGGCTGGTTCCGTCGGCTGATCGACACGGCCCGCTGGCGTGTCCCGCCTGCCGGGTCAGCTCATCCCCGCGGCTGCCGGGGGATCGCGGAGAGGCCCCCGTCGGGCTTCGCGAACTCCAGGAAGCGCGAGACAGGTCCGGTGTGGGTGAGGTGGAGCTCGTGCATGGCCCTGGTGCAGGCGATGTAGAGCATGCTCTTGTCCATCTCGTTGGCGTAGTTCTCCTCGTCCACCTGCGGGACGATCACCGTGTCGAACTCCAGTCCCTTGGCGATGTGTGCCGAGGTGATGACGATGCCACCGGCGAACGCTGTGCTGTCGTAGTCGAGCAGGGCCAGTTCGGCACCGGCTTGCGACAGGGCGTGGTGGAGTGTCTTCGCCTGGGCGACGGTTTTGCAGATGATGCCGAGGGAGCGGTGGTCGCTGTGACTGTGCTGCCTGACCAGGGCCAGGATCTGCGCCTCCTGGTCCTGCTGGTTCGCGCAGGCGATGACCTGGGGTGGTCGTCCGTGCCGCTCGATCGGGACGAGCTTGTCGTTGCGGGAGATGCGCTGGGCGAAGTCGGTGATCTCGGTCGTGGAGCGGTAGCTCTTGCACAGCTCCAGGCAGTCGGCCTCGGGGAAGATGCTGCGGATCGTCGACAGCGACGAGGAGCTGAACGGGTTCACCGACTGGTTCCTATCACCCAGGATCGTCATCTTGCAGGAGAACAGCTCGCGCACCACGGCGTACTGGATGGGCGCGTAGTCCTGCATCTCGTCGACCAGCAGGTGACGGATGTGGCGGTAGCTCTCCTGCCGGGCCGTCTTGATCATCGTGTAGACCAGCGGGAACACGTCGGCGTACTCGATCTTCTTCCGGCCGAGTGGCTTGAACAATCGCCGACGGTCCGGGTGGGCCGCGTAGAACGCCTTGTAGAGCGCGAAGGCGTCCTTGTCGGCGAACATGGCGCGGACCTGCTTGCGGACGCTGCCGGTGTCGGCAGCGGTCCACTTGGCACCGCGGTCTGTCACCTGCTGTTTGAGCAGGTGCACGGCGCGGCCGGCCACGCCGTCGAGCCGTGTGAAGATCGGAAGGTCGCGTAGTTCGGCGAAGGTGTCCGCGACCCAGTCGACGGAGAGGCGGTGGCGCTTCTGTTCGATCTCCGCCGGGGTGAACCCCTCCCGGGTCCGGGAAGAGATCCACTCGTCGAGGCGGGTGACGAACTCGGGCATCGCCTTGTAGCGCATGCGCTCCGCCGCCGCCTCGTCGACCCGGTCGAGGAGGTCGACGACCTGTTCGCTGAAGGTCTCGTAGCCGGTGACCTTCGCGAGAAACCTGCCGGCGATCTTGTCGAAGTCGATCTCGGCGATCTGCTCCTCACCCAGCTCGGGAAGCACGTTGGCGATGTAGTCACCGAACACCTTGTTGGGAGAGAGGATCATCACGTTGTCCGAGGAGAGGGTGTCCTTGAAGCGGTAGAGCAGGAACGCCACCCGGTGCAGGGCGATCGACGTCTTTCCGGAGCCCGCCACCCCTTGCAGGATCAGCACCTGCGCGGTCTCGTTGCGGATCACCGCGTTCTGTTCCCGCTGGATGGTCGCGACGATGTTGCGCATCTTGTCGTCGGCGGACCGGCTCAGCTCCCGCTGCAGGACGTCGTCGCCGATGCTCAGCGAGCTGTCGAACATGTACTCCAGGTGCCCGCCGGAGATCTTGTACTGGCGCTTGCCGGTGATCGCGCCGCGCACAGTGCCCTCGGGCGCCTCGAAGTGCGCCTCCCCCGCCTCGAAGTCGTAGTAGAGGCCGGCCACGGGTGCCCGCCAGTCGTGAATCACGATCTCCTGGGACTCGGGATCCGAGAGGCTGTGCACGCCGATGTAGTGGGCGCCGGCGTCCCGTTCGGCGTGACGGCGGAAGTCGACGCGCGCGAAGTAGGGAGACTCCAGCAGACGCTCGATGCGTTTCCTCGTCCGCATCGCGTGTTCGCCGAGGGTGACGGACAGGTTCACCGACTCGCGAAAGTTCGCCTTCTCGGCGAAGTCCATGTCACGCAGGTTGTCCCACATGTACCGCTTGTGCTGGTCCACGGTGCTGACCGACTTGTCGATCGACGCGTTCAGCCGCTCCAGCTCCGTGGTCAGCAGACGCACCGCCTCGGCCAGATACCGGCGCTCCTGCTCCTCGTCGCGTGACTGCACGTCCGTCAATGCCGTCTCCGGGTCGGTCGCCCACACAAAACCTACTGTCACGTTAGAGTAGAGTACCAGGGCCGGGCAGCGAGAGGCGAGCGCGACGTGGGTGCGTGATTCCGCCCTCATTTGAACTTGGGCGCCGCGACAGGCGTCGATCTCTCGTCTAACGTGAGGTGAGAGTTGCCGACGACGGTGGCGATCGCGTCACCGGACCGCCGGGGTCACCGAAGCCCCCGACTCCGTTATCGAGCCGAGGAGCTTCCCGTGCCTACCGAGCAGGTGCCGTGACCCAGTCGAGCTAGTCCGCGTCCGTCAATGAAGTCTTCCGGACCGGCGACGGTATCCGCGCCAGTCCCCCGGCAGTTTCTTCACGCCGCGCCACAGTGGTGCGGGAATGTTTTCGCGCCCGACGGGCGCCCGAGCATGTCAGGTTGTTTTCTCTTGTCGAATCTCTTGTCGCCGATCCCTGCGCGTATGCGTGGCGTTCGCCCGTCGTGGTTGTCGCCCAAGGTCGCCCGCATCGAGGTACTGGGCGGGCTGGTGGTGGCGCTGGCGTTGATCCCGGAGGCGATTTCGTTCTCCATCATCGCCGGGGTCGATCCCAGCGTGGGCCTGTTCGCGTCGTTCACGATGGCCGTGGTCATCTCGGTCGTCGGCGGGCGCGCGGCGATGATCTCCGCGGCCACCGGAGCCGTCGCTCTGGTGGTCGCCCCGCTCGCCCGGGAACACGGCCTGGGCTACCTGATCGCCGCGGTCATCCTCGGCGGGCTGTTCCAGATCGTGCTCGGCTCGCTCGGCGTGGCCCGGCTGATGCGCTTCGTCCCGCGCAGCGTCATGGTCGGCTTCGTCAACGCGCTGGCCATCCTGATCTTCCTGGCCCAGGTGCCGGAGCTGATCGACGTGCCGTGGCCGGTGTACCCGCTGTTCGCCGGCGGGCTCGTGCTGATGATCCTGTTCCCCAAGGTCACCAAGGTGATCCCCGCGCCCCTGGTGTCCATCGTGGCCCTCACCGTGCTGACCGTGGCCGCCGGAATCGCCGTCCCCACGGTCGGCGACAAGGGCGCCCTGCCCTCCTCGCTGCCGGTCCCGGGCCTGCCCGACGTGCCGTTCAGTGTCGACACGCTCAGCACCATCGCCCCCTACGCGCTGGCGTTCGCGCTGGTCGCGCTGATGGAGTCGCTGATGACCGCGAAGCTGGTCGACGACATCACCGACACCCACTCCAACAAGACCCGCGAGGCGATCGGCCAGGGCATCGCCAACGTCGTCACCGG
>NZ_PQHW01000132.1 GCF_003385215.1 Amycolatopsis thermalba | reverse complement strand
GACCGCGACCGGCGGCGGGACCGGCGGGTCGGGTGGGTCGGCGAGCACGTCGTCCGGCCCGGGTGGCGGGTCGAGCAGCGGCTCGGGTTCGGCGACCCGGGGCGGGGCGGCGTCCGGCGCCGGCGGGTCGAGCGGGTCGGGCGGCTCCGGTTCCGCGCAGAACGCGGGGGATTCGCCCTCCCGCAACGGCCGCACCGGCGAGCAGTCCGGCGAACCGCGGCGGACGACGCCGGACGAGAGCACCAAGCCGGAGACCGAAGAGACCTCGTCCGGCGACGACACCCGGACGGCGCCCGAGGAACAGCGCCGGGTGGCCACCGCGGGCGCGGACCAGCCCGGCGGGGACCGGACTGCCGAGCCGACGCGCGACACCGGCCGTACGACGCAGCCGGACACCGACCACCGCACCCAGACCGGCCGGGACGAGACGGCGGCCCAGAACCGCACCCGGACACCGGAGGCGAACCCGGAACCGTCCACTCGCGACGGTGACACCACGCAGACCCCGGACGCCGCGGACGGTGGGCGTCGGGAGGGTGACAGCACCCAGGCTCCCGATTCGTCCACTCGCGACGGTGAGTCCACGCAGAACCCGGATTCCTCCACGGGCGACGCGGACTCCGGCAGCCGGCCCGAGACGACGGACACCCGCGAACCCCGGCAGCAGTTCACCCCGGAGAACCCGCCGGAGAAGGCCGAGCGCGGGCCGGAGACGGCGACCGCGGTCACCGCCCGCACCCTCGACGCGCTGAACGCGGAAGGTTACACGGTCCAGGTGGACCGGGAGACCGGCATGTTCAGCGTCATCTCGCCGCACAACCAGACCGCCGAGTTCTTCGTGACCCTGAACGACGACCTCCCGGCCGGCGCGGTCGAGGTGCGGGGCGACGAGGTCCACGTCTCCAGCCTCGTGTCCGAGCAGATGACCGAGGTGATGCAGAACAACCGGGCCATGATGGACCAGGTCCTGGAGCACCTGTTCGCCCGCGCCCCGTTGCCCGACGACCTCACGCCGTCCCTGGTGCACACCAACGCGGGCCCGGCCGTCGGCGGGATGACGCCGCAGGAACCGGGCACGACGTGGCACGCGCTGCCGCGCACGGTGCAGGCCGGCCCGGACGCCATGCCGGCGGCCCCGGGCGACCAGGACCTGACCGACGCGATCGCCCGCCGCCACGAGTCCGCGCCGGACAACAGTCTCGCGAGCCCGCGCGTCGCCACCGCGCTGCACGGCGACCCGGGCGAGGGCCCGCTGGTCGTGGAGTACGGCAACGGCAACCGCATCCTCGTGCGCGTCCAGCTGGACGACCGGGTTCCCGACAACCACGTGCAGGTCGACCCCGGCACCTGGCAGGTGCGGGCCGACGGCTCCGCACGGCAGACCGGCGAGGCGACCATCCGGATCGGCCGCGGCGACCTGGACGCGCTGCTGGAAGCGGGCCTGCGGACCGTCGCCGACGGTGTGCCGGGACGCGACCAGCCGCACCACGCGGTCAACCGCCGCGCCCTGGCACGGGTGCCGGGCGAGCCGGTCAGCGGTTCGGTCGCGGTCACGCGGGACACCACCGCGGACAGCGAAGCGGTCGTCCAGGAGTTCGAGTCCTTCGCGCGCGGACTGGGCCAGACCACGGCGCCGGCCGCCGTGCTCACGCCGTCGGCGCCGTCGCTCGGCGACCCGATCCCGTTGAACCGCCTGTCCGAGCCGGGCGCCCGGCTGCCGCAGCGGGTGGAGTTCCACGACGAGACCGTGCGGCTCGTCTACGACGACGTCACCGTCGACGCGGTCCTGGCGGTCGACTCCGGCCTGGCCGCCGGCGAGTACCAGGTCGTCTACCCCCGCTTCACGGCCGACGGGGTCCAGGCGGAGCCCCTGCAGCTCCGGGTGTCGGACAAGACGCTCAGCGACGGCTTCCAGCGCACCATCGCGGAGCGGGTGAAGTGGCGCCACGTGCTCGGCGAGGTCGGCACGACCCTGCAGGGGCTGGGCGACCTGACCGACGGCACGGTGGCCCTGTACCGCGATCCCGCGGTCACCCCGCTGGCCCGGACCGTGATGACGGCGGTCCGCGGCGCCCGCCTGGTGCCCGACCCGCTGGCGCCGCCGTCGGCGGCGGGCGCGCCGTCCCACTACTCGGTGCGCCTGCCCGATGCCCCCGGATTCCGCGACGGCGTCCAGACGACGGTGCGGGCACTGGCGGAGTCCGGCCTGCGCCCGGAGACCACCGAGCTGCACTGGGACCACGCCGGATCCGGGGTCGTCACCCGGTGGACCAACCCGGTCACCGGCGAGTCGATCGTGCTGCGGTTCGGCACACCGGAGTCGGTGGCGGCACGGGCCCAGGCCGCCCGGCTGGATCCGGACGGCCCGCACGCCGGGCTCCGGAACGAGATCCTGCGCGGCGTGCTCGAGCCGGACGGCCTGGACACCGTCGAACTGCCCTCCGGTGCCCGGGCGAACGCCTGGGACACCGTGCTCGACCACGAGCAGCGGCCGGCACTGGGCGACCTCGAGGTGTCCGGCGACGTGCTCGACCGGATGCTGGAGCGGCACGGGCCGGAAGCGACCTCCCCCGGGCACATCCGGATCGCCGCGCGGTGGTTCGGCGACGGCACGAACCCCCGGTCCGTGCTCGGTGACGTGGTGCGGGACGTCGTCCAGCGGCCGGAAGTGGCCAGGTTCGACGAAGAAACGGGGTTGTGGGCCGTTCGCGGCGACCGCGACGGGGTGACGATCGCGGCGGTCGTGGCTCCCGACGGGAAAGTCCTGCAGGCCGAACCCCTCCCGGGCCCGAACACCGAAGCCGGCCGCTCCGAACCGCAGGAGCCGGGCACCTGGCGGGAGCCGTTCCAGGACGCCGTCGCCGCCGTCGACGGGGCCCGGCTCCGGCCGACCACGCTCGCCGGCCTGGCTCAGGACGGGCCGGCCCGGTTCACCGTCGACGTGGACGACGCTTCGGTCACCGACTCACTCGTCCGGGAGTTCGCCTGGCGCGGCTTCGCGCACGGCGAGGTCCAGGACGGCCGGGTCACGCTGCGCCACGTCCAGTCGGGGCAGACGATCGAGCTCCGGCTGCGCGCGCCCGAACCGGCCACCGCGCCGCCGGACACCACCCCGCCGGACCCCGTCACCGTCGCGGTCGCGGCGGTGCCGGGCGCCGCGGTGACCCAGGAGGGGCCGTCCCGCTACACCATCACGGTCAATGCGGACGACTACCTCGCCGACGGCGTCACGGTCGCGGAGGAGCTGGAAAGCCGCGGCTTCACGCTGGACGACGTCGACAGCGCGTGGGGCCGGCGGGACGCGGGGCTGCTCGGCGGGCGTCAGTGGCACGGGTGGCACACCACCTGGACGGCGCCCGACGGCCGTGCCGTCGAGATCAACCTGACCACCGAGGCCGGTGTGCGGCACGCCGCGGAGGTGGCGGAGGTCGCCCGGCAGCGCGACCGGCTGGGCCGCAACGATCCGCGCCGGTTCTGGCTGCAGTCGCGCCTGCGCCACCTCACCGAAAACCCGCCGGTGCCGCAGGACGCCGAACTGACGCCCGCGGTGCGCCGGAGGCTGGCCGGCGGCCGTCTGGCCAGGCAGGTCGCCGGTGAGCTGAACGTGCCGTCGGTGACGCTGACCCGGCTCGACGGCGAGGACGACACCCGGCGGGGTCACCTCGTCGCCCGCACCCCGGACGGCACCGAGGTCGCGGTGGTACGAGTGCACGACGACGTCGCCGCGTTGCGTGCTGAGCTGGACAACGTCAGCCCGACGCTGACCACCACGGTGCACGAGCTGCCGGGTACGGCGGCCGGTGTCGCGGTGGCGCCGCTGACCGGGGGCAGCACCGTGGCCGAGGTGGTCACGATGCTCACCGACGCCACCCGGCCGAACGGCTGGCACCACCCGGACGTCATCTTCGACGCGCGACGCCCGCCCGCCGACCGCATCCGGCTCGAGCCGGACCGCGTGGGGCACATCCTCGACGGCGACCGGGGCGGCGGTCACCGCCACGGCACCGGCCGGCCGGGCAAGACCGAGTTCCCGGAGCGGTGGAAGGACGACGACGCGCGGACCGAGGCGATCATCCGCCAGACCGCCGAACACCCCACCCGCGTCGTGTGGGACGCCGAGCACCAGTCCTGGGTGGCGAGCCGGGAGCACGACGGCGTCATGGTCGTCGTCGCCGTGCTCGAGGACGGATGGGTCGCGACGGCCTACCCCCTGGAGGGCGGGCGCGGGGTGGTCACCAACCCCGTGCCGTCGGAGCCGGCCCGGCACGAAGTGGCGCCCACGCTGCCCCAGCCCACGCTGAACCGGCTGGCGATCCGCAACCCCGATCACCCGGCGCGGGTGGACAAGTTCCCCGCGGAGTGGTTCGAACCAGGGCGGTTGGAGAGCATCCTCGCGCAGGTCGTCACCGAGGGCCTGCGGCCGGAGGCGCTCGCGCGGCGGCCGCTCGAACCGGTCCACCGCAAGAAACAGGAGTGGGTCCACGGGGACTACGATGGCGTCCGGCTCAGGGTCGCGATCGACGCCGGCAACGTCATCCAGAACGCCGAGCCGCTGGACGACCCCGGCGGCGACGGGACGCCGCAACGCGAAGGAGGGCGGGACGATGGAGCTCTCCGAGGTGGAGATCGCTCGGCGGATGAAGGAACTGCCCGGCAGGTTCCTGGACCGGCTGGACGACGAGGCGCTGAACTCGGTTCGCCGGACGCTGAACGTGGGCGAGTGGCCGATGAGCGTGCAGGCGCTGATCCGGGCACTGCGGAGGCTGGACAGCCCGGTGTCGACGCGGGAACGCGAGGAGCTGCGGACGTTGCTGGCGCTGTTCGACAGCCCGGACGACCCGGAACCGCTGAGGAAACGAGCGGCGCGGGTGAGCGAGGACCTGACGGCGCTGACGGAAGTGCCGAGCCTGAGCGAGGCGGAGGCGACCGGACTGGCCGGGACGCTGCTGGAGACGTTCGGGCCGCGGATCCCGGAGCCGGACCGCGCGGAGATGGTCCAGTACGCCGAGCTGGCGAACTGGCCGGATCTGACGCTGACGACGGTGGAGCTGCTGGAACGGCACGGGGTTCCGGTGACACCGGAGGAGCACCGGATGCTCTGGCAGCTGCTGGACGCGATGGATCTGTCCCGCGAGGGGATGACGGCGATCCCGGTGCGGTAACGGCCCTCGACGACGGGACGCGGCAGGCGCTGGCGGACTTCGGCAAGTCCGGCGCCCCGGCGATCGCCGACGCGCTCGGCGTGCCGCTGTCCACAGTGGAGGCGCGGTTCGACCAGCTGGCGGCGAGCGCCTTCGCGCTGGGGGAGCAGGGCATCGCCCGCGCGTTCCCGGGTGACGAAGCGGCCCGCGCGCGGCTCGCGCCGTACGTCACCGCGAGCAGCGTCTACGACTGGGAATCCGGCCGGGTGGGCCTGCGCCTCGGACGGCCGGAGGCCGACCTCGCCACCGAACTAGCCCGCGGCGTGGTCACCTCGTTCCGGACCGCACCGGCCGACGACCTCGCGGCCGTGGACACCGCCGACCGGGCCGCCATCGGCCGGGCGCTCGGCCGCCGCCGGGCCGCCGACCACCGGGTCGTCCTGGCGTGGCTGGACGCGGCCGGTGGCGCCCGCGCCGAGGCGCTCGCGGAGGCGCGGTCCAGGGAGGAGGCCGTGCTCGGGCCCGCGTCCCAGCTCAGCTTCCACAACCGGTTCGACCACACCGCCGAGGTGCTGGCGGCCGTGGCCGAGGGCCGGTCGCCGGTGGAGCCGAACCTGGGAGCCGAACGGCAGACGGGACGGGCGCTGCCGGTGACGACGGCGAGCTTCCCCCTCGCGGTCGTGAGCGCGGTGGACCAGGACGGGATGGCGGACGCGGTCCAGCGCGCGCTGGCCGACGCGGGGGTGCACGTCGTGCGGGAGGCGCACGGTGGCACCACCACGTGGACGCTCACCGACCGGGGTTCGTCGTGGCGGCTCACCGTCGAGGTGAGCGAGTTCGCCACGGAACCGAGCGTCCGGGTCCCGCCGCCGCGGTTCGACGGCGCGCGCTGGGTGCAGGACCCGGTGGTGGCGGTGGTCCCGCCGGTGCCGGTCCACCCGGCGTGGCAGTCCGAAGTGGCCACGACGCTGGTCGGCGAGCTGCTGTCGCAGGTGCCACCCGCCATCCGCGGTCAGGCCGCCGAAGTGGCTTCCGTGGACTGGCCCGCGCTCGCCACGCGAGAGGTCACCGCGCGCGAACCCGGCACGCGGGCCGCCGATCCGGCGGTGGTGCTCGCGATCGATCCGGTGACGGCCCACGACACCCTCGACCGCACGGTGCCGCTCAACGCCGAGCCGGCCATCCCCGGGCTGGTGACCTCGACCGACCCGGCGCTGGTCGCCGACACCGTCCGTCAGACGCTGGAGGCCACGGGCGCCCGGGACGTCACCTTCGACGGCACGACCGTGTCCGGGGTCTTCGGTGACACCGGCCTCGGGTTCACCGTGCGCGTCGATCCGGACGCGACCCGGGCGCACGTGTCGCTCCCGGTCGTCGAGTTGCGGGTCGAACCGGGCGCCGGCCCGCGCGACGGCCGGTGGACCCAGGACCGCCGGGCCGAGATCGTGCTGCCGCCGGTGACCGTCGAGCCCGGATGGCGCCGGACGATGGTCGTGTCCGCGCTGGTGGACGCGCGTGCCAAGGTCGGGCTGCCGGTCGTGGAGACGGTCCGCGGCCTGGAGACCGATCCGCGGGTGGGGGAGCTGCCGCCGCTGCGGAACCTGGCGGCGGACCTGCCCGCGACCGGCGCGCCGGTCGGCGAGCTGCGTCAGGGCGAGCGGACCGTGCTCACCCTGCCCGGGCGGGAGCGGATCGTGCGGGGCGTGCAGGCGCCCGCCGAACCCTGGCGGGCCCGCACCACCGACCCGCGCGCGATCGAGAACACGCTGCGGGACATGCTCTCCGGCGGTGAGGACTGGGCCGGGCGGGTCCGGCCCGACCCGGGCGGGGACGGCACCACCTGGCTGCTGGCCGGTCGCGGCGACGGGCCGGTGCTCCGGTTCCGGGTCCGCGTCGACCCGGATGCGGTCACCGCGCGGGTCGTGCTGCCCGCGATGGACCTGCGGGTCGACGTGGACACCGCGCGCGACAGCGAACCGGGCACGCGGCTGACCGGCGGGCGATGGGTGCAGACGGGCGTGGCGGAGGTCGTCGTGCCCCCGCTGCCCGCCGAACCGTCCTGGCAGCGCCGGGCGCTCCTCCCGCTCGCCGTCGAACTGGGTGTCCGCACGCCCGCGGCGCTGCAGTCCGCAGTGGACGAGCGGGCCGCGGACTGGGTCCGGTGGGAGTTCGTGACCCTGCCCGCGGTGGGCGACCTCGCGACCGAGCCGCTCACCGGAACGGACGGCGCCGAGCCGTTGCGCCCGCTGCCGACCGCGGTGCTGACCACGGACGCGGCCGAGATCGAGCTGCCCGCGTCCGAAGTGGACCGCACCGCGGATCCGGACGAGGTGGCGCGAGCGGTCGAATCGGCGTTCGGCGCCGCCGGGATCCGCACCGAGACCGTCACCCGTCCGGACGGGACGGTGATCCGCACGGCCCGGGCCGACGGGCTGCGCTGGCAGTACCAGGTGCGCGTCGACCCCGCCGCGACCGCGCCGAGCGTCCGGGTCCCGGCCGTCGAGCTGCACGTGGACCCGCGGACGCAGGCGGACGCGGGCCGCTCCGGCACCCACCTCGCGGAGGGGCGGTGGGTCCAGTCGGCGCCGGTGGAGATCGTCGGCGCGCCGATGACCGGCCAGGCGGCGCTGACCGAGGCCGTGGCCGGCGCGGTCGAGCAGGTGAACAGCCGGATCCTGGAGGACACCTGGCGGGTCCGGTCCGCGGAGGCGTCGGATCCGCCGCACCCGGGTGACCTGGTCCCGTCCGCGGATGCGGTGGTGGCGTCGCTGGACACCGCGCGCGCGGAGATCGGGGACTTCGCCAAGCGGGGCACGCGCGCCATCGCCGACGCGCTCGGCGTGACCGAGGACGAGGTCGTCCGCCGCCTCGACGAGAAGCTCGCCGGGGCGTTCGAGCTGTCCGCGCGCGGAATCGTCCGCGGATTCGGCGGCGACCAGGCGGCCTGGGACCGGCTGTCGCCCTACCTGTCGGCCGCCGCGGTGTACGACTGGGAGTCCGGCCGCGTCGGCCTGGCCGTCGGCGACCCGGTGGACGTCGTCGCGGCCGGGCTGGTCAAGGAGGTGGTCACGTCCTTCCGCGAGCCGCCGGCCGAGGCCGCGCGGACCGCCACCGGTGCCCCGGCCGAGCTGATGCTGGACCGCGAGATCGCCGACCACCTGGCCGTGCTGGCGTGGGCCCAGTCGCTGGACGGTCCGCTCAGCACCGAGCTGGCCGAGGTGCGGACCTGGAGCCCGGAGCTGCTGCGCGAGGTGCTGCAGTGGCGTTATCCGTCCACAACGGACCACGTGGACCGCTTCACCACGGCCATCCACCAGGGCGACCCGGTGGTGGAGCCGAGCCTCGGGCGCGAGCGCGCCGTGGCGGAGGCGGTTTCGGCGACCCTCGCGACGCAGGTTCCCGATGCGGTGGCCCGGGTCGAGGCCGCGCCGTCCGGCCTGGTGATCACGCTGACGGCCGGCGACCGGGAAGTCGTGCTCGACGTGCGGGAGGGAACCGGCCGCCGGCCCGACCCGGACGCGCTGCGCACGCAGCTGGCCGGCGACGCGCGGGCCGAGGTGGAGCTTCCGCTGTCCGCGCTCGGCGAACTGGCCGTGCCGCTGCTCACCGACCTCGCCTCGCACGCCGCCGGGCTGGGCGACGCGGGCGTCCCGGGCCCGGCCCCTGCGGCCGTGGAACCGGCGGTGATCGCCGCAGTGGCGCGGCGCGGCGCGGAGCAGGCGCGGCTGAGCGATTCCGTCACCACCTTTGCGGCCATCCCCGGCACGGATTCACCCTCCGCCACGCTCACCGCGATCAGCTCCGCGGGCCGGCCGTTCCGGCTGGTCGTCGACGTCGCCGCCGGTTCCCCGGCGGTCCGGCTGCGGTTGACCACCGGCGACCCGGCCACCCACCGGCTCACGCTGCCCGACGGGATGAGCGAGCAGGACCAGGAACGCGAGGTGGCCGGCGCGCTCCACGCCGTGCTGGCCTACCGGTCCGTCGTGCTCGGCGACGGCGACATCCCGGCGTTCGCCCAGCGCGACGGTGCGGCCGCTCGCGGCTGGATCGAGGGGACCGAGATCGTACAGCTCCTGTCGGACGCGATCGAGGCACACGCGGAGTCGGACGGCCTGCAGCGCCGGACCGAGTCGGTCCGCAGCTTGCCGCGCCTGTCCGAGTGGAGCGCGATCAGCTCCCGCGCCACGCTCCGGTCGTACCTCGACATGGTCGCCTCCGAGGACACCACGTACAGAGCGGGCGTCATCAGCAGTGCGCACGACGGCATGGTGCGGCTCGACGAGTGGTACTCCGCCCACGAACCCGAACTCACCGTGCACGCGCACACCCCGCCGGGCGCGGCGATGCTCGAGCACCTCCGCGCGCAGCGGGCGTTCCGGGAGTGGATGGCGCACACCGGGGGCCTGCTCGACCGCCGGTTCCTCGCGCGGTCCTGGGCCAGCGGCGGGCACGCGCAGGCGCATCTGATCGCCGCGCTGCAGCGTCACATCGGTCCCGCGGACCCTGGACGCTGGTGGCCGGTCGCGACGGCACTCCTGCCCGCCGGGACGGACGCCCCCGCTTTCGTCGACGGGGTTTCCCTGGCCGACCTGGTCGACCTCGCGACCGTGGTGTACGGAACCGGTGCCCACCCCACGCTGGTGGCCCGCGTGCTCGAGGCGACCGCGCGGGCGCAGGAGCTGCCCGATCTGCCTGCGGGACTCCGCACGGCGCTCGCCGATGTCGTCACGAAGGCCCGTGCCCTCGATGCCGCGGTGGCCGACGCGCGACCGGGTGTGCTGGAGCCGGTGGCGGAGGCGCTCGCGGATCTGCGCGCCAGCCTGCGCACGGTGGGCAGGCACGGCCTCGATGTCTCCTCGCCCCACTGGCCGAGTCCGGCCGAGAGCACCGCGGAGGGCCCGGTCCTGCCCGGCCGCCCGCCGAAGCCCGTCCTGGGCGTGACCATGATGGGCGGCGGGTCCGGTACGTGGGGCTCGGAGCGCCCGGGTCTCAGGGCCTGGCGGCTGAAGGCGATCGGGCAGGCCATCGTCCTCGGGGGCCTGGCGAGGGGCCTGCCCGTCGCGGCCGGGATGATGCGGCACTACCTCGGCAACTCCGGCCGGGACTTCGTGGTCGAGCCCGACCACCTGCTCGGCGCCCTGCCCACGCTGCACGACGCCGCGACGACGCAGGTGCGGTTCGAGGCGTTGCGGCTTGCCCGGGCCGCCGAGACTCGTGGCGAAACCGGGACGTTCCCGTTCTCCACCCCGTGGCAGCGCTTCGACACCACCCTGACCGAGGCGGAGAGCAGGGACTGGCACCTCGGAGTGGGCACGTTCTACTTCGCGGTCAGCGGAGCCGTCACCGTCCTGCCGGGACGTGACGGTGGCCGGCCCGACGTCCAGGTCGACTACCAGGTGCACGTGTACGACCGGTACAGCTGGCACCACGGTAACCGTTTCCCGGTGGGACCGCTGTGGGTCTGGGACGACGAATGGCAGATCCTGCACCGCGCCGGGATGGCGCGCGAGTTCGACATCGTCGGGTCCACCGCACGCAAGGTGCACCGCGGGCCCCTGCTGTCGCTGTACGGCCTGGAGATCCCGGTCGACCACGCGGCGTCGCCGCGGGACCGCCTGCTGGACGGTCTGATGAGCGCGGCGCTGCCGCACGTTCCCGATTCCGCGACCGTGGAGCGGTTGGCCGCGCAGTGGCAGGTCTACAGCACGGCGGACGGCGACGACAGCGTCTGGTTCCGGCTCGAGCCGGGTTCGGATTCCATCGTCGTCAGCCGTCCGCCGGGGGAGTCCGGCGGTCGTGACGAGTGGAACGCGCGGCTGCACTGGAACGCGGCCGAAGGCGCCTACGTCGGCGCGGACGGCCGCGTCGAGTTGCTGCTCGACGGCAGGCCCACGAACGGACTGCAGGGCGCGGCCGACAGCGTCCGGGTCCGTTATCCCGACGGCACCACGGGAACTCTCGGGTTCCGGGGCGTGTACACACCGGAGGAGATCGCCGCGGACGGCGCGCACCCGGTTCGGTCCGCGCTGATCCGCGAACTGGACGGTCCGACCCGGCAGGCGGTGCTCCGCTTGATCACGTCGGATGTGGTGCGGGTTCCGGGACGGGACGTGCTGCTGTCCTCGGCACTGCCCGCCGCTTCGCCCACGACCACCGACGCGGGCGCCGTCGACGAAGCGGTCGCGCAGGTGCTCGCCGGCGGAATCCCGGGGCTGGAGTCCGCGCGCGCAGTGCCGGATCCGGCCGGCGCCGGAACCCTGTGGCTGCTCGGCTTCCAGGACGGCATCGAGCTCGCCCTGAGGGTGCGGCCGGACGAGAGCGTTACGGATCCGTGGCTGCGCCTCCCGCCGATACGGGTCGGGGACCAGGTCGAACAGGCCGCCGCGGCGGTGCTCGCGCTACCACCGGTTCCCGTCGACGCCGACGGCCGCCGCGCCGCCATCGCGCATGCGCTGGGGCAAGCGGTGGAGCTGCTGCCGGGCACGGTCGACGCGATGGTCCGGCCCGTCGTCGAGAGCAAGCAGGCCGCCGTGCCCGTCACCGGCACGCTCGTTCCCGCCCACGTGCGCGAGCCGGGCCCGGACACCGCGCGGTCCCGCGAATGGCGGCTCCACGAAGCCTTCACGGCACTCGCCCACGGCATCCGGCCCGGCCCGGAGCCGGTGGCGTCCGCCGGGCGCCGGACCGGTCCGCTCGCCACGAAGGACGGCGAGCGGACCGAGGCCGTCTTCCGCAGCCGCGCGCAGCGGCACGGTCCGCTCTACACCAGCACCGCGGTCGCTCCCGAGGAAGTGCAGCGGGGCGGGCTGACCGGGAAGAGGCGGCGCGAAGTCCTCGACGAGGACCTCCAGCGCTCGTCCGCGGAGGCCCCGCAGGTCGTCGTCTCCAGTCCCGTGCTGTCCGTCGCGGCCGCGGACAACTCGAACGGCGGGGAAACGACTTACATCTACGAGCACCACGCCCCCGGCGGCGTGGACGTGGACGCCACCGCGGAACGGCGCGGCACACCGGTTCCCGGCGAGGGCCGGGTGCTGCACAGCCGGGTCGAGCCGGAGGACGTCCGGGGCTGGTGGCAGGTGAGGCGGACCCGGCACCGCGATCTGATCAGCGTCACCTGGCACGACAACCCCGCTTTCGCGGGGGTGCGGGCGCCCGCCGAAACCGGCATCGATCGGCTCGACGTCCTCACCGCGCAGGACGTCGCCGAGTTCGCCGTGCGCGGGTCCGCCCTCGTCGCGGCGCGGTTGGGCGTGCCGGTCGACGAGTTGGCGGGCCGGATCCGCGAGAAGGCCGCGTCCGCGTTCGAATTGAGCGAGCAGGGCCTTGCGGAGGCGTTCCCCGACGACGGGGCGGCGCGGGACCGGTTGTCGCCGTACCTGAGTGCGTCCGGGGTGTACGACTGGGCCACCGGCCGGGTGGGGCTACGGGCCGGTGAGCCGCTGAGCGTAGTGGCGACCGCGTTGGTGAAGGAGGTCATCACTTCCTTCCGCGATGCGCCCGCCGTGGCGGCCGCGCGGTTCGACGGGGCCACCGCGGATCTGATGTTGCAGCGGGAGGTCGAGGATCACCTGCACCTGCTGGAGTGGGTGCGGGCGTTGGACGGTCCGCTGCCTGCCGAGCTGGCCGAGGTGCGGTCCTGGACCCCGGAGCTGCTGACCGAGGTGCTGCGGTATCGGTATCCGTCCACAACGGACCACGTCGACCGCTTCACGCTGGCGGTGGCGCAGGGTGATCCGGTCGTCGAACCGAGCCTCGGGCGGGAACGCCCCCAGGCGCCGGGCTGGATCGACGAGACGGACTGGCAGCGGCTGGCCACCCAAACCCACGACGCGATCGCCGGGTCCCTCGACTGGTTCGGCGAGCTGTCCACTCCGCTGGTGGGCCCCGGCGGCGTGGTCATGGGGATCCAGGTCGAGTACATGCGAGCGCTCGTCGACGCGCTCGACGAGTTCGACACGCTCTTCGACGACGCGACCGCCGTGCACCGTGCGTTCATCGTCGACACACTGCACGACGATCTGCTGCGTGCCGTCGAATGGGTCGACGCGTGGCAGGCCGAGCTGAGCGTCCGGGCCGCGCCGCCGCCGGGCTCGTCGATGCTCGAGCACCTGCGCAGGCAGGAGTTCTTCACCACCTGGATGGACACCGTCGGCGCGCCGCTCGACCGCCGGTTCCTGGGCCGGACGCAGGCCGGTGGCGAACTCGCGCAGGCGATCCTGGCCGCGGCGCTCGCGCGGCACATCGGCCCCGCGGACTTCGGGCGGTGGGTGGCCGTCGCCGAGGAGCTGCTACCCGCCGGCGAGGACGCACCGTCCTACCGCGACGGCATCACGGTGCGCGACCTCGTGGAGGTCGCAGCCGCGGTGCACGGCGCGGCCGACGGCCGCGGGCCCCTCGCCCGGATCCTGGACGGCATAGCCCGCGCGCTGCGGGAACCGGATCTGACGGCCGGTGCTCGTACGGCGCTGGACCGGGTCGCGGCAGAAGCGCGGCAGTTCGGCGAAGCCGTCGAGCGGTCGATCGCCGGCCGTGACCTGACCGCGGTGACGCAGGCACTGCCCGCCCTCCGCGAAAGCCTCGACGCCCTGGCGCGGGACCACGGCATCGACGTGTCCACGCCGGACTGGACGGCGGCCGGGAACGGCACGCCCGAACTGCCGGGCCGTCCGCCCAAACCCGCTCCGGGTGACACCATCATGGGCGCGGGTTCCGGCCCGTACGCCGTCGAACCGCCGACGGTGTGGGGCCGGGCGCAGCGGGCCGCGGCGCTCACCTCGATCGGCGGCGCGGCCGCCGTCTACTACCCGACCGGGGCGGCGCTGATGCGCCACTTCCTGGGCGGCACGGGACGGGACTTCCTCGTCGACCCGGACCGGATGATGCGTGAAATCCCGGGCCTGCGCCAGGACGCCGGACGGCAGGTGGCCTTCGAGGCACTGCGCCTGGTCCGGGCGGCCGAGGCGCGTGGCGAGTCCGGGACGTTCCCGTTCAGCACCCGCTGGCAGCGTTTCGACAACGAGCGCATGGTGGTGCAGAACGCCGACTGGCACCTGGCGCTCGGCACCTTCTACTACACCGTCAGCGGTGTCGTCGAGGTGGCGCCGGGGCCGGCCGGCACGCGGGTCGAGGTCCAGTACCAGGTCCACGTCTACGACCGGTACAACTGGCACTTCAACGTCACCACACCGTTCGGTGCCGGCGTCCGGATCAACCACTCGGTGTGGCAGGGGCTGCACCGGACGGGGCTCGCGCGCGAGTTCGACGTCGTGGGGTCGACGGGACCGAAGGTGCACCGGGGCACCGCCGCTTCCCTGCACGACCTCGCCGTTCCGCTCGAGCCGGCCCACTCGTGGTCCGGCCGGCTCCTCGCGGGGATCGGCTCCACCGGCCCGCTCGATACGGCCGGGCCGGACGGCCGCTGGCTGCACTACACGCGGCCGGGCGGGACCGACCTCTCGCTCAAGCTCGATCCGGCGACGGGGACGCTGGCGGCCAGCAGCGGCGCCGACACCGCCCGGGGCCTGCCCGCCTGGGACGCCGAGCTGAACTGGGACCCGGCGCTGAACGGCTACACCGGCGACGGGGTGCGGGTGCGCCTGATGTCCGGCGACACCCCGGTCCGCGACACCGAACAGGTTCCGGACCGGGTCGAAGTGACCTTCACCGGACAGGGCGCGCAGGTCACGCAGGTGCTGACCTTCGCCGGAACGCACACGCCCGACGCCGTCGTCGTGGACACGCATCCGGTGCGGGCGGCCCGGGAGAACGAGCTGGCCAGGGCGGCCGCCGGCGCGATGCGACGGTTCCGCCGGACGCCCGCGGTGACCAGTTCCGGGCGGGACGTGCCGCTGTCCGGCCAGTGGCCGGACGCCGCCGCGACGACGACGGAGGCCGCCGTCGTCGAGGCCACGGTCCGTGAGCTGTTCGGCCGCGGGATCCCCGGCGCCGTGGAGGCGCAGGCGGTCGCCGACGTGTCCGGGCGCGGTGAGATGTGGGTCGTCCGCCTCGGCGACGGAGCGCAAGCCGGGATCCGGGTCCGGGCCGACGACACGGTCGACGGCTCGTGGCTCTACGTCTCCGGGCTGCGCGTCGATGGCGGGCAGGTCACCCAGACCGCGCCGATCGAGGTGGTCGTTCCCGCGGTGCCCGTGGACGCGGACGCCCGGGCGGAGGCGCTCGCGCTGACCCTGCGGCAGGCTCTGGAGCTGCTGCCGAGGGAACTGGAGAGGCTGACCGTCGGCGGCCGCGAGCCGGCCGACCTCGGCCGGCTGGTGCCCGACGACGTGCGGACGGAGCCCGCCGGCGCCACGGCCCGCGCGTGGCAGATCACCGACGCCGTCGCGCGGTGGCGGCGCGGCGAGGGGACGTCGCTGGGTGAGCCCGAGGGCCTGCGCACCGGCACCCTGCCGACCGCGGACGGCGGCGAGGTCGTGGCGCTGCACCGCAGCCGCGCGCACGCCCAGGACGCGCTCTTCATCGTCCGCGCCACCCGGCCCGAGGTCCTCGCCGAGGTCGGTGGCATCACCCGGACACCGGGCGGCGACCTGCGGTTCGACGACCTCCGGGCGCACGCCGAGCAACCGGGCACCGGCCAGGTGGCGTCGACCCGCGACCTGCTGGTCGCGGTCGATCAGCTGCGGGACTTCACCGGCTCCGTCTGGACCTACGTGCACCGTGCTCCCGCCGGAGTCGACCTCGACGCGACGCTGGCGCGCCACGGCGAAGAGGGCACCGGGAACGCCGAGGTCCTCCACGAGCGGATCGCGTTCGCCGACGTCGAAGGCTGGTGGGAGCACACCCTCGGCGAGAACGGGGAAGTGCTCTCCAGCAACTGGTACGACAATCCCGCCTTCACCGGGGCACGCGTGCCGGCCGAGGTGGTGGTCACGCGCCTCGACGACGGCGCGCGGGAGGAGCTGGCGGACTTCGCGAAGCGGAACGCGGGCGTGCTCGCCGACCGGCTGGGGGTGTCCGAGGACGAGGTGCTCCGCCGGATCGAGGCGAAGGCGGCATCGTCGTTCGAGCTGAGCGAGCGCGGCTTGACGGAGGCGTTCGCGGACGACGGGGCGGCGCGGGACCGGTTGTCGCCGTACCGCAGCGCGTCCGGCGTGTACGACTGGGCGACGGGCCGGGTGGGCCTGCGGCCCGGTGAGCCGCTGGGTGTGCTGGCGACCGCGCTGGTGAAGGAGGTCATCACCTCCTTCCGCGACGCGCCTGCGGTGGCGGCGGCGGAGTTCGACGGCCCGGTGGCGGATCTGATGCTGCAGCGGGAGGTCGAGGATCACCTGCACCTGCTGGAGTGGGTGCGGGCGTTGGACGGTCCGCTGCCGGCCGAGCTGGCCGAGGTGCGGTCCTGGACCCCGGAGCTGCTCACCGAGGTCCTGCGGTACCGGTATCCGTCCACAAGGGACCACGTGAACCGGTTCACCACCGCGATCCGGCTGGGCCAGCCGGTCGTCGAGCCGAGCCTGGGGCGTGAACAGGATCTCTGGCTGCTGCGCGAGGCCGAGGACGTGCTGCGCGGCGGGCCGGGCGGGCACCCGCTGCACGTGTCCGCCCAGGTGACCGGTCCGGGCCGGGTGGCGTTGCAGTTCACCTACCGCGGCGGGCGTACGGCCACGATCTTCCTGCAGCCGACCGCCCGCGCCGAGGCGTTCGCGGACCAGGTCCGGCTGATCGAGCAGCGCTTCGGCGCCGAGCTTCCGGTCGACGCCTTCGTCACCGCCGGTGAAGTGGAGGCGATGCTTCGCGAGCTGGGCATCCAGGACCGCGCGGACGTCACCCTGTCCGCGCATCCCGACGGCGTCACGATGACCGCGCTGGACGGTGCGGGCCGGACGCACCGGATCGAGTTCCGGGCCGGCGACCGGGACCTGGAGGTGCATCCGGCCGTGCCGGGTGACGACGTGGTCCGCGTCGTGATCCCGACCCAGGCCGATCCGCGCGCCCGCCTCGCCGAACTGGTGGCGGCGGTGCGGGACGCCATCCCCGCGGGCCCGGACGCGACCGGCCCGGACCAGGGCCCCTCCGCGCCCGCCCCGCTGCCCCCGGCCCCACCCGCACCCCAACCCGCCTCACCCCCCCCGCCCGCCCCCGCCCCCCCCGGCGACCCCGCCG
>NZ_PQHW01000131.1 GCF_003385215.1 Amycolatopsis thermalba | reverse complement strand
GGTTCGGGGGCGGGGAGCCGGATGCCGGGGGCGGCTCGGCGGCGCTTCGCGCCGAGTGGGCTGGGTCCCTCTGTGGGGGCTGGGCCGGAGCTGGGTGCCGGTGCGGCTGCGGCTCAGGTCGCTCGGTGGGCGGGGGCAGTGGCCGGTGCCCGGGCGTTGCGGCCGTCGTGGAGTCGGCGGGGCGAGGGCCGGTTCAGCGGCGGAGAGCCGGACGCTTGGCCGGGGGTGGTTCGACGGCGCTTCGCGCCGGGTGGTGGCTGAGCCGGCGCCGGGTGCGAGACCGGCTCAGCGGCGGTGAGCCAGATGCTGGCCGGGGGTGGCCTGGTGCGCTTCGCGCCGGGTGGTGGCTGGGCCGCTCTGTGGGGGCTGGGTCGGAGCAGCGGCGACCGGGCGGCGGACCGCGCTGGCGGGCGGCCCAGGTGGCGGGTGCGGGTGCGGCTCAGGTGGGGTGGCGGAGGCCGGTTCGGCGGCGGTGAGCCCGGACGCCGGGGGTGGCCCGGCGGCGCTTCGCGCCGTGCGGCGGCTGGGGACTGGGCCGGAGCCGAGCGGGAACGGCTCAGCTCGTTCGGCGGGCCGGGGTGATCCCCGCCAGCAGGCGCCGCGTCCGGGCCGGGGCCCACTCCGGCAACTCGGCGAGGATGTCGCCCAGGGACTCGGCCTTCAGGCTCTCCCGCCAGGCCTCGTGGGCGCTCGCCATCTTCGCCGCCAGGATGCACGTGTCGCGGCAGTTTTCCGGCGCCAGGGCGCCCCGGCCCTGCTGCCGGATCTCCCGGCACTCGTACGGCGCGGACGCCCCGTCGACCGCCTCGACGATCTCCAGCAGTGTGATCTCCGCCGCGGGCCGGGCCAGCCGGAAGCCACCGCGGGGGCCGGTCGTCGCGGTCAGCACGCCGGCCCGGACCAGCGCCTTCAGCTGCTTCGCGAGGTAGGGCGCCGGCAGGTCGAAGTACTCTGCGAGCTGCGCCGTCGAGGCGGTGCGGCCCGGTTCGAGCTGCGCCAGCGTCGTCGCGCAGTGCAGGACCCACTCCGTGCTCGATGGCAGCTTCACGCGACCAGTGTATCTCCGATATTGTGGACCCATTAAGTCCACAAAAGGAGAGAGCATGCGCATCGCAGTCGCCGGGGCCACCGGCAACATCGGGAGCCGCACCGTCGCCGTCCTCGAGCGGGACGGGCACGAGGTCGTCCGGATCAGCCGTGCCACCGGCGTCGACATCGCCACCGGCGTGGGCCTGGACGAGGCGCTGACCGGCGTCGGCGCGGTCGTCGACGCCCTGAGCGCGCCGCCGATGGACAGAGACGAAACCGTGGCGTACTTCGGCGGCACCACCCGGAACCTGCTGGCCGCCGAGGAACGCGCCGGGGTGCGGCACCACGTGCTGCTGTCGATCCTGAACGTCGACCGGGTCGAGGGCAACGCGCACTACGCCGGCAAGCGCGAGCAGGAACGGCTCGTGGCCGAGGGGCCGGTGCCGTGGTCGATCGTCCGCGCCGCGCAGTTCCACGACTTCGCCGAGATGGTCGCCGGCTGGGGCGAGCGCGACGGCGTCGTGACGATCGCGCCGCTGCTGGTCCAGCCGGTCGCCCCGGACGACGTCGCTGCCGTGCTCGCCGAGATCGCCGCCGCCGAACCCCGCACCGACCGGCTCGACCTCGCCGGCCCCGAGCCGCAGGACCTCGTCGACATGGCGCGCCGCACCTACGAGGCCCGCGGCCGGTCGGCGACGTTCGCGCCGACCTGGTCCGGGCTGTTCGGCCCGGAGATGGCCGGCGAGGTGATGCTCGCCGGTGACGGCGCCCGCCTCGCACCCACCACGTTCGACGAGTGGCTCGCCGAGCAGCGGCGATGAGCTTCCACTGAATGGAAGTCATGCTGGCCTCGGGCCCGGCCCGACCGCATCCTGGGTGCCGGAACAGCGAAGTTTGGAGGTCGCAGTGACGCGCACACAGGTCGGGATCATCGGCGCCGGGCCGGCAGGTCTGCTGTTGTCGTACCTGCTGCACGCCGAGGGTGTCGACGCCGTGGTCCTCGAGACGCGCAGCCGCGCCTACGTGGAGAAGCGGGTGCGCGCCGGGGTCTGCGAGCACCCGACGGTCGAGCTGCTGCGGGAGATCGGCGTCGGCACGCGGATGGACGCCGAAGGCCTGCCGCACCACGGGTTCTCGCTGCGGTTCGACGGTCAGGACCACCGCATCGCGCTCACCGAGCTGACCGGCAAGTCGATCACCGTGTACGGGCAGCAGGAGATCGTCAAGGACCTGATCGCCGCGCACGAGGCCAAGGGCTACCCGATCCACTTCGAGGTCACCGACGTCGAGCTGCACGACGTGGACACCGAAAACCCGCGCGTCACCTACCGCGACGCCGACGGGGTGGCGCGAACGCTGGAGTGCGACGCGATCGCCGGCTGCGACGGCTTCCACGGCGTCAGCCGCCCGACGATCCCCGCGGACCGGATCACGACGTTCGACCGCGAATACCCGTTCGCGTGGCTGGGCGTGCTGGCGCAGACCCCGCCCTCGCACGAGGAGCTGATCTACGCCCACCACGAACGCGGGTTCGCGCTGCACAGCATGCGCTCGCCGGAGATCACGCGGCTCTACCTGCAGGTGCCCAGCGACGAGAAGATCGAGAACTGGTCCGACGACCGCATCTGGTCCGAACTGGACGTCCGGCTCACCACGAACGCGCACGACTTCGTGCTGCGCGAGGGGCCGATCCTGGACAAGGGCATCACGCCGATGCGCAGCTTCGTCACCGAACCCATGCAGTACGGCCGGCTGTTCCTCGCCGGAGACGCCGCGCACATCGTCCCGCCGACCGGCGCCAAGGGCATGAACCTGGCGGTCGCCGACGTCCGCGTGCTGTCCCGTGCGCTGGTGGAGTTGTTGCAGCACAAGCGCGGCGAGCTGGCGGAGTCCTATTCGGACACCTGCCTGCGGCGCGTGTGGCGGGCCGAGCACTTCTCCTGGTACATGACCTCGATGCTGCACGTGGACCCGGCGGCGGACGACTTCGGCCGGCGGCTGCAGCTGTCGCAGCTGCGGTACACGGCGTCCTCCCGCGCCGCGGCGACGAGCATCGCGGAGAACTACGTGGGGCTGCCGTTCGCCTGAAGCCGAATCGTCAACCCTGGGTTGACGCCGCCACGGTCGTCAACCTAGGGTTGACGTATGACCAGTTCAGTACGACTCGACGATTTGATCGAGGCCATCAAGCGGCAGCACCCGGACTCCGATCCCCTCCAGCAGCTCTCCGACGCGGTGCTGCTCGGTGAGCACCTCGGCGACGTCGCCGACCACCTGATCGGCCACTTCGTCGACCAGGCGCGGCGAAGCGGCGCGTCGTGGACGGAGATCGGCGCCAGCATGGGGGTTTCCAAGCAGGCGGCGCAGAAGCGGTTCGTGCCCAAGGAGTTCGACGGCACCGGCCAGGAAGCCTTCAGCCGCTTCACCGAACGCGCCCGCCGGGTGATGGTGAACGCCGAGAAGGTCGCCCGCGGCGCGGGCAACGAGCAGATCGAGACCGCGCACATCCTGATCGGCGTGGTCGGCGAGCGGGACGGCCTCGCGGCGAAGGCGTTGGAGAACCTCGGCGTGACGCCGGAAACGGTGGGCGAGCGGGTCAACGCGACCCTGCCGCCGCCCGTGGACGAGCTGCCCACGCACATCCCGTTCAGCCCCGCCGGCCGCAAGGTCATCCAGCTGACCGTGCGGGAAGCCTTGCGGCTGGGGCACAACTACGTCGGCACCGAGCACATCCTGCTCGCCCTGCTCGACCAGGCCGAGGGGCCGGCCTACGACGTGCTCACCGAACTCGGCGTCGCCAAGGACGCCGTCGAGGAGGAGATCCGCAACATGCTCCGGGCCGTGTACCCGGACGCGTGACGGGCGCCGCGCGGACGCCCGTCACGCGGCGATCAAGCCCCGCCCTCGGGGCGGCCGTCCTCGGCCCAGCGGGTGTGGAACGAGCCCTCCCGGTCGACCCGGCGGTAGGTGTGCGCGCCGAAGAAGTCGCGCTGCCCCTGCACCAGGGCGGCCGGGAGCCGCTCGGCGCGCAGGCCGTCGTAGTAGGCCAGCGCGGTCGAGAAGCCCGGCGTCGGGATGCCCAGCCGCACCGCGGTGGAGATCACCGACCGCCACGCGTCCTGCGCGTCCTCCACGGCCTTGCGGAAGTCGCCCGCGGTGAGCAGCGTCGGCAGGCCCGGCTCGGCGGCGTAGGCGGCTCGGATGTCGTCCAGGAACTTCGCCCGGATGATGCAGCCGCCGCGCCAGATCGCGGCCAGCGCGCCGAGGTCGATGTCCCAGCCGTACTCCGCGCCACCGGCCTGGATCTGGTTGAAGCCCTGCGCGTAGGCGACGATCTTCGACGCGTACAGCGCGCGCTCGACGTCGTCGGCGAAGGTCTCCGCCGCCGCGCCGGTCAGCGGGGCGCGCGTCGGGCCGGGCAGGCCGCGGCCGGCCGCGCGCAGGTCCGCGCTGCCGGACAGGGACCGCGCGAACACCGCCTCCGCGATGCCGCTGATCGGCACGCCGAGGTCCAGGCCGATCTGCACGGTCCAGCGGCCGGTGCCCTTCTGCTCGGCCTGGTCGGTCACGATGTCCACGAACGGCTTGCCGGTCGCGGCGTCGGTGTGCGCCAGCACCTCGGCGGTGATCTCGATCAGGTACGAGTCGAGCCGCCCGGTGTTCCAGGTGCGGAACACCTCCGCGATCTGCCCCGGCTCGTACCCGAGCGCGCCGCGCAGCAGGTCGAACGACTCCGCGATCAGCTGCATGTCGGAGTACTCGATGCCGTTGTGCACCATCTTCACGAAGTGACCGGCGCCGTCCGGGCCGATGTGGGTGCAGCACGGGTCGCCGTCGACCTTGGCCGAGATGCTCTCGAACAGCGGCCCGAGCGACTCGTACGACTCCTTCGACCCGCCGGGCATGATGCTCGGCCCGTGCAGCGCGCCCTCCTCGCCGCCGGAGACGCCGGTGCCGACGAAGTGCAGCCCGCGCTCGCGCAGCGCGGCCTCGCGGCGCCGGGTGTCGGCGAAGTGCGCGTTGCCCGCGTCGACGATCACGTCGCCCTCTTCCAGCAGCGGCGCGAACTCCTCGATGACGGCGTCCGTCGGGGCGCCGGCCTTGACCATGATCACCAGCTTGCGCGGCCGCTCGAGCGCGTCCACGAACTCCTGCGCGGAGTAGGTGGGGATGAATTCGCCTTCGTCGCCGAACTGCTCCACCAGGTCGCGAGTGCGCTGTTCCGAGCGGTTGTGCAGGGCGACGGTGTGCCCGTGCCGCGCCAGGTTGCGCGCCAGGTTCCGGCCCATGACGGCCAGGCCCGTGACGCCGATGCTCGCCTTCTTGCTCATGCGCAGCCTTCCCTCTCGAAGCTCTCTCCGCACCCTAGCGCGACGCCTGTTCCCGCAGGTGAACGCGTGAGTAACTAGCGTTGGGCCGCGTTTCCTGCCAAACTCCATCCAGTCATTGCCGCGCTACGGTGCGGCATGGAGTACGGTCGTGGGTTCCACTACCAGGGATGAGGCGGGACGAGGTGCCGTGGAGCGGGTGAGGGCGCGGAACTAGGCAATGGCGAGCACCGTTACTTCCCGTCGCAAGCAACTCGGCAACGAGCTCCGGCACGCGCGGCTGGCCGCGAAGATGACCCAGCAGCAGGTCGCCGAGGTCCTCGGCTGCACCCAGGGCAAGGTCAACAAGATCGAATCCGGCGCGGTGGGCGTCAAGCTCGGTGACGTGCGCACGATGCTGGAGGCGTTCGGCGTCAACGGTGACGAGTCGGAGGCGCTGATGAGCCTGGCACGCGCGGCGGCGGGGCAGCGGGGTGCGTGGTCCGGCTACCGGTCCGTGGTGCCGCACTGGTTCCGCACGTTCACCGACCTCGAACCGGCCGCCGTGGAGATCATGACCTGGCACGGCGAGCGCATCCCCGGACCGCTGCAGTCCGAGCACTACATGCTCAAGCAGTTCACCGAGTTCGGCGCCACCGACGTGACGTCGCTGGTGCGCAACCGGCTGGACCGCAAGGCGGTCTTCGACCAGCCGCAGCCGCCGTACTACCGGTTCATCATCAGCGAGGCCGCGCTGCACCGCGCGCCCGGCGGCCGGGCGCCCGCGGTGATGCTGGACCAGATCGAGCACCTGCTGGAGCTGGACCGGCGCCAGCGCGTGTACATCCACGTGCTGCCGTTCGGGGCCCGGCTGGCCGCGGTGCCCAACGACTTCACGATCATGCGCTTCCCCGACCGCACCCGGGACTTCGTCTACATCGAACACTCGGCGGGCGGGGTCTACCTGGACGACCAGAAGGACTTCCAGCTGTTCGTCGACGCGTGGGACCGCCTGCGCGGCGCGGCGCTGGAGCGGCAGGAGACGCGTGAGTTCCTGAAGAACATGGCCGATCAGTACCGCGTGGCGATGGGGGCCTAGGCTCCGGTCAAGATCAACTTGTCGGGGGTTGAGCGTGACCGAACCGGATCAGGACGGCGTGGACCTGGACCGTCCCAACGCCGTCCGCATGTACGACTACTACCTGGGTGGCACGGGGAACTGGGCGATGGACCGCGCCCTCGGTGACCGCGTGCTGGCCGAGGTCCCGTTCGCGCCGCTGATCGCCCGCGCGAACCTGGAGTTCCTCGAACGCGTCGTGCGGTTCTGCCTGCGCAACGGGGTCGACCAGTTCCTCGACGTCGGCTCCGGCGGGCCGACCGTGGGGACCGTGCACCGGATCGCCCACTCGCTCGACCCGGCCAGCCGCTGCGTGTACGTGGACCGCGAGCACGTCGCCGTCGCCCACGGGCAGTTGATGCTGGAGCGTGAGGGCGACCCCTCGCGGCACGCGATCGTCCGCGCCGACCAGCGGGACCCGGACGCGGTGTGGCGGGCGGCGATGGGCACCGGCGTGCTCGACCGGACGCGGCCGATCGGGTTGATCTTCTGCGCGGCGCTGCACTTCATCCCCAACGACGAGCCCGCGGGCGAGATCGTGGCCGCCTACCGGGCGCGGCTGCCAGTCGGCTCGTACCTGGCGATCTCCCATGCGACGTACGACGACCTCGACGTGCCCGCGGACTACGCGGCGAGCATCCGGGCGGCGTTCGCGTTGTACGAGAAGTCCGGGACGCCCGCGTTCTCCCGCCGGTACGACGAGATCGCGTCCTTCTTCGGGGACTTCGAGATGGTGGAGCCAGGTGTGGTGTGGCTGCCGCAGTGGCGGCTGGCGGAAGCACCGTCCCCGGTGACGCAGAACTTCGTGGCGCGCCCGTCGATGTCGATCGGCTGGTGCGGGGTGGGCCGCAAGCGCTGAGTCAGGGCTGTTCGTCGAGGAATGCGGGGATCGTCGCGAACTCGGCGGGGTGGCGTAGGTGCTCGGGTGGCCGGCCGTCGGCGGCGGGGGTGCGGCCCGCTAGGTCCGTGGGCGGGGCAGCGCCAGTTCCGCGCTGTGGCGCCACGCGTGCCAGTGCCGCCGGAACGAGCGCGGCAGCAGTGTCCACCTGCGACGGCCGCGGTGTGCGGCCGCCGGCTCGCTGCGGTGGGGCGTGGTCGGGTCGGTCAGGATGCGGACGGTCATCTCCGTCCCCCTTCCAGTCGCGGCCGGGGGTTCCGGCAGACGCCGACGAGACAGCGCTCGCACGGCATGCCGGCGCCCAGGGGCAGCCATTCGATCTCCGGTAGCCGGAGGCGCGCGCCGCAACCGGCGGTCATCGCGCCGCGCAGGACCGTGCCGGGTTCCAGCGGGAACAGGTGCGCGCACCGCCGGGATTCGCGCGCGGTGCCGGGCGCCTGCCGCCCGATGACGGTGACCGGGCCGGGCCAGTCCTCGCGCAGGTACCACACCGCGGAGGCGTCGGCGTCCGCGGCGAGCCAGCCGAGCATCCGGGACAGCGCTTCCGCCGGGCTCGCCGCGCGGGCGGCCTCGTCACGCCCGTTGACCTTCCCGACGACGATGAAGGGATCCGGGCGGCGCGTCAGCGCGGGCTGTTCCGTGGCGTCCGCGCCGGGCGCTTCGGTGCGGCTGGCGGGGGCGGCCCCGGCGGCGAGGGGATCCGGTCGGCGGGTGAGCGCGGGCTGCCCGGTGGCGTCCACTTCGGGGGCTTCGGTGTGGCTGGCGGGGGCGGCCCCGGCGGCGAGGGGATCCGGTCGGCGCGTCAGCGCGGGCTGTTCCGTGGCGTGTGCGCCGGGCGCTTCGGTGCGGCTGGCGGGGGCGGCCACCGAGGAATCCGGTCGGTGCGGCGGCGCAGGGCGTTCCGTCACGTCTGCGAGCACCGTCGAACCTCCCCCAAGGACTGGAACCGGGCCGTGTGGTCGACCCGACCGGCGGGAATAATCCTACTCCTGGAATAATCCCGGTGTCGAGTGATCAACATTCACCTCACCCGACTGGACCCACGTGGTTCCAACGAAAGGACCAGGCTCGCCCCTGTTCGCTACGCGACGGGGTGGGACCTCAGGCACGGAGGTAGGGACTGATGCCGGAATACCCGCGACCGGTGGATTACGACCCGCACGACGCGGTGCACCTGTTCGACGAGTCGAAGTGGCAGAAGTCCTTCGCCAGCGAGCCCAACGGCGGCAACTGCGTGGAGGTCAACCTGGCCGCGCCGGGGCTGGTCGGCGTGCGCGACACCAAGCTGGCGAGCAGCCCGGTCTTCGTGTTCGACGCCGGCGAGTGGGCGGCCTTCCTCGAAGGCGTCAAGGCGGGCCAGTTCGACCTGCGCTGACGCCGATTATCGAAACTCGTGTGTTATTCCCCACAGTGCGGCGCTTCCGGGTCGCCGGCCGACCCGGAAGCGCCGCGGCTCACGGCCGGCCGCCACCCGGGCCCTGACCACCAGGAGCCTGGCCGCCGGGAAACCCGCCGGGCCCACTCTGCTGGGCCGAACCCTCGGTGATCGACGTCGCGGTGGCGGTGTCGCCGGAGACCTTCGCCAGCACCGTCACCGTCGAGCCGGTGGCCAGGTTGCTCGCCTTCTCCGTCGCGGAGTCGATCACGTACGTCTGGGTGTAGTCGTCCTCGCTGCGCACCGTGATCGAGGTGGCGCTCAGCGCGCTGACCTCGCCGGTCTGGAACCGCTCGACCGCGTACCCGCCGCCGGCGGACACCGTGAAGTCCCCGTGCAGCGCCTCCCGCAGGATCGACGCCGAACCACCCATCTGACCCATCCGGCCGCCACCCGGGAAACCGCCCATGCCGCCCTGCTGGTTCGCCTCGGACGAGGTGCCCGCATAGATCGCGACCCCGCCGACGGCGGCTATGACGACCGCCACGGCCGCGGCGATCGCGGTTTTCCTGCCGGACCACTTGGGCGCGGGCGGCTGCGGGTCTCCCCACGCGGCGGCAGGTGCCTCGGTGGTCGTCGGCTCCGTGCTCATCGTGTCCCTTTCGCTGTCGGTCGCGGCAGGGGCCACCCCTGCCACCCCACAGGTTCGGCAGGCCAACTGTGCGGAGGCTGTGTACGAGGTGGGCGGACGCTGTGCACGGCGAGCACGCACAGGAAACACACAGACGGGTCACAGGAAGGACCCACCGGCGCGGCCCAGGATGAGACCATGACCAGCATGAACGCCGCGATGTCCGGCGCGGGCAAGGCCGGCCTCAAGCACCCCGACGGCTCGGCGGTGCGGGTCCTCGTGGTCGACGACGAGGAGACCCTGGCCGAGCTGGTGTCGATGGCCCTGCGCATGGAGGGCTGGGAGACCCGCAGCGCCGGCACCGGCACCGAGGCGGTCCGCGTGGCCCGCGACTTCCGCCCCGACGCCGTCGTGCTCGACGTCATGCTGCCCGACTTCAGCGGCCTGGAGGTGCTCAGCAAGCTGCGCGCCGAGACGCCGCACCTGCCGGTGCTGTTCCTCACCGCGCGGGACGCGGTGGAGGACCGCATCGCCGGCCTGACCGCGGGCGGCGACGACTACGTGACCAAGCCGCTCAGCCTGGAAGAGGTCGTGCTCCGCCTGCGTGCCCTGCTGCGCCGCTCGCGGGTGGTGGCCGCCACCGAGGGCTCGACCCTGACGGTCGGCGACCTGACCCTGGACGAGGACAGTCGTGAGGTGTTCCGCGGTGGCGACCCGATCTCGCTGACGGCCACCGAATTCGAGCTGCTGCGCTACCTGATGCGCAACCCCAAGCGCGTGCTGTCCAAGGCCCAGATCCTGGACCGGGTGTGGAGCTACGACTTCGGCGGCCAGGCCAACATCGTCGAGCTCTATATTTCCTACCTGCGGAAGAAGATCGACGCGGGCAGGGAGCCGATGATCCACACGCTGCGCGGCGCGGGGTATGTCCTCAAGCCGGCAGGCTGAGCACGCCCGCCCCCGGCGGCTCCTGCCCTCCTCCCTGCGCGGCAAGCTGATCGCGCAGGTCATCGCGCTGCTGGCGCTCGTGTGCCTGGTCGTCGGCCTGGTCACCGAGCTCGCGCTGCGCAGCTTCCTCTACCACCAGCTCGACGACCGGCTCGTCGCGGCGAGCGAGCGGGGCACCCGCCAGCCGCCGCCGGGGTCGTGGAACGGCCCGCCGAACCAGCCGCCGCCGGACTCGCTGCGGGTTCCGGGGCAGGGCATCGGCACGCTGGCCGTGGTCGTGTTCCCGGACGGCGCCGTGCGGGCCGGGGTGCTGCGCGGCGGTTCCACCTCGTCGGACAACCCGTTCCCCAGTGATCCGGTGCCCGCCGAGCAGCTGCGCACGTTGCTCGCGCTGCCCGCCGACGGCGAGCGGCGCAGTGTCGACCTCGGCGATCTCGGCGACTACCGCGTCGTGTCGGTGCGGGCCCCGGACGGCGCGCTGCTGATCACCGGTCTCCCGCTGGCGGAGGTGACCGACACGCTGTGGCGGCTCGGGTTCATCTTCGGCGGGGTCGCGCTCGGCGGCCTGCTCGTCGCGGGCGGGCACGGCGCGATCACCATCCGGCGCACCATGCGTCCGCTGGACCGGCTCGCCGACACCGCCGCCAAGGTGTCCCAGCTGCAACTCGACCGCGGCGAGGTCGCGTTGTCGATCCGGGTGCAACCGGTCGACACCGACACCCGCACCGAGGTCGGCAAGGTCGGCGCGGCGTTCAACCAAATGCTCGGGCACGTCGGCGCGGCGCTGACCGCGCGGCAGGCCAGCGAAAGCCGGGTGCGGCAGTTCGTCGCCGCCGCCAGCCACGAGCTGCGCACGCCGCTCGCGGCCATCCGCGGGTACGCCGAGCTGGCCCGGCGCGGCGGCGACACCGTGCCGCCGGACATCGCGTTCGCGATGGGCCGCGTCGAGTCGGAATCGGCCCGGATGACGACCCTGGTCGAGGACCTGCTGCTGCTCGCGCGCCTGGACTCCGGGCGGCACCGTGTCCACGAGCCGGTCGACTTCTCCCGGATCGTGGCCGACGCGGTGTCCGACGCGACCGTCGCCGGTCCGGACCACCGGTGGCGGCTCGACGTGCCCGCCGACCCGATCACCGTCGCCGGCGACGCCGACCAGCTGCACCAGGTCGTGCTCAACCTGCTCAACAACGCCCGCACCCACACCCCACCGGACACCGTGGTCACCACGAAACTGTCCACTGAGGACGCCGAGGTGGTGCTGCGGGTGACCGACAACGGGCCGGGCATCGCGCCGGAGGTCCTGCCGACGGTGTTCGAGCGCTTCGCCCGCGGCGACACCTCCCGCTCCCGCGCGGCCGGCAGCACCGGGCTGGGCCTGGCGATCGTGGCCGCCGTCGTCGCCGCCCACCGCGGCCGCGTCGGCGTCGAAAGCAGGCCGGGTCACACCGAATTCACGGTGCGTTTTCCCAGGTAAGCCGTTCGGGAGCCGCTCACAGGCTGCGCACAGCTCGGGCACATGATCGCCACAACGCGGCGGGCCACCGTCAGTGTTCATGACGACCTCCGCCGACGCCTCCCCCGCACCTCGGCCGGCCGACCCACCGCAACGGAGCACGTCCCCGGTCCTCGACGTCGTCGTCCCCGTGTACAACGAGGAGACCGACCTCGCGCCCTGCGTGCGCCGCCTGCACGCGTACCTGTCCGACGCACTGCCCTACCCGTTCCGCATCACCGTCGCCGACAACGCAAGCACCGACTCGACGCTGGCTCTCGCGCGGGCGCTCGCCGCCGAGCTGCCCGAGGTCGAGGTGCGGCACCTGGACCAGAAGGGCCGCGGCCGGGCGCTCAACGCCGTCTGGTCCGCCTCCGACGCCCAGGTGCTGGCCTACCTGGACGTCGACCTGTCCACCGACCTCGCCGCGCTCCTCCCGCTGGTCGCGCCGCTGATCTCCGGGCACTCCGACCTGGCGATCGGGTCCCGGCTGGCCCGCGGCGCCCGGGTCGTGCGCGGACCGAAACGCGAGTTCATCTCGCGCTGCTACAACCTGATCCTGCGCGGCGCGCTGGCCGCCCGGTTCAGCGACGCGCAGTGCGGCTTCAAGGCCATCCGCGCCGACGTCGCCCGGCAGTTGCTGCCGCTGGTCGAAGACACCGGCTGGTTCTTCGACACCGAGCTGCTCGTCCTCGCGCAGCGCTCCGGCCTGCGCATCCACGAGGTGCCGGTGGACTGGGTCGACGACCCGGACTCGTCGGTCGACATCGTCGCCACCGCCACCGCGGACCTCAAGGGCGTCGCCCGGATGATCCGCGGCTTCGCGCGCGGCACCCTGCCCATCAGCCAGATCCGCGCCCAGCTGGGGAGACACCCGCTCGCCGTCACCGAACCCGGCGTCCCGCCGACACTGGCCAAACAGCTCGTCCGGTTCGCCGCGATCGGCGTCGGCAGCACCCTGGCCTACCTGGTGCTCTACGTCCTGCTGCGGACCGGGATCGGCGCGCAGGCGGCGAACCTGATCGCGCTGCTGGTCACCGCGGTCGTCAACACCGCGGCCAACCGGCGGTTCACGTTCGGCGTGCGCGGGCCGAAGGGCGCCGGGCGGCACCAGTTCGAGGGCCTGATCGTCGTCGGCCTCGGGCTGGCGCTGACCAGCGGATCGCTGGCGCTGCTGCACGCCGGCGGCGAACCCGGGCGGTTCGCCGAGCTGGTGGTGCTCGTCCTGGCCAACCTGGCCGCGACCGTCCTGCGGTTCCTGCTGTTCCGCAACTGGGTCTTCCGAACGAACCGATAGGAGAACCGACTCGACATGTCGACTGCGGCTGTTTCCTCCGATCCGGCCCGCCTCGGGCCGGTCCCCGCCGCGGCACGATCGCGGACCGCCGGCCGGCCCCCGTGGGTCCGGCCCTCGGTCGCCGTCCTGCTGGTCGCGACCGCCGCGCTGTACCTGTGGAACCTGAGCGCGTCCGGATACGCCAACGACTTCTACGCGATGGCCGTGCAGGCCGGCACGAAGAACTGGGAGGCGTTGTTCTTCGGGTCGCTGGACCCGGGCAACGTGATCACGGTCGACAAACCACCCGCGTCGCTGTGGTTGATGGCGCTGTCCGGGCGGCTGCTCGGCTTCTCCAGCTTCAGCATGCTGCTGCCCAACGCGCTGTGCGGTGTGGCGTCGGTGGCCCTGCTGTACGCGGCCGTTCGGCGCACCTCGGGTCCGCTGGCCGGACTGATCGCCGGGGCGGCGCTCGCGCTGACGCCCGTCGCGGCGCTGATGTTCAAGTTCAACAACCCGGACGCGCTGCTCGTGCTGCTGATGGTGGCCGGCGCCTACTGCACGGTCCGGGCCCTGGACCGGGCGAGCACCGGGTGGCTGCTGCTCGCCGGTGCCGCGCTCGGGTTCGGGTTCCTCACCAAGATGCTGCAGGCGTTCCTGGTGCTGCCCGCGTTCGCGCTGGTGTACCTGGTCGCCGCGCCGGCCGGGCTGGGCAAACGCTTGCTCCAGCTGCTCGGGGCCGGTGTCGCGGTCGTGGTCGCCGCGGGCTGGTGGATCGTGGCGGTCGCGTTGTGGCCCACCGGGTCCCGGCCCTACATCGGCGGGTCGGCCGACAACACGCCGCTGGATCTGGCGTTCGGGTACAACGGGCTGGGCCGGATCTTCGGCGGTGCGGGCAACGGTGGCGGCGGTGGTGCCGGGATGAGCGGCAACACCATGTTCGGCGGGGAGACCGGGCTGCTGCGCATGTTCGGCGCGTCGTTCGGGCTGGAGATCTCCTGGCTGCTGCCCGCCGCGCTGATCGCGCTGGTCGCCGGGCTGTGGTTCACCCGGTTCGCGCCGCGGCTGGATCGCACGCGTGCCGCGCTGCTGCTGTGGGGCGGCTGGACGGTCGTCACCGGGGTGGTGTTCAGCTTCATGAGCGGGACGATCCACCCGTACTACACGGTGGCGCTGGCCCCGGGAATCGCCGGGCTGGTCGGCATCGGGGCGGTCGAGCTGTGGCGTGGACGGCACAACTTCGCCGCCCGGATCGTGCTGGCGCTGATGCTCGCGGCGACCGGGGTGTGGGACTTCATCCTGCTCGACCGGACGCCGGACTGGCAGCCGTGGCTGCGGTGGGTGCTGCTGGTGCTGACCGCGCTGGTGGTCGCCGGGCTGCTGTTCGGGCTCGACCGTCTCCGGCGGGCGGGGACCGTGCTGGCGGTGGCCGGGGTGATCACGGGCCTGCTCGCGCCGGGGGCGTACGCCGTCGTCACGGCGGGTCAGGGGCACACCGGGTCGATCCCGACGTCCGGGCCGTCCGGCAACTCGATGGGCTTCGGCGACCGGGCCGGCGCGGAGTCGAGCGAGTTGATCGCGCTGCTCCGGCAGACCACGACGAAGTGGTCCGCGGCTTCCAACGGCTCCCAGTCGGCGGCCGGCCTCGCGCTCGGCTCGGACACCGCGGTGATCGCGATCGGCGGCTTCAACGGCGGCGACCCGGCGCCGACGCTGGACGAGTTCAAGCGGTACGTCGCCGACGGGGAGATCACGTACTACGTCTCCGACCGCATGGGCCGAGGCTCCGGCGAGATCGAGCAGTGGGTGACGGAGAACTTCACTGCTCAAACGGTGGGCGGCACGACGGTCTACGACCTGACGACAGCGGCCGCGGCCGGTTGAGTACACTGACGGTGGACCCCCGCGGCGTCCATCCTGTGAACCTCCCCAGGGCCGGAAGGCAGCAAGGATAAGCAGGCTCTGACGGGTGCGGGGGTCCCCTTCGTCAGGGGCTCCACCCTTGCACGAAGGGGACTGCGTCCGCTGTGTTCTTCGGGGGGCGACCCCCGGACCCCCACGGTGCGAGCTCCTCGCCTTGGCGGGCGCTGGGCGCGTTGGGTGGGGACCAGCGCGTCGGCTTCCTTTCGGGTGCTTTGCTACCTGTCTCGCCGCCTGCGTGTCGCCGTCTCACCGCTGGGTTGGCTCGCTGCTGGGCTGTCTGACTGTCGACCCCGCCTGGGGGCCTCGCCGTCTCGCCGCTGGGCCGACTCGCTGCCTGGCTGCTGGGCTATCTCGGCTCGCGGTCTCGCTGCTGGCTGCCGGTTCGCCTCTGCCTCCTTGCCTCTCTAGCTCGCTCCAGGTGCCCTCGTGGCTTGGGCCTTCGCTCCGCGGCCTTCCTCCCTGGTGTCTCCTTCGGCGCCGTGGGCTGAGCCTGGCTTGTCGGTGGGTGCCGGTACTCTCGCGTCGTGGCTCTGGCTCTCTACCGCAAGTACCGTCCGGCGACCTTCGCCGAGGTCGTCGGGCAGGAGCACGTCACCGAACCGCTGCGCGCCGCCCTCACCGCGGGCCGCATCAACCACGCGTACCTGTTCTCCGGGCCGCGCGGCTGCGGCAAGACCTCCAGCGCGCGCATCATGGCCCGCTCGCTGAACTGCGTCGAAGGCCCGACCCCCGACCCGTGCGGCAAGTGCGACTCGTGCCGCGCGCTGGCGCCCGAGGGGCCGGGCAGCATCGACGTCACCGAACTCGACGCGGCCAGCCACGGTGGTGTCGACGACGCCCGCGAGCTGCGTGACCGCGCCTTCTACGCGCCGGCCGAATCGCGCTACCGGGTGTTCATCATCGACGAGGCGCACATGGTCACCACGCAGGGCTTCAACGCCCTGCTGAAGATCGTCGAAGAGCCGCCAGAGCACCTGATCTTCATCTTCGCCACCACCGAGCCGGACAAGGTGCTGCCCACCATCCGGTCGCGGACCCACCACTACCCGTTCCGGCTGATCCCGCCCAGCGCGATGCGGGACCTGCTGGAGCGCAACGTCGCGGCCGAGGGCATCCACGTCGACCCGGCCGTGTACCCGCTGGTGATCCGCGCGGGCGGCGGTTCGGCGCGCGACACGCAGTCGGTGCTGGACCAGCTGCTGGCCGGCGCGGGCCCGGACGGCGTGACCTACGACCGGGCCATCTCGCTGCTCGGTGTCACCGACTCGGCCCTGATCGACGATATGATCGACGGCTTGGCCGCGGACGATTCGGCCGCGGTGTTCGGCACGGTCGAGCGGCTGGTCGAGGCCGGGCACGAGCCGCGCCGCTTCGCGAGCGACCTGCTCGACCGGCTGCGCGACCTCGTGCTGTTGCGGTCGGTCCCGGACGCGGCGGCGCGCAACCTGGTGTCGGCGCCCGCGGACGAGCTGGACCGCATGACGGCGCAGGCCGAGCGCGCCGGCCTGGCGACGCTGACCCGGTACGCGGAGATCGTGCACAACGGCCTGCTGGAGATGCGGGGCGCGACCGCGCCGCGGCTGCTGCTGGAGCTGCTGTGCGCGCGGATGCTGCTGCCTTCGGCGTCGGAGAGCGAAGCGGCGGTGCTGCAGCGGCTGGAGCGCCTGGAGCGACGGGTCACGGTGAGCGGCGGGGGAACTCTGCCGGCCGCCGACGGACAGGTCGCGGCCGCTCCTGAGCGGTTCCAACGGCCTTCGCAGCGCGCTGCTCAGGCGCCCGCGCCCCCGGCTGCCGAGTCCGCTCCGGCGGCCGACGGGCCGTCGCGCCCGGCAGCCGAGGCCGCTGCCCGGCCGGCGCCGGAGGCACCGGCGCGCCGGGCCACGGAACCGAACGCCGCGCCGGAGCAGACGGCGCGCCCGGCCGGGGATGCCGCGCCGGAGGCGCCGGTGCGTCGCCCCACCGAGCCGGCGGCTCCAGAGCCTGCTGACGCGGCGCCCGCGCCCGGCGGGATCGATGCGGCCGCGATCCGGCGGGTGTGGCCGGACCTGCTGGCCGCCATCCGCAAGACCAGCCGCAGCACCGAGGCGATGATGATCAACGCCACGGTGCAGAGCGTGGAGGGTTCGCTGGTCGTGCTGGCGCACAGCGCGGAGCCCCTCGCGCGGCGGTTGTCGGAGCCGCGCAACGCGGACTTCATCGCCGGCGCGCTGCACGAGGTGCTCGGCGGAACGTGGCAGGTGCGGTGCGTGCACGGCGGCGGCGGAGGCGGCGGCTCAGCCCGCCGCGACGGCCCGGGCCCGCGCCCGAACCCGCCCCAGCGCGAGGCCCCGCAG
>NZ_PQHW01000130.1 GCF_003385215.1 Amycolatopsis thermalba | reverse complement strand
CCCGAGACCCTTGCCTCGCCGACCGCCCGTTCCTCCTCCCCCGCCTCCCTTCCTACTGGCCGTGCACCACCACGCCCCGGATGTTCTTCCCCGCCACCAGGTCCTCGTACCCCTGGTTCACGTCCTCCAGCCGGTAGCGACTGGTCACCAGCTCGTCCAGCTTCAACGTCCCGGCCTGGTACAGGTCCAGCATCTTCAGGATGTCCCGCTGCGGATTCCCACTGCCGAACAGGCTGCCCTTGATCGTCTTCTCCCACAGGGTCAGCACCGCGCCGGAGACGTGGATCGTCGCCTTCGCGGGGTCGGCCAGGCCCGTCACCACGACCACCCCGCCCTTGCCGACGACGTCGAACGCCGCCGACATGACCTCCTCGTCCACCACCCCGACCGTGACCAGCGCCTTGTCCGCGCCCTGGCCCCGGGTCAGCTCCGCCACCACTTCGTGCGCCTCCGCGGCGGTGGCGAACGCGTGCGTGGCGCCCAGCTTCAACGCGGTGTCCCGCTTGAACGCCAACGGATCGACCACCACGACGTGCTTCGCCCCGGCGTGTGCCGCGCCCTGCACCGAGTTGATGCCGATTCCGCCGATCCCGTACACCACCACGGTTTCGCCCGGGCGCACGTCACCCGCGTACACCGCCGTGCCCCACCCGGTCGGCACCCCGCAGCCGACGAGCACCGCGGTCTCCAGCGGCACGCTTTCGTCCACTTTGACCACCGAGTGCTGCGAAATCGTGGAGTACTCGGCGAACGTGCCCAGCATGCACATCTGGCCGTAGTCCACCCCGCCGGAGTGGAACCGGAAACTGCCGTCCGGGAAGCTGCCCTCCAGGATCGTCGCGCCCATGTCGCACAGGCTCTGGTGCCCGGTGGCGCAGTAGCGGCACGTGCCGCAGTTCGGGATGAACGAGCACACGACATGATCGCCGGGCTTGACCTTCGTCACCCCCGGCCCGACCTCTTCGATGATCCCGGCGCCCTCGTGCCCGCCGACGATCGGGAACCGCGGCGGCAGGTCGCCGTCGGACAGGTGCAGGTCCGAGTGGCACAACCCGGCCGCGACGTACCGGATGAGGACCTCACCCTCCCGCGGGCCGTCCAGGTCCAGCTCGGTGATCTCGAACGGGGTCTTGAAGTCCGTCAGAACAGCTGCCTTGACCTTCATGGGAATTCTCCTCAGAGCGCGACGTTGACGGCTTTGGTCTGGGTGTAGAGGTCGATGGCCTCGGCGCCGAGCTCGCGGCCCCAGCCGGACTGCTTGTACCCGCCGAACGGGATCGCGGTGTCGAAGCCGTTGTAGCAGTTGACCCACACCGAACCGGCCTTGATCTGCTTGGCCACCCGGTGCGCCTTGGAGATGTCCCGCGTCCAGATGCCGGCGGCGAGGCCGTACTCGGTGTTGTTCGCGGCCGCGGCGAGACCGTCCTCGGCCGAGAACGGGATCGCGGCCACCACCGGCCCGAAGATCTCCTCGCGCACCACGCTCATGTCCTCGCGCACGTCCACCAGCACCGTCGGCTCGACGTAGTAGCCGGAATCGCCGTGACGGCCGCCGCCGGTGAGGGCGCGGGCGCCGTCGGCGAGGCCCTGCCGCAGGTAGCTGGTGACCCGGTCGAGCTGCTCCTGCGACACGAGCGGGCCGAGCTGCGTGGCCGGGTCCAGGCCGGGGCCGATCTTGACCTGGCCGGCGAACTCGGCGACGCCCTGGGTGAACTCGTCGAAGATGGACTCCTCGACGAACAACCGCGTGCCGGCCACGCAGCACTGGCCGTGGTTGAACAGCCAGGCGTTGGCCGAACCGGGGATCGCGGCTTCGAGGTCGGCGTCGGCGAACACGATGTTGGGGCTCTTGCCGCCCAGCTCCAGCGACACCTTCTTCAGGTTGCCCTTGGCCGCGTCGACGATCTTCTTGCCCACCTCGGTGGAGCCGGTGAAGGCGACCTTGTCGACGTCGTCGTGCGCGGCCAGCGCCGCGCCCGCGTCGCCGAACCCGGTGACGATGTTGACCACGCCGTCCGGGAACCCGGCTTCGCAGAACAGCTCGCCCAGCAGCAGCGCGGTGAGCGGGTCTGTTCGGCCGGCTTGAGGATGACCGTGTTGCCCGCCGCGAGCGCGGGGGCCAGCTTGAACGCGGCCATCACCAGCGGGAAGTTCCACGGGATGATCTGCGCGCACACCCCGACCGGTTCACGCAGCGTGTAGGCGTGCCACTGGCTGCCCGGGATCCACGGCACCGAAGGGGTGATCGTGCGGCCCTCGATCTTGGTCGCCCATCCCGCGTAGTAGTGGAAGATGTCGGCCGACCAGGCGACGTCGACCCCCTGCGCGACGGCCACCGACTTGCCGTTGTCGAGCGCCTCCAGCTGCGCGAACTGCTCGGCGCGGTCCAGCAGCAGGTCGCCCATGCGCCAGATCAGGCGCTGCCGCTCCGACGGGGTGGTGCGGGACCACGGCCCGTCGTCGAACGCGCGCCGCGCCGCGGCCACCGCGCGGTCGACGTCCTCGGCGGCGCCGTGCGCCTCCTCGGTGATCTTCTCCCCCGTGGCGGGGTCGAAGGTGGGGAACGTCCGGCCCGACGCCGCGTTCACCCACTGCCCGCCGATCAGCAGCTGCTTGGTTCCGGACACGAACTCCCGCACCGCCGGCCGCACGGCCTGCTCCGCTACCGCAGTCACACCAACCTCCTCGTCGTGGACGTGGCGGTAATGGTGACCTGCGCAACAACGAGCTAACCGTGTCAAGTTGACACAGTGACGCCCGCCGCGGCGGGCTGGTTCCCGGCTGCGGGTCAGCTCAGCCGCAGGCTCCGGACCCGGCGGTGCAGCGTCGAGCGGCTGATGCCGAGCAGCTTGGCGGCCTGGGCCTTGTTCCCGCCGCAGTCCCGCAGCGCCGCGGCGATCGCGTCGTGTTCGAGTTGCTCGATCGGCGTCAGCCGGCGTGCTTCCGGGCTGCCCTGGTAGGCCTCGGGCAGGTCGCGCGGCAGCACGTCCCCACACGCCCGGCTAGCCGCGATGTGCCGCAGCAGCGCCTTCAGCTCACGCAGGTTCCCCGGCCACGGCTGCGCGGCCAGCACCTCCAGCGTGCGCGGGACGAACCGGAGCGTGGACCCGAGATCGGCCAGCATCACCGCGACCAGGGCAGGCAACTCGTCCCGCCGGGAGCGCAGCGGAGCCAGCTCGCGGCGGGCGATGCAGCGGCTGGCGAGGTCGGCGGCGGGTCCGGTCAGCTCGGACGGCGGCGGGCCGGTGAGCGCGACCCAGCACGCACCGCGGTCCATGATCGCGGCGACCCGGGCGGCGGCCTCGGACGGCAGCAGCGCGATGTTCTCGACCACCAGCAGCCCGGTGTGCGACGCGGCGAGCTGGTCGAGGGTGGGCGCCCAGTGCTGGGCGTCGACGGCGTCGAGCACGGCCGGCGCCGAATCGCCCGCCAGCTCGCGGGCCACGGTCGAACGGCCGGTGCCGGGCTCGCCGCTGATGAGCACGTGCGTGCGCTGCTCGCGGTAGGCCGCGAAGTCGCGCTGCACCGGCCGCGGGGTGACGCGGCGCGGGATCGCCTGCACGGTGGGCGGTTCCAGCTCGAACAGCACGCCGGACGCGCCGCTGATGCGCTCGAACGACACGTCCGCGACCCGGCCCGAGGACAGCCGGACGCTGCGCGCCTGCCGGACACCGAACGGGGCGTCCATCGCGAGCCCACGCAGGACGGCGTGGTCGGCGGCGTCGAGCAGGTCGGTGGCGGCGGCGTTGGCGAGCACCACGTCGTCGCCCAGGACCAGGACCGGGCGCAGGCGGTTGAGGGCGGCGGCCTGGTAGGCGGCGAGCATGCGCTGCTCGGCGGCGCGCGAGGCGGCCAGCAGGCGCTGTTCGATGTCGGCGACCGCGCGGCGCAGGAACGGGCCGAGCAGCGGATTCGCGTGGCCGGCGAGGCAGGTGATGTCGAGGACGCCCTCCAGCCGGCGGGTCACCGGGTGCGTGATCGGGTGGCCGTAGCAGGCGAAGGGCTTGAAGCTGTCGATGAAGTGCTCGTGCCCGTGCACGGCGAGGCCCTGGCGCAGCTCGAAGACGGTGGCGATCGAGTTGGTGCCGGTGTTCTCCTCGGTGAAGCGGGTGCCGGGCACGACGCCGATGCGGTCGAAGGTCGCCTCCAGGTGGCGCTCACCGAAGCGGCGGTCGACGATCCAGGCGTCGCGGTCGGCCAGGACGAGGCCGAACGCGGTGCCGGCGAGCTCGCGGCTGGCCTGGTCGAGGACCGGTTCGGCGGCGAGGACGAGCCTGCTGCGCCGGTCGATGTCCTCGACGGTCAGCCGGTCGACCGCGGCGTCCGGCCGGAGCCCGGACAGCTCGGCCCGCCGCCACGACGACGCGATCTCGGGCCGCAGCGCGGCGTCCTCCATCCTCGCCTCCTTTGGCGCCGATGACCGAGCCACGTTAGCAGCGGTTAACGGGACGGGTCGAGAAGTTGCCCCCGTCCGGGGGTCCCCAGGAGGCCGTGGCGATGCCTGGGCGGCGTGGTCCTCGCCTACGCCACGGGCGGAGCGTGCTCGATCTGTTCGCGGAGGATGTCGCCGTGCCCCGCGTGCCGCGCGAACTCCTCGATCATCGAGAGCAGCGTCCACCGCATGCTGACCGTTCCCTCACGGGGATTGTGCTTGGTGTCGTCGAGGTCGAAGCGGGCGGCGATCTCGCGTGATCGTTCGCTGGCGCGTTCGAACTCGGCGATCACGTCAGCCACGGACTCGTCGGCGGCGACGGCGAAGGTGCCCTCGTCCCGGTTCGAGTACCCGTCGCATTCGGACTCGTCGAGCCCCGCCCAGAACCGCTGGAACCAGATCCGTTCGGCGGCCGCGGCGTGCTTGATCAAGGAAACGGGTGTGGTGAGGGACGCGACGAGCCGGCGGCGGGCGTCGGCTTCGGAGAGGCCGCGCACGGACGCGATCAGCGCCGCGCGGTTGCGATCGAGCATGTTTTCGATGATCGCGCGTTCCGCGCCATCGGTGATTCTGTTGCTGGGCATGGGTTTCACTCCGTTCTCGGGCAGGGCTGAAGAACCGGCGTGCGGGGAGGGTGTCGATGCGGGCAGAACCGGAACACCGCAGTCGAGACGAGTCGCGGGGCAGAGCCCGGAGAGGCGCGACGGAATGATCCTAGGGCGTCCTGGACAGCGGGGTCAACGCGGTTCTAGGCCCCACCGCGGTCCAGGGCGCGGGCCAGCACCTGCGCCAGGTGCAGCGCCCGCCGCCCGGTGAGGTCGTCGATCTGGGTGCGGCAGCTGAAGCCGTCCGCGAGGACCATCGTGTCCTCCGGGGCGGCCTCCACCTCCGGCACCAGCACCCGCCGCGCCGCGGCGACCGACACCTCGTAGTGCCCCTTCTCCACCCCGAAGTTCCCGGCCAGCCCGCAGCACCCGGAGTCCAGCGTCCGGTTCGCCACCCCCACCCGGCGCAACAACCGCTCGTCCGCCGCGTTACCCATCACCGCGTGCTGGTGGCAGTGCTGCTGCGTGATCGCCGACGCCTCCACCTGCGGGAACTCCACGTCCGGCGCGTACTTCTCCAGGAACTCCGCCAGCGTGAACGCCCGCGACGGCAGCCCGTGCAGCTCGCCGTCGTCCAGCAGCTCGCGCGAGTCGTGCCGGAACACCGCCAGGCAGCTCGGCTCCAGCCCCACGATGGGCGTGCCCGCCTCCAGCTCCGCCCGCAGCACCCGCACCGTCCGCCGCAGCACCCGGCGCGCCACCCCGAGCTGCCCGGTCGAGATCCAGGTCAGCCCGCAGCACACCGACGACGACGGCAGCACCACGTCGAATCCGGCGTGCTCCAGCACCCGCACCGCGTCGTGCCCGACCTCGGGCGACAGGAAGTTCGTGAACGTGTCCGGCCACAGCACCACCCGCGGGCGCCCCCGCTCCTGCGCGCGGAACCCGCGCCGGAACGTGCGCGGCGCGAACCGGGGCAGCGACCGCTCCGGCGTGATCCCGCCTGCCTTCTTCACCAGCCCGGACAACCGCCCGCCCAGCACGCGGTTCGCCAGCCGCGGCGCGCCCGACGCCAGCCGCGCCAGCACCGGCAGGAACCCGAGCGTGTAGTGGCTCGCCGGGCGCATCCGCCCCGCGTAGTGCTGGTGCAGGAACTCCGCCTTGTACGAAGCCATGTCCACGTTGACCGGACAGTCGGACAGGCATCCCTTGCACGCCAGGCACAAGTCGAGCGCTTCGAGCACCTCGGACGACCGCCACCCGTCGGTGACCGTCTCCCCGCGCATCATCTCGAACAACAACCGCGATCGTCCGCGCGTGGAATGCTCCTCGCGCCCGGTGACCATGTAGCTCGGGCACATCACGCCGGACGACTTGTCGACACAGGCCCCGACTCCGACGCACCGCCGGGTCGCGGTCGCGACGCTGCCGCCGTCGTGCGGGTACTTCAGCGTGACCGGCAGCGAGCGCACCGGCCCGTCGAACCGGAGGTCCGCGTCCAGTTTCCGGGGCCGCACCAGGTTGCCGGGGTTGAACAGGTCGCCGGGGTCCCAGATCGCCTTGAACCGCTCGAACAGCGCCAGGATCTCCGGCGGGTACATCCGCGACAGCAGCTCCGCGCGCGCCTGCCCGTCGCCGTGCTCGCCGGACAGCGACCCGCCGTGCCGCACCACGAGATCGGCCGCGTCCTCCATGAACCCGCGGAACTGCCGGCGCCCCTCCTCGGTGGTCAGGCCGAAGTTGATGCGCACGTGCACGCAGCCCTCACCGAAGTGTCCATACGGGACACCGCGCAACCCGTACTTCCCCAGCAGCGCCCGGAAATCCCGCAGGTACCCGCCGAGGTTGGCGGGCGGGACCGCGGAGTCCTCCCATCCCGGCCACGCCTCCGACCCGTCCGGCATCCGGGTCACGATCCCGGCCGCGGCCTCGCGCACCGACCACAGCACCCGCTGGTCGGCCGGCCGCGTCTCCACGACCGTCGCCGCCCCGGTCTCCCGCTCCAGCACCGCCGCGACCTCGGCCGCCGCGGCCGCCGCCTCCGCCGGATCCGCTCCCCCGACCTCGACGAACAGCCACCCGCGCCCCGCGGGCAGCAGGTCGACCGCCGGGTGGGACCGGCGCATCAGCAGCGAGTCGATGAGGTCGCGGCCCATGCCCTCGACGGTCAACGGCTTCAGCGGCAGCACCGACGGCACGGCGTCGGCGGCCGCGACGTCGTCGGCGTACCCCGCGACGACCAGCGCGCGAGCCGCGGGCGCGGGCACCAGCCGCACGGTGATCTCGGTCAGCAGCACGCACGTGCCCTCGGTGCCGACCAGCGCGCGGACCAGGTTCGTGCCGTTCTCCGGCAGCAGCTGGTCCAGCGCGTACCCCGACACGCGCCGCGGGATCGACGGGAACGACGTGCGCAGCAGCGCGAGGTTGTCCAGCGCGAGCTGCTTCGACGCGGCCACCCGCGGATCGTCCGGCAGCGACGGGCCGATGGTCAGCCGCGTCCCGTCGGCGGTCAGCACGTCCAGCTCGACCACGTTGTCCGCGGTCCGCCCCCACGCCACCGAGTGCGACCCGCACGCGTCGTTGCCGACCATCCCGCCGATCGTGCACCGGCTGTGGGTCGACGGATCCGGCCCGAACGTCAGCCCGTGTGGCGCGGCCGCCGCCCGCAGGGCGTCCAGCACCACCCCGGGTTGCACGCGCGCGGTCCGCGCCTCCGGGTCGATCTCCAGCACCCGGTTCAGGTGCCGGCTGTAGTCGATGACCACGCCCTCGCCGAGCGCCTGACCGCCGATGCTGGTGCCGGCACCGCGCGCGGTGATGGGGATCCGGAACTCCCGGCACAGCCGGACGGTCGTCGCCAGATCCTCCACAGTGGACGGGAACACGACGGCCAGCGGCACGTGCCGGTAGTTCGACGCGTCCATGCTGTAGGTCGCACGTGCCGTCGTGCCGGACTCCACCTCACCGGTGAGCGCGCGGCCCAGCTCCGCCAGGAACCGGGCCACCCGCTCGTCCGCGACCACCGTCATGAAGCCGGATCCCCCGGCAGCGGATCACCGGCGCGCAGCGGCGCGGCGGCGAACCGGCCCTCGTGGGCGAGCACCGGACGGCGGTCACCGGCCAGCTCCGGGTACTTCTGCTCCAGCTTCTCCCGCCGGGTCATCTGCCGGTGCCAGTGCCGCACCGTCTCCCGGTCGCCGTTGCCGGTCCCGCGCCAGCTCTTCGGCGCGTCGTCCCGGCTGGGCCCGGCCGAGGCGACCCCGCCGAGCCGCACCGCGGGCGGCAGCCGGTGCGGCACCGACCCGCATCCGCAGGCCGGCGCGGGCGAGGAGAACGACGGCACGAGCGCCTCGAACCGGTTCCCGCACTCACAGGAGTAGTCGTAGATCGGCATCGGATCACCAGTTCTCGATCGACTGGGCGAAGATCGCTTCGAGGTCCTCGCCGCGCACCGGCCGCGGGGCCGTGGCCAGCAGCCGCTCCTGCTTGAGCGTGCCGTCGACCAGGTCCGGGATGTCGCTCTCGTCGTAGCCGACGCCACCTATCCCGTTCGGGGTGCCGATGTCCCGCATCAGCGACGACAGGACGAACGGCAGCTGGTCCACCGGGTCACGCTGCTGGGGCGCGTGCGGGTCGAGGATCCGCGCGGCCCGCAGGTGCTTGTCCGGGCTGGTCGGGAAGGTGAACCGGAACGCGGCCGGCGCGGTCAGCGACACCGACTCGCCGTGCGGGACCATCGCCTCGTCCTGCGGGTAGTTCTTCGGCCGGTACTCCTTCACCCGCCCGGCGATCGGGTAGGCGCAGGCGTGCGGGATGTGCACACCGGCGTTGCCGAAGCCCATGCCGGCGAAGGTCGCGGCCAGCATCATGTCCGTGCGCGCGGCCAGGTCGCCGCCGTTGAGCACGGCCTTGCGGAACGAGCGGGCCAGCAGGGTCAGCGCCTGCTCGGTCCAGGCGTCGGAGATCGGGTTGGACCCGCAGTAGGCGACCCGGGTCTCCGGGCGGTGCCGGGCGAAGGAGTCGAACGGCTTGGCCGTGTAGGACTCCAGCGCGTGGCACAGCACGTCCATGCCGCTGGCCGCGGTCACCTCGGGCGGCATGCTCAGCGTGAGCAGCGGGTCGACGACCGCCATCGACGGCCGCAGCCGCGGGTGGCTGATGCCGGACTTCACCTTCAGGTCGAGGAAGTCCATGATGCACACCGGCGTCGTCTCCGAGCCGGTGCCGGCCGTGGTCGGCACCGCGACCAGCGGCTTGAGCGGCCCGGCCGGCGCCTTGCCCTGCCCGATCGGTTTGTTGACGTAGTCGTAGAGGTCGGCCGGGTAGGTGGTCATCAGGTTGATGGCCTTGGCGGTGTCGATCGACGAGCCGCCGCCGACGGCGATGAACCCGTCCCACTCCGACTGCTTGGCGAAGTCCACCGCGGCCTGGATGCTGGCGTCGGTCGGCTCGACGTGCACCTGGTCGTAGACCTCGACGGTCAGCCCGCCGGCCTTGGCGGCGTCGGCGACCCGCTGCGGCACGCCGGTCGCGGCGACCCCCGGGTCGGTGACGATGAGGACCCGCTCCGCGCCCATCTGCGCGAGGTCCCAGCCGATCTCGTCGACGGCACCGGCGCCGAACTTCAGCGGCGTGGCGCCCCAGGTGAAGACGGTCTCGTTGAGGTATTCGGTCATCCCCGTGCCTTTCAGCCGAAGTACCCGTCGGGGGCGAACGGAAGCTTGGTGGCCTGCTCCGGGTCGTGCCCGAAGATCACCTCGGCGTTCGTCTCCTCGGCGATGCGGCGCAGCTTCTCCACCGACTCCAGCCAGCGCACGCTGTCCCAGACGATCGCGGCGCCGATGGCCGGCGGGCCCCAGCTCTCGCTGAGGTAGACGGCGTCGGAGGTGAAGATCTTGGTGCCCGCCTCCGGCAGGTCCACCCGCAGGGACATCGTCCCCCAGGTGTGGCCCGGTGTCGCGATGACGCTGACCCCCGGCGCGATTTCGGCGTCCCCGGAGACCAGTTCGTAGTCGATGCCCTCGTAGTCGACCTTGACGTGGGCGCCCTGGAACGGCCCGTCGAAGCCGAACGCGCCCTCGTGCTCGTCGCGGTTGACGATGAACCGGGTCTTGCCGCCTGCGAACAGCTTCACGTTCGCCGAGTGGTCGAAGTGCAGGTGGGACAGCACGACCACGTCGATGTCGTCCGGCGTCAGCTCCAGAGCGGCCAGCGAGTCCTGCAGGTAGGTGGTGCCCTCCTGGACCGGGAAGAACTCCTGCAGCCCGGTCGGCGCCCAGCGGGTCTCCCAGTCCTGCGGGACGCCGGTGTCCCAGAGGATGCGACCGTCCGGGTGCTCGATGAGCACCGCGTGGGTCGGGCAGGTCGTCCACACCGCTTCCTTGCGGGTGTTCGAGCGGTCGGTGATGGTCGCGCCCGGCTTGAGCAGCAGCCAGGTCTGGTCGCACTCCATGGTTCCGGTCTTGAGCAGGTGGACCTTGCTCGGTGCCGTCATCTGCGCCTCCTTGCGCGTCAGGGCAGGGCCGAGCACAGAGTGGCATGTAGCATGCTACTCGTCAACGACGTGGGTAGCCGGTCCACTCCAACGAGACCGGCGGCACCGCGTCCCCGCTCGCTGCCGCCTCCTGGCCGATCAGCAGACGGCCGGTGTGCAGCAGGTGGGCGCGCATGGACTCGGCCGCCTCGTCGGCCTTGCCCGCCCCGATGAGCGTGAAGATCTCCTCGTGCTCGGCGAGGATGTCGTGCAGGCTGCGCGAGGTGTCGACGGTGGAAGTGCCGCGCAGCAGGACCATGTCGCGCAGCGAGTCGATGTAGCGGGCGAGGCGCAGGTTGCCGGACGCCTCGTTGATGATCAGGTGGAAGCGCCGGTCGGCGGCCATGAAGGTGGCTTCGTCGTGCTTGTCCGCGGCGGCGCGCATCGCCTTGAGCTGGGCGCCCAGCTCCTTGACCCAGGCCGTGGTGCGCTGGGTGACGGCGCGGTAGGTCGCCGGGACCTCGAGCAGCAGCCGGATGGCGAAGACCTCCTCCAGGTCGTGCAGGGAGGTCTGGAGGATCCGCACGCCCCGGTTGCGTTCGAACCGCACCATGCCGCGCTCGGCCAGCTGGATCAGCGCCTCGCGCACCGGCGTCCGGGACACGCCGAGCCGCTCGGCGAGGTCGTGCACCGAGTACAGGCTGCCCGCGACGAGTTCACCGTTGACGATGGCGGTCTTGAGCTCGTCGAGGATCTTCCCGGCGAGGTTGGCGTCGTTCCCGATCTGCCGCATCCGGGCATTTTCCCACGAAGGCGGGCCGCGGACGGCCCCGCTGGCAGGATGACCGCGTGGCGACAGACGCGCGGCGACCGGGGCGGCCCAGGACAGGGGTGCGGGAGGCGGTGCTGGCCGCGGCCGAGGAAATCCTCGCCGAAGCCGGCGTCGCCCGCCTGTCGACGAAGGAGATCGCCCGGCGGGCCGGGGTGGCCGAGTCGAGCATCTTCTACCACTTCGGGGACCGGCTCGGGCTGCTGCGCGCCGTGGTCCACCTGCATCTGCCGCGGTACAAGGAGGTGGCGGCGGAGGTCGGCCGGCGGGCCGGGCACGGCAGCGTGCGGGACAACCTCGTCGAACTGCTCGACAGCCTGGAGGCGTTCTACACGCGCATCACGCCGGTCCTGGCCGTGGTGCAGGCCGACCACGAGCTGCGTGATCTCTTCACGAAGCGCAGCGCCGAGGCCGACATCGGTCCGCGCCGCGGCCTCGCACCCGTCGTGGACTACCTCGCCAGGGAACGGGATCTCGGCCGGGTGCGCGCCGATGCCGACCTGGACGCCGTCGCCCTGATCATCCTCGGCACGGCCCACCAGCGCGCCGTGTACCGCGTGCTGGGCGGCACTCCCGGGGTCGCGGGCACGGCACAGGTGGTGGAGACCCTCCTGCCGGGCCTGCTCCCGGGCTGACCCCGCACATTCCGCTGGACCACCCGCGTCCGAGCACGCTATATTTTCTGAGTAGAAACTCAGCAATAGGAGGCTCCCATGGTCCGGTACGTCACCGCCTTCGCGTTGCTGGCCACCGGCCTGCTGGCGGGAGCCTTCGGCTATGGCGCCGTCAACCTGGTGTCCGCGTTCAACGCGGTGCCGCTCGACGTGCGCCTGACCTTCCACACGGCCCTCATGCACCTCAACGGCGTGGTCATGCAGACGACGATGGCGCTGGCGATCCTGAGTTCGCTCGCGCTGGCCGTGCTCAGCCGTGGCGCGTCGCGGTATCTGGCGGGCGCGGCTGGTGCGCTGGCGCTGGCATCGTTGCTGATCACCCGGTTCGGCAACGTCCCGATCAACGGACGGATCAAGGTGTGGGCGGTCACCGGGGCACCGGCCGACCACGCGTCGATCCTGCATCGGTGGGAGGCGTTCAACGTCGCGCGCTCGCTGACCGCGCTCATCGCGTTCGTACTGGTCATCACCGTCGGCGCGCGGATCGTCCGGACACGGCGCGTCGAGAGCGGCGCGGTTGCCCTTCCGGTCTGATCGCCCGTTTCGCGGCTGCCCCGCCGGGTACGCCCCACGTCATGGACGCGGAGATCACCTTGCGTGTCGACGGCGCCACCCACCGGCTGACGCTCGACAGCCGCACCACCCTGCTGGACGCCCTGCGTGACCGGCTCGGCATCACCAGCCCGAAGAAGGGCTGCGACCACGGCCAGTGCGGCGCCTGCACGGTCCTGGTCGGCGGCCGCCGGATCCTGTCGTGCCTGTCGCTGGCCGTCGCGCAGAACGGGGCCGAGGTCACCACCGCCGCGGGGCTCGCTCCCGGCGGTGAGCTGCACCCGGTGCAGCGCGCGTTCCTGGAGCACGACGGGTTCCAGTGCGGCTACTGCACGCCGGGCCAGATTTGCTCCGCCGTCGGCATGCTGGACGAGGTCAAGCAGGGCTGGCCGAGCCACGCGAGCCCGGACGTGAGCGCCCGCCCCGCCCTGACGCGCGCCGAGATCGCCGAGCGGATGAGCGGCAACCTGTGCCGGTGCGCCGCCTACGCGGGCATCGTCGGCGCGATCGAGGAGGCGGCCGAGTGAAGCCGTTCACCTACGACTCCCCCGCCGACGCCGCCACCGCCGTCCGCGCCGTCGCCGCCGACCCGTCCGCCGTGTTCCTGGCCGGGGGCACGAACCTGGTCGACCACCTCAAGCTCGGCATCGCGCGCCCGGGACGGCTCGTCGACGTCACCCACCTGACCTCGGCCGAGATCACCGAACGCGACGGCGTGCTCTCGATCGGCGCCGGGGTGCGCAACAGCGACCTGGCCGCCGACCCGCGCATCCGGTCGCGCTACCCGGTGCTGGCCGAGTCGCTGCTCGCCGGGGCGTCCGGGCAGCTGCGCAACATGGCCACCACCGGCGGGAACCCGTTGCAGCGCACCCGGTGCGTGTACTTCCAGGACGTCACGACGCCGTGCAACAAGCGCGAGCCCGGCTCCGGGTGCTCCGCGATCGGCGGTTACACCCGCTACCACGCGATCCTCGGCGCCTCCGAGCACTGCGTCGCCACGCATCCCTCCGATCTGGCGGTCGCGCTGGCCGCACTCGACGCCGAGGTGCGCGTGCTCGGCCCGGACGGCGAACGCACGATCCCGTTCACCGAACTGCACCGCCTGCCCGGCGACTCGCCGGAGCGGGACACCGTGCTGGCGCACGGCGACCTGATCACCTCGATCGACCTGCCCGCGCCGCCCGCCGGAAAGCAGCGCTACCGCAAGGTCCGCGACCGCGCGTCCTACGCGTTCGCGCTGGTGTCGGTGGCCGCGTTGCTGCACGTCGAGGACGGCGTGGTCGCGGACGCGCGGATCGCGTTCGGCGGTGTCGCGCACAAACCGTGGCGCGCCTGGCAGACCGAGGACGTGCTGCGCGGCGCGCCCGCCACCGACGAGACGTTCCGCGCGGCCGCGGCGCGGGTGCTGGCGCAGGCGCGGCCGTTGCCCGGCAACGAGTTCAAGGTCCCGCTGCTGACCCGCACCCTCGTCGCCGTGCTCCGGGAGCTGTCATGATCGGTGAACCGCTGGTGCGGCGGGACAGTGCGCGCAAGGTCACCGGCACCGCCACCTACGCCTACGAGACCCCCGTCGACGCGCCGGTGTTCTGCCACCCCGTCCAGGCCACCGTGGCGCGCGGCCGGATCGCCGCGATCCACACCGCCGAGGCGGAGATGCTCGACGGCGTGCTGGACGTCATCACCTACCGCACCGCCGAACGGCTGGCGTCCACAGAGGACGCCGAGCTGGCCGTGCTGCAGGACCGCGAGGTCGCCTTCCGCGGTCAGGTGATCGGCCTGGTGGTCGCGCGGACCTCGGAGATCGCGCGGCACGGCGCGGAGCTGGTGTTCGCCACCTACGACGAGCGCGAGCACGACACCGAGCTGTCCGCGGACCGCGACGACCTGTACAAACCGGAGAAGGTCAACCCCGCGTTCCCCACCGACACCGCCACCGGCGACGTCGACGCGGCGATGGCCTCCGCCGACGTGACGGTCGAGCAGACCTACCGCACGGCGATGTACCACAACAACCCGCTGGAGCCGCACGCGACGACGGCGTTGTGGGACAACGACTTCCTGACCCTGTGGGACTCGACGCAGGGCGTGCACCCGTCGCGCAAGGCGATCGCGAAGGTGTTCGGGCTGCCCGAGGAGCGGGTGCGGGTGGTGTGCCCGTACGTCGGCGGCGGGTTCGGTTCGAAGGGCCTGCCGCACGCGAACGTGGTGCTGGCCGCGATGGCCGCGCGGGCGTACCCGGGACGGCCGGTGAAGCTCGCGCTGACGCGGCAGCAGATGTTCTCGCTGGCCGGGTACCGGACGCCGACGATCCAGAAGATGCGGCTCGGCGCGACGCGTGACGGCAGGCTGACCGCGATCGGGTTCGACGTGGTCGAGCAGACCTCGCGGATCAAGGAGTTCGCGGAGCAGACCGCGTTGCCGGCGCGCATGATGTACGCCGCCCCGAACCGCCGCACCACGCACCGGCTGGCCGCGCTGGACGTGCCGGTGCCGTCGTGGATGCGGGCGCCCGGCGAGTGCCCCGGCATGTTCGGGCCCGAGGTGGCGATGGACGAACTGGCCCACCAGCTGGGCATCGACCCGGTCGAGTTGCGGGTGCGCAACGAGCCCGAGGTGGACCCCGATTCGGGCCGCCCGTTCTCCAGCCGGCACCTGGTGGACTGCCTGCGCGAGGGCGCCCGGCGGTTCGGCTGGGACTCGCGGGACCCGCGGCCGGGCGTGCGGATGGCGGACGGCTGGCTGGTCGGCACCGGGGTCGCGTCGTCGGTGTACCCGTCGTCGACGCGGCCCGGGTCGACCGCGGTGGTGCGGTTCGAGGGCGGCCGGTACGCGGTGGAGATCGGCGCGGCGGACCTGGGGACCGGCGCGTGGACGGTGCTGCCGCAGATCGCCGCGGAGGCCCTGGAGGTGCCGGTCGAGGAGATCGACATGCGCCTCGGCGACACGGCGTACCCGAAGGCGGCGCGGGCCGGCGGGTCGACGGGCACCGCGACGTGGGGTTCGGCGGTGTTCGAGGCGGCACGCACGTTCCGCGACAAGTTCGGCCGCGACCCCGCCGACGGCGACGAGGCCGACGCGACGACCGGGGACAACCCGGCGCGCAAGGAGTACGCGATGTACGCGTTCGGCGCGCAGTTCGCCGAGGCGCGGGTGCACGCGGACACCGGCGAGATCCGGGTGCCGCGGCTGCTCGGGGTGTTCGCCGCCGGGCGGATCGTCAACCCGCGGACCGCGCGGTCGCAGTTCCTCGGCGGCATGACGATGGGGCTGTCCATGGCGCTGCACGAGGAGAGCGTGTGGGACCCGCGGTTCGGGCAGGTGGTCAACCACGACCTGGCCGAGTACCACATCTCGGTGAACGCCGACGCCGGCGACATCCAGGCGCACTGGCTCGACGAGCACGACCCGCACGTGAACGCGCTGGGGGTCAAGGGGATCGGCGAGATCGGGATCGTGGGCACGGCGGCGGCGGTGGCGAACGCGGTGTTCCACGCGACCGGGGCGCGGATCCGGGACCTGCCGATCACGCTGGACAAGGTGCTGCCCGCGTTGCCGTGAATTGTCGGTGGGTGCCGTTATGGTCGGCCCGTGGAGGAATTCCGGATCGCGATCGACGATGGTGAACTGGCGGACCTGAGGGACCGGCTGGAGCGCACGCGCTGGCCGGACGCCGAGACGGTGGACGACTGGTCGCAGGGGGTGCCGCTGGCGTACCTGCGGTCGTTGTGCGCGTACTGGGCGGACGGGTACGACTGGCGGGCGTTCGAGAAGCGGGTGAACGAGCTGCCGCAGTACCGGACGACGGTGGACGGGGTGGGCATCCACTTCGCGCACGTGCGTTCGCCGCACCCCGGCGCGTTGCCGCTGGTGCTGACGAACGGCTGGCCGGGGTCGATCGTGGAGTACCTGGACGTGATCGGGCCGCTGACCGATCCGGTGGCGTACGGCGGGTCGGCTTCGGACGCGTTCCACCTCGTGCTGCCCACGCTGCCCGGCTACGGCTTCAGCGACAAGCCCACGTCGCCGGGCTGGGGTGTGCAGCGGATCGCGGACGCGTGGGCCTCGCTGATGGCTTCGCTCGGGTACACGCGCTACGGGGCGCACGGCAGCGACTGGGGCAACAGCGTCACCACGGCGCTGGGGCAGCAGCACCCGGAGGTGCTGGCGGGGATCCACGTGCAGCCCCCGATCGCCGCCCCCGACCCGGCGACGTTCGACGACCTGTCGCCCCGGGAACGGGAGGCGCTGGACGCGCTCGCCGTGGCGGAGTCGCGGGAGTCGGGCTACTCGGCCGAGCAGTCGACGAAGCCGCAGACCGTGGGGTACGGCCTGGTGGACTCACCGGTGGCGTTGTGCGCGTGGATCGTGGAGAAGTACCACTCGTGGGTGGACACCGGAAGTGCACTGACGCGGGATCAGCTGCTCGACAACGTGAGCCTGTACTGGTTCACCCGCAGCGGCGCGTCCTCGGCGCGGTTGTACTGGGAGAGCTTCGCGCAGGTGTCCGAGTGGTTCAGCAAGTCCACTTCGGACACGGTCGCGGTGCCCACCGGATGCTCGGTCTTCCCGCGCGAGGTACCCCGCCCGTCCCGCCGCTGGGCGGCCCGCCGCTACACCGACATCCGCTACTGGAACGAACCCACCCGCGGCGGCCACTTCGCGGCGCTGGAGGAACCGCAGGTATGGGTAACGGAACTCCAGAACTTCTTCCGCCTAGTGCGATGACGGGGCGGCGAGCCACCCTCTCCGCGGGAGGCGCGCGCTCGGCCACCTCGCCGCCATCCAGTCACGCCCCCCCCGGCATGACCGCCCACCCACCAACCGGACCCGGAAC
>NZ_PQHW01000013.1 GCF_003385215.1 Amycolatopsis thermalba | reverse complement strand
CCACCCCTCCGCGCACGCCAGCGCCACACCGCTCCCCGCTCGGCTCCCACTCCCCACCGCGCGCCATCGCGGAGCCCCGACATCAGCGCACTGTGAAGCCACCGCACGAAAAAGCCCCGCACGGCGTTCCGTGCGGGGCCTTTTCGCTTGTCGCTAGAGCGGCCGGAACCCGACCCGCTCCGCGTCGTCCGCCGTGCGGAACCACACCTCCGCCACCATGCGGTTGTACTGCGGCGAGTCCTCGGTGCAGTACCGCAGCGCGGTCACGCTCGCCTTGACCGTGAACTCCTCCGACGGCTTACCGCCACCGGGCCGCGGCATCGCCGATCCCGGGCCGAACGGCCCCGGCGGCACGGAGCTCTCCCGCGGCGTCGGCTCGAACAGCGACCCGCTGCGGCCACCCTCCTCGGGCCGGATCGGCTCACGCCGTTCGACGGTCCGCATCGAGGGCTGCGGCGGGTCGAAGGCGTGCGCGGACCGCCGCGGCTGCCGCTTGGGCAGGACCTGGGTGGTCTCGGTGGCGGTCTCCTCGTCGGCGGGCTGCTCCGGCTCCCCGGCCCCGAACGCGTAAGCCGGCGGCTCCGGTTCCGCCGGGGCGAACGGCGTGAAGGCCGACCCGGACTCCTGCATCCGCTGCGGCTCGGGAGCATGATCGGGATCGAACAACGACCCCCGCTCCGGCTCGGGAGCCTCCTCCAGCCCGGGCGGGTCCTGCTGGAACAACGAGCCGCGCCCGGCAGCCTCCCCACCGTCGAACAGCGACGCACGCCCAGCCGACTGCTCCTGCTCGACCCCCGCCTGCTCGAACAACGAGCCACGCCCGGCAGCCGCCTCGTCCCGGTCAACCGCGCCGCCAACCTGCGCCTGCTCGAACAACGAGCCACGCCCGGCAGCCGCCTCGTCCCGGTCGACCGCGCCGCCGACCTGCCCCGGCTCGAAACCCGCCGCACTCGACTGCGAGAACACCGAACCCCGGCCCTGCTCGGCTCCGCCCACCGGACCGTGCCCAGCCGCCTGGTCCGGCTCGGCCACCCCGGCGATCCCGGCGTCGGCCTCCGGCCGCGAGTGCCGCGCACCCCGCGCGGGCTCCGAGCCAGCGTCACCCCGCGCGTGCTCGCCCACGTACAGCGCCCCGCGCTCGGCGGCGTCGTCCGGCTCGCGGCCGAACGCGTTGAAGACCGTCGTCGCGCCGGCCTGCGGCTCCTCCGGCTCGAACAGCGAGTCGTCGTCGATCTCGGACCCCGGCTGGTACCCGGGCGACCGTCCGGCGAGGCTGTCGCGCTCCAGCCAGGACGGCCGCGCGTGGTGCTCCTCCGAGCCGGGAGTCTCCGCCGGTTCCTTCCGCGCGACCGGCGCCGACACCGGCTCGCGCTCCATCGTGCGCGTCGGCTGCGCGGCGGGCGCGCTCTGCGCGGCGAGGAGCCTGCGCTCCAGGTGCCGGCTTCTCGCCTGAGCGGGCCGGGCCAGGAACAACCAGGTCAGCAGCACCCCGACCACGAATGCCGCCGCGCTCCACAGCCAGACCTGTCCGAAAATGGACATCCGTGCTGCCCTTCCTTTCCTACCGCGCGGTTACCACTCTCAGTGACGCCGCGACGGCCCGCGCATGACGCGCCGACGCGATCTTTACCGCGTCCGCGCGACGAGGTAGTCCGCGACGGACTCGCACGCGTCCCTCGCGGGCCCGGCCGGCAGCGGAGCCAGCTCGGTCCTCGCCCGCTGAGCGTAGTCCGACAGGGTGACCATGGCGCGGTCCAGGCCGGTGGACGCCCGGAGCAGGGTCAGGGCCTCCTCGACCAGCTCGTCGTCGGTGATCGGCCCGGCCAGCAGCTCGACCAGCCGCGGCTCGGTGTCCGGGTCGGCCAGCGCGTACAGCATCGGCAGCGTGCGCACGCCTTCCCGCAGGTCGGTGCCCGGCGTCTTGCCGGACTCGTGCGACGGCGAGGCGATGTCGATGATGTCGTCGGAGATCTGGAACGCGGTGCCGATGATCTCGCCGAACCGCTGCATCGCGAGGATCGCGTCGGGCTTGGCGCCGGACACCATCGCACCGAACCGGCCGGAGGTGGCGATCAGCGATCCGGTCTTCTGCGCGATCACGGTGAGGTAGTGGTCCACCGGGTCCTCGCCCTCGCCCGGCCCGACGGTCTCCCGCATCTGCCCGGTGACCAGCTCGCTGAACGTCTCGGCGAGGATGCGGGCGGCATCGGTGCCCAGGTCGGACACCAGCCGCGAGGCGTGCGCGAACAGGAAGTCGCCGGTCAGGATGGCGATGCTGTTGGTCCAGCGGGCGTTGACGCTGGGCGCGCCGCGCCGCATCGTCGCCTCGTCCATCACGTCGTCGTGGTACAGCGTGGCCAGGTGCACCAGCTCGACGGCCGCCGCGGCGATCACGACGTCGGAGTGGTTGCCCTCGCCGAACTCGCCCGCGAGCAGGGTCAGCAGCGGACGAAAACGTTTGCCACCCGCCTCGACCAGGTGCGACGCGGCGTCGTGGACGGCCTGCACCTCGCTGCGCGCGGTGTCGCGCAGCAGCTTCTCGACGTCGTCCAGGCCAGCGGCCAGCGTGCGCAGCAGCTGCTCGTCGGCGATCCGCAGGCCCACGCTCCCGCGCAGCTCCTCGATCGTGCTACCCCGGTGCCGCACTGACACGTTGTCCGCCCTCTCCGCACTTCACTGACCGGTCCTCACCAGCGTAATGGCTGCACCCGGGGCGTTCGTGCGCCCTCTGCGAACCACTCCGGTGATGCGCGTGACAACCCGCCCCACACCATCGGGTGAGGCAGCCCGCAGGCGCTCCTGACCAGCACTAACGTTCCCGTCGTGACCAGCGGGCGGGCCCAGAACACCATCGTCGCGGCGATCATGCTCGGGATGCTGCTGGCCGCGCTCGACCAGACGATCGTCTCCACCGCCCTGCCGACCATCGTGGCCGATCTCGGCGGCGCGAACCACCTGTCGTGGGTGGTCACGTCGTACCTGCTCGCCGAGACGATCATGACGGTGCTGATCGGCAAGTTCGGCGACCTCTTCGGGCGCAAGCGGGCGTTCCTGGCCAGCGTGGTGCTGTTCCTCGCCGGGTCGTTCCTGTGCGGGTGGGCCGACTCGATGGGGATGCTCGTCGCGTTCCGCGCGCTGCAGGGCCTGGGCGCGGGCGGGCTGATGGTGACCTCGGCCGCGGTCATCGCCGACGTCGTCCCGCTGCGGGAACGCGGCAAGTACCAGGGTGCGATCGGGGCGGTGTTCGGCGTTTCGACGGTGGCCGGGCCGCTGCTCGGCGGGCTGTTCGTGGACCACCTGAGCTGGCGGTGGGCGTTCTACGTGAACGTGCCGCTCGGGGTGCTGGTGATCCTCGTGGCCGTGGTCGCGCTGCCCACGGTCAAGGCGGCGGTCAAACCACGCATCGACTACCTGGGGATCGTTCTCATCGCGCTCGCCTCGACCGGTCTGACGCTGGTGACGAGCTGGGGCGGCACCGTGTACCCGTGGGCGTCACCGATGATCATCGGGATGGCCATCGGCTCGGTCCTGCTGCTGGTCGCGTTCGTGCTGGTCGAGCTGCGGGCCGAGGAGCCGATGCTGCCGATGCGGCTGTTCCGCGGCCGGGTGTTCTCGGTGGCCGGCATCCTGAGTTTCGTCGTCGGGTTCGCCATGCTCGGCGGCATCACCTACCTGCCGACGTACCTGCAGCGGGTGCAGGGCGCGAGCGCGACCGAGTCGGGGCTGCGGATGCTGCCGCTGGTGGTCGGGATGATGATCACCGCGCTGGTCAGCGGCATCGTGATCAGCCGGACCGGGCGGTACCGCGTCTTCCCGATCGCCGGCTCGCTGGTGCTGGCGCTGGGCCTGTACCTGCTGTCGCACCTGAACACCACCACGAGCTTCTGGGTCACCTCGGCGTACATGATCGTGCTCGGGCTGGGGCTCGGGTGCACCATGCAGGTGCCCACGATCGTCGTGCAGAACACCGCCGACTACGCCGACCTCGGGGTGGCGACGTCGGGCGTGAGTTTCCTGCGGACGCTGGGCAGTTCCTTCGGCGTGGCGGTGTTCGGCACGATCTACGCGAACAACCTGCCGGCCCAGCCGTCCACGGAGTCCTATGTGGACGCGATCCACACGATGTTCCTGATCGCCTCGCCGATCGGCCTGCTCGCACTGCTCGTTGCGTTGTTCCTCGAGGAGGTCCCGCTGCGGGACAGCTCGAAGGCGCTGACGTCGGGCAACAACGGTGTCGGCGAGGGCTTCGCGATGCCCGGCTCCGGGGACTCGCGGCAGGAGCTGGAGAAGGCCGTGGCGACGGTGTGGTCGAAGCAGAAGACCGATCCGGGGCCGGAGATCCTGGCCCGGTCCGGGGTGCCGCTGAGCTACGCGCAGGCGTGGCTGATCGCGCAGATCTACCGCAACAGCGTGGACGACGGCGACGCGACGTTGCAGGACATCGCCGCGCAGACCGGTGTTCCCGCGGGGATCTTCGAACCGACCGCGCGCCAGCTCGTGGCCGCCGGGCAGCTCGCCGAGGCCGACGGGCACTTCACGTTCACCGGGCACGGCAGCGACACGTTCGCGCGGCTGGTCGGCGCGTGGCGGCTGTGGGTGCTGGACAACGTGGCGGGCCCGGAAGCCGCCGCCGGGCGTGACCTCACGGCCTGCGTGGACGAGATCGCGACCCAGCTGATCAGCAACGGCCGGTCACTGACGCGGCCGGGACGACACGCGGCGCCGGTCGCCTAGCACACGCATCCGACAAAAACGCCACCCCGGCGGGAAAACCCACGCGACTTGTCCACATCGCCCTCAACCATCCACAGAATCTCGTTCTGTTTCCCACTCCGTCGCCACACCGGGCATGCTCGAGACATCCCTCCCGAAAGGAGCCTCGAGAAATGACCGAACAGACCCTGCCCGGCCGCCGCACCCGCAACCAGACCACCCACCTGGCCCTGGCAGAGGCACGCGAGCACGGACTGGCCCGGCGGCACCTGCGCAAGCTGATGCGCCTGGCACACAACAAACCCTGCCACTGCACCGAAGTACACCGACACACGTGTTCCCACCCCGACGTAGTGCACGCGCTGAATCCCACCCGCACAACGGCCGACTCGGGTTGATCAACCACGCCGGAGGTGCCCCGGCAGCATCAAGCTCGAGCGGAGGCGCACGAGCGCGGACTGGCCCGCCGACACCGACACAAGCCCGATGCGCCTAGCGCACAACCAACCCTGCCACTGCGCCGAAGTACACCGGCACACGTGTTCCTATCCGGACGTGGTGCGAGCGCTGGATACGACCTGACCCGAAACGCGGAAGTGCCCTCCGCCCGGGATGGGCGAAGGGCACTTCCGAACAGCGTGGTCGTCAGAAGGCGAAGGCGCCCGCTCCCGCCCAGTCGAGCGCGAAGGCGGGGGCGACACCGAGCAGCAGGGTGATGATCACGCCGAGCGTGATCGCCGCCGTGGTGAACGCGCCCGGCACCGTCACCGTCGGGCCGTCGGGGGCCGGCTTGCTGAAGTACATCAGCACGACCACCCGCAGGTAGAAGAACGCCGCGACGGCGCTGAACACCAGCGCGATCACCACCAGCGGCGCCATGCCGTCCCGCAGCGCCGCCGAGAACACGACGAACTTGCCGACGAACCCGCTGGTGAGCGGGATCCCGGCCAGAGCGAGCAGGAGGAAGGTGAACACCCCGGCCAGCACGGGCGACCGCTTGGCCAGGCCGGCCCACGCCGACAGGTGCGTGGCCTCGCCCTTGGCGTCACGCACGAGCGAGACCACCCCGAACGCGGCGAGCGTGGTGAAGCCGTAGGCCAGCAGGTAGAACAGCGTGCCGGACAGGCCCTGGTCGGTCATCGCGAGCGTGCCGACGAGCAGGAAGCCGGCGTGCGCGATGGACGAGTAGGCGATCATGCGCTTGACGTCGGTCTGGGTGAGGCCGAGCACGGCGCCGATCGCCATGGAGATGATCGCGACCGCCCACAGCACGCCGCGCCACTCCCAGCTGGTCGACTCGAACCCGACGGTCAGCACGCGCAGGATGCCGCCGAACGCGGCGACCTTGGTGCAGGCCGCCATGAACCCGGTGACCGGGGTCGGCGCGCCCTGGTAGACGTCCGGTGTCCAGGTGTGGAACGGGCCGACCGAACCCTTGAACAGCAACCCGACCACGAGGAGGCCCATGCCCGCGAACAGCAGCATGTCCGAACGGTCCGAGCCGGCCGCGGCATTGGCGATGTCGGCCAGCTTGACCGAACCCGCGTAGCCGTACAGCAACGCGAGCCCGTAGAGGAAGAACGCCGACGAGAACGCCCCGAGGAGGAAGTACTTGACCGCCGCCTCTTGCGACAACAGGCGCCGGCGCCGGGCCAGTCCGCACATCAGGTACAGCGGCAGGCTCAGCACCTCGAGCGCGATGAACATGGTGAGCAGGTCGTTGGCCGCGCAGAACGTCATCATCCCGCCCAGCGCGAACAGCGCCAGCGGGAAGACCTCGGTCTGCATCCCGGTCGAGCCGACCTGGGCCCGGTCCTGCACCGTGCCCGGCCGGATGGCGGCCTGCGCCACGAAGGCGCCGCCCGGCTCCACCGAGCGGTCCGCGATCAGCAGGATCGCGGGCAGCGCGAGGGCGAGCAGGGTGCCCCACAGGAACAAGGCGGGCTTGTCGACCGACACCGCGCCGCTGAGGGTGGTCAGCCCCTTGACCGGCGAACCGCTGACGTACACGGCCAGCGCGACGCCGGCGGCGGCCAGCCCGGTCAGGCTGAGCAACACCTGCGACGGCCACCGCATGTGCCGGGGCAGGAACGCCTCGAACAGCACGCTGACGCACGCCGCGCCGAGCACGATCAGCACCGGCAGAATCGCGTCGTACGCGATCTGCGGTGCGGTGATTTGCCCTTGCTGGGCCAGAATCCCGAGCATTTCACTGGCCTCCGTTGAGTGCGGAAAGCGTCGCGTCGACCGACGGGGTCACCGTGTCCAGCACGGGTTGGGGGAAGAAGCCGAGCCCGATGATCAGCACGACCATCGGCACCAGGACCGCCAGCTCCCGGCCGCCGAGCTCCCGGATCGTCTTCCGGGCGCCCAGCTCGGGGGCGATCGCGGTGCCCGGGCCGCCCCCGGCGCCGACCAGCGCGGTCCCCCGCACCGGGCCGGTCATCAGGCGCTGGTACAGCCAGAGCACGTAGGCCGCGGCGAGCACCATGCCGACGGTCGCGAGGGTCGCGAACACCGGCTGGGTCTCGAAGGCGCCCAGCAGCACCAGGAACTCACTGACGAACGAGTTGGTACCCGGGAGGGACAAAGTGGACAGACCCGCGATGAGCAGCATGCCGCCGAGTAGTGGCGTCAGCTTGAACATGCCGCCGTAGTCGGAGATCCGGGTGGATCCGCCGCGCGCGATCACCAGGCCCAGCACCACGATCAGCATGCCGGTCGCGAGGCTGTGGTTGAGCATGTAGGTCACCGCGCCGACGGCCGCCTGCTGGGTGAAGGCGAAGATGCCCAGCGCGATGAACCCGAAGTGGGCGATCGAGACGTAGGCGACGAAGCGTTTCATGTCCTGTTGCCCGGCGGCGAGGATCGAGCCGTAGAGCACGCCGATCACGGCGAGCACCAGCACCAGCGGCGCCAAGTCCTTGCTCGCCTCGGGGAACATCGGCAGGCAGTAGCGCAGGAAACCGAACGTGCCGACCTTGTCCAGCACACCGACCAGCAGCACGGCGACGCCGATGGGCGCCTCACCGGCCGCGTCGGGCAGCCAGGTGTGGAACGGCACGAGCGGCGCCTTGATCGCGAACGCCAGGAAGAACCCGAGGAACAGCCAGATCTGGGTGCTCGTGGGCGCGTCCCGCACCACCGTGACCAGCGTCGCCCAGTCGAAGGTGCCGTTGCCCAGCTCGTCGGCGGCGAGCGAGTAGGCCCCGATCGCCGAGGCCAGCATGATCAGACCGCCGAGGAAGGAGTACAGGAAGAACTTGACCGCCGCGTACTGCCGGTTCGCGCCGCCGTAGCCGCCGATGAGGAAGTACATCGGGATCAGCATGATCTCGAACAGCACGTAGAACAGGAACACGTCGGTGGCGGCGAACACCGCGACGGTGATGGCCTCCTGCACCAGGATCAGCGCGAGGAAACCACCCGCGCTGCGGTCCTGCGGCAGCTTGTCCGCCGTGCCCAGGGCGCCGATGACGATCGGCACCAGGAACGCGATCACGGCGATCATCACCAGGGCGATGCCGTCGATACCGAAGGAGATGTGCACGCCGAAGCTCGGGATCCAGTCCATCGAGCTGGTGTGCTGCAGGCGGGCGCCGTCCGGCTGGTAGGTCGCCCACGTCGGGATGATCATCGCCAGCTCGACGAGGGCGAACACCACCGCGGCGACGGTGGCGAGCCGGTCGTTGCGGCGCAGCCCGGTGACGACGCACGCGCCGACCAGCGGCCAGAGGATGAGGGCCAGTACCCAGGTCATGAGAACCTCACCATCAGCAGTGCGGCGACGAGGACGAACGAGCCGGCCAGCATCGACAGGGCGTACGAGCGGACGAAGCCGGTCTGCAGTCTGCGCAGCCTCCCGGACCCGCCACCGAGGGCGGCGGCCAGGCCGTTGACGGCGCCGTCGACGCCACGGCTGTCGAGGTAGACCGAGAACCGGGTGAGCCACATGCCCGGGGTCGCGACCAGTGCCTCGTTGACCGCGTTGCCGTACAGGTCCTTGCGGGCCGCCTTGACCACGGCGGAGACGTTCTCCGGCCGCTCGACCGGGGTGTCCCGGCGCCCGACGACGAGCCAGGCGAGCAGCACGCCGAGCGCGGACAGGGCGACCGTGATCCACGGGATGAGCGCGTGCGGGATCGCGGTGTGCTCGGCCTCGCCGAGTTCACCCAGTGCCGGGGCGAGCCATTCGGCGAGGCGGTCGCCGAGGGCGAAGAACGCGCCGGCGCCGAGCGAGCCGATGGCCAGCACGATCATCGGCGCGGTCATCACCGGCGGCGACTCGTGCGGGTGGAACTCCTTGCCCTCGGCGGTGCGCAGGTCCCGCCAGCGTTCCTTGCCGAAGAAGGTGAGCAGCATCAGCCGGGTCATGTAGAACGCGGTCAGCGCGGCGCCGAGCATCGCGGCGAGGCCGAACACCCAGCCGCGCCAGCCCTCCTGACCGAAGGCGGCCTCGATGATCGCGTCCTTGGAGAAGTAACCCGACAGGAAGGGGAACCCGATGAGCGCCAGGTAACCGAGCCCGAAGGTGACGAACGTGATCGGCATGTGCCGGTACAGGCCGCCGAACTTGCGCATGTCGACCTCGTCGTTCATGCCGTGCATGACCGACCCGGCGCCGAGGAACAGACCGGCCTTGAAGAAGCCGTGCGTGAGCAGGTGCATGATGCCGAGCGCGTAGCCGAACGGCCCGAGCCCGACGGCGAGCATCATGTAGCCGATCTGGCTGACCGTCGAGTACGCGAGCACCTTCTTGATGTCGTCGTAGGCGCAGCCGATGATGCACCCGATCAGCAGGGTTATCGCGCCGACGAGGGTGACGATCAGCCGGCCCGTCTCGGTCTCGTTGTAGATCGGGTTGGCGCGCGCCACCAGGTACACGCCGGCGGTGACCATGGTGGCGGCGTGGATCAGGGCCGACACCGGGGTCGGGCCTTCCATGGCGTCCGGGAGCCACGCCTGGAGCGGGAACTGGCCGGACTTACCGCACGCGCCGAGGAGCAGCAGGATCGCGATGGCGGTGATCACGGCCGGCGGTGCGTCGCCGATGCGGTCGAACACGCCCGCGTAGGTGACCGTGCCGAGGTACTTGAACATCAGGAAGATCGCGAGCGCGAGCCCGACGTCACCGACGCGGTTCATCAGGAACGCCTTCTTCGCGGCGGTCGCCGCGGACGGGCGGTCCGAGTACCAGCCGATGAGCAGGTACGACGCCAGGCCGACGCCCTCCCAGCCGAGGTAGAGCGTCACGAAGTTGTTGCCCAGCACCAGAACCAGCATGGAGGCCACGAAGAGGTTCAGGTAGCCAAAAAATCGACGCCGAGCGACGTCCTCTTTCATGTAGCCGATCGAGTAGATGTGGATCAGCGCGCCCACACCGGTGATCAGCAGGATGAAGACGAGCGAGAGCGCGTCGATCCGCAGGCCGAAGTCGATCTGGAGGTCACCGACGCCGATCCAGGTGAACATCCTGGTGTCGGTCACGTGCCCGTCGCTGCCGAAGAACAGCACCAGGCCGTACACGAACGACGCGATGACGGTCGCGCAGCCGAGCAGGTGTCCCCAGCGGTCGGTGCGCCTGCCCCCGGCCAGCAGGACGAACGCGCCGAGGGCCGGGAACGCGACCAGCAGCCACGATGATGCGATCACTCTCGAGCTCCTAGTACTTGAGCAGGTTGGTGTCGTCGACCGAGGCCGACCGGCGGGTCCGGAAGATGGCCATGATGATCGCCAGCCCGACGACGACCTCCGCGGCGGCGACGACCATCACGAAGAACGCCATCACCTGGCCGTCGAGCCCGCCGTTGATGCGGGAGAACGTGACCAGGGAGAGGTTCACGGCGTTGAGCATCAGCTCGATGCACATGAACACGACGATGGCGTTGCGCCGCACCAGCACGCCGACCGCGCCGATGGCGAACAGCAGGGCCGAGAGCAGCAGGTAGTAGGTGGGGGTCATTCCTCGTCACCCTTCCCGACCAGCGCGTGGGCGTCGGGCTGCGGTTCGGTGCCCTCGACCTGCTTGCGCTCGGCTTCGAGGCGGGCCGTGGGCGTGGACTCGATGATCGTGGACAGCGACTCGGGCGCGACCGAGCCGTCGGGCAGGATCGCGGGGGTCGTGACCGAGTGGGAGGTGGCGAACACACCGGGCCCCGGCTTGGGCGAAATGCGTTCGTACTCGCCGCGGAACCGGGCCTCGACGAGTTCCTTCTGCGAGCGGCGGCCGCGCTTCTCGGTGAAGGCGAGCACCATGGCTCCCAGCGCCGCGGTGATCAGCAGCGCCGAGGTGAGCTCGAAGGGGAACAGGTAGTCGGTGAAGATGAGGCGGCCGAGGCCACCGGCGTTGCCGTCCGGCGCGGGCGCCGGGGTGACGTTGGCGAGTGCCCGGGTGAGCGCGGTGGCCATCAACCCGGCGATGCCGACGCCGAGGATGCCGCCCCACAGGCGCTGCCCCCGCAGCACCTCGACGACGGAGTCGGAACTCTCGCGGCCCACGAGCATCAGCACGAACAGGAACAGCATCATGATCGCGCCGGTGTAGACGATGATCTGGGTGAACCCGAGGAACGGCGCCCGCTGGACCATGTAGAGGATGCCCAGCGAGAACATCGTGAGGGCCAGGAAGAGCGCCGAGTGAACCGCATTGCGCGCGAAGATGAGCCCGAGGGCGCCCAGAAGGGCCACCGGACCGAGAATCCAGAACGCGATGGCCTCCCCGGTGGAGACCACCTCGGCGGCCTGTGCCAGCACCATCACCGCACCTCCCCTCGAACGGCCCCCGGCCACTGGCCGAGGCTTGCGGATGAGGATGTCGTCCTGACCGCCACCACCCGGTGGAGACCGTCGGCGCGACCCGGTGGGGTCGGGTGCGGCAACTGGTCACCGGAGACCGGCAACGCCGGGGGGGTCATTGGATTGCCTCCTCGCGGGAGGTTTCTACCGTTTCGCCCGGTGGGACGCCTCTGCCGCGGGCCAGTTCGGGGCCGTGCACGTAGTAGTCCTGCTCGTCGTCGCCCAGGCGCATGGGGTGTGGGGGTTGCTCCATACCCGGCAGGAGCGGCGCCAGCAGGTCCTCCTTGGTCCAGATCAGCTTCTGGCGGTCGTCGTCCGCCATCTCGTAGAAGTTGATCATCGTCAGGGAGCGGGTGGGGCACGCCTCGACGCACAGGCCGCAGCCGATGCACCTCAGGTAGTTGATCTGGTAGTCCTTGCCGTACCGCTCGCCGGGCGAGTACCGGGCGTCCTCGGTGTTGTCGCCGCCCTCGACGAAGATCGCGTCCGCCGGGCACGCCCACGCGCACAACTCGCAGCCGACGCACTTCTCCAGCCCGTCCGGGTGCCGGTTGAGCTGGTGCCGCCCGTGGTAGCGCGGCGCGGCCGGGGCGCCGATCTCCGGGTACTCCTCCGTCGCCACCTTCTTGAACATCGTGCCGAACGTGACGCCGAAACCCTTGATGGGGTCAAACAGTCCCATCGGAACCCTCCTTCCCGGCGCCCACCTGGGCAGGCTCCGAAGTACGACCCGCCACCCGGCGCCGGCGCTTCCCGGCGCCCCGCTCGGGCACCTCGGGCACACGCAAATCCAGCGGTGGCAACGGGAAGCCGCCACCGGTCACCGGCACCGAACCGTCGCCGGTCTGCTTCTTCTCGGGCACCAGCAGCGCGATCGCCACCGCGACCACCACCACGATCGCCCCGCCGATCAGGATCTGGCCCGTCGACAGCCCGCCGTTGTTCCGGATCGCCCGGATCGACGCGATGATCACGATCCACACCAGGTTCGCCGGCACCAGGACCTTCCAGCCCAGCTGCATGAACTGGTCGTAGCGGAACCGCGGCAGCGTCCCCCGCAGCCAGATGAACCCGAACAGCAACGCGAACAGCTTCACCGTGAACCAGATCAGCGGCAGCCACCCCTGGTTCAGCGGCGAATCCAGCCCGACGAACGGGAACATCCAGCCGCCCAGGAACAGCGTCGTCGCGAACGCCGAGACGATCACCATGTTCACGTACTCGGCGAGGAAGAACATCGCGAACTTCATCGACGAGTACTCGGTGTGGAACCCGCCGACCAGCTCCGACTCCGCCTCCGGCAGGTCGAACGGCGCCCGGTTCGTCTCACCCACCATCGAGATCAGGTAGATCACGAAACTCGGCAGCAGCAGGTAGAAGTACCAGCCGCGGGCCTGCGCGTCGACGATCGCACCGGTCGCCATCGACTGCGAGTACAGCACCACGCCGACGATCGACAGGCCCATCGCGATCTCGTACGAGATCACCTGCGCCGCCGACCGCAGCCCGCCGAGCAGCGGGTACGGCGACCCGGACGACCACCCGGCCAGCACGATCCCGTACACGCCCACCGACGAGCAGGCCAGGATCAGCAGCACCCCGACCGGCAGGTCGACCAGCTGCAGCACGGTCTGCTCACCGAAGATCGACACCTGCGGCCCGAACGGGATCGCGGCCAGCGCGATCAACGCGGGCACCGCGGACAGCACCGGCGCCAGGAAGTACACCTTCCGGTCGGCGCCGTCCGGGATGATCTGCTCCTTGAACGGCAGCTTGATCGCGTCCGCCAGCGACTGGAAGTAGCCGCCGGGGCCGACGCGGTTCGGGCCGGGCCGGTTCTGCATCCGGCCGATCGCCTTGCGCTCCCACACGATGAGGAAGATCGTCAGGAGCGGCCCGATCAGCAGGACCACGACCGTCTTGAGCAGGATCAGCCACCACGGGTCGTCCGCGAGCAGCTCGGCACGGGTCATCTGATCCGGCGCCTGCAGCAGCAACGGTGTCATCGCCGCACTCCCTCGATGTTGACGACCGCCCCGTGCCCGGCGCCGAGTGTCTTCCGCAGCCGCGAGCCGTCGGAGTTGCCCGGCAGCCACACGACGTCGTCGGGCAGGTCGGCGACCTCGACCGGCAGCGTGATCGCACCCCGCTCGGTGGAGACCGTCACCTCGTCACCGAGCTCGGCCGCGGTCTTCGCCGACACCCGCGCCACCACGCGCCGCGCGGTGCCCGCCAGGTGCGGCTCGTCCACCTGCAGCGAGCCCTCGTCCAGCAGCTGCCGCCAGCTCGCCAGCCGCGCCTGTCCCGGCCCGACCTCGGCGGCGGCACGCGCGGCTCCGGACTCCCAGAACTTGCCGTGCGCGGCGCCCGACGAGCCCAGCCGGGCGAAGTCGGCGTACGCGGCCGCCGGGGTCTGCGTGAACAGGTCGGCGTCCATCTCGACGGCGAGCGTGTCCAGCACCCGGCAGTCCGGCAGGGCGCCGGTGCCTTCGAGCGTCGCGTCGAACACGCGGCGCCGGCCCTCCCAGTTCACGAAGCTGCCGGACTTCTCGACCACCGGCGCGATCGGCAGGACCACGTCCGCGTGCTCGGTCACCATGCTCGCCCGCATCTCCAGGCTCACCACGAACTCCGCCCGCGACAGCGCCCGCCGCGCCAGCTCCGGGTCCGGCAGGTCGTCCAGGTCCACGCCGCCGACGACCACGCCGGACAGGTACCCGCCGGCCAGCGCGCCGATGATGTCGTTCGTGTCGCGCCCCGGCTCGGCCGGCACCGGCGCACCCCACACCGCCTCGACCTCGGCCCGTGCCGCGTCGTCGGTGACCGGGCGGCCGCCGGGCAGCAGCGACGGTGCAGCGCCGGCCTCCAGCGCGCCGCGCTCACCGGCCCGGCGCGGGATCCAGGCGACCTTCGCGCCGGTCCGCGCGGCCAGCCGCCGCACCGCGACGAACAGGCCCGGCACCTCGGCCGCCCGCTCCCCGACCAGTACGACCGCGCCGTCGGCGCCCAGCGCCGACTCGACGTCCGGCGCGTGCTCCGGGATGCCGTCCAGCGCGGCGGCCTCCGACCCGGGCACGCAGGCCAGCAGCTCGCCGGACGTCTTGCGCACCGACGGCGTCGTCCACTGTCCCAAGTGGACCACGCGGGTGCGCTTCTTGCGGGCGGCCTTGCGCAGCCGGAGGAAGACGATCGGCGCCTCCTCCTCGGGCTCGAACGCCACGCACAGCACCGTCGGCGCGTTCTCGATCGCCCCGAACGTCACGCCGTGCTCCGGCGTCGTGCCCGCCACCTCGGCGGCGAGGAAGTCCAGCTCCTCCGGCGAGTGCGCCCGCGCCCGGAAGTCGATGTCGTTGGTGCGCAACGCGATCCGCGCGAACTTCGCGTAGGAGTAGGCGTCCTCCAGGGTCAGCCGGCCACCCGCGAGCACGGCGGCGCCGCGGCTGTCCCGCGCCTTCGCCAGTCCCTCCGCGGCGACGCGCAGCGCCTCCGTCCACGGCGCTTCCCGCAGCTCACCGGAGGCGTCGCGCACCAGCGGCCGCCGGATCCGGTCGGCCGCCGTGGCGTACCGGAACGCGAAGCGGCCCTTGTCGCAGATCCACTCCTCGTTGACCTCGGGGTCGTTGGCGGCGAGCTTGCGCATCACCTTGCCGCGCCGGTAGTCGGTGCGTTCGGCGCAGCCGGACGAGCAGTGCTCGCACACGCTCGGCGCGGACACCAGGTCGAACGGCCGCGACCGGAACCGGTACTGCGCGCTGGTCAGCGCCCCGACCGGGCAGATCTGGATGGTGTTGCCGGAGAAGTACGACTGGAACGGCGCGCCCGACGACGTGCGCGAGGCGAGGTCGAACACGTCCGCGGTCTCCGCCGTGCCGATCTGCTGGTGCGCGCCACGCTCCAGCAGGTCGATGAACGGGTCGCCGGCGATCTGCGCGGAGAACCGCGTGCACCGCTGGCACAGCACGCACCGCTCGCGGTCGAGCAGCACCTGCGTCGAGATCGGCAGCGGCTTCGGGAAGGTGCGCTTGGTGTCGCGGAACCGCGAGTCGGCGCGGCCGTGGGCCATCGCCTGGTTCTGCAGCGGGCACTCGCCGCCCTTGTCGCACACCGGGCAGTCCAGCGGGTGGTTGATGAGCAGCAGCTCCATCACGCCCTGCTGGGCCTTGTCCGCGACCGGCGAGGTCAGCTGCGTCTTGACGACCATCCCGTCGGCGACGGTCATCGTGCACGACGCCTGCGGTTTCGGCATCGGCCGCCCGCCCATCTCGACCTCGACCAGGCACTGGCGGCAGGCCCCGGCCGGGTCGAGCAGCGGGTGGTCGCAGAACCGCGGGATCACCGTGCCGAGCCGCTCCGCGGTGCGGATCAGCAGCTCACCCTTGGGCGCGATGACCTCCTCGCCGTCGATGGTCAGCTTCACGTGCCCCTCGGGCACCGGCGTCTCGGTCTTGGGGTTCTCTGGCGCGATCGTCATGCCTGTGCTCCCACCAACTCGCGCTTGTTGCTCTCGCACAGGGCGAGGAATTCGTCGCGGAAGTACTTGATCCCGCTGGTGATCGGGCTGACCGCGCCGTCACCGAGGGCGCAGAACGACCGGCCCAGGATGTTGTCGCAGACGTCCAGCAGCGTGTCGATGTCCTCGGCGGTGCCCCGCCCCTCGACCATCCGCTCCAGGATCTGCGCCAGCCAGTACGTGCCCTCGCGGCACGGCGTGCACTTGCCGCACGACTCGTGCTCGTAGAACTTCGTCCACTTCATCACGGCCCACGGGACCGACACGGTCTCGTTGAACACCTGCACCGCGGTGGTGCCGAGCATCGACCCGGCCTCCGCGGCGCCCTCGAAGTCGAGCGGGATGTCCAGGTGCTCGGCGGTGAACATCGGCGTGGACGACCCGCCCGGCGTCCAGAACTTGAGCGGGATGCCGTCCTTCATGCCGCCGCACAGTTCCAGCAGCTCGCGCAGGGTCGTGCCGAGCGGCGCCTCGTACTGGCCCGGCTTCTCGACGTGCCCGGAGATCGAGTAGATCTTCGGGCCCGGCGACTTCTCCCGGCCCATCTTGCGGAACCAGTCGGCGCCGCCGTTGACGATGAACGGAACGCTCGCGATGGTCTCGACGTTGTTCACCGTGGTCGGCGCCGCGTAGAGACCGGCGGCCGCGGGGAACGGCGGCTTGAGCCGCGGCTGGCCGCGGCGGCCCTCCAGCGAGTCGAGCAGCGCGGTCTCCTCACCGCAGATGTACGCGCCCGCCCCGGCGTGCACGGTGATGTCCAGGTCGAACCCGGACCCGAGGATGTCGCGGCCCAGGTACCCGGCGCGGTAGGCCTCGCGCACGGCCGCGTTGAGCCGCCGGTACGGGTGCAGCGCCTCGCCGCGCACGTAGATGAAGCAGTGGTGCGACCGCATCGCGTAGGCGGCGATGATGCAGCCTTCGATCAGCGAGTGCGGGTCGGCCATCATCAGCGGGATGTCCTTGCAGGTCCCCGGCTCGCCCTCGTCGGCGTTGATCACGAGATAGTGCGGCTTGTCCTCGTTGGGCGGCATGAACGACCACTTCACGCCGGCGGGGAAGCCCGCACCGCCGCGGCCGCGCAGACCGGAGTCCTTGACCAGCTGCACCAGCTGCTCGGGCGTGCCACGTAACGCCTTGCGCAGCGCGGTGTAGCCCTCCAGCTGTTCGTAGGTGGACAGTCGCCAGGAGTTGGGAGACAGCCAGCGCTTGGTGAGTACCGGCGTCAGCGGGTCGCTCATTTCTTTTCCACCTCCGGCAACGGCACGTCGTCCGCCATGACCGGGGCGGTCCAGCCCCGCTCCTGGGCGATCCGCGCACCCATCAGGGTCTCCGGCGCCTGGGACGGTCCGTCCACCTGCGCCCGGTAGGTCTCTTCGTCCTCCGGGAAGAACCCGGCCAGCTGCAACTCGGCGCTCTTGAAGTCGCCCAGCGGCGCGCCCCGCGACGGTTGCGGCTTCTCGCCGCGCCGCAACGCGTCGACCAGTTCCACCGCGCTGTCCGGCGTCTGCTTGTCGTAGTACTCGTAGTTGACCTGCAACACCGGCGCGAGGTCGCAGGCCGCCAGGCACTCGGCGTGCTCCAGCGTGATCGAGCCCGGCTCACCGGGCGTGCCCGCGGTTTCCTCGTGCCCCAGCGGTTTCCCGTCCTCGCCCAGGTGTTCCTGCAGCGTGCGGTAGATCGCGTCGCCACCGAGCGCGGCGCACAGCGTGTTCGTGCACACGCTCACCAGGTGCTCGCCGCACGGCTTGCGCTTGTACATCGTGTAGAACGTGACGACCGCGCTGACCTCGGCCTCGGACAGCCCGAGCTGCTCCGCGCAGAACGTCACGCCCTCCTGGCTGACGAACCCCTGCACCGACTGCACCAGGTGCAGCATCGGCAGCAGCGCCGACCGGGACTGCGGGTAGCGGGCCATCAGCTCCTGCGCCTTGGCCACGGTGTCCGCGTCGAACGTTTCCTTAGCTGTGGTCATCGATCCACTCCGCCCATGACCGGGTCCACCGACGCGACCGCCGCGATCACGTCGGCCACCAGGCCGCCCTCTGACATCGCCGGCAGGGACTGCAGGTTGACGAAACTCGGTTCCCGGACGTGCACGCGCATCGGCCGGGTGCCGCCGTCGGAGACGAGGTGGAAGCCCAGCTCGCCGCGCGGCGACTCGACCGTGGAGTACACCTGGCCGGGCGGCACCTTGAAGCCCTCGGTGACCAGCTTGAAGTGGTGGATCAGCGACTCCATCGACTGGCCCATGATCTTGCGGACGTGCTCCAGCGAGTTGCCCATGCCGTCGCTGGAGATCGACAGCTGCGCGGGCCAGGCGACCTTCTTGTCCTCCACCATGACCGGGCCCGGCTCGATCATCTTCAGGCACTGCCGGATGATCCGCAGCGACTGGTGCATCTCCTCGACCCGGCACAGGTACCGGCCCCAGCAGTCGGCCTCGGTCGAGGTCGGCACGTCGAACTCGAACTCGTCGTAGCGCGAGTACGGCTGGATCTTGCGCAGGTCCCACGGCAGGCCCGCGGACCGCAGCACCGGGCCGGTGACGCCGAGCGCGAGGCACGCGTCCACCGGCAGGTACCCGACGCCCTTGAGCCGGTTGCGCCAGATCGGCTGGCCGGTGAACAGCTTGTCGTACAGGGGAAGGCGCTCGTCCATCACCTTGACGAACTCGCCGACCTTCTCCTTCCAGTCGGCCGGCAGGTCCTGCGCGATCCCGCCGGGGCGGATGAACGCGTGGTTCATGCGCAGCCCGGTCAGGTACTCCAGCAGGTGCAGCACCTCTTCGCGCTCGCGGAACCCGAAGGTCATCGCGGTGGTGGCGCCCAGCTCCATGCCGCCGGTGGCGATGTAGACCAGGTGCGAGCCGATGCGGTTGATCTCGCAGAGCATGACGCGGATCAGCTCGGCCCGGCGCGGGGCCTGGATGCCGAGCAGCTTCTCCACGCCCAGGCAGTAGCCCAGCTCGTTGAACAGCGGGGACAGGTAGTCCATGCGCGTCACGAACGTGACGCCCTGGGTCCAGGTCCGGTACTCGCAGTTCTTCTCGATGCCGGTGTGCAGGTAGCCGATGACCGACCGCAGCTGGGTGACCGTCTCGCCCTCCAGCTCCAGCACGAGCCGGAGCACGCCGTGCGTGGACGGGTGCTGCGGGCCCATGTTGATGACGATCCGCTCGTCGTGCTGGGCGTCCTCCAGCACGTCGTCCCAGTCACCGCCGCTGACGTGGTAGATGCGGCCTTCGGTGGTGTCCCGGGATTCGGCGTACTCGGCGGTGCTGTCCGCGCTGTCGCGGCCCGGGTCCGAGGTGTCCGTGCCGGTGCTGACGTCCGAGAGTCGTTCCGTCGTCACGAGTACGACCTCCGCTGATCGGGGGGCGGGATCTCCGCGCCCTTGTACTCCACCGGGATCCCGCCGAGCGGGTAGTCCTTGCGCTGCGGGTGACCGTCCCAGTCGTCCGGCATCAGGATCCGGGTCAGGGCCGGGTGGCCGTCGTAGACGATGCCGAACAGGTCCCACGCCTCGCGTTCCTGCCAGTCGGCGGTCGGGTAGACCTCCACGATGGAGGGGACATGAGGTGCGTCCTCAGTGTCATCGCAGTCCACCGCGACCTCCAGCCGGATGCGCCGGCGGTAGGTCATCGACGTCAGGTGGTACACCGAGTGCAGCCGCTGCGGCACGTCCGGCCCGTAGTCCACACCGGACACCGAGCTGCACAGCTCGAACCGCAGCCCGGCGTCGTCGCGCAGGATGCGGCACATCGCGACGAGGTGCGCGCGGTCGACGTAGAGGGTGATCTCGCCGCGGTCGACGGTCACCTGGTGCACCGCCTCGGCCGGCACGTCGTTCTCGGCCAGCGCGGCGAAGAACTGGTCGGCGAACTCGTCGAACCAGCCGCCGTAGGGCCGTTCCGCCGGTGCCGGCAGGTAAGCCGGCAGCCGCAGCCCGCCGTAGCCGGAGGTGTCGCCGCTGTCGGAGACGCCGAACATGCCGCGGCGCTCGCGGCCGGCGACGATCGGTTGCGCCGGGCGCGGGCCACTCGGCTCCAGGCCGGTGTCCGGACGCTGGGCGCTGGACTGTTCGCCGCCGGTCTCGGGGTTCTCTTCAGCCATGCCGCATCACTTCTTCGCGTACTTGATCGACGACGGGATCAGCTCGGTCTGGTGCCCGGCCAGTGCCGCGGCGCGACGCGGCCCGAGCGGCTCGTCCTGGATCTTGGCGTGCAGCTTGAGGATCGCGTCGAGCAGCATCTCCGGGCGGGGCGGGCAGCCCGGCAGGTACATGTCGACCGGCACGATGTGGTCCACGCCCTGCACGACGGCGTAGTTGTTGAACATGCCGCCGGAGGAGGCGCAGACGCCCATCGCGAGCACCCACTTCGGCTCGGCCATCTGGTCGTAGATCTGACGCAGGACCGGGGCCATCTTCTGGGTGACCCGCCCGGCGACGATCATCAGGTCGGCCTGGCGCGGGGTCGCGGAGAAGCGCTCCATGCCGAAGCGGGCGATGTCGTAGCGGGAGCCGCCGACGGTCATCATCTCGATCGCGCAGCAGGCGAGCCCGAAGGTGGCCGGCCACAGCGAGTTCTTGCGCGCCCAGTTGACCAGCTTCTCCAGGCTGGCCAGCAGGATGCCGTTGGGGAGCTGCTCTTCGAGTCCCATGACGTCCCTCCCCTAGTTCCAGTCGAGCCCGCCGCGACGCCAGACGTAGGCGTAGGCGAAGCCGACGGTCGCGATGAACAAGACGATCTCCACCAGGCCGAACAGGCCGAGCGCGTCCGCCGAGACGGCGAACGGGTAGAGGAAGACCATTTCGATGTCGAACAGGATGAACAGCATCGCGGTGATGTAGTAGGCGACCGGCATGCGGCCGCCGCCCACCAGCGGCTGCGGGGACGGTTCGATCCCGCACTCGTAGGCCATCTGCTTCGCCCGGTTGTACCGGCGCGGGCCCACCAGCGGGCCGAGCAGCACGGAGAACACCGCGAACCCCGCGGCGAGGACGAACAACAGGACCAGCGGCAGGTACATCTCCAGCCCCGGGGACGAGGCCGCCTGCGCGAGGGGGAACTGCGACATCAGCACGGTGATTGCCGTCCTTTCCGCGCCGTTGCGAACGTGCCGCTTGTGAAACTGTTCACAATCTTCCGTGCGGGGTTGTGAAGCGGTTCACAAAACATAGGGGCAGTGTAGGACGTGGCTCACATTGTTGTCGCGGGGTGTTTCGGGTAAGGCGAACCTAACCAAAGGATGCCCTGGTGGGCGGCCATAAGCCCGAGACCTGCACGAAAAGGATCTTCCTGATCACGCAACGCGAAAGACGTGTGACGTAACCCACGGTGAGCGGGCGCAACCAGGCCCGGTTGCGAGTCAGATCACGCGTCCGGACATGTGACGGAGGTCATCCGACGCGCCGGGGCACGCACTCGCGCGCGAACGCGGGACTCGCGCGCAGGAGCGCAGGACTCGCCCGCGCGAACGTGGGACTCGCCCGCAGGAGCGTGGAACTCGCGCGCGCCGCGAGTCCCACGTTCCGGGGCGCGAGTCCCACGTTCCGGGGCGCGAGTTCTGCACTCGGGGCTATCGCCGGGGCGGGGCGCCGGCCTCACGGAGGCGCGCACCGCTGGCCCGCGGTGGGGTCTCAGGCGCTGGGCGTCAACCGCGCGGCCAGGGAGATCATCCGGTCCACCGCGTCGCCGCCCTTGGCGTCGTAGCAGCCGGACAGGCCCTTGTAGATCAGCGGGATCAGCGGGTTGATCCGCAGGCCGTACTTGGTCGCCGCGCGCATGACCTTCGGGTTGCCGATCGCCTTCGCGAAGACGTTGCCCAGCCGGTAGTAGCCGCCCATCAGCTCCTTCAGCGCGAGCGGGTACCCCCGCAGCGCGCGCTCCCGCGACGAGCCCTCGGGCCGGGCCAGCGCCTGCACCACGAACTCCGCCGCGAGCTGCGCCGACTCCATCGCCGCCGAGATGCCCTCGCCGTTGAACGGGCTCACCATGCCGCCCGCGTCGCCGAGCAGCAACAAACCGTCGCGGTAGTGCGGGGTGCGGTTGAAGCCCATCGGCAGGCCGGCGCCGCCGATCCGGCCGATCGCGTTCTCCTCGCGGTAGCCCCACTCCTCCGGCGTCGAGTCGAGCCACTGCCGCATCAGCGCGCGGTAGTCCGTGTTCCGGAACGACTTCGACGTGGACAGCATCCCCAGCCCGACGTTCACCGTGCCGTCGCCGAGCGGGAACGCCCAGCCGTAGCCGGGCAGCAGCTGCGGGTTGCGCGGGTCCTTGCGGTCCCACAGCTCCAGGTGGCCCTCGATGAACTCATCGTCGTGCCGCGGGCTCCGGTAGTACCGGCGCACGGCGACACCCATCGGGCGCTTCTCGTCGGTCTCGATGCCGATCGACCGGGCCAGCCGCGCGGACACGCCGTCACACGCCAGCACCAGCGGCGCGTGGTAGCGGACCGGGGTCTTCTCGGGCCCCTGCTTGCCCTCCACGCCGATCACGCGCCCGATGCGCTCGTCGGTGATCGCGCCGGTCACGGTGGTCCGCTCCAGCAGCCGGGCGCCGGCCTTGACCGCGGTCTTGGCCAGCAGGTCGTCGAAGTCCTGGCGGGTGCGCGAGACGCCGTAGGGCGGGTAGCTGGTCAGCTCCGGCCAGTCCAGCTCCAGCGTCAGCTCCGCGGTGAGGATCCGCAGGCCGCGGCTGTGCACCCAGCCGGCCTCCCGGCTGGTGTCGATGCCCAGGTCGATGAGCTGCTTGACGCCGCGCGGGGTGAGGCCGTCGCCGCACACCTTCTCGCGCGGGAACTCGGTCTTCTCCAGCACCAGGACGTCGATCCCGGCGCGCGCCAGGTACGTCGCGACGGTGGATCCGGCCGGGCCCGCGCCGACGACGATTACCTGAGCGTCCTGGGTCATGCCTCGGAGTTTACGGAAGGCTTCACGGCACGATGGATCGCGACGACGCCGAACGTCAGGTTCAGCCACTCCACCTTCGTCCAGCCCGCGCTCGCGATGATCTGCGCCAGGGTGCGCTGGTCGTGCCAGGCGGCCATGGATTCGGCCAGGTAGGAGTAGGCGTCGGGGTTGGTCGAGGAGAACCGGCCGAGCAGGGTCATGGCCCGCAGGATGAACCGCTTGTAGACGAACCGGATCGGCGGGAACGTGGGCGTCGACACCTCGCAGATGACCAGCCGCCCGCCCGGCTTGACCACGCGCGCGATCTCTTCGAGCGCGGCCTTCGTGTCGACGAAGTTGCGGATGCCGAAGCTGATCGTCGCGGCGTCGAAGCTGCCGTCGGCGAAGGGCAGGTGCAGCGCGTCGGCGGCGACCATCGGGACGCGGCGGTGCTTGCCGCTGCGGAGCATGCCGAGCGAGAAGTCCGCGGCCAGGCACCAGGCGCCGCCGCGCGCGTACTCGGCGGTGGACACCCCGGTGCCGGCGGCGAGGTCGAGCACCTTCTCCCCGCGGCTGGCGTCCAGGACGCGGGACGTCGTCGTGCGCCATCGGCGGTCGAACCCGAACGTCATGACCGAGTTCGCCCGGTCGTAGCCCTCCGAGACGCCGTCGAACATGGCGGCGACCTCGTGCGGATCTTTGTCGAGGCTCGCACGTGACATGTCAGGAGCGTAAAGCAGATAACATGCCGCGCACGCTCGCGGGCCAGGCGAACTCCTCCGCCCGGGCGCGGGAAGCCGCACGTCGCAGGTCCTCCGGGTGCTCCAGCAGGCCGGTCACGGCGCTCGCGAAGGCCCGCGGCACGTCCGGCACCGCGGCCCCGCAGCCGGGCCGGACGATCTCCCGCAGCGCCGAGGACCGCGACACCACCACCGGCGTCCCCGACGCCAGCGCCTCCAGTGCCGCGAGCCCGAACGTCTCGTGCGGGCCGGGGGCGAGCGAGACGTCCGCGCTGGCCAGCAGCCGCGCCACCGCGGTCCGGTCGGACACGAACCCGAGGAACGTGACCGGCAGCCCGCGCGCCCGCAGCAGCAGCGCCCGCCGCCGCGGCCCGTCCCCGGCGATCACCAGCCGCACCCGGTCGCCGGACTCGGTCAGCTCGGCGACGGTGTCCACACTGCGCTCGACGTGCTTCTCCGGCGACAGCCGTCCACAGTGGACAAGCAACGCGTCGGCGCCGGAGGCCAGCTCGGCACGCAGCCCGGCGTCGTGGTACCGCGGCTGGAAGGCGGCCAGATCGACGCCCAGCGGGACCTGCCGGACGTTGGCGACGCCGATCCGGTCGAACTCCTCGCGCGCGAACGACGTGGTGCAGACGACCGTGTCGTAGTTGCCCGCCATCCGCCGGTTGGCGGCGTCGGCGACCCGGCGGGCCAGCGGTCCGGGCACGAGGAACTGCTCCAGCAGCCGGTCCAGCCGCTCGTGCGAGATCACCACGCTGGGCACGTCGTGCTGGTGCGCCCACACCCCCATCCCGCGCAGGGTCAGCCGGTCCGACACCTCCAACCGGTCCGGGCGCAGCGCCGACAGCAACGCGCGCACCCGGTACGGGTCGACCGCTCGGTATCCGCCGGTGCCGGGGATCTTCGGCGCGGGCAGGCTGATCCGGCGCACGCCCGTGGACAGCTGCTCCTCGGCGTGCCGGGGTCCCGGCACGACCAGCGTCACGCGGTGACCACTCGCCACGTACCCGGCGCCCAGGTGGTGCAGCGCGGTGCGCAGACCACCGGAGCGCGGCCCGTAGAAGTTCGCCAGCTGGACGATGTGCATGGCATCAGGCGGCTCGCGCGACGCGGCCGGTGACCACCTCGTAGTGCCGCACCAGCTCCGCGCACACCGCCGGCCAGGTCCGGCCCAGCACAACCTTGCGGGCCTTGGTTCCCAGCCGCTCGCGCAGCGCCGGGTCACGCAGGTCACGCACGCGCCGCACCAGTTCCTCGGCGAACCCGGCCGGGTCCGGCGGCAGCAGGTAGCCGGTGCGGCCGGGCAGGACCAGGTCGCGCGGACCGCCCGCGTCCGGCGCCAGCACCGGCAGCCCGGAGGCCATCGCCTCCTGCACCGCCTGGCAGAACGTCTCGTGCGGTCCGGTGTGGACGAACACGTCGAGGCTCGCGTAGGCCGCGGACAGCTCCTCGCCGTAGCGGGCGCCGAGGAAAGCGGCGCCGGGCAGGCGTTCGGCCAGCTCCTCGCGGTCCGGCCCGTCGCCGACGACCACCAGCCGCACGCCGTCCACGCCGGCCAGCGCGGCGAGCCTGCCGACCTCTTTCTCCGGCGCCAGCCGCCCGACGAACCCCACCAGCAGCTCGCCGTCGGGCGCGAGCCGGGCGCGCAGCTCCGCGTCGGCGTGCGCGGGCGAGAAGCGCTCGACGTCCACGCCCCGGCCCCAGCGGTGCACGCGGGGCACGCCGTGCGCGCGCAGGTCGTCCACGGACTGGGTGGACGGCGCCAGCGTCCGGTCGGCCTTCGAGTGCAGCCGCCGCACCCACCGCCACGCCGCCCGCGCGCCCAGGCCGAGCCCGTACGCGGTGGCGAACCCGGCGATGTCGGTCTGGAACACCGCGATCGCGGGCACCCGCAGGCGCCGGGCCGCGGCCAGCCCACGCGCGCCGACCACGAACGGCGAGGCCAGGTGCACCACGTCCGGCCCGAACGCGGTGAGCGCGGTCAGCACCGTACGGGTGGGCAGGCCGATCGGCAGCGAGTTGACCACCGGCAGGTCCAGCGCGGGGATCCGCACCACCGGCGCGCCCCGGTAGTGCGTGGGCCCGGTGAGGCCGGGCGCGACCACCATCACGTCGTGGCCGGTGCCGGTGAGGTGCTCGATGACCCGCAGCACGGAGTTGGTCACGCCGTTCACCTGCGGAAGGAAGCTTTCGGTGACGATGGCGACGCGCACGATGCCACCGTGGCAGCCGGTCCGGTTCGGGCGGAAAAGCCCGCGTGACGAGGGAACCAACGGTGCCCGAACTTCACGAAGCTTTCTCCGCTTCACCTGGGTGTCGCGTCCCGGACACTTGGTGCCGCCACACTCGGCTGGCGTGACCCTCCTCTCCGCCCGCCCACCCCACCCGGTCGAACCGGGCTTGCTGTCGCGAGCGCTCGAGGTCGCCGGGCGGCTGGCCAACGACGCCACCGACGTGATCACCGCGACCGCGGGCCGGGGCGCCCACCCCGACATCGCGGACTCGCCGTTCGACTGGGTCACCGACACCGATCGCATCCTGGAGCGGCACACCCGCCGCGTGCTGACCGCGGAGTTCCCCGGCATCCCGGTCGTCGGTGGCGAGTTCGGCGCCGACACCGGCGCGGACTCGGCGGCCTACCGCTGGGTGGTCGACCCGGTCGACGGCACCGCCAACTACGTCGCCGGGGTGCCCTGGTGCGCCTACAGCCTCGCGCTGGTCGACGCGTCCGGGCCGGTCGTCGGCGTGGTCGCCGACCCCTACCGCGCCCAGATCTACGCCGCCGCCCGCGGCCGAGGCACGCGCGCCAACGGCAAGCCGGTCCGGCTGGTCGACCGGGACCGCATCGCCGGGTCGATCGTGTGCACCGAACTGGCCCGCAAGGGGCCCTGGCCGGGCATGGGGTCGTTCATCGAACGCGCCGCCGAGGCACGCGCCGGGGTGCGGGTGCTCGGCTCGGCCGCGTTGTCGATCGCGCAGGTCGCGCTCGGGCACGCCATCGCCGCGGTGCTGCACAGCTACCACGAATGGGACGTCGCCGGCTCGGTCGCGCTGGCCATCGAGGCCGGCGCCGTGGTGCTCGACCGGCGCGGCTCGGACAGCCCGCTGCCCACCGACGGCCTGCTCGTCGCCGCGCCCAGCGTCGCCGAGGAAGTCCTGTCGTGGTGGCAGGAAACCGAACGGGAGATCCGCGCGTCCTAGTCCGGACGAGATCACGGACCCGGGAGAACACGACATGCTGATCTACGGCTGGCGCAAGAGCGTCCAGGAGCTGGCCACCGCGACCTACCTGTGCGGGAACTGCCAGAACCCCAGCGCCCACGCGCTGCGCCGCGCCGTCACGAAGTTCACGCTGTTCTTCATCCCGATGTTCCCGATCAGCTCGAAGTACTTCACGGTGTGCACCTTCTGCGGCATGACCAACAAGCTGACCAAGGAGGAGGCGCAGCAGGTCCAGGCCATGCAGCCGCAGGCGCCGGCGCAGGCCGCGTTCCCGCAGCAGCAGGCCATGCCGCCCGCGGGCTACCCGCAGCAGCAGATCCAGCCGCCGCGCCAGAACTTCTGAGTCAGCCGGACTTGACCGGGGTGTCGTCGTCCACGGCGGCGACCTCCGGTTGGGCCGGCACCGCGCGGCGCAGGCGCTGGCGGATCAGCCACGCCACCGCCACGGCGGCCGCCCAGGTGACCAGGATCGTGGTGCCCAGCGGCAGCAGCGTCAGGGTCGCGGTGCGGCCGGCGACCCGGGCCAGGTCCGGGTCGGTCGCGTCGTACTCGATGCGCACCAGGTCGCCCGCCACCAGCCCGCTCGGGTAGAGCACGCCGTTGGACGGAATGTGCACGATGCCGTCCGGCGTCTCGAACCGGATGATCGTGCGGTCCCAGGTCACCGCGTCGACCTCGGCCGTCGCCGTGCCCAGGTTGCCGGTGATCGCCTGGTCGTTGCGGATCGCGGCGAGCAGCAGCCCCACGCACAGCACGGTGATCACGGCGGCGACGGCGAGCACGCAGCGACGGCCGACCTTCAGCCACCACAGAGTTCTCGCCGTCACTCGTCCGAGCATAGAAGGTGCGGGTTAACGGCTGTCCCCGGCCGCCAGCAGCCGGTGGGTCCGCTGGATGGCCGGGTACGACTTCGGCTCGGCGGCAGCGCGCAGGGTGGTCGTGCCGTTCGGGCCGGTGGCCGGCTTGCCCGCGGTGAACAGCCAGGTCTGGAACAGCTGCCGCAGCGGCTTGCCGGAGACCTGCTCGGCCAGCGCGACGAAATCGCTGATGCGGGCGTCGTCGCCCCGGTGCCGGGCGGTCCAGGTGCGCAGGATCGTGAAGAACGCGTCGTCGCCGACGGCCGTGCGCAGAGCCTGGACAGCCAGCGCGCCGCGGTCGTAGACGGCGTCGTCGAACTGGTTGGCCGCGCCCGGGTCGCCGGGCAGGACCTGCCAGAACGGGTCGTCGGCCGGGTAGGAGTCGTAGACGTACTGGGCGAGCTCGGCCGCGGTGCCCTCGCCCTGGTGCTCCGACCACAGGTACTCGGCGTAGCTGGCGAAGCCCTCGTTGAGCCAGATGTCGCTCCAGCGGCCCAGCGAGACCGAGTCACCGAACCACTGGTGGGCGTTCTCGTGCGCGACGACCGACGTGTTGGCGCCGGCGACGAAGAACTTGGTGCTGTAGACGGGGCGGGTCTGGGCCTCCAGCGCGAAGGTCAGGCCGGTGCTGACGACGCCGCCCTGGGCCTCGAACGGGTACTCGCCGAACTGACTCGCCAGGAACTCGACGATCTCCGGGGTGCGCTCGACGCTGGCCTTCGCGGCGCCCAGCGAGTCGCCGGTGGCCGGGTCGTAGGCGGTGACGAACGGCTGCCCGCTCGGCGTGGTGCCCTGGTTGAGCTCGAACCTCCCGACTTCCAGGGTGGTCGCGTAGGTGTTCTGCGGCTGGGCGCTGCGCCAGTTCCAGCGCGTCCAGCCGGCCCGCTGCTTGGTGGTGCGGACGAGGGTGCCGTTGGACAGGGCGGCGACGTCGTCCGGCACCTCGACCGAGACGTCGTAGGTCGCCTTGTCGGTGGGGTGGTCGCTGGCCGGGTACCACCACTGGGAGTTCTGCGGCTCGTCGACCGCGAGCGCGCCGTCCGGGGTCTTCTTCCAGGCGGTGTAGCCGTCGATGACGACCTTCGACGGCGTGTCGGCGTAGGTGACGACGATCGTGACCGGCTGGTTCTTCGCCAGCGGCTTGGCCGGGGTGACCTCCAGTTCGCCGTCCCGGACGGTCCGGAAGGCGGCCGGCCGGTTGCCGACCCGGATCTCGCGGACCCGGAGCCCGAAGTCCAGGTCGAAGCTGGACAGCTCCTGCGTGGTGGTCGCCAGGATCGTCGTGGTGCCGGAGAGCTGGTCGGTGGCCGGCTGGTAGGTGAGGCGGATGTCGTAGTGCGCGACGTCGTAGCCGCCGTTGCCGGCGTAGGGGTAGTAGGGGTCCCCGGCGCCGGGAGCTCCGGGAGCGGGCGCGGCGGTGGCGGTCGACGCGAGGAGCACGATCGCGATTCCGGTGGTCACGGCCCCCAGGCCGGCGCGAGTTCGCAGACGCATGAGCCGGACGCTAGCGGGAAAACTTCCCACCGGATACGGCCGAAAGAAGGTTCCCGCTAACTGAGAGCGGCGAGTCCCACGCTCCCGACGGCGAGTCCCACGCTCCCGACGGCGAGTCCCACGCTCCCGACGGCGAGTCCCACGCTCCCGACGGCGAGTCCCACGCTCCCGACGGCGAGTCCCACGCTCCGGACGGCGAGTTCCGCGCTCCGGGGCGCCGAGGTGGGCGCCCCGGCCAGCTCCGGCACGCGGGCTCAGGCCAGCGCTGTCGACACCGCGCCGCGGATGCGCGCGTGCAGGTCGCGGTGGCGGGTGCGGTCCACCTGCACCTCGACCACCCGCAGGCCGGGCGCCGGGCGCACGGCCTCGCGGAACTCCTCGATCGTGCCGGCGCGCACGTGCGGGATGCCGAACCCCGCGCACAGCGCCGACAGGTCCGCGCCGTGCGGGGTGCCGAACACGTGCTCGAACGCGTCCCGGTGCTCGGGCGCGCCCTGCTCCAGCAGCGAGAAGATCCCGCCGCCGTCGTCGTTGAGGACCACGATCGTCAGGTCCGGCCGGGTGTCCGCCGGACCGGCCAGCAGGCCGTTGACGTCGTGCAGGAACGTCAGGTCGCCGAGCAGCGCGTAGGAGTGCCCGCGGTGCACCGACGCCGCGCCGATCGCCGTCGACACCGTGCCGTCGATGCCCGCCACCCCGCGGTTGCGGTGCACCAGGATGTCCGGCCGCATCCGGCCGGCCAGCGCCACGTCCCGCGCCGGGTTCGACGAGCCGACCACCAGCAGCGCGTCCGGCGGCAGGGCGTCCACCAGCTCGGACGCCAGCCGCAGCCCGCTCGGCCACTGCTCGCGCCGCAACGCCCGGCCGACGGCCTCGTTCGCCAGCGCATCGGCCCGCTGCCACGCGGCCAGCCAGTCCGGATCGGCCGGCTTGGTCGGCGAGTCGAACCACTGCCCGACCTGCCGCACGTTGTGCGCGGGCGCGGGCCAGTCCGAGTCCGGGCGCACCAGCAGCACCTCGACCTCGGCGTCCGACAGCAGCTGCTGGATCTGCCGGAACACCGTCGGCCGCCCCAGACACAGCACCTGCTCCGGCTTGTGCCGCCGGATGAACTCCTCCGCGCCGAGCAGCCACACGCCGGACGAGATCGCCGACGACCCGAGCAGCCCGAGGCCGCCGGTCTCCGAGATCACCGGCCAGCCGTGCTGCTCACCCCACTCCCCGGCGGCCCGCACCCCGCTGTCGCACGCGATGACCAGGCCGCACCGGGCCGAGGGCACCACGAACGACGGCAACGCGCCGAAGTCCGGCAGCTCGGTCCAGCGCTCCCCGCCGGGGCGGCCCTCCAGCGACTCGTACCACTCGTCGTCGCCGTCGGGCACCAGCGGCTCGCGGAACGGGACGTTCAGGTGCACCGGGCCGCAGCGCCACTCGCCGTAGGCCGCGTTCCAGGCCCGGCAGATCTGGCTGCGCCAGTACGCGTTCTGCCCGCCGCGCCGCTCGGCGACGGCCAGCTCGTCGAAGTAGCGGACCGCGCCGCCGTAGAGCCGCTGCTGCTCGATGACCTGGTTCGCGCCCGCGGCCCGCAGCTCCGGCGGGCGGTCGGCGGTCAGCACGATCAGCGGCACCCCGGCCCGGTCGGCCTCCAGGACCGCGGGGTGGAAGTTCGCCGCCGCGGTGCCGCTGGTGCACACCACGGCGACCGGGCGCCCGGTGCGCGCCGCGATGCCGAGGGCGAGGAAACCGGCGCCCCGCTCGTCGATGCGGACGTGCAGCTGGAGGCGTCCCGCGGCGGCCGCGGCGTGCAGCGCCAGCGACAGCGGCGCGTTGCGCGAGCCCGGGCAGAGCACCACGTGGGAGACGGTGTTGCGGACGAGTTCGTCCACGATGACCTTGGCCTGCGCGGTCGACGGATTCACCGGGCACCGCCCGGCGTGTCACCCGTCACCACAGTCACACGGCCTATTCTCCCAAACGTGCATGACGCCCAGGTTTCCGAGCTGTTCGACCCGTCCGCCTGGACCGAAATCGAGGGTTTCGGTTTCACCGACATCACCTATCACCGTTCCGTCGAGGCCCGCTCCGGCAAACGCGTCGTGCGCGTCGCGTTCGACCGCCCCGAGGTTCGCAACGCCTTCCGCCCGCACACCGTCGACGAGCTGTACCGCGCTCTCGACCACGCGCGGATGAGCTCAGATGTCGGCTGCGTCCTCCTGACGGGGAACGGTCCCTCGCCGAAGGACGGTGGGTGGGCGTTCTGTTCCGGTGGTGACCAGCGTATTCGCGGTCGGTCCGGCTATCAGTACGCGAGTGGCGAGACCTCCGACACGGTCGACCCCGCGCGGGCCGGCCGCCTGCACATCCTCGAGGTCCAGCGGCTGATCAGGTTCATGCCGAAGGTGGTGATCGCGGTCGTGCCGGGCTGGGCCGCCGGTGGTGGGCACTCGCTGCACGTGGTGTGCGATCTCACCCTCGCCTCGGCCGAGCACGCGCGGTTCAAGCAGACCGACGCGGACGTGGGGTCGTTCGACGGCGGGTTCGGGTCGGCCTACCTGGCGCGCGAGGTGGGGCAGAAGTTCGCGCGGGAGATCTTCTTCCTCGGCCGGGAGTACGACGCCGAGCAGATGCACCGGATGGGCGCGGTCAACGCGGTCGTCCCGCACGCCGAGCTGGAGGCCGAGGCGCTGCGGTGGGGCTGGGAGATCCTCGGCAAGTCGCCGACGGCGCAGCGGATGCTGAAGTACGCGTTCAACCTGATCGACGACGGGCTGGTCGGGCAGCAGGTCTTCGCCGGCGAAACCACCCGTCTGGCCTACATGCAGGACGAGGCGGTCGAGGGCCGGGACGCGTTCCTGGAGAAGCGGGACCCCGACTGGTCGGCGTTCCCCTATTACTACTGAGGTGAGCGTGCGCGAGGAGGCTTCGTCACGGAGCCTCCTCGGCGCGCCGCCGGTGGTTGACGAACGTGCCCTTCCCAGTGATCGTGACCACCAGTCCTTCCTCCCGCAGGACGCCAAGGGCGCGTCGGACTGTGCCCACCGACAACCCCGACTGCAGAGCCATGGCCCGTTCGTTCGGCAGCACCGCGTTGTACGGCCAAATGCAGGCCAGGATCTGTCGCCGCAGGTAGCTCGCGTATGCCTGATAGGCGAACACCCGCGGGTCCGTCCGTACGAACACGTCCGCGTTCACGTTCACCGCCGAGGTCCCAGCACCGGTGGCCAGCCGTTCGCCTGGTTCATGACAACACGCCGACGGCGGGTAGCGCGGCACCATCGCCGCCGGAGGCCGAACCGGAACAAGGGCGAGTGCTTCCTAATGCTCATGATCACGAGCATCGTTGTCAGCGGCAGCAGGAGCTTGCCTGCCTGACAATCACCTGGACGGGCTAAACAGGCAGGCCGGCCCGGTAGGCGATACCGCGCAGCTCCCGGCCGATGGCATCGTCCTTCGTCTTCGTGAGCAGTTCACCGATCACCGAGATCGTGACTGGGTGCCGGTGGATGTGCTCAGGCGAGATCAGCTCCGCGCGGCGGATCATCCGTACCGCGTCATCCCGGCGTTTCGGGAACCGCGCCAGCGCGCGCCCTCGATCTCTCCAGTAGACGGCCTGTCGTGCTGTCACGGTGAGAGCGGCCGGATCGATCGACTCGGCGATTCTCGCAGCTTCGGCGTACTCGCCGGCCTCCAGCGCGCCCTGCATCCGCCAGACCCCGACGTTCGAGGGCCCGAAACCGAACCCCATGACGTTCGTTTCGCCGGTGCGGCCGGCGAGGTCCGCGGCGTGCTCGAGAGCAGCCGCCCGCTCGGCCGGGTCGTTTCGCGCCGCCGCGACGAGCGAGGCGGCCAGGGCCAGTGAGCCGGCCAGCTGCAGTTGCTCCAGGTCGCCCATCGACAACTCCAGCGACCCGAGGGCGCCGGAGGCGAGATCGAAGCAACCGGCGGCCAGCAATCCCATCGAGGTTCCATAAGCGGCAACACCGAGCGCGACCGGCTCGTCGAGCCTCTCCGCCGCCTGTCGAGCCATCCGGCTCGCCTGCCACGCGAGGTCCATCGGCGCCCCGACCGCGGCCAGCCAGGCCTGGGTTCCCTGCATGTGCACGAGGGTCAGCATGCGCAACACCGCGCGCTCGTCGCGGCGGGCGTTCAGCGTCGTGTGCAGGTCGCGGATCAACGGTGGCATGACCTCACCTGCGAGGCCCTGCTGAGCGTCGTTCATCAGGTTCAGGAGTCCGGCAACGCGCGTGCGCAGCGACTCGACGGGCTGGACCTCACCCCGCGGCTCCCCCATGTCGACGCTCAGCAACGCACGGCGGACCTCGGCCAGGGCTTGATCGTCTTCGGCGGAACCGGGCGTGGCGAGTGATGATCCGGTGATGTCGCTCGGCGCCACGTCGAGCGCGTCGGCCAGAGCCACGATCAGGGATCGGCGGTCGAGCGCCCGGTCCCCTGATTCGAGTCGGGACAGGTACGACGGGGAAATCCCGGCGAGCCCGGCGACCACAGCCAGAGACTTTCCCCGGGCATGACGAATCCGCCGCAACGCCGAACCGATCGCCGAGGACATCGCACCCCTCTTCGCGAGATCGCGGGCCTGGCCGGTTCCAGGATAGCGGCGTCTAGGCTCGGGAATCGTGCGTGAGGTCTGGCTGCGGGGTCCGGAGTCGGTCGACGAGCTGGCCGGGGCCGTGGCCGCGGCGCTCGACGGGGGCGAAGCGGTGCTGCCGCTGGACGGCAGCGACCCCAAGGCCGCCGGGTTGCTGGCGGCTATGCGGCCGGACGAGCCGGTGGAGCCGGGCACCGCGGTGATCATCGCGACCTCCGGGTCCACCGGCGAACCGAAGGGCGTGCTGCTGTCCGCCGGGGCGCTGCGGGCCTCCGCGGAGGCGACGCACCGGCGGCTGGGCGGTCCGGGGCGCTGGCTGCTCGCGACCCCGGCGAACTACATCGGCGGCCTGCAGGTGCTGGTCCGGTCCATGCTCGCCGGGCAGCCGTTCGCCGTGCTGCCGCCCGGGCCGTTCCGCGCGGAGCGTTTCGCCGAGGCCGCGCGGCCGGTGCTCGCGGGGGACGGGCCGCGCTACACCGCCATGGTGCCGACCCAGCTGACCCGCCTGCTCGACGCCGGCGGCCCCGGCCTGGACGCGGCCAAGGCGTTCGATGCGATCATCCTCGGCGCCGCCGCGACCACCCCGGCCCTGCGCGCCCGCGCCGCCGAGGCCGGGGTGCGGATCGTCCCGTCGTACGGGATGAGCGAGACCGCGAGCGGCTGCGTCTACGACGGCGTCCCGCTTGACGGGGTCGACGTGCGGATCGCCGGCGACGGGCGGATCCTCATCGCCGGGCCGGTCCTGACCCACGGCTACCGGCTGCGGCCCGACCTCACCGCCGACGCGTTCGACGGGCGCTGGTTCCGCACCGGGGACCGCGGGCAGCTGCGCGACGGGCGCCTGGAGGTCCTCGGCCGCCTCGACGACGTGATCAACACCGGCGGGGTCAAGGTGTCCGCGGCTGCGGTGGAACGCCTGATCACGGCCCTGCCCGGGGTGCGGGAAACCTGTGTCGTCGGGCTGCCGGACGCCGAGTGGGGCCAGATCGTGGCGGCCGCGGTCGTGGCCGAGGGTGCGGCGCCGAGCGTGGACGAGCTGCGGGCGGCGGTGCGGGCGTCCGCGGGTGCCGCGGCCGTGCCGAAACGGGTCGAATTCGTTACCACACTCCCACTGCGCGGGCCGGGCAAAATCGACCGGACAGCGGTCGCGCAGCAGATTTTTCCCCCGGTTGGTTGACATCGGGCGCGGACCGTCTTTCAGTTAGCCAATGATCTCGCTGAAACGTCTCCTGGTCGCGGCCGTCGGAGCCGCATTCACCGTCCTCGCGGTGTCCGGCACCGCCGCGGCCGCTCCGCCGCTGCCCGACTCCGGCACCCTCACCTGGTCCGTACCGGTCGCCGGGGAGTAGACGCGCTCGACCAGAATGCAGTCATGGCGACTGTGACGGAGTGGATCGAGGGGGCCCGGCCGCGGACGCTGCCGAACGCGGTGGCCCCGGTGGTGGCGGGCGTGGGGGCGACGATCCAGCTGGGGGCGTTCACCTGGTGGCAATCGCTGCTCGCGCTCCTCGTGGCGCTCGCGCTGATCATCGGCGTCAACTTCGCCAACGACTACTCCGACGGCATCCGCGGCACGGACACCGACCGGGTCGGGCCGCTCCGCCTGGTCGGCTCCGGTGCCGCGGCGCCGAAACTCGTGCTGACCGCCGCGCTGACCAGCTTCGGCGTGGCCGGGGTGCTCGGGCTGGTGCTGGTGGCGGTCACCGGGCGGTGGTGGTTGCTCGCGATGGGCGCCGCGTGCATCCTCGGCGCCTGGTTCTACACCGGCGGCCGCAAGCCCTACGGGTACGCGGGCCTCGGCGAGGTCGCGGTGTTCATCTTCTTCGGCCTGGCCGCCGTGCTGGGGACGGTGTACGTGCAGGCCGGGCGGATCAGCTGGGAGGCGCTGGGGGCCGCGGTGGCGGTCGGGTGCTTCTCGATGGCCGTGCTGGTGGCGAACAACCTGCGCGACATCCCGACCGACAAGGTGGCCGGGAAGGTGACGCTCGCCGTCCGCCTGGGCGACGCCGGGACGCGGCGGTTCTACCTGACGCTGATCGCGGTGCCGTACGTGGTGACGGTGTTGCTGGCGATCGGGCACCCGTGGCCGCTGATCGCGCTGGTGACGGCGCCGCTGCTGCGGACCCCGGTGCGGGCGATCATCAGTGGGGGCACGGGGCCGGGGCTGATCCCGGTGCTGAAGGACACCGGACTGGCGATGCTGGCGTGGTCGGTGCTGACCGCCCTGGGGCTGGGACTCTCCTAGCCGCCCAGCGCCACGCCCAAGCGTGGAACTCACGCCCCTGAACGCAGAACTCGCGCCCCTGAACGTGGGACTCGCGGCCATGAGCGTGGGACTCGCGGCCGCACGCGAGTCCCACGCTCCTGTGGGCGAGTTCTGCGCTCCTGTGGGCGAGTTCTGCGGTCAGTTGGTCCACTTGCCGCTGGCCAGGAAGGTCTCCATCCGCGCCGTGTGCGGGGCCAGGTCGAAGCCTTGCTCGGCGATCCACTCGTCGTTGTAGTAGGTGTGTGCGTAGCGCTCCCCGCCATCGCAGATGAGGGTTACCACGCTGCCCACCTGGCCCGCCTCGAGCATGCCCGCGATGATCTCGAACGCCGCGTACAGCGCCGTGCCCGTCGAGCCGCCCGCCCAGTGTCCGGTGCGCTCCCGCAACAACCTGATCGCCGCCATCGACGCCGCGTCCGGGACCTGGATCATGTGGTCGATGACCGTCGGCACGAAACTCGGCTCCACCCGCGGCCGTCCGATGCCTTCGATGCGTGACGGCATCCCCGTGGCGTAGTCCAGGGCGCCCGTTTCCCACGCGCCGTAGAACGACGAGTTCTCCGGGTCGGCCACCGCGATCTTCGTGGTGTGCCGCCGGTAGCGCACGTACCGGCCGAACGTCGCGCTCGTGCCGCCCGTGCCCGCCCCGACCACGATCCACGACGGGACCGGGTGCCGTTCGGCGCGCATCTGGGCGAACACCGACTCCGCGATGTTGTTGTTGCCGCGCCAGTCCGTGGCCCGCTCGGCGTAGGTGAACTGATCGAGGTAGTGCCCGCCGCACTCCGCGGCCAGCCGCTCGGCCTCGCTGTACATCGCGGACGGGACGTCCACGAAGTGGCACCGGCCGCCGTAGAACTCGATCAGCTCGATCTTCTCCCGGCTGGTCTTGCGCGGCACCACCGTCACGAAGTCCAGCCCGAGCATCCGCGCGAAGTACGCCTCGGACACCGCGGTCGAGCCGCTGGACGCCTCGATCAACGTGGTGTCCGGCCCGATCTGGCCGTTGACCAGCGCGTACAGCAGCAGCGACCGGGCCAGCCGGTGCTTGAGCGAGCCGGTCGGGTGCACCGACTCGTCCTTCAGGTACAGGTCCACGCCCCATTCGGGCGGCAGCGGGAAGCAGTGCAGGTGCGTGTCGGCGCTGCGGTTGGCGTCGGCCTCGATGAGGCGGATCGCTTCGCGCACCCACGCCCTATTCGTCGGCGGCATCCTCGCCCCTCAGCTGGGCCCGCAGCTTCGCCCGCTCCCGCGCCCGGTGCTCGTTGCGCGCCGCCAGGCCCGCGGTCACCCGCGCGTTCAGCTTGCGGAACACCAGCAGCCCGACCGGCAGGCCGACCACCACGCCGTCGGCGACGGCGACCAGCAGCGGCACCTTCACCAGGACGAGCACAGCCGCCACGACGACGATCAGCCCGAACCGCGCGAGCAGGTAAAGCGTCAGGTCACGGCCCAGATGAGTACGGGTCTCGCTCACGTCTGAGGAGCCTACGCGCCGGTCACGGGCGGATCTTCGAGCACCGTGTTGTTCGGCCGCCCCTCGAACCGCGTGGACAGCACCACCGTGGTCCGCGTGCGCGCCACCCCGCCGATCCGCCGCAGCCTGCCCAGCGTGTGCTCCAGCTCGTCGACCGTCGGCACCCGGACCTTCACCACGAACGCCTCGTCCCCGGCGACCGCGTAGCAGCTCTCCACCTCGGGCAGTTTGCCCAGCTCCTCGGCCACGTCGTTGTCGTCGGCGGTGTCGGTGGGCTGGATGCCGACCAGCGCGGTCACGCCCAGTCCGACGGTGCTCGGGTTGACCGTCGCGTGGTAGCCGGTGATCACGCCGGCGGCTTCGAGCTTGCCGACGCGCTCGTGCACCGAGGACGCGGACAGCCCGACGGTTCTGCCCAGCTCCGCGTAGGTGGCACGGCCGTTCATGCGCAACGCGGCGATGATCTTGCGGTCCAGGGCATCCACGGAAGCCAGCCTAGGCGGCCTTTACCGAACGCCCGCGACCGCTGCCTGCGCTGTTGCTCCACGCACACGAGCTGGGCGTTTTGTCCATTACTACCCCTTTACTTATTGACAACCGTTCGAGTACCTGACGGGTGAGATGCCACGATTGCCGTGTTGATCGAACCGGGGCTTCGACCTCCGGTTTAGCAGTTTGGTCGTGAAGGAGGCGGAAAATGACCGCTAGCACGGGAGGGCGCCTGCTGACGCCCGGCGAAGTCGCCGCGTTGTTCCGGGTGGACCCGAAGACCGTGACCCGGTGGGCGACCGCGGGCCGCATCGGCTCGATCCGCACCCCCGGTGGGCACCGGCGGTTCCGGGAGTCCGAGGTCAACGCCCTGCTGGCCGAGCTCACCACGGACGCGAACGAGCCGGCTCGCGTCTGACCACGTGGCGAAACCCCGCGGACCGGCCCAGCCGGACCCGCGGGGCCCGGGCGCGTCATCCGGAACTCACGCCGGAGGGGTTACCCTCGGTACAGCAGTTCCGCCAACGCACTCGGAAGGGAGCGGGGATGATCTACCTGCTCGCAGCGATCGGCGCGCTCACCATCGCTGTCCTGTTGTGGCGGGCCTTCGGCCCCGAGCACGTCGGGGTGTCCTCGCGGGCGACCGTCGCGCCGGACGACGACCCCGAGTTCCTGCGCAAGCTCGGCGAGCGGAAGCCGCCGAAGTCCGAGGACGACTGACCTAGCGTTTACCGGGGAAGGCGTCCGCCATGGTGGCCGCCAGCTCCAGCAGCGCCATGCGCGTCTCCGGCGTCAGGCGCTCCAGCTCGATCTCCGCACCCTCTTCCAGGTGCGGGTCGAACGGGATCCGGCACACCGCCCTGGTCCGGGCCGCGAAGTGCGCGGCCAGCTTGTCCAAGTCCACCGAACCGGCCTTCGGGCGCACCGAGTTGATCACGGTCACCGACCGTTTCACCAGGTCACCGTAGCCGTGGGCATCCAACCAGTCCAGGGTCGCCGACGCGCTGCGCGATCCGTCCACCGACCCGGACGACACCACCACCAGCGCGTCGGCCGCGTCCAGCACGCCCTTCATCGCCGAGTGCATCAGGCCGGTGCCGCAGTCGGTGAGCACGATGTTGTAGAAGTGCTCCAGCAGGTTGACCGTGCGCAGGTAGTCGCTTTCGGAGAACGCCTCCGACACCGCCGGGTCCTGCTCGCTGGCGAGGATCTCCAGCCGGCTCGACCCCTGTGAGGTGTAGGCGCGGACATCGCTGTAGCGGGTGATCTTGTCCGCGTCCCGCAGCAGGTGGCGCACCGTCGCCGTGGTCTCGATCGGGATCTTCTGCGACAGCGTGCCGCGGTCCGGGTTCGCGTCCACCGCGATCACCCGGTCGCCGCGCAGCGCGGCGAACGTCGAGCCGAGCGTGGTGGTGATCGTGGTCTTGCCGACGCCGCCCTTGAGGCTCAGCATCGCGATCCGGAAGCACCCGCGCAGCGGCTGGTTCACCCGCGCGACCAGCTCACGCTGCCGCTGCTCCAGCGGGCTCTCCCCCGGGTTGATCAGCTTGCCGGAGGCCAGGTAGACCGCCTTGCGCCAGCCCGACTGGGGCACGCGCTTCGGCGGCCGCACGGGGCGCTCGGGCGCGGCGTGACGCGGCCGGGACGGCTGCGGCAACGGCGGGTACGGGTACTGCGGCTGCCCGTACTGCTGGTGCAGCGGGGGCAGGTTCGGGTCGTAGCCGGGCTGCTGGTGCCGCGGCGGTGGAGGAGCCGGGTGCGAGGTGGAGTCGGTTCGTTCGTCGGAGAAGTAGGACTCGGGTTCGCGCGGCTCGGTCATCAGCCGACCCCGGCGTAGGAATGCAGGCCCGTGGTGACGAGGTTGACGAAGAACAGGTTGAACACCGTCACCGCGAATCCGAGGGTGTTGATGACCGCGGCGCGGGTGCCGCGCCAGCCCGCCGTGGCCCGCGAGTGCAGGTAGGCGGCGTAGACGACCCACGCGATGAACGCGGTGGTCTCCTTCGGGTCCCAGCCCCAGAACCGGCCCCACGCGGCCTCGGCCCACACGGCGCCGCACAGCACACCGAAGGTGAACAGCGGGAACGCGAACACGGTGGTGCGGTAGGCGATGCGGTCGAGCACGTCGGCGGCGGGCAGTCGCGACCCGAACCGGGCGAAGCGCTTCGGGTTGCGCTCGTGCGCGGTGCGGATCAGGTAGAGGATGCTGGCGACGCCGGGCACCAGGAAGATGCCGGACGACGCGGCCGCCGCGGACACGTGGATGATCAGCCAGTACGACTGCAGCGCGGGCTGGACCGGCGCGGCCACGGTGTAGAGCATCGTGCCGCCGACGAACATCAGGATGACCACCGGCAGCAGCAGGAAGCCGGACAGGTGGCGGGCCGGGAACTTGCGGATCACCACGAGCCAGGTCACCACGGCGATGAAGGTCACCGCCATGATGTATTCGTACATGTTGCCCCACGGCACGCGGTGCGTCGCCAGACCACGCAGCATCAGCGCGGCCAGGTGCAGCAGCACGCCCAGGACGGTCAGCGCGGCACCCATCCGGCCGATGCGCTCGGCGCGGCCACGGGCGGCCCGGTCCGCGGGAGTTTCAGCCGGAGGGGTGACGGTCTCGGTGGTGCCCGGACCACCGGCGCCGACCAGTTCACGCGCCCGCTCCCGGGTGCGCTCGGCCGCGCGGCGCCCCTTGGCGCCGAAGGACTGTTCGATGAGGAAGAAGACCAGCGCCAGTACGTAGATGGCCGTCGCTGTCGTGTAGGACCAGTCGCTGTACTGGGACAACGTCTCATTAACAGCAGCGCCCGGCATTGCCACTTACCTCCGTTTGCCTGTGAGCAGCTCGTCCGCGATCCGGGTGAACTCCTCGCCGTAGCCCGCCTGGTCGGTGCGGGCGAGCCCGCCCACCTCGACCACGGTACCCGTCCCGGCCTCGGCGCCCGGGGCGACCCGCACCCACAGCCTCCGGCGTTTGATCAGCAACGACAACCCGAGGCCGACGAACATGACGACGGCGAACCCCAGCACGTACGTCTGGGTCGGGTCGTGCGAGATCTGCAGCGACACGAAGCGCTGCACCCCGTCGAACCGCACCACGGTGCCGTCGTCCAGGGTGACCGACTGGCCGACGTTCAGGTTCGAGCGGGCGACCCGGGTGAGGCGGCCGTCGTCCACCATGGACTGGTCGATGGAGAAGATCGACTGGCTCTGCCCGGAGTCCAGGCCGAGGTCGCCGCGCATCACGTCGACCGCGACCATCGGGTTGGTCAGCTCCGGCCCGCCGCCGGTCAGCACGCCGCCGTGCAGCAGCCCGTCCGGCGCGAACAGGCCGGTGATCGCGAGCTGCTTGGTGCGCCGCTCGAACGGGTCGGTGATGTTGGGCGGGTCGAACTTGGTCGCACCCTCGTTCAGCGTCGCGGTGCCGTCGGTCGGGCGCCACTGCGTCGCCTGCGTGCGGGTCGTGCCGTCCGGCCAGGTGACTGTGAAGATCGGCGAGTAGCCGTTGCCGAGCAGGTAGACGCGGTCGCCGGCCAGCCGCAGCGGCGAGTTGACCTCGAGCAGGTAGTCGCGCCAGGTGCCGGTCTCCAGGTCCACGCCCGCCTGGTACTGGACGTTCGACCTGTACTGGATGGGCTGGCCGGCCTCGGTGAACTCGGCGGTGAAGTCGTTCACCTTGACGCAGAACGGGTTGAGGTCGGTGCCGTCGACCCGCAGCCCGGGGGTGAACGAGTCGTAGGCGTAGATCCCGGAGTTGCAGAACTGGGACCCGTTGGCCTGGACGATCACCTGGCCCTCGTAGGTGTACATCTTGCCCAGCGCGAACGCGATGATCAGCCCGAGCATCCCGAAGTGGAAGACCAGGTTGCCGGTCTCGCGGAGGTAGCCGCGCTCGGCGCTGATCGTGCGGGCGCCGTCGTCCTCCGCGCGCTCGACGGCGCGCCAGCCCTTGAGCCGGGCGCGAGCGGCGGCCAGTACCTCGTCGGGGTCGCGCGGGGTGGTGGCCTTGGCGAAGTGCGGCAGCCGGGCCAGGTTGCGCGGGGTGAGCACCGGCTTGGCGCGCATCGACCGGAAGTACTCGACGCTGCGCGGCAGCAGGCAGCCGACCAGCGAGATCATCAGCAGCAGGTAGATCGCCGAGAACCAGACGCTGGAGTAGACGTCGAAGAACTGCAGGCGGTCCAGCAGCGTGCCCCACCAGCCGTGGTCGGCGATGTACTGCTCGGTCTTCGGGGCGTTGAGCGTGCGCTGCGGCAGCAGGGCGCCGGGCAGCGCGGCGAGCGCGAGCAGGAACAGCAGGATCAGCGCGGTGCGCATCGCGGTGAGCCCGCGCCAGGTGTTGCGCAGGAACGCCAGCACGCGCTGGGCGGGCGAGTTGCGGTAGGGCTTGGGGTCCGGGGGCGCTTCGGTGGCGGTCACAGCGGCAGCACCGTGTCCGTGACGAAGGCGTCCCGCAGCCAGCTGACCAGCTCGCCCCACAGGCCGGTGACCAGCAGGACACCGACGACGAGCAGCAGCACGCCGCCGAAGATCTGGACGCGGCGGCCGTTGCGGCGCAGCCAGTCGGTGGCGCGCACGGCCCAGCGCGCGCCGAACGCGATGAGCAGGAACGGCAGGCCCAGGCCGAGGCAGTAGACCAGGACCAGCAGGAACCCGCGGGCGCCGCTGGAGCCGGTGCCCGCGGCCAGCGCGAGCACGCCGGACAGCGTCGGGCCGATGCACGGCGTCCAGCCGAGCCCGAACACCGCGCCCAGCAGCGGCGCGCCGAGCAGACCGCCGCGCGGCACGCGGTGCGACCGGACGTCGCGCTGCAGCGCCGGGATGAGACCGAGGAAGACCAGGGCCATCGCGATGGTGACCACGCCGCCGACGCGCTGCAGCAGGTCCTGGTTGACCAGCAGCGCGTCGGCGAGCCACACCAGGCTGCCCACCCCCGCGGCGAACACGACGGTGAACCCGAGCACGAACAGGGCGGCCGCGCCGACGACCGCGTAGCGGCCCTTCTTGCGGTCCTCGTCCGCGGTCACGGCCGGGGCGTCGGCGCCGACCAGCGCGGCGAGGTAGGCGAGGTAACCCGGCACGAGCGGGACGACGCACGGCGAGGCGAACGAGATGGCACCCGCGAGCAGGGCGACCCCGGCGGCGAGCAGCAGCGGCCCGGAGGTCGCCAGCTCGGTCACGGAGTTCACGGTTCGAGGGTAAGCAGTGAGTTCGGTGTGAGTTCACCGGGATGGGGTCGGCCGATCGGCCGAGGACGGCGAGCCCTTCGACCGAAGCCGGCCCCGTGGTCCGCACCATACCTTTTCGGCCATGACGATTCCGCTGCGTGTCCACGCGTTGCTGTCCGTGCTGACCGGGGCGCCGCTGGTGTGGGAAATCACCCGCGTCGACCTGAGCCGTCCCGCCTCCTACGCGTTCCTGCTCTGCTGCGCGCTCGTCGCCGCGGCACCGTGGCTGGCGCTGCGCTTCCACTGGTCGACGGGGGTGCTGCCGGCCGCGGGCGGTGTGCTCGGCTCGGCCGGACTGGTGCTGCTGCTGGACTGGTTGCCGGCCCGGCCCGAGGTGGTGAACCTGCCGCTGGTCCAGGTGGCCGGCCTGATCGCGGTGCTGGTGATCGTCCTGCGCGACGCCGGGCCGTGGGGCGCGGCGCTCGGCGCGACCGCCCTCACGCTGTCCGCCGCGGCCGCCGCCGTGGCGATCCACCAGTGGGCGCGGGTGTCGCACCACCTCGCGACGCCGTACCCGCCGTCGGTCGTGGGCACGGCGCTGCTGGTGTTCGGCGGCGCGCTGGCCTGCGGCGTCTTCCTGCGTTCCGGCTACTCGGCGGCGAGCCGCTGAACCACCGGCTCGATGTCGCTCGCCAGGATCGACCGCAGGTAGACCGCGGCCACCCGCTGCTGCTTGTCCAGGATGATCGTGGACGGCACGACGTTGCGCGGGTAGCCGGACAGCTGGAGCAGGCTGCGGCCCGGCGGGTCGTAGATGGACGGGTAGGTCAGCTGCCGGTTGCGCACGAAGTCCTGCGGCGCCGAGCGGTCGTCGTCGCGGACGTCGAGGCCGAGGACCTGCACGCCCTTGTCCTGGTGCGCCAGGTAGAGCTTCTCCAGCTCGGGCGCCTCGGTGCGGCACGGCGCGCACCACTGGCCCCAGATGTTGATCACCACGACCTTGCCGGCGTAGTCCGCGACCGAGATGGTCTTGCCCTCGGTCATCAGGTCCTCGCCGGACAGGTTCGGGATCGGCTGCCGGTCGGCGCCCTCGTAGAGGATGTCGGTCTTGCCGCCGGGCGCGACGAACTCGAAGTTGCTGCCCTGCGACACCGCGTCGTTGCCCGTGCTGCACCCGGCGAGCACGAACACGCTCGCCAGGACGGCCGCGAGGATCCGCTTCATGCTCCGGTCACCTTCGGGTCGGTGGCGCCGGCCGGTTCGCTGTAGACGATCTTCACCAGCTCCTCGCCCTGGAAGACCAGGCTGGTCAGCGACGCGAGCGAGCACTGGCGGCGGCGCGGGTCGTGCCACAGCGGCTTGGCCTCGAGGAACCGGCGCAGCGTCCAGATCGGCAGCTGGTGCGACACGCACAACGCCTCGTGCCCCTCGGCCTTCGAGCGGGCCCGCAGGACCGCGCCGAGCATCCGGTGCGCGATCTCCACGTACGGCTCGCCCCACGACGGCACGAACGGGTTGCGCAGCTTCGGCCAGTGCCGCGGCTGGCGCAGCGCGCCGTCGCCGACAGCGACCTTCTGCCCCTCGAACGCGTTGCCCGCCTCGATCAGCCGCTCGTCGGTCTGCACGTCGAGCCGGTGGGCCGCGGCGATCGGCGCCGCCGTCTCCTGCGCGCGCTGCAGCGGCGAGGAGACGACGTAGGCGATGTCGTGGGCGGCGACCGCCTCGGCGACGGTGAGCGCCTGGCGGCGGCCGCGCTCGGACAGGTGGAAGCCGGGGAGGCGACCGTAGAGGATCCCGTCCGGGTTGTGCACTTCCCCGTGCCGCAGCAGGTGCACGATGGTCGTCACTGTCGCGCCTCCGCCGCGGCCTTGGCGGCCGCCGGCAGCGCGGCCTCGATGACCTCGAACGCCGCGTCGTCCATCACGGAGTTGACGAACCACGCCTCGTACGCGCTCGGCGGGCCGTACACGCCGCGCTCCAGCAGGGCGTGGAAGAACGGCGGGAAACGCCAGGTGTCCGAGCTGGTGGCGTCGTGGTAGTTGCGCACCGGCTCCTCGCGGAAGAACACGCTGAGCAGGTTCCCGGCGTAGGCCACGTGGTGCGGCACGCCCGCCTTGTTCAGGGCCTCGGTGAACAACGCGCCCAGGCGCTGCGAGTTGGCGTCGAGGCAGCGGTACACCTCGTCGTCGGCCGCGCGCAGGGCCGCCAGGCCGGCGGCCACCGCGACCGGGTTCCCGGACAGCGTGCCGGCCTGGTAGACCGGGCCGGTCGGCGCGAGCCGCGCCATCACGTCCGAGCGGCCGCCGAACGCCGCGGCGGGCAGCCCGCCGGACATGACCTTGCCGAACGTGTAGAGGTCGCCGGGCACGCCCTCGATGCCGAACCAGCCGGACCGGGACACCCGGAAACCGGTCATGACCTCGTCCATGATCAGCAGCGCGCCGTGCTCGTGCGCGAGGTCGCGCAGCTGGGCGTTGAAGTCCGGGCCGGGCGCGACGGCGCCCATGTTGCCGGCGGCGGCCTCGGTGATGATCGCGGCGATCGAGTCCGGGTTGTCCGCGAAGGACTGCCGCACGGCCTCGATGTCGTTGTAGGGCAGCACGATCGTGTCCGCGGCCTGCGCGCCGGTCACGCCGGGCGAGGTCGGCAGGCCGAGCGTGGCGACGCCGGACCCGGCCTGGGCGAGCAGCGCGTCGACGTGCCCGTGGTAGCAGCCGGCGAACTTGACGATCTTGCTGCGGCCGGTGAACCCGCGGGCCAGCCGGATCGCGCTCATCGTCGCCTCGGTGCCGGAGTTGACCAACCGCACCTGGTGCACCGGGTCGACCCGGTCGATGATCTCCTCGGCCAGCTCGACCTCACCGATGGTCGGCGTGCCGAACGACAGGCCCGAGCTCGCGGCCTCCCGCGCGGCTTCGACGACCGCCGGGTGCGCGTGCCCGAGGATCATCGGCCCCCAGGAGGACACCAGGTCCACGTAGCGGTTGCCGTCGGCGTCCCACAGGTACGGGCCCTCGCCGCGCACCATGAACCGCGGCGTGCCGCCCACCGAGTTGAACGCCCGCACCGGGGAGTTCACGCCGCCGGGGGTCACCGCGGCGGCGCGGTCGAACCATGCCCTGGACTTGTCGACTTCTTGCGTCACAGACCCCAGTCTTGCAAAAGCCTCGTCAGGCCTGGTTCAGGTGTCCGGCGAAGTAGCCGAAGTCATCCCCGTCGCCGCCGCCTTCGCGGCTCTTGCGGCGGCGCTTGACCCGCGTCGCGAGCAGGATCTCGCGCACGGCGTCGGCCAGCAGGATCCCGGCGACCACGCCGAGGCCGATCGCGCCGGCCATCCAGCTGCCGATCCAGCGCGTGCTGGTCAGGACGGTGCCGTCGGTGAGCGTCACCGCCACGGTGTGCACGCCGTGCGGCCACAACTGGAACGCGCCCCACACGGCCACGGCCGCCAGCAGCACCTCGGCCAGCGCGACGACCGCGCGCACGGGCTGGTTCAGGCGGGGCTGTTCAGTCACGTGAGCAGCCTCTCATGCCGCCCGCGCGTCGCGCAGCGCGGTCCGCAGCGCCTCGACGTCCTTGGCCCAGGCGAGGACGACCGTGTCGTCGGTGAGCCGGATGGGCAGCGCCTCGTACTTGTTCGGGGTGGTCCAGCCGCCGCCGAGGACGCGCGCCCCGGCCGGCGCGCCGACGTCGGTGACCTCGGCGATGTCCGTCAGCGGCACCCGCTCGCGGCCCTGCCACAGCGCGTCGTCGGTGACCTGGACGGTGAGGAACCGGCGCCGCGCGTACACCCAGGGCGCGGTGATCGCGGCCAGGCCGAGGCCGACGATCACCCACGCGACGGTGTGCGTGGCGCCGGTGAGCAGCTCGGCCAGGAACCCGAGCAGGGCGAAGCCGGGCCCGTAGGCGAGGGCCGTCCAGCTCGCTCCGCGCTCCAGGTACCGGGTCACGCTACCGGCGGCCGACCTTCGGGAAGTACGGCTGCACCGACGGGATGTACATCAACACGAGCGCGACCAGGCAGAGCAGCGTCGCGATGAGCGAAATGCCGGTGTAGGCCTGCATCACGAACTGGAAGACCAGGGTGATGGCCACCAGGACGGTCAGGACGGTGCGGGCGGAGCGGGTGCCCTGCCGCGCCTTCCAGGCGAACAACACGAAGAAGGCCGCGAACGACACCGAGCCGACCAGCAGCATCGCGAACAACACGGTGGTGCCGGAGGAGATCTTGTCCGGGGTGATCTGCGGGTCGGTGTTGGCCTTCACCAGGACGTCGATCACCTGTTGCCGGGACAGGAACACGACCAGGTAGGCGATCACCAGGACCACCGCCGAGGCGACCCAGAACCAGAACGACACCTGCACCGGCTTCGGCGGCTCGGGCCGTTCGACCTCGTCGCCCGGCAGGCTCGGCGCCGGGGGCAGGCCCTGGGCGCGGCGCTCGTCGTCCGATTCGTTCCCTGCGGTCACGCCACAGAGACTACTGTGCCGCGCCAGCGGCTCCGTTGAGGGCGGTGGTGGGCTGGCGGGTGGGCTACTGCGCCGCGCCAGCGGCTCCGGTGCGGGCGGTGCTGGGCTCAGTCGAGCCAGGCCGCCGCTTCCGTCGCCCAGTAGGTCAGGATCATGTCCGCGCCCGCCCGGCGGATCGAGATCAGCACCTCGAGGATGGTGCGCTCACGCTCCAGCCAGCCGTTCGCCGCGGCCGCCTCGACCATCGCGTACTCGCCGGAGATGTTGTACGCGGCGACCGGGACCGGGGAGGCGTCGGCCGCCTGCCGGAGGATGTCCAGGTAGGACAGCGCCGGCTTGATCATGATGGCGTCGGCGCCCTCTTCGACGTCCAGCTCGATCTCGCGCAGCGCCTCGCGGGCGTTGCCCGGGTCCTGCTGGTAGGTCTTGCGGTCGCCCTTGAGCTGGGAGTCCACCGCCTCGCGGAACGGGCCGTAGAACGCGCTGGCGTACTTGGCGGAGTAGGCGAGGATGCCGGTGCCGGTGTGGCCGGCTTCGTCGAGGGCCCGGCGGATGACGCCGACCTGGCCGTCCATCATGCCGCTCGGCCCGACTAGGTGCGCCCCGGCTTCGGCCTGGGCGACGGCCATCTCCGCGTACAGCTCCAGGGTGGCGTCGTTGTCCACGGCGCCGCTGTCGTCGAGGACGCCGCAGTGGCCGTGGTCGGTGAACTCGTCGAGGCAGGTGTCGGCCATCAGGACGGTCGAGTCGCCGAGTTCGGAACGCAGATCACGCAGGGCGACGTTGAGGATGCCGTTCTCGTCGATCCCGCCGGAGCCGGTGGCGTCCCGGTGCGCCGGGATGCCGAACAGCATGAGCCCGCCGACGCCGGCCCCCACCGCCTCGACGGCCGCCTTGCGCAGCGAGTCCCGCGTGTGCTGGACGACGCCCGGCATGCTCGCGATGGGCCGGGGCTGGTCGGCCCCTTCCGCGACGAACATGGGCAGGATCAGCTGGCGCGGCCGGAGGGTGGTCTCGCTGACGAGGCGCCGCAGCGCCGCCGTGCTACGCAACCGGCGGGGACGATGCTCGGGAAACACGCCACCGACGGTACTCCGGCCCCGGACACGGCTCGGGGCCGCCCGTGAGATCTCACAGACGGCCCCGAGCCGGTGGAATCAGGAAGAACGCCGCGTGCGCTTCGCCTTCCGGGGCGGCGGCAGGGCGCCCTCCGCGCGCAGCTTCGCGGCGTGCGCGGCCAGCGCGTCGACCAGGTGCGGCACGTCGGCCACCTCCGGCTGCACGTCCACCCGGATGCCGAACTCCACCGCGGTCTCCGCGGTCTTCGGCCCGATGCACGCCACCAGCGTGCGCGTGTGCGGCTTCCCGGCGATGCCGACCAGGTTCCGCACCGTCGAGGACGAGGTGAAGCACACCGCGTCGAACCCGCCGGTCTTGATCATCTCGCGCGTCTCGGCCGGCGGCGGCGCGGCCCGGACGGTCCGGTAGGCCGTCACGTCGTCGACCTCCCAGCCGCGGTCCACCAGGCCCGCGGACAGGGTCTCGGTGGCGATGTCGGCCCGCGGCAGCAGCACGCGGTTCACCGGGTCCAGCACGTCGTCGTACGGCGGGAACTCGGCCAGCAGACCCTCGCTGGACTGCTCGCCCTGCGGGATCATCTCCGGGTTGATGCCGAACGCCCGCACGCGCGCCGCGGTGGCCTCGCCGACGCAGGCGATCTTCACGCCGGAGAAGGCGCGGGCGTCGAGGCCGAACTCCTCGAACTTCTCCCACACCGCCTTCACCGCGTTGGCCGAGGTGAACACGATCCACTGGTAGCGGCCGTCGACCAGGCCCTTGACCGCGCGCTCCATCTGCGCGGGGCTGCGCGGCGGCTCGACCGAGATGGTCGGCACCTCGTGCGAGGTGGCGCCGTGGATGCGCAGCCGCTCGGCCATCTCGCCGGCCTGCTCCTTGGTGCGCGGCACCAGGACCTTCCAGCCGTACAGGGCACGCGACTCCCACCAGGACAGCTTCGACCGCTGCCCGGCCTGCTCACCGACGGTCACCACGAGCGGTCCGACCAGCTCACCGGCGTCCTGCGACAGGCTCGCCAGCGTGGTGTCGACCGTGCGCTGGGTGTTGATCGTGCCGTTGGCGGTCACGGCGACCGGGGTGGTGCCGGCCAGGCCGTGCTCGGTCAGCGCGCCCGCGGCCTCGGCCAGCTGGCCGGACGTCGCGTGCAGCACGATCGGGCCCGGCGCCGCGGCCACCTTCGCCCAGTCCACGTCACCGCGGACGTCCACGTCGGTGTAGCTGCCGCCGAGCGCGATGCCGGCGTAGGCGGGCACGGCCGAGCCCGGCGTGATGCCGGGGACGACCTCGAAGACCGCGCTGGTCTTCGCCACGGCCTGCACCTCGGCGACGGCGGCGGCGCTGGTCAGCGGGTCACCGCTGGACAGGCGCAGCACCAGCCGTCCGCCCTTGGCCTCGTTGGCGAGGTCCTTCGCGACCTCGGCCGGCTCGCCGACGGCGGGCCGGACCTCGGCGTCCGCGCTGGCGCCCGCGAGCACGCCGGCGGGCACGTCCGGGTCGGTCACCACGACCTCGGCCTTCGCCAGGAGCTCCTGGGCACGTACGGTCAGCAGTCCGGCGTCGCCGGGGCCGGAGCCCACGAAGGCGACGCGCCCAGCGGTTGTCCGCGCGGGGGTCATCGTGTCTTTCTCCTATTGATCGGCGCGAGCACGCCGTACCGTTCGAGGAACTGGTTTACCGTGATTCGCGGCCCGGGCCGGACAGCGCGCCGGCTCCGAGGTCGAGCAGCTCCGCGGCCAGGTCACGGCCGAGTTGCTCCGCTTCGCTCTTGCCGGCGACCGCCGAGGCCCGCAGCAGCTGCACGGACTCGTCGTCGAGGCCTGCGGCGGCGACCCCGCGCAGCGAGACGCGTTCGACCACTCGGTCGCCCGCGCCTGTGTCTTCGTAATCCTCCACAACCTCGGCGAGTGCGCCGACGGGCGCGCTGCAGCCGGCTTCGAGCGCGGCCAGCATGGCCCGCTCCGCCGTCACCGCGGCCCGTGTCGCTTCGTCGTCCACAATGGACCGAAGAAGGTGTTCGATGTCCACGTCGTCGACGCGGCACTCCACCGCCAGCGCGCCCTGTGCGGGCGCGGGCAGCATCTGGATCGGGTCCAGGGTCTCGGTGATCACGTCGGCCCGGCCGAGGCGGACCAGGCCGGCGCGGGCGAGCACGACGGCGTCCAGCTCGCCGTCGAAGACCTTGTTCAGCCGGGTGTCGATGTTGCCCCGGATGGGCACGACCTCGAAGCCGAGGCCGAGCGCGCGCAGCTGCGCCGTGCGGCGCGGTGAGCCGGTGCCGATCCGGGCGCCGGGGGGCAGCTCGCCCAGGGTCAGCCCGTCGCGCGCGATCAACGCGTCACGCGGGTCCTCCCGCGGCGGCACGGCGGCCAGCACGATGCCGCGCTCGGGCGCCGTCGGCAGGTCCTTGTACGAGTGCACCGCGACGTCGACCTGCTTGTTCAGCAGGGCCTCGCGCAGCGCGGAGGTGAACACGCCGACACCGATCTCCGCGATCGGCGCGCTGGAGCGGTCACCGGGCGTGGAGACCTTGACGATCTCGACCTCCTGCCCCGCCTTGCGCAGCGCGTCGGCGACCGTGCCGGTCTGCGTCAGGGCGAGCGCACTGCCCCGGGTCCCGATCCGAATGGTCCTCGTCACTTGCCTTCACCGTCTGTCCTGGGCAGGCGCTCGGTGGTCGGGCTCGACACGACGGCCGGCGAGGCCGGGTCGAGCTCGAACAGCTCCCGGAGCGCGTTGGCGTAGTCCGTGCCCTGGGTTTCCGCGGCGAGCTGCTTCACACGCACCGTCGGCGCGTGCAGCAGCTTGTCCACGACCCGGCGCACGGTCCGGTTGAACTCGTCGCGGACCTCGGCGTCGAGACCGGGCAGCCGGTTGTCCAGCCGCAGCATCTCGGCGTCGACGACCTCGGCGGCCCGCTTGCGCAGCGCGGTGACGGTCGGGGTGACCGCGGCGCTGCGCTGCGCGGCGAGGTACTCGCGCACCTCGTCCAGCACGATGCCGTTGGCCTTGGCGATCTGCTTGGCGCTGCCTGCCGAACCGTGCGAGTCCATCCGCCTGCGGACGGTCTCCAGGTCGACCAGGCGCACGCCGGGCAGGGCGTCCACGTCGGGGTGGACGTCGCGCGGCAGGCCGAGGTCGCACACGACCACCGGGCGGTCGCCGCGCGCGGCCAGGTGCGCGGGGGTGATGACGACGTCCTGGGCGCCGGTGCAGGCGACCACGACGTCGGCGTCGGCCAGGCGCGCGGTCAGCTCGTCCATGCCCGCGGCCACGGCGGGCACGCCCTGCTCGGTGACGTTGGCCGCGAGCCGCTCGGCGTTGGCCACGGTGCGGTTGACGACCGTGATCCGGCCGATGCCGCCCTTGCGCAGCTGGCTCGCGGACAGCGCGCCCATCGAGCCGGCGCCGACGATCACCGCGTGCTTGCCCGCCAGGTCGGGCGCCTCGCCGAGGGCCTCGGACACCACGGACGCGCCGAGGTGGTCCAGCCCGGTCTCGGAGTGCACGCGCTTGCCGACGCGCAGCGTGGTCTGGATCAGCTCGTGCAGGGTGCGGCCGACGGTGCCGGCCTCGCGCGCGGCGGCGTAGTAGTTGCGCACCTGGCCGAGGATCTGGGTCTCGCCGACGACCATCGAGTCCAGGCCGGAGGCCACGGAGAAGATGTGCTCGACCGCGGCGCCCGCGTAGTGCACGTAGAAGTTGTCGTAGAGGTCGGCGGCGTCGCAGCCGGCCTGCCGGGCGAGCACCTCGGAGATGTCGGCGAGACCGCCGTGGAACGCCTCGACCACCGAGTAGACCTCGATGCGGTTGCAGGTCGAGACGACCATGACCTCGTTCACGTGCGGCGACTGCTGGAGCTCGTGCAGGACCTTGTCCAGCTCCGTCGCCGGGATCGCGACCTTCTCCAGCGTGCGGAGATCGGCAGTGCGGTACGACAGCCCGACGGCCAGGACACTCACTTAGCGCACCACCATTCCGTTACCCACGTTCTCCGCTCGCCGGGCGACGTGGAACGACAGGATCTGCAGCTCCACGGCCAGGTCGACCTTGCGCACCTCGACGTGGTCGGGTACCTGGAGGACCACCGGCGCGAAGTTCAGGATGCACTGCACCCCGCCCTGCACCAGCCGGTCGGCGACCGTCTGGGCGGCGGGCGGCGGCGTCGCGATGACGCCGATCGAGATCCCCCGCTCCGAGCACACCTCGGGGATGTCGTTGAGGTGCGACACCGGGATCCCGCCGACCGGCACGCCGATCAGGTCGGGGTCGATGTCGAACAGCGCCTCGACCGGGAACCCCCGGCCGGGGAAGCCTCCGTAATTGGCCAACGCATGACCGAGGTTACCGATTCCGACGACGGCGACCTTGTGCTGTCGCGTGAGTCCCAATATGCGTTCGAGCTGGGCGACCAGGACGGCCACCTCGTAGCCGACGCCGCGGGTGCCGTAGGAGCCGAGGTAGGACAGGTCCTTGCGCAGCTTGGCGGAGTTCACGCCGGCCGCGGTGGCGAGCTCCTCGCTGGCCACGGTGGTCGCGCCTTGCTCGGCCATCGCGGACAGGACGCGCAGGTAGACGGCGAGACGGGCGACGGCGGCCTCCGGGATCGCGCGGACCCGGGCCTCCTCGGCGCCGTTCTCGGTGACCGCGGGCATCTCCGCGGTGGGGGCGTTGTCGGCGTCCGGGGTGGACAGGTTCCGGGCGACGGCCGCACCGTTTCGCCGGCCACGCTGTGACACCACGCCGGCCTCCTCGTTCCACGCCCTCGATGAGCTTCGAATTCCCTCTTGACCCGGGCCGCGAAGTCGGGTTTGATGCACGGCCGCCGTGAGGGGTACCGGCAATACGGTAGCCACTTGTGAACGCAGGCACAAAGTGGCTGGTCAACGGCATGACCGAAAGCACACCTAGCGCGCGGTGAAGGTGATCGCGTACCAGCCGGTGGCGCCGTCGGGGAGGACGTCGGCGAGCTGATCGGTCTGGGTGTAGCCGCTCCGGTCCGTTGCTCGCACCCGCACGACGTGGCTGCCGCGCGCGGCGGCGACGTCCGCCCACCACATCCGCCACGCGTCCACCGTCACCTCCGTGGACAGCTGCGCGGGCTCCCACGGCCCGTCGTCCACGCTCACCTCGACCCGGTCGATGCCGGTGTGCTGGGCCCACGCGATCCCGGCGACCCGCACCGGCCCGGCGGTGACCGGCCCGCGCGGCGCGTCGATCCGCGACTGGGTCTTGATCGGCGCGTGCTTCGCCCAGCCGCGCCGCAGCCAGTACGGCGTGCGCGCGTCCCAGGTGGTGACCTCCAGGTCGGTGACCCATTTCGTCGCCGAGACGTAGCCGTAGAGCCCGGGCACGACCAGCCGCGCCGGGAAGCCGTGTTCGACGGGCAGCGGCTCGCCGTTCATACCGATCGCCAGCATCGCGCCCACCGACGGATCGGCCATCGCGGCCACCGGCGTGCCCGCGGTCCAGCCGTCGGCGCTGGTGGAGAACACCTGCTCGGCGCCGGGTGCGACCCCGGCCTCGGCCAGCAGCTCGGCGAGGTCGACGCCGACGAACCGCGCGGTGGAGATGTAGGGCCCGCCGACCGGGTTGGACACGCAGCACAGGGTCACGATCCGCTCGACCAGCGGCCGGTTCCGGATGTCGGACCAGGAGTAGGTGGTCTCGCGGTCCACCATGCCGTGGATCCGCAGCGACCAGTCCTCGGTGCGCACCTGCGGCACGACGAGCGCGGTGTCGATCCGGTAGAAGTCCGCGTTGGGGGTGAGGAACGGCGGCGTGCCGAACTTCGCGAAGTCCGCGCCGGCGGGCACCGGTGGCGCGGTCCGGGCCGGGATCAGCGGACCGACGGCCACCCGGGAGCCCTCGGCGTCCTTGCTCGCGCCGACCAGCTGCCCGGCGACCCCGGCGGCACCGGCGCCCGCCACGGCGAGCAGGAAGTTCCGCCGCGCCGCCGACGAGTACTGCCCGTCCAGCGCGGTCCGGTGCAGCCACCCGAACACCGCGAGCCCGGCGACCAGGCTGACCACCGGCGCGAGCAACGCGATCTGCCCCAGGTCCGGGCGGGTGAACACCGCGACACCGCCGAGCACGCCGACCACGGACACGAACACCAGGCCGGGCGCGGACCGGCGGCGGGAGGCCAGCCCGGCGGCCACCGCGAGCGCCAGCGCCACCACGGCCATGCCGGTCAGCAGCACGGCCTTGTCCGCGGTGCCGAACGCCCGCACCGCGAAGTCCTTGAGCCAGCCCGGGGACACGTCGATCGCCGCGTTGCCGACCGCGAAGAACGGCGAAGCGCCCGCCCCGACGAACCCGGCCACCAGGTGCCCGGCCCCGAGCGCGGCGACCAGGGCGATCACGCCGATCTGCCCGGCGACGGGCGCGGACAGCCGCGGCGGCTCGAGGTGCGTGCTCACCCCACCAGTCTGACCCGTGCGGGTCACGCCAGCGCGGCGCGGAAGCGGTCCTCCTCGACCTTCCAGTAGCCGTGCTCGGCGCCGTCGACGAGGATCACCGGCACCCGGTCGCCGTACTCGGCCTGCCACTCCGGATCGCTGTCGACGTCCTCGGCGCGCCACGGCACACCCAGCTCGGCGCAGATCCGCGAGACGTCGCGTTCCGCCTGGACGCACGACGAGCAGCCCCGGCGGGTCATCACGGTCACTTCGTGGGCCATGGGCCCATCATCCCCGCAGCTGGACGCGGCGCAGCTTCCCGGTCGCCGAATGCGGCAGCCGCTCGGCGAACTCGACCGTGCGCGGCACCTTGTACCCGGCCAGGTGGGCGGCGCAGTGCTCGACGACCTGCTGCTCGGACAGCGACGCGCCGGGCGCGGGCACCACGACCGCCTTGACCGCCTCGCCGCTGCGCTCGTCGAGCACCCCGACCACGGCCGACTCGGCGACCTCCGGCAGCCGCGCGATGACCTCCTCGACCTCGTGCGGGTAGACGTTGAAGCCGTTGACGATGATCAGGTCGTTGGCGCGGTCCACCAGGTGCAGGTCGCCGTCGCTGTCCAGGAACCCGACGTCGCCGGTGCGGAACCAGCCGTCCGCGTCCGGCCCGTGCGCCCCGTCCGGCCAGTAGCCGGAGAACAGGTTCGCGCCGCGGATCGCGGCGAGCCCGGTGCCGTCGCCGTCCTCGGCGAACACGTCGTCCGGGTCGTCCGGGTCGAGCGGCACCGCCTCGCCCGAGCCGTCCGGCCCGACCAGCCGGACCTCCACGCCGGGCAGCGGACGGCCGGTCGACCCCGGCTTCGGGTAGCCGGTGACCAGCGTCGACGTCACCACCGGCGCGGTCTCGGTCAGCCCGTAGCCCTCGAAGACGCCCAGCCCGGTCTTCTCCCGGATCGCGGCCAGCACCTTCGGGTGCAGCGGCGCGGCGCCCGAGGTGAGCAGGCGGACCGTGCCCAGGCCGGCGGCCAGCTCCTCCGGCTCCAACGCGGCCAGCTCGGCGTACATCGCCGGCACCCCGCCGATCACGGTCACGTGGTGGTCCACGCACGCCTGCAGCGCCTGCCGCGCGTCGAACCGTTCGGCCAGCACGGCCGTCGCGCCCACCGCGGTGCTCAGCAGCAGGCCCGGGCCGAGGCCGTAGACGTGGAACAGCGGGATCGCGATCAGCACCCGGTCCGGGTGCCCGACCGGCGCCGGGTCGAGGCGGCCCAGTTGTTCGAGGTTGGCCAGCAGCGCGCGGTGGGACAGCATCACGCCGCGCGGCGGTCCGGTGGTGCCCGAGGTGTAGGACAGCACGGCGATGTCCTCACCACCGCCGCGGGCGGGGAAATTCGCACCGGGACCGATTTCCGGCCGCAGCACGGGCACCTCGTCCGTGCCGTCGTCGGGGTCCCGGCTGATCACCAGGCGCGCGCCGCTGTGCGCGAGCACGGTGTCCAGCTCCGGGCGCGGAGCCAGCGGCGAGACCGGCACGGCGATCGCACCGGAGCGGGTGACGCCGAACAGGGCGACGGCGAAGTCCGCCGAGGTGGGCAGCCGCATCGCGACGCGGTCACCGGCCCGCACGCCCTGGCCGGTGAGCCGCTGCGCGAGCCCGCCCGCGGCCGCGTCCAGCTCGGACCAGGTCAGGCTGACACCGGCCGCGGTGTCGATCACCGCGACGGCGTCCGGCCACTGCTCGGCGGCGCCGGTGAGCAGGTCGGCGATGTTGCCCGTTTTCATGTGAGTCAGTGTGGCACCAACCAGGCGTCGTCTCACCCGTCACGGGGAAGCCCGGCGATCGTCGCTCTTCCGAGACCCCCGCCACTACCTACTTCCGGGTAACTACCCGTATGCTGCTTCTCGCGTCGTAGTGGTGATGATCACTCGGGTCGGACGAAGGAGTCGCCGTGACGAACTGGCTTGCCGCCCGTCCAGCGGGTCTGCACGTCGGCACGGTCACCCGCGCGGACGAGGTGCCGGACGAGCAGGCGGGGCCGTGGGCCCTGGTCCGCGCCGCCCAGCAGGGTGACACCGCCGCCTTCGGCGCGCTCTACGACCAGTACGTCGACGTCGTCTACCGCTACGTGTACTTCCGCCTCAGCGACCGCGAGCTGGCCGAGGACATCACGAGCGAGACGTTCCTGCGGGCGCTGCGCCGGATCTCGTCGGTCAGCTACCAGGGTCGCGACGTCGGCGCGTGGTTCGTCACCATCGCGCGCAACATCGTGCTCGACCACCTCAAGTCCAGCCGGTACAAGCTCGAGGTGGTCACCGACGAGGTCGCCGACTCGGGCTCGGCGCCGTTCGCCGCGACCTCGGGTCCCGACGCGGGCCCGGAGCAGCAGGCGGTCACCAGCGCGACCCGCGACGCCCTGCTGTCCGCGATCGCCGGCCTGGGCGACGACCAGCGGGAATGCATCGTGCTGCGGTTCATCCAGGGCCTGTCGCTGGCCGAGACCGCGCGGATCATGAAGCGCAACGAGGGCGCCATCAAGGCGTTGCAGCACCGCGCGGTGCGCAAGCTCGCGCAGCTCCTGCCGGACGGGTGGCGCTGACCGCGTAACAACCGGACGGTTTGCGTCGTTGCAGGTGGTGTGGACGAACACCGGTGGACGGCGCGTGAGCTGGAGGTCATCTCCGGCCTTCGCGCACTGGGGCGCGCCGTCGAACCGGACGAGCACACCAGGGCCCGCATCCGCGCCGACATCTCGCGGAAGCTGGAGGCGGAGCCCAGCCGGCGGCGGCGCGTGCTGGCGACCGTCCTGGCCGCCGCGGCCGCGCTGATCGTCTTCGTCGCCGGGGTCGGCCTGCTGCTCTCCCGCGGCTCGCTGCCCGGTGACCCGCTCTACGGCATGAAGCTGGCGAGCGAGGACGCCCAGCTGCAGCTCACCTTCGACGAGGCCGCGCGCGGGTCGAAGCACCTGCAGTTCGCGGCGAACCGGATCGACGAGCTCGCCGCGATGCCCTCCCCCGGCGCCGACGCCTTTCTGACAACGTTGTCGGCATTCGCCGCGGAGGCGACGGCCGGGACCGCGCGGCTCACGGTGCTCGGCGTGCAGGGCGACACGGCCCGGCTGGAGCAGCTGCGGACGTGGGCGCGCGAGCAGGCCGGCAAGCTCGGCGGCCTCGCGGTGCCGGACGACGCGCGCAACGGGTTCACGCAGGCCGGGGCGCTGCTCAACCGCATCGACGCGCGGGCGGTGGCGCTGGCCGGGCGGCTGTCCTGCTACCGCATCACCACCGGCGAGGCCGACGACCTGGGCGCGGTCCCGGCGTCCGGCGAGTGCGCGGTCCCGCCGGACGCGCTGCTCGGCGTCCCGACCGCGGTGCCGCTGCCGCCGGTGAGCACGGTGTCCCCGCCGCCGGTCGAGATCGCGACGACGCCGACCGCGCCCGGGACGAGCGCACCGGTCGTGCCCACCGCGACGGGTCCCCTGCCGCGGCCGAGCAGCGGTCAGGCGCCCCCGGTCCTGCCGCCGCCGATCAGCGCGCCGACCAGCACCCGGCTGCCGGTGCCGTCGACCACGACGCCACCGCCGTTGATCTCGATCCCGCCGCTGATCCCCGGCCTGCCGGGACTCGGGATCGGCTGAGCGGCCGCAGCACCGCCACGCTGTTCGCCTTCGCCTGCCTGGTCCTCGGGCCGCCGTGCGGGCTCGCCGTCGTCCAAGCGAGCGGCGGCGCGTGGGCGGCGGCCGCGTGCACCGCGGCGGCCGGCCTCGTGCTGGGTGCGCTGGTGCACTTCACCGGGCTGACCGGGATGTTCCTGGCTGCGGACGCACCGCCGGGCCGCGCGCGGCGGGCATCAGTGCAGGAGCTTCAGGCCCAGCACCCCGGCGACGATGAGCGCCAGGCACACCAGCCGCGCCGCGGTCACGGCGTCGCCGAGCGCGACCATGCCGTAGACGGCGGTGCCGATCGCACCGATGCCCACCCAGATGGCGTAACCGGTGCCGATGGGGATCGACCGCATCGCGTAGGAGAGCCCGGCCATGCTGGCGACGAGCGCGACGACGAACACCACGCTGGGCACGAGACGGGTGAAGCCGCGAGCGGCGTTGAGGGCGGCGGCCCACACGGTCTCGAGCAGACCGGAGACGACGAGAACGATCCACGCCATGACGGAAAACCTCCGAACAGAACCCGACAACCTGCCACGTCGTCTTGTCCTGCCGGGTACGACGTTCTCGTCCGGGGTGGCGCGCCACCGCCGCCCACGTTACCCGGTTCCGCGCCGCTGCGCCCGGAACACCACGAACAGCAGCCGCAGCCCCAGCAGCGCGCTGACCACCAGCAGGTTGTAGCCGAACACGTGGTTCAGCGTCAGCTCGGGCAGCACCCGCGGCCCGCCGGTGCTCGCGAGCAGCAGGACCGCCATCAGACCGGTCGCCGCGCCGGTCAGGGCCAGCAGCAGCTCGTGCAGCATGCCGAACACCACCGCCCGGTCGCGCTCGTCGGCGAAGGTGCGCACGTTCACCGTCAGCCGGCCCTGCTCCAGCGCCGACGTCAACCGGTCCACGCGTCGGGGCAGGCGGCGCAGCACCGGCAGCAGCGCGACCAGCTCGTCGGTCACCGCGCCGCGCAGCGAGCCCGGCTGCAGCCGCTCCCCGACCAGCGAGCCGGCGAACGACCGGGACGCGCCGAGGATGTCGAAGCCCGGCGACAGCAGCCCGAGCGTGCCCTCCATCGTCGCCAGCGCCCGGAACACCGCCGCGATCGCCGGCGGGATCGACAACCGGAACTCGGCGATGATCCGGAACAGGTCGGTGAACATGTCCACGTCCGGCGACCGGCCGTGCGACAGGTGCTTCGCCATCAACGCGCCCAGGGCCCGCGCCAGGCGCTGCTCGTCGATCTCGTCCGGCCGGTCCACGATCTCCAGCAGACCGTCCCGCAGCCCCTCCGGATCGCCGCGGTCGACGGCGGCGAACAGGTTCGCCAGCCCGCCGCGCAGGGACGAGTCGAGGCGGCCGACCGAGCCGAAGTCGAGCAGCCCGAGGGTGCCGTCGGTGAGCAGGAGGACGTTGCCCGGGTGCGGATCGGCGTGGAAGACCCCGTGCAGCAGGACCTGCCGGAGCAGCGAGTCCAGCAGCCCGCGGGCCAGGACCGCGCGCCGTTCCGCCGGCACCTCGGCGATGCCCTCGCGCACCGGCACGCCGTGCAGGCGCCGCATGACCAGCACGCGCTCACCGGACAGGTCGGCGTGCACGGACGGCAAGGCAACGGCCGAGCCGTTCTCGGCGGCGGCGACCGCGGTGAGGTTGCGGGCCTCGACGCGGAAGTCCAGCTCCTCGGTGAGCGCGGCGCGGAAGCCTTCGGCGAGGTCGAGCACGCCGAGCGAGCGCGCCCAGGCCGCCCGCAGTTCCAGCGAGCGCGCGACGCGGAAGACGATGTCGAGGTCGCGCTCGACGATCCGGTCGATGCCCGGCCGCCGCACCTTGACGACGACGTCCTCACCGCTGTGCAGCCGGGCCCGGTAGACCTGGGCGATCGACGCGGCGCCGAGCGGTTCGGGGTCGAACTCGGCGAACACCTCGGCGCGCGGGCGGCCCAGCTCGGCCTCCAGTTCGCGCTCGACGTCGGCGAACGGCACCGGCGCGACGCGGTCCTGCAGCAGGCTCAGCTCGTCGACGAACACCGGCGGCAGCACGTCCGGCCGGGTGGAGAGGACCTGGCCGAGCTTCACGAAGGTCGCGCCACCGTCCTCCAGTGCGCGCCGCAGCGAGCGGGCCAGGGTGGCGTGCCGGCCGGAGTCGGTGACGCGGCGGCCGGTGAGGTAGGGCCCGATGCCGTGCCGCACGGCGATCCGCGTGATCTGCGAGTACCGGCGGGCCCGGGCGAACCGCGCGCGCAGCGACCGGACCCGGCCGAGCAGCCCGAGCCCGCCGCCGCTGGGGACGGCCATCTCGGCGAGGAACAGGAAGATCAGTGTCGCCAGGAACGCGCATCCGGCGAGCGGCAGGATGAAGCCGAGGTACGCGCCGGCGGAATCGCGCGTCAGCACCCCGATCCGGCCTGCCAGTCCACCCGCGACGGTCCACCCGGCGGCGGCGCCGAGCAGCGCCCGGAACGTGCCGATGCGCACGCCGAGCACCCGCCGCGAGGCGACCACGAGCGGCCACAGCATGAGCAGGTAGACGGGCAGGCTGAGCAGCCCCAGCAACGCTGTCGACATGGTGTTTCCCCGGCGTGCGATGAGTGTCCCGATCGAAGCACACCGGTGCCCGGTGTGGAGGGATCGCCTGATCCGGATGCGTGACGTGCTCGCTACGCTGACCCCAGGGACAAGCGCAGGAGGCGGTGTGCGTGTGGCGTAGCAGGGGTGACGGCCCGGAGCGCGAGCGGCTCGCCGAGATGGCCGGCGAGGCGTCGGCCGACGCCGCCGTGGCCATGGAGGCCCAGGCCGACGTGCCCCCGGCGCCGCCGGACCTGACCGCCGCCGCGTTCTTCGACGTGGACAACACGATGATGATGGGCGCGTCGATCTTCCACTTCGCCCGCGGGCTGGCCGCGCGCAAGTACTTCACGACGTCGGACCTGGCCGGGTTCGCGTGGCAGCAGATCAAGTTCCGGGTCGGCGGGCGCGAGTCGCACAGCGGGGTGCAGTCCAGCCGCGAGCAGGCGCTGTCGTTCGTCGCGGGCAAGACGGTCGCCGAGATGAACCAGGTCGGCGAGGAGATCTACGACGAGCTGATGGCCGACAAGATCTGGTCGGGCACCCGCGCGCTGGCCGAGATGCACCTCAACGCGGGCCAGCGGGTGTGGCTGGTGACGGCGACGCCGGTCGAGCTGGCGGCGATCATCTCCCGGCGGCTGGGGCTCACCGGCGCGCTGGGCACGGTGGCCGAGCACGTGGACGGGGTGTACACGGGTCGTCTGGTCGGCGACCTGCTGCACGGCAGGGCGAAGGCCCACGCGGTGCGCGCGCTGGCCGCCCGGGAGGGCCTGAACCTCCGGCGGTGCACGGCGTACTCGGACTCGTCGAACGACATCCCGATGCTGTCGGTGTGCGGCACGGCGGTGGCGGTGAACCCGGACGCCGGCCTGCGCGAGGTGGCGCGCGCCCGGGGCTGGGAAATCCGCGACTTCCGGACGGGCCGGAAGGCAGCGAAGATCGGGGTGCCGTCGGTGCTGGGCGCGGGCGCACTGGCGGGAGCGGTAGCGGCCGGGATGGCGTACCGGCGCCGCTGACCGCGCTCCCGGCTGGCGCGCGCGAGGCCTACCCGCGCCGTGCGGCACGGTGGCGACCGGGATGACCTACCAGCGCCGGTAACCGCACCCCCGGCTACCGCTGCCAAGGCCTACCCGCACCCCCGTGCGGGCGCCGTGGCCGCCGGAATGCCCTACCGACGCCGCTGACCGCGCTCCGGACCGCGTGCCCTCCCAGGGCAGGTGTTGTTCCCCGGCGCGGGTTGGCCGCTTCCGGCGACGCGATGGCCACGGCGGCAACGCCGCCAAGACGCGATCGCCACCCGGCGGCGTGCTGCCCCTCCGCCCATCCGAGCGGCGCATTCCCGCCCGCCCAACCGTGGAACTCGCCCGCGCGACCGCGGGATTCGCCCACCGCTGACCGCGCTCCCGGCTACCGCGCGTAAGACCTACCCGCGCCGTGCGGCACGGTGGCGACCGGGATGACCTACCAGCGCCGGTAACCGCACCCCCGGCTACCGCTCGCGAGGTCTACTCGCACCCCCGTGCGGGCACCGTGGCCGCCGGAATGCCCTACCGACGCCGCTGACCGCGCTCCGGACCGCGTGCCCTCCCAGGGCAGGTGTTGTTCCCCGGCGCGGGTTGGCCGCTTCCGGCGGCGTGCTGCCCCCTCCGCGCATTGCCCAACCGAGCGGGGCGTTCTCGCCCACCCGAACGCGGGACTCGCCCGCCGCTACCGCCCTACCGGCGCCGCTGACCGCGCCCCCGGCTCCCGCTCGCAAGGCCTACCCGCACCGTGCAGCCACCGTGGCGACCGGGATGACCTACCAACGCCGCTAACCGCACCCCGGTTACCGCTGCCAAGGCCGGCCCGCGCCGTCGACGCCAAGCTGGCGCCGTAGCGGCGTCGGCGACCGCGCCCCCGCTCGCAAGGCCTGCCCGCGCCGTGGCGGCCGGGAGGCCCTACCGGCGCCGGCCCCGCTCGTTGCGCCGGTTCTGCGTCGATTCGCCGGCCGGGATGCCGGTGATCGCGTTCGCCAGTTTCAGCACCCCGCCCACGACACGGCCCACCGAGTACGCGATCCGCGTGATCAACCCCATGCCACCCAGGATGGCACGGGACCGCTCAGTCCTGGAACGGGCTGCGCCGGTGCGCGAGCCGCCGGTACAGGGTCGTCTGGATGGACTCGCGCACCTGGTCGGTCAGCGAGAACACCAGCATCGGGTCGTCGAGGTCCTCCTCGGCGTAGGAATCCGTCGGGATCGGCTCCCCGAACTCGATGTGCCACTTCGTCGGCAGCGGGATCGCGCCCAGCGGCCCCAGCAGCGGGAAGAACGGCGTCACCGGGAAGTACGGCAACCCCAGCAACCGCGCCAGCGGCTTCAGGTCGCCGATCTTCGGGTAGATCTCCTCCGCGCCCACGATCGAGCACGGGATGATCGGCACCCGCGTCCGCAGCGCCGCCGACACGAACCCGCCCCGCCCGAACCGCTGCAGCCGGTACCGCGCCGAGAACGGCTTGCCGATGCCCTTGTAGCCCTCCGGCCACACCCCCACCAGCTCGCCCGAGCACAGCAGCCGCTCGGCGTCGGCCGCGCACGCCAGCGTCTGGCCGGTCTTGCGCGCCAGCGCCCCGAGCAGCGGCGTCTTGAACACCAGGTCCGCGCCGAGCATGCGCAGGTGCCGGTGGCCGGGCGTTTCGTCGTGCACGGCGACCGCCGTCATCACCGCGTCCAGCGGCAGCGTCCCGGAGTGGTTGCACACGATGAGCCCGCCGCCCTCGGCGGGCAGGTTCTCCGCGCCGTGCGTGGTCACCCGGAAGTACTTCTCGTACAGCAGCCGGAACGGCGGCAGCACCAGCGTGTCGGTCAGCTCCGGGTCGAACCCGAACTCGTCGACGTCGTAGTCGCCGGTCAGCCGGTGCCGCACGAACTCCAGGAGCCGGCTCAGCGCGTCCGGTTCCGGGGCCGGCGCTTCCGCGGCCGCCGCGCTCTTCGCCGGGAACGCCACGACGGGCGCGTCGGCGGGGGGTTCCCCGGCGCGCGGCGGGACGTCCGCCGGCTTCTCGCGCCCGGGTGCGTGCAGGGGGATGACCTGAGCTTCCGCGCTGGTCGTCACTTGTCTTGCCCCGCTTTCCTCTCTCTGGTCATCGGACTGCCGCCAGCACCTTGCCGACCGCTCCGGCCAGCTGCTCACCATCCAGCACGGGCCGCAACCCGCGCCCGGTGACGTAGTCGTCGAAGGCCGCCTCGCTGGACCACCGCGGCCGGTACCCGAAGACCGCGACCAGCCGGGTGGTGTCGACGACCCGCCCGTAGTTCAGCAGGCGCACCTGGTCCGGCGAGAAGTCGACCCTCGCGCCACGCAACATGCTGCCCACCGTGCCGATCATGGTCCGCGGCACCGGCAGCTCGACCCGGCCCGCTCGCCGGATCGCTTGCGACAAGGTGAGTACCCCGTCCCCGCCGGCGTTGAACACGCCCGGCTTGTCCTCCAGGGTCGCCTTCTCCAGGATCGCCAGCGCGTCCGACGAGTGGAGCAGCTGCAGCCGCGCGTCGAAGCCGAGCACCGTCGGCACGACCGGGAGCGCGAAGTAGCGGGCCAGCACGGTGTCCACGTCCGGCCCGATGACGTTGGTGAACCGGGTGGTGGTGATGGTGAGGTCGGGCCTGCGGCGGGCCAGGCCGCGCACGTAGCCCTCCATCTCGACGGCGTCCTTGGCGTAGCCGCTGGACGAGGCCGGGATCAGCTCGGAGTCCTCGGTGAAGACGGCGGGCGAGCGCGCCCCCGCGCCGTAGACCGCGGCGGTGGACTTCACGACGAGCTTGCGCACCCGGGGCGAGCGCTGGCAGGCGGCGAGCAGGCGCATGGTGCCGATGACGTTGACTTCCTTGATCGCCGTGCGGCGGGCGGGGCCGGCCGGGTGCACGGTGGTCGAGCAGTGCACGACCGTGTCGACGCCGGCGGAGTCGATGACCTTGGCGATCAGCGGGTTGCGGATGTCGGCCCGCACGAACTCGGCGTGGCCCAGGCGTCGGAGGACCGTCCTGGGCGGTGGCGCGGTGTCGACGCCGATGACCCGCTCGAGGTCCGGGTTGTTGCCCAGCCGTACCAGCAGCCTGCCTCCGAGTTCGCCGCCGACCCCGGTGACCAGCACGACGTTGGACGCCATGAAACCCCCTGACAAGGGTGTGGATGTGGTGTTCGCGGCAGTGGCCGATGCTACCCCGGACCTCGGCCGGAGTCAGGAGGCCTAACACGCTGTTAACCCAGGTCAGGGACTTTGGTCACTGATCGCCGCGGAAAAAGCGCGCGGCCCGTCCAGGATCTGGACGGGCCGCGTGAAGAGGCGTTCGCGCAGGGCTTACTTGCCCTGCTTGCGACGCTGCATCCGCGTCCGGCGCAGCAGCTTGCGGTGCTTCTTCTTGGACATGCGCTTGCGGCGCTTTTTGATCACCGAGCCCACGGGTGCTCCTTCACGTTTCGTCTGCTTCACACGCTGCCCAGCGCAACGTCCAAAGAGTTGAAGCGCTACAGGCACGAGCGGCCCTTAAGGTTACCGGGCGGGCCCGCGCCGCGGCGCGGGCCCCCGGCCTAACCCACATCGAAGTAGGCGTTCTCCAAATACTGGTGGACGGCCTTCTCGGGCACCCGGAACGACTTGCCGACGCGAACGGCCGGTAGCTCGCCCGAGTGCACGAGCCGGTAGACGGTCATCTTGGAGACGCGCATCAGCGCGGCCACCTCGGCGACCGTCAGGAACTGGACCTGCCCGACAGCGGGCACGTCCTTGTTGTTCGACGGCATACGTCACCGTGCCCTTCGACACGTGTCGTGCCGCTCGGCTTCCCCACCGGGCGGTACCGACACGCACGTGCTTCACCCTTGAGGGTAGCGGGACACCTGGGGCCAATGCGACGCCCGGCGGGTACTTTCCCGCGAAAGAGCCCGGTCGGCGGCGCCCGTTCGGCCTAGTCAGGGCCGGTGCGCGGGGCTCATTCGTGGGCTTTGCCGAGTTCCACGGACCGGTCCCGCGCCGCTTCGATGGCGGCCAGCAGCGCGGCGCGGACGCCGTGCTTCTCCAGTTCGCGGATCGCGTTGATGGTGGTGCCGGCCGGGGACGTGACGGCCTCCCGCAGGATCACCGGGTGCTCGTCGGTCTCGGCGAGCATCTTCGCGGCGCCCACGGCGGACTGGATGATCAGCTTCTCCGCCACCGCGCGGGGCAGGCCGAGCAGGATGCCGGCGTCGATCATGGCCTCGACCAGGTAGAAGAAGTAGGCGGGGCCGGATCCGGACAGCGCGGTGACGGCGTCCTGCTGCGCTTCGGGGACCTCGACGACCTGGCCGACGGTGGCGAGCATCTCCGTCACCAGCGCGACGTGCTCGGGGGTGGCGTGCTTGCCGGGCGACACGGCGCTCATCGCCTCGCCGACGACCATCGGGGTGTTCGGCATGACCCGTACGACCGGCACGCCGTCCGGCAGCCGGCGCTCGTAGAGGCTGGTGGGCAGGCCCGCGCACAGCGACACGACCAGCGAGTTCGGCCCGACGAGCGGCGCCAGCTCGGTCAGGACGGGCTCGATGTCCTGCGGCTTCACGGCGACGACGAGCACGTCGGCGCGCTTGGCGGCCTCGGTGACCTCGACCCCGGCGATACCGTAGCGGGCGGTCAGCTCGGCGGCGCGCTCCGGGTGGCGTTCGGTGAACAGCAACTCCTCCGCGCCGCGACCGCCCTGCAGCAGGCCCGCCAGCAGCGCCTCACCGATCTTCCCCGCCCCGAGAACCGCGATAACCGTCATGGCACCAGCGTGCCAAAGGCCGCTCAGGGCGCCGGTGCCAGGGGCCGCTCAGCGGCGGCGCAGCACGGCGCGGGAGGCGCCACACAGCGCCGCTGGCGAGCGCACCGCCACGCGGCGCCCACCGCACGCGCCCCTCAGGACACCAGCTCGAAGAGCCGCCCGCCCACCACCGCCAGCGCGAGCCCACCCCAGCGACCACCCGGCGCCAGAAGCACCCACCAGGCAACGCCGCCCGCCGCGCGCACCACCGCCAGCGCGAGCCCACCCCAGCGACCACCCGGCGCCAGAAGCACCCACCAGGCAACGCCGCCCGGCGAGCGCACCGCCACACCGCAGCTACCGCACGCGTACCCGTCAGGGCGCCGGGGCCAGGGCCAGTTGCCGCGCCTGGCAGACCAGCCGTCCGGCGGAGTCGATCACCGTCGCGTCCGAGTCGAACCACGCCTCCTGCACCGTGCGGCAGTCGACCTGCACGCGGAGCCATCCGGGGGCCGGGCGGGCGCGCACCAGCGCCGTCAGCTGGGCCGTCGGCGCCCAGCCCAGCCGGCCCAGGTTGAACACCACCGGCGGGTTGATGTCGCCCGCGAGCAGCGCGAAGTACGCGTCCGGCACCGAGTAGCGCGGCTTGACCCACAGCCGCAGCCGCGGCGGATCACCGTTGCGGCCGGCCAGGTACCCGGCCGTCGCGGGGTCGATGCGCACGTCGCAGCCCTTCGCCAGGTTGAACACGCCCTCCGACGTCTCCCCGGCCAGGTGGATCGCCCGCGGCGGCGGTTCGACCGGCATCTGCGGCAGGTCCGCCCAGTCCGCCCGCCGCACCGGCAGCCGTCCGGTGGTGACCGTCGCCTCGACGCAGCTGCGCCCGCGCTGCTCCAGCCGCACCGCGACGACCGTCGCGCGGCGGCCGACCTTCCGGATGTCCGTCCGCAGCAGCGCCGGGCCGATCGCGGGCGGCCGCAGGAACTCCGCGCTCACCGCCAGCGGATCCGTCGACGGCTCGCCCCGCTCGGACAGCACCGCCAGCGCCGCGCGAGCCATCAACGCGATCAGGAATCCCCCGTGCGGGTGGCCGCCGATGGACCACTCGTGCCGCAGATCGGCCGTCAGCGTGCCGTCGCCCAGCGACCGGACCGCGCACGCGGCCTCGAAGGACGCCGGGTCCGGAACCTCTGCCGCGCTCACGAACGGCTGACCAACGCGCGCAGGAAGAACAGCAGGTTGGCGGGCCGCTCGGCGAGCCGCCGCATCAGGTAGGGGTACCAGTGCTCCCCGAACGGCACGTACACGCGCACCGTCTCCCCCTCACCGGCCAGGCGCCGCTGCTCGTCCGGACGGACCCCGTAGAGCATCTGGTACTCGTAGCTGCCCTGCTTGCGGCCGTACCAGCGGGCGCGCTCGGCCAGGATCGCGATCAACCGCGGGTCATGCGTGGCGAACATGGGGTAACCGTCACCGGACAGCAGCAAGTTCGCACAACGGACATAACTGAGGTCGACCTCGTGCGCCCGCGAGAACGCCACCTCGTCCGGCTCGGCGTAGGCCCCCTTGCACAGCCGGACCCGCGAGTCCGGCACCGCCAGCGCCCGCACGTCGTCCTCGGTGCGGCGCAGGTACGCCTGCAGCACCCCGCCCACCCACGGCCAGGTGCGGCGCAGCTCGCCGAGCACGCGCAGCGTCGCGTCGGTGGTGGTGTGGTCCTCCATGTCGAGCGTCACCGTGGTGCCGCACTGCTCGGCCCCCGCGCACACCCGGTAGGCGTTGTCCAGCGCGAGCCGCTCGTCCAGCCGCAAGCCCAGCGCGGACAGCTTGACGCTGACCTCGACCCGCGCGGCCAGGCCCTCGGCGTAGAGCCGGTCCAGCAGCGCCAGGTAGGTCTGGACCGTCTGCTCGGCCTGCGCGGGCTCGGTGACGTCCTCGCCGAGGTAGTCCAGCGTCACCCACAACCGGTCGTCGACCAGACGGCCCACACGCGTCACCGCTTCGGCGACCGTGTTCCCGGCGACGAACCGCTCGACCACTCCGGAGGTTCCCGGGGTTGTCGCCACGAGGTGGCGGACCACCTCGCTTCCGGCGGCGGCGAGGATCAGCGAGCGCAGCGGGTTCACAGCGGGAACTTTACGTGTTCATCTATCGGAAGCCCACGATCCGGGCCGCCACCCACCCGGAGAAGTTGATCTTGTAATACGACTCACTGACCGAGGTGGAAGCGGGCGAACAGCAGCGCCTCGGCCAGATCGCGGGCCCGGTCCACGGCGCTCGCCGCGCGCCGCGTGTTGACCTCCAGAACCACCTGACCGGTGAACGAGCTCGCGACCAGCTTCTCCAGCAGCTCCGCGCACGGCTGGTTGCCCCGGCCCGGGACCAGGTGCTCGTCCTTCGGGACACCCGTCCCGTCCGCGAGGTGCACGTGCGTCAGGCCGCTGCCCATCCGCTCGGCCAGCGCCATCGCGTCCATGCCGGCCGCGGCGCTGTGCGACAGGTCGAGCGTGTAGTGGCGATACCCGACTTCCGTAGGGTCGATCGACGGCCGGAACGCCGACACCCGCGCGTCGCGGCGGCCGCCCGGCGGGCGGACCTTGAACATGTTCTCGACCGCGATCTCGACCCCGGTCTCGTCCTCCAGCTCGGCCACCAGGTCGGCGAACATGTCGCCGTAGCGGCGTTGCCACCGGAACGGCGGGTGCACCACGACGGTGCGCGCGTCCAGCTCGATGGCCGCCTCGACGCTGCGACGCAGCCGCACGACCGGGTCCGGCGACCACACCCGCTGCGTGATGAGCAGCGACGGCGAGTGCACCGACAGCACCGGCACCCCGGTCTGCCGGGACAGCCGCCGCAGCGCCGCCACGTCCTGGCTGAGCGGGTCGACCCAGACCATCACCTCGACCCCGTCGTAACCCAGCCGCTGGGCCAGCTCGAAACCGGCGCCGGCCCGCAGCGGCCAGACCGACGCGGTGGACATCCCGATCGGTACCGGCACGCTCGCACTACCTCGACAAGAGCAACAACGCCGCGGGCGAGACGGTCACCACGAGACCGACCAGCACCGCGAGCACCGTGGTCTGGATGTCGTCCGCGCGGCGGATGCGCCGCACGATCCACACCAGCCCGACGATCACGACCAGCGCGGCGATCAGCGCGGCGGCCGGAATCTGGCCCCACAGCCAGTTGAAGCCCAGCCACACGGCCGCACCGCCGACGACGCCGCCAGCCAGCTGACCGGCCATCGACAGCCACTGCTTGGCGGGCGAGGGCTCCGGCTCCCGCTTCTTGGCGCGGGCCGGCTCGTCGGCGGCCTCCTCGGGCTCGTCGTCGTAGTCGTAGGGCTGCTCGGCTGCCTCCCCGGCCGGGTCGAACTCGTCCACGTCGTCGTCATCGTCGGCGAACGGGTCGTGGAAGCCGGTGGCCTCCAGTGCCTCGCCGGGGTCGTCCTGCGGCGGGCGGCCGGGCAGATGCGGCGGCGCGTGGAACCCGGTCGGCTCGTCGGCGTCCGGCGTGTCCCGCACCGGCGGCATGAGGCCGACCTCGGTGTCCTCCTCGGCCGGCGCCTCCTCCCGGCCACGGCGCCACCGCTGCAGACCGGCCGGCGGCGCGGACAGCCCGGCGGGCGGGGCGTCGGGGGCCGGGTCGTCGACCGGCTTGACCTCGCCGACCGGCTCGAACTGCTCGGTGCTCGGGTCCGGCGGCGGCGAGACGCGCGCTGGGGCGCGACGCGGACGCCGCGGCGGCGGGAACGTGCCGGTGGCACGGCCCCCGGTGGGCGGGGCGTCCGGGTCGACCGGCACGTCGAGGCCGTCCAGGCGCGCGGCCAGCCCGGTGCCGGTCTCCTCGCCGGGCGGACGGCGGCGCAGCGGCGGCGGCACGGCCTCCGCGGGCGGCACCGGCAGCGCGCCGGACTCCTGCGGCGGCAGCGGCAGCGCACCCGACTCCTGGGGCGGGCGACGCACGAAACCGGAGTCCTGCGGATGCGGGCGGCGCAGCGGCATGGAGTCCTGCGGCGGAGGCGGCAGCGCGCCGGTGTTCGGGCGCGCGAAGCCACCCGAGTCCTGCTGGCCGCGGCGCGGCGGGACACCGGTGTCGGGCGCGACCGGCCGCGGCAGGGCCGCGGAGCTCTGCTGACCAGGAGAAATGGGCTGACCAGGAGAAATGGGCTGACCAGGCGGAACGGGCTGGCCTGGGGAAACGGGCGGAACCGGCTGCCCAGGCGGCTCGGGGGTCACCGGCCGCGGCAGGGCGGCCGAACTCTGCTGGCCGGGGTTCTCCGGCGGCACGACCGGTCGCGGCATGGCGGCCGAGCTCTGCTGACCAGGGGGAACGGGCTGGCCAGGGGGAACCGGCGGCGCGGGCGGGCCCGGCTCGGGACGGCGGAAGCCACCCGAGTCCTGCCTGCCCGGCGAGTCGGGCATGGCGCGCCGCCCGCCGTTGCGTCCCGGCGGCGCCCCGTTGGGCCCGGGAGGCGCGCCGTTGGCGCGAACCCGGTCGATGATCGCCTGCGGACCGGTCTCCGTCGGGTCCTGGGCGCGACGCGGGCCGTCGTTCTCCTCCGGCGCGTCGTCGTCGGCCGCGCGCCGGCGGCGCCGCCTGCCCTCGATGTTCCCGCCGTGCAGGGCGAGCAGCTCGGCGACGGTCTTCTGCGAGCGGTCTTCTCGGCTCTCTCGGCTCATCGTGTCATCCCAAACAGCGCGTAGGGCCACAAGACGCGGGCTCGTGTACCGCACACGCCCACCACCGCCTTACGCATCCTTCCGCCTTTCACCGTGCCTGATCGAGCTCACCGAGGTCCAGCCGGTTGCTGTCACCGGTGGTTCTGCCGCGCCGAACAGTCGCCTCGTCACCGTTGGAGTGATCAAGTCGCCGCAGGATGACGCCCTCTCGCAGCGCCCAGGGACAGATCTCCAGTTCTTCCAGCGACAGCGCCCGCATCGCGGCCTGCGCCACCAGCGCGCCACCGGCCAGCTGGTGCGCGCGGCTCGCGCTGACCCCTTCCAGTTCGGCGAGGTCGGCCGCCTCCATCCGGGAGATGAACGCGATGAGCTGCCGCAGTGCGGTCTGGGACAGGGTACGGCGTACCCGCGGACCGGCTGCGGAGGGAGCCGCCCCGGTCAGCCTGGCCAGGGATCGGAAGGTCTTGGAGGTGGCCACCACGCGGTCCGGGACACCGAACTTCGCCACCCGCTTCGCCAGCGGCGCGAGCTGGTCCTCCAGCCAGGCCGAGGTGGAGACCAGCTCGGAGCGCGTGGGCGGGTCGTGGGCGAACCGGGTGCGGGTGATCCGGCCCGCGCCGAGCGGCAGCGACTCGGCCAGTGCCGGCTCCTCGTCGATCCCCATCGCGACTTCCAGCGAACCGCCCCCGATGTCGAGCACCAGCAACTGACCGGCCGACCAGCCGAACCACCGGCGTACCGCGAGGAAAGTCAACCGCGCCTCGTCAACACCGGACAGCACGGTCAGCTCGACACCGGTCTCGTCGGCGACCTTGCGCAGCACCTCGGAGCTGTTGTCGGCCTCACGGACCGCCGAGGTGGCGAACGCCATCAGCTCCTCGCAGCCCAGCTTCGCCGCGGAGACCTTCGCCTCCTCGATGGCGGCCACCAGCGCCTGCGCGCCCTGCTTGGGTAGGTGGTTGTTCCTGGTGATCTGCTCGGCCAGCCGCAGCACGGTCTTCTCGGAGTGCATCGGCGTCGGGTGCGCGCCACGGTGCGCGTCCACCACGAGCAGGTGGACGGTGTTGGACCCGACGTCGAGTACCCCTAGGCGCACAAAGCCCTACGGTACCGGTCCGCACCGTGTGCGGCCGCAAAGTGCCGGATAGGCCACCTCCGCTTGTCAGGACTCGAACTTGTACCCCAGGCCGCGGACGGTGACCAGGTGGCGCGGTGAGCCCGGGTCCGGCTCGATCTTCGAGCGCAGCCGCTTGACGTGGACGTCCAGCGTCTTGGTGTCGCCGACGTAGTCCGCGCCCCACACCCGGTCGATCAGCTGACCGCGGGTGAGCACCCGGCCGACGTTGCGCAGCAGGTACTCGAGCAGGTCGAACTCCTTGAGCGGCAGCGACACCTCGCCGCCGCCGACGGTGACCACGTGCCGCTCGACGTCCATCCGCACCGGGCCGGCCGCGAGCACCAGCGGCGCCAGCTCGCCCTCGCCACCGGTCTCGCCGCCGCGGCGCAGCACCGCGCGGATGCGGGCGATCAGCTCGCGCGCCGAGTACGGCTTGGTCACGTAGTCGTCGGCGCCCAGCTCCAGGCCCACGACCTTGTCGATCTCGCTGTCCCGCGCGGTCACCATGATCACCGGCACGGCCGAGCGCTGCCGCAGCTGCTTGCAGACGTCGGTGCCGCTCATGCCGGGCAGCATCAGGTCGAGCAGGACGATGTCGGCGCCGTTGCGGTCGAACTCGTCCAGGGCCTGCTGGCCGGTGGTGGCGACCGCGGCCGTGAACCCCTCCTTGCGCAACAGGAAGGCCAACGGGTCGGCGAAGGACTCCTCGTCCTCGACGATGAGCACTCTCGTCACTACTTTCCTCCCTGGTTCCGGCCGTCTTTCGCGGCGGTGACGACGAGCCGCGACAGCTGCGCGGGGGTCTGGTCGTCCGGGGCCGCGGGGGTTCCGTCCCCGTTGCGCCCGGACTGGTGCATCGGGATCCGCAGGGTGAACGTGGATCCCGTGCCCGGCATGCTCCACAGCTTGACCTCGCCGCCGTGGTTGGCGGCGACGTGCTTGACGATGGCCAGGCCGAGCCCGGTGCCGCCGGTGGCGCGCGAGCGCGCCTTGTCCGCGCGGTAGAAGCGTTCGAAGACCCGCTGCTGGTCCTCCTCGGCGATGCCGATGCCGCGGTCGGTCACCGCGATCTCGACCATGCCACCGGACAGGCGGCGGCTGATCGACACCGGGCTGCCCTGCGGGGAGTAGTTCACGGCGTTGTCGAGCAGGTTCGACAACGCCGTGACCAGCAGCGTCCGGTCGCCCTCGACGAGCAGGCCGCTCGGCTCGTCGGTGGTGATCTCGATCTCGCGGGACTCCGCGGACAGGCGGGTGCGGCCCAGGGCCTCCCGCACGACGGCGTCCACCTCGACCACGTTCAGGTCGGGCAGCCGCTCGGCGCCCTGCAGCCGGGACAACGCGATCAGCTCGCTGACGAGCGTGCCCAGCCGGGTCGACTCGTGCAGGATCTTGCCGCCGAAGCGGCGCACCTCCTCGACGTCGTCCGCCGCGTCCAGCACCGCCTCGGCGAGCAGCGCGATCGCACCGACCGGGGTCTTCAGCTCGTGGCTGACGTTGGCCACGAAGTCGCGCCGGACGGCCTCCAGCCGGGCGGCCTCGGAGTGGTCGACCGCCTCGACGACGGTGAACCCCTCGCCGAGCGGGCGGATCTCGGCGACCACGGCCTCCGGCTGGCGGCCGCGGGCCTCCAGCGGGGACAGGTCGATCTCCATCGGATCACCGGTCTCCTCGACCTGCTCGGCCGCGACCCGCGCCCGCGGATCGGCGCGATTGGCCTGGACCAGTCCGAGCGCCTCGGCGCGGCGGTTGAACAGCACCAGGTCGCCGAAGCGGTTCAGCACCAGGATCCCGTTGTTCGACGAGCGCACCAGCCGGAGCAGCAGCTCGGCGACCGTGGGACCGCTCGGCCGCCGCTGGGCCCGCCGCTTCCGCACCTGCGGAACGAGAAAACCGGCGACCAGGCCGACCAGCAGACAGCCGACGGCCAGCAGGACCGCACCGGGTGCACTCACGGGTGAATCGTAAGCATGGAAGTGGCCGTTTGGCCTAGTCCCGGCTGCCTTCTCGTGATGGCTGTGACACCTTCACAACGCGTGTTCGCACCCGGTTCAACCTGCGTTTACTCACCTCGTCCCGGCTCGTGACCATTCACCCCGTCGAGCCGTGCGAGATCCTCTTCGGACAGCCGCAGCGACGCCGCCGCGATGTTCTCCTCGAGGTGCCCGACGCTGCCGGTGCCCGGGATGGCGAGCACGTTCGGTCCCTGGTGGAGGGTCCAGGCGAGCCGCACCTGAGCCGGGGTGACGCCGTGGTCGTCCGCGACGGCCTGGACGGTCTGGTCCTCGGTGCCGCCGGCGATCGCGAAGAACGGGACGAACGCGACCTTCTGCTCGGCGCAGAGGCGGACGAAGTCGTCGTCCTCGCGCCGGGCGGTGAGCCCGTACTGGTTCTGCACGCACACCACCGGCGCGATGGCCTGCGCCTCGGCCAGGTGCTCCGGGCCGACGTTGGAGATGCCCAGGTGCCGGATCAGGCCCTGCTGCCGCAGCTCGGCGAGCGCGCCGAACCGGTCGGCCAGTGAGCCGGCGCCGCGGTCCAGGGTGCTGCCGATGCGCAGGTTGACGACGTCGAGGTGGTCGCGGCCGAGCTGGCGGATGTTCTCCTCGACCTGCAGGCGCAGCTGCTCGGGGCGTGCTTCGGGGAGGAACTCGCCGTCCGGGCCGCGGCCGGGGCCGACCTTGGTGGTGATCACCAGATCGTCCGGGTAGGGGTTCAGCGCGGTGCTGATCAGCTCGTTGGCCGAGCGCAGCGGGGAGAAGTAGAAGGCGGCGGTGTCGATGTGGTTGACGCCCAGCTCGACGGCCCGGCGCAGGACCGCGATGGCCTGGTCGCGGTCGAGCCTGCCGTCGCCGGAGATGGCCAGGCGCATGGCGCCGTAGCCCATGCGGTTCACGGTGAGATCGCCCAGCTGCCAGGTGCCGGCCGCGGCGGCGTTGATCGTTTCGGTCATGGCTCCAGCCTGGTGCGGCGATCGTGGTGACGCCTCGGGTTGGCAACTTGCTGCCACACTGGTTGTCATGGATGTCCTGGTGCGGGGCGAGGCCGAGTTGTTCGCGCGGACGGCGCACTTGTTCTCCTCGGCGCGGGAGATCTTCTGCGCCGCGAACGACCTGCACACGTGGGCGGCCGCGCACCGGGTGCCGCACACCCGGCGGGACCTGACCGGCCGGAGCGTGCGGAAGCTGTACCGGCCGGCGTCGCTGCTGCAGCCGGGCGGGGTGGCGCACCTGCGTGAGCGGGAGCGGATGGGCGCGCGGATCCGGATCACGCTGGACGAGATCAACGAGACGATCGTGCTGGACCGGAAGGTGGCGATCCTGGCGGGCGACGCGTCCGGCGGCGAGCGTGGGTACAGCGTGGTGACCAGCCCCGAGGTGATCGGCAGCGTGACGGGCCTGTTCAACGCGGCCTGGCGGGCCGGCACCGAGCTGGCGATCTACGACACCGAGTTCCGCGAGGTGAGGGCCCTGGCGCCGCGGATACTCGACGAGCTGGCATCCGGGAGCAAGGACGAGACGGCGGCGCGGGCGCTCGGGCTGAGCGTGCGCACCTACCGGCGCCGGGTGGCCGAGCTGATGGCCGCGCTGGGCGCGACGTCCCGCTTCCAGGCCGGCGCGCGAGCACGCGAGCTGGGACTGATCTAGCGCCGCCCTCGCGCGCCGGCACACCTGGCGCAGGTCCCGGACGGATGCGCCCCCGAACGCGCGAAAGGCCGGTCCCCCGTGGAGAACCGGCCCTCGCGGCTGGGTTCAGCGGCCCTGGTTGGCGACCGCGGCGGCGGCTTCGGCCGCGGCCTCCGGGTCGAGGTACGTGCCGCCCGGGTTGGCCGGCTTCAGGTCCGCGTCCAGGTCGTACCGCAACGGGATGCCGGTCGGGATGTTCAGGCCGGCGATGGCGTCGTCGGAGATGCCGTCCAGGTGCTTGACCAGGGCGCGCAGCGAGTTGCCGTGCGCGGCGACCAGCACGGTCTTGCCGGCGCGCAGGTCCGGCACGATCGCCGAGTCCCAGTACGGCAGCAGCCGCGCCACGACGTCCTTCAGGCACTCGGTCAGCGGCGCGTCCGGCCCGTAGCGGACGTCGGTGTCCTGGCTGAACTCGCTGCCGCGCTCGATCGGCGGCGGCGGCACGTCGTAGGAGCGGCGCCAGAGCATGAACTGCTCCTCGCCGAACTCGTCCCGGACCTGCTTCTTGTTCTTGCCCTGGAGCGCGCCGTAGTGCCGCTCGTTGAGGCGCCAGTCGCGGCGCACCGGGATCCAGTGCCGGTCGGCCACGTCGAGCGCGATGTTCGCGGTCGAGATCGCCCGGCGCAGCAGCGACGTGTGGACGACGTCGGGCAGCAGCCCGCTCTCCGCGAGCAGCTCACCGCCCTTGCGGGCCTCCTGCTGCCCGAGCTCGGACAGGGGCACGTCGACCCAGCCGGTGAACAGGTTCTCGGCGTTCCAGGTGCTCTGCCCGTGGCGGAGCAGCACCAGCGTCCCAAGTTCGGCCATACCCGCTAGCCTGCCAGAACACGGCGAGCGACCGGATGACGCCCGGAGCTTTCTACCGACAGTGTGTTACCACCCGGTAGAGGTTCGCCAAACCACTCCTTGACCTGTTGAACACCGGTCACGAAAGTGACACTTGCTGCACACCGTTAACACAGACAGTGAGAATCACTCGAACGGAGTAACCAGTAGTCTTGTGATTACTGGTGGACATCTGACAAGTTGGCTTACGTCCCGCTCGGCTGGAATTCCACGCACTCCCCAGCCGGACGCGGGGTACGACCGCAGCCTGTCTCCCCCCTGCCGGGCTGCGGCCCCGCCGGCCCCGTTGGCACTCCCCCTCGCCACCGGGTCCAGAAGCGGCGGGAGCGTTCGCGGGGCGGCTTGAGTTCGCGACTCCCCCTCCCTCAAGCCGCTCCGCCCGCTCCTCCTGTTCGCTCGCTGCGCTCGCTTCCCGGAGCGGGCGTTCGCCATTGCATTTGGGGGGCGACCCCCCAAACCCCCACGGTGCGAGCTTCTTGCGTTGGCGGGCGCTGGGCACCGTGGGTTTGGACCAGCGTGGCTTGTCAGTCGGTCAGGGTGCCGGGGTCGTGGGGCGTTTCTGGCTCTACCAGGTGTTTGAATGCTTGTAGGTTCGCCAGGCTTTCGCCTCGGCTGACTCGCCAGTCCCATTCGCGCTTGATGCTCGTCGCGAAGCCCAGTTCGAGGATCGTGTTGAAGTCGCCGTCCGCGGCCTCCAGCACCTGGCCCAGGATCTTGTCCAGCTCCGGCTCGGTCACCGCGTCCTTGCCGAACCGGCCCACCAGGTAGATGTCACCCAGCGCATCGACCGTGTAGTGCACGCCGTAGAGCTTCGCGTTGCGGCGCAGCAGGAAGCGGTAGACCTGCTCGTGGTTCTCGTCGGGGCGGCGGCAGACGAAGGCCTCCACGGCGAAGGCGTGGTCGCGTTCGATCAGCCAGGCGTTGGTCTGCAGCTTCTTCGTGCCGGGGAGGGTGACGAAGTACTTGCCCTCGGCTTTGCGGTCGTACTTCAGGTCCGCCTGGTCCAGTGTTGTCCGGACGACCTTGTCGAGCGTCATACCGCGACCTCCTCGTGCAGCGCGGCCAGCGTGCGCGAAGCCGCCGCGTACGCGTCCAACAGGGCGTCCGTGGTGCGCGCCCACGAGAACCGCCGCGCGTGCACCAGCGCGTTCTCCGCCAGCTCCGCCCGCCGGTCCGGCCGCAACGCCACGCTGGCCAGCGCCCCGGCCCAGTCCCGCGCCCCGTGCGAGGGCACCAGCAGCCCGGACACGCCGTGCGCGACCGCCACCGGCAGCCCGCCGACCTCGGCCGCCACCACGGGCGTCCCGCACGCCTGCGCCTCCAGCGCGACCAGGCCGAACGACTCGTTGTAGCTCGGCACCGCCACCACGTCCGCGGCGCGGTACACCTCCGCCAGCCGTTCACCCGCCTGCGGCGGCAGGAACCGCACCACGTCCTGGATACCCAGCGACACCGCCAGCTCACGCAGCGCCTGTGGCTGCTCCAGCCCGGTCCCGGACGGACCGCCCACGACGAGCACGACCAGCCGCTCCCGCAGCTCCGGCTGCCGCCCCAGCAGGTGCGCCGCCGCGTGCAGCAGCACGTCCGGCGCCTTCAACGGCTGGATCCGCCCGGCGAAGGCCAGTACCACGGCATCGCGCGGCAACCCGAGCCGCCGGCGGGCGCCGGACTGCGAACCAGGCACGAACCGGTTCAGGTCCACCCCGGGCGCCACCGTGTGCACCCGCTCCGGGGCCGCGCCGTAGAGGTCCACCAGCTGCCGCGCCTCGACCGGGGTGTTCGCCACCAGCCGGTCGGACTCGGCGACCACCTGCTCCTCGCCGATCACGCGGGTGCGCGGCTCGGGCTTGTCGCCCTCGGCGAGCGCGGCGTTCTTGACCTTCGCCAGCGTGTGCGCGGTGTGCACCAGCGGCACGCCCCAGCGGTCCCGCGCGAGCCACCCGACCTGGCCGGACAGCCAGTAGTGCGAGTGGATCAGGTCGTAGTAGCCGGGCTCGTGGAACGCCTCGGCGCGCAGCACACCCGAGGTGAACGCGCACAGCTGCGCGGGCAGCTCGTCCCTGGTCAGAGGTTCGAAGGGGCCGGCCGGGACGTGCCGCACCAGCACCCCGGGCGCCAGCTCGGCCACCGGCGGCTGCTCGGACGAGGTCGCGCGCGTGAACACCTCGACGGCGATCCCGCGCCGCGCCATCTCGACCGCGGTGTGCGTGATGTAGACGTTCATCCCACCGGCGTCACCGGTGCCGGGTTGCTCCAGGGGTGACGTGTGCACCGACAGCACCGCGACCCTGCGCGGCCAGCTCGTTCGCGTCCGTCGGGATCCGCGCAGCGAGATCGTCACCTGGTTCAACTCCCGTGTCAGTCGCTTTCCGCATCGAAGCGGAGCCCATGAACGACAACACCCACGGGCCCCCGACATCTTCCCAGCGGTGCGAATGCGTCACAGGGCCGACTTGGCCTGCCAGGCGCTCCAGCTCACGAGCCAGTCCATGACGTCCGAGGTGACGACCGGCCCGAGCCGCGACCCGGTGATCTCCACGGGGTCGCCGATCAGGGCCGAGTCGAAGTAGTTCTTCGCGTCGGCTTCCAGCAGGTTGACGCAGCCGTGCGAGGTGTTGGCCCGCCCGATGTTGGCCGCGTTGTCCTGGTTTTCGTGGATGAACTCACCGTGGTTGGAGAACCGGCACGCCCACTTCTTGTTGACGTTGGTGTAGCCGTACCGCGCGTTGTCGAAGATCGCGCTCGGCTCCTTCGTCATGATGATGTAGGTGCCGTTCGGTGTGTTGAGGTTCACGTCCGCGTCCTTGCCGTTGCTACAGGGGTAGCTCTTGAACAGGGACCCGTTCCGGTACACGTTCATCCTGTGGTCCGGGGTGTGGATCTTGACCACCTGGTTGCGGCCGATCTTGAACTCGGTGGTGACGTCGGCCCGCGGGTAGGCCCCGCCGCCGAGGTCCACCCCGTAGAGCTTCGCCTCGACCTTGACGGTGGTGCCGGCCGGCCAGTACTCCTTCGGCCGCCAGTCCACCTGCTGGTCGGACAGCCAGCCCCAGGAGCCCTCGACCTCGGTGGAGGTCTCGATCTTCAGCGCCCGCTCCACCGCGGCCTTGTTCTTCACGGCGCTGGTGAACTTCACGCTCACCGGCATCGCGACGCCCACCGTGACGTCGTCGGTGGGGTTCAGGGTGACGCGCACCGTCGAGGCGGGCTTGAGCGTCGCGAAGCTGCCGGTCAGCGTGACCGGCTTGCCGTCGGTGCCGGTGGCCGAGGCGGTGTAGGTGTAGGTCTTGTCGTAGCCGAGCGACTCGCTGCTGGTCCAGGTCGTCTTGTCGTCGCTGAGCTTGCCCTCGACGGCCTTGCCGTCGGCGTTGGTCAGCTTGACCTCGGTGAGCGTGCCCTGCGCGACCTTCACGGTGACGGGTTGCAGCACGGGCACGTTCTTCGCGTTCGCGGCGGGCTCGGCGGTGATGACCGCGACCGGCGGCGCCTCCGTCGTCGCACCGCCCCCGGTCTGCGCGCCACCGTCCTCGCTGGTGCTGGTGCACGCCGCGGCCATGGTCGCCGCACCGGCGGCGAGCGCGGCCTTGAACACCGTGCGCCTCTCGATCACCTGTTACCTCCGCACTCAACTACCTCTCCCGGACGTCAAGCGACGCCCGGGCCTGCCGCGTTACCGGCGTGTCCCCCGCTGGGAGTATGTGCGGTATGACGACCAAGCGAACCGCAGTGATCACCGGCGCCAGCGCGGGTATCGGCGAGGCGACCGCCCGCGCCCTCGCCGAGGCCGGATTCCACGTCGTGCTCGGGGCTCGCCGCCTCGACCGCCTGGAGAAGCTGGCCGCCGAGTTGTCCGGAACCGCACACGTACTGGACGTCACCGACCCCGGTTCGGTTGCCGCGTTCGTCCAGCGGGTTCCAGAGTGCCACGTTCTCGTCAACAACGCGGGCGGCGCACGCGGCCTGGAGCGCGTGGCAGAGGCCGACGAGGACCACTGGCGCTGGATGTGGGAGGTCAACGTCCTGGGCACGCTGCGCATGACGAAGGCGCTGCTGCCGAAGCTGATCGCCTCCGGTGACGGCCACGTGGTGACCGTCACGTCGATCGCCGGGCAGGAGGTCTACGACGGCGGTTCCGGCTACACGTCGGCGAAGCACGCCCAGTCGGCGCTGCACCGCACGCTGCGGTCGGAGCACCTGGGCGACCCGGTGCGGATCACCGAGATCGTGCCGGGCATGGTCGAGACCGACTTCTCCGCCAACCGCTTCGACGGCGACACCGAGCGCGCCGCGAAGGTCTACCAGGGCCTCACGCCGCTGACCGCCGAGGACGTGGCCGACGTGATCGCCTTCGCGGTGACCCGGCCGTCGCACGTGAACCTCGACACGATCGTCATGAAGCCGCGCGCGCAGCTGAACGGCAGCCGCGCCCACCGCGAGTGACTACAGGGCGCAGTTGATGAGCAGGGGTTCGGGACGCAGTGTGACGCCGAAGCGGTCGTGCACGCCGTCCCGGACCTCGCGCGCCAGCGCCAGCAGGTCCGCCGTGCTCGCGCCGCCCCGGTTGGTCAGCGCGAGCGTGTGCTTGGTGGACAACGACACCCGCCCGCCCGGGCCCGCGTACCCCTTGCCGAAGCCCGCCCGGTCGATCAGCCACGCGGCGGACAGCTTCACGCCGCCGTCGGCCGGGTAGCGCGGCATCTCCACGCCCCGCAGCGCCGGCGGGATCTCGGCGACGATCGGGTTGGTGAAGAACGAGCCGGCGCTCCACGTGTCGTGGTCGGACGCGTCGAGCACCATGCCCTTGCCCTGGCGGAGTTTCAGCACGGCCTCACGCGCCTGGGCCGCCGGGACCCGCGCGCCCTGCTCGACCCCCAGCGTGCGGGCCAGTTCGGCGTAGCGGATCGGCGCGGACAGCCCGTCGGTTCGCAGGGCGAACCGGACACTGAGGACGATCCCCCAGCTTTCGCCCTTGAGCACGCTCGTGCGGTAGCCGAAGCCCAGCTCGTCCGCGGTCATCGTGCGCACCTCGCCGGTGCGGCGGTCGTAGCACTGGATCGAGGTGAGCAGGTCGGCGACCTCGCAGCCGTAGGCGCCGACGTTCTGGATCGGCGTCGCCCCGACCGAACCGGGGATGCCGGACAGGCACTCCAGCCCGCCGAACCCGGCCTCGACGGTCGCCGCGACGAACTCGTCCCAGTTCTGCCCGGCCGCGACCTCGACCTCGTCGCCGTCGACGCGCCAGCCGCTGGTCACGATCTTGACCACGGTGCCGGGGAAGCCGTCGTCACCGACGACGAGGTTCGACCCGCCGCCGAGCAGCAGCACCGGGCCCTCGACCGAGCGCACCGCGGCCAGCAGGTCCTCGGTGGTCTCGGTCACCACGAACGCGCGGGCCGGCCCGCCCAGGCGCAGCGTGGTGTGTTCGGCCAGGGTCGTCTGGGTCGGCGTGTCAAGACGGCTCACGAGGACAAACGGTACTGTCTGGCCTCATGGCATCCCGTATCGAGCACCGCGCGGAGTACTCCCACGGCGTCTCCGAGGTGTTCCGGGCCGAGACGAGCGAGGAGGCGCTGACCGCCCGCCTCGCCGAGATCGGCGGCAAGAACAGCGCCCTGCTCAGCCATTCCGCGGACGACGACGGCGCGCGCTTCACGCTGCGCCAGGGCATCGAGGCGGAGAAGCTCCCGCAGATCGTCCGCAAACTGCAGCCCGGCGACCTCTACGTCGACCGCGAGCACACCTTCACCCGCAGCGGGGACGGCTACACGGGCACGGCGCGGGCGACGGTGAGCGGGATGCCCGGCGAGATCACCGCGCGCACCGAGCTGCGTCCCCGTGGCGACGGCGCCGTGGTGGAGACCCGCGGTGAGGTCAAGGTCAAGATCCCGCTGGTCGGCGGCAAGCTGGAGAGCTTCGTCGCCGGTGAGCTGACCAAGCTGCTGGCCCGCGAGGCCCGGTTCAGCCGAGAATGGCTGGGGCGCGCGGCCCGGTAGGCGCGCCGACCCGAGGAACCACGAACCCCAACCGCCTGCGCCGCGTCGACCGCTGGCTGGCCGGCACCCCCGAGGTGTCGGCCGCGCTGCGCCGCGCGCCGGACCCGCTCGTCGTGGACCTCGGGTACGGCGCGTCCCCGGTGACCACGGTCGAGCTGGCGGCCCGGCTGCGGCGGGTGCACCCGCGGGTGCGCGTGCTCGGGCTGGAGATCGATCCGGAGCGGGTCGCGGTGGCGAAGCCGGCCGCGCGGCCGCCGGAGCTGGACTTCCGCCAGGGCGGGTTCGAGCTGGCCGGCACCCGGCCGAACCTGGTGCGGGCGTTCAACGTGCTGCGGCAGTACCCCGAGGACGAGGTCGCGGGCGCGTGGAAGCTGATCCTGGACGGGCTCGCCCCGGGCGGGCTGCTCGTCGAGGGCACCTGCGACGAGATCGGCCGGCTGTCCACCTGGGTCACCCTGGACACCGACGGTCCGCGTACACTCACCCTGTCCTGCCACCTGGATTCACTCGACCAACCGTCCACTTTGGCCGAACGACTGCCGAAGGCGCTGATCCACCGCAACGTGCCGGGCGAGCGGATCCACGATCTGCTGTCCACACTGGACACCTGCTGGGCGACCGCGGCGCCGCACCAGGCGTTCGGCGCCCGCGCCCGCTGGCTGGCGACCGTGCGGCTGCTCGCCGCGCGCGGCTGGCCGGTGCTCACCCGGCCGCGGCGGATCCGGCTCGGCGAGCTGACCGTGCCGTGGGCCACGGTGGCACCCGAAAGGTGGTAGGGACAACCCCACTTCGGTAGCGGGGGCAGCACGTACGGGCGTTCCCCGGGTTGTCCCTGATCTTGCCGGAAGTTGCTGGCTCAGGCGGTGCGCACGGCGACACGATCACCTCATGACCGCGACCCTCAGCAGACAGTACGAGGCCGTCATCACGACGGACTCCGACATCGTCCAGGCGTGCCAGCGACTGCGGCACCGCGTGTTCACCACCGAGTTCGGCGCCGCACCGCACCCCAGCGGGCTCGACACCGACGAGTTCGACGACGTGTGCGAGCACCTCGCCGTCATCCACGACGGCGAGGTCGTCGGCACCTACCGGCTGCTGCCCCCGGGCCGGTCCGAGCGGCTGTACTCGCAGTCGGAGTTCGACCTGGACGGCCTGGCCCCGCTGCGGCCGTACCTGGTCGAGACCGGCCGCTCGTGCGTGCACCCGGACCACCGCGCGGGCGGGGTGATCAACCTGATGTGGTCGGCGATGGCGCGTTACGTCGTCGGCCACGGCTACCGCTACCTCGCCGGGTGCGCGTCGGTGTCGCTGGCCGACGGCGGCACCTCGGCGGCCGCGACCTGGGCGCTCGCGCAGACCAAGCACCGCCCGCCGGGTGAGCTGCGGGTCGAGCCGCACCGGCCGTGGATCCCGCTCCCCCGCACCGAGCGCCCGCCCAGCTACGCCCAGGTGCCCCCGCTGCTGCGCGGCTACCTGCGCCTGGGCGCGTGGGTGTGCGGACCGCCCGCGCACGACCCGGACTTCGCGGTCGCCGACTTCTTCACCGTGCTGGCGGTCGACCAGATCGGCGAGCGCTACCGCAGGTTCTTCCTCGGGGAGAGTTCATGAACCCGTGGGACGTGACTTCACCTTGTACCCCTCGCTGCGTCACCCACCGGCTGCCTGAGGTCAGCACACTGCTGACCGTGCGACGGTGGCTGGCGCTGGGCTCGGTCCTCGCCGGGGTGCGCCGGGGGAACCTGCGGCCGCACGCCCGCGGAGTGCTCGACGCCTTCGGCATCACCCTGGACGCGAACACCGACCTGCTGCGGGTGCCGGCCGGCACCGGCACCCTGATCGTGGCGAACCACGTGTCCTGGCTGGACATCGTCGCGATCCTGGCCGTCGACCCGGTGGGGTTCCTGGCCAAGCGCGAGGTGCGCTCGTGGCCGGTCATCGGGTCGCTCGCGCAGGCCTGCGGCACCCGGTTCATCGCCCGGCGCGAGCTGCGGGAACTGCCCGCGGTGGTCGACGGGCTGGCCGACGCGCTCCGCCACGGTGAGTCGGTCGTCGTGTTCCCCGAGGGCACCACGTGGTGCGGCGGGCCGGGCGGGACGTTCCGGCGCGCCGCGTTCCAGGCCGCGATCGACGCCGGGGCGCCGGTGCGGCCGGTCACCTTCGCGTACTCGCAGGGCGGGCAGCCGAGCACGGTCGCGGCCTTCGTCGGTGACGACGCGCTCCTGCCCTCGCTGAACCGGGTGGCACGGGCTCGCGACCTGCGGATCGAACTGACCGCGCACCCGCCGCTCGACCCCGCCGGCGACCGGCGCGAGCTGGCCGCGCGGGCCCAGGACGCCGTCCGGCTCACCCGGATCCCGGCCCATGCTTGATTTCCTCGACCACTTCGGTGAGCTGCTCCAGGGCACCCTCTCCTCGCCCTGGCTGTGGCTGATCGTCTTCGCGGTGGCCGCGCTGGACGCGCTGTTGCCGTTCATGCCGAGCGAGACGACGGTGATCACGGTCGGCGTGCTGCTCGGTCCGGACGTGCCGAGGCTGGCGTTGCTCGCGCTGCTCGCGGCCGCCGGCGCGCTCGCCGGGGACTGCCTGTCGCACGCGGTCGGCCGGGGCGCCGCGCCCGCGCTGACCCGGTGGCTCCGCGGCGGCAAGCACGACCGCTACGAATGGGCCCGCGGACAGGTCGACCGGCACGCCGGGCTGCTGATCGTCGCGGGCCGGTACATCCCCGGCGGCCGGGTCGCGAGCGGCCTGGCGACGGGCAGCATGGGCGTGCCGTGGGCGCGGTTCATCGCGCTCGACGCCGTGGGGACCTCGATCTGGGCCTTCTACTCCGTGATCATCGGTGCGATCGGCGGGGCGAGCTTCAACGGTCAGCCGGCCAAGGGGCTGCTGCTGTCGTTCGGCATCGGCCTGCTGATGGTCGGGGTCATCGAGGTGGTGCGGCGGCTAGGCTCACGGCATGCAGCACGCCGAGTACCTGACGATGATCGAGGCGCAGTCCCAGGCCCTGCGAGCGGCCGCGGTGAAGGCCGGGCCGGAGGCGCCGGTGCCGACCTGTCCGAAGTGGACTGTCCAGCGCCTCGTCGGCCACCTGGCGAAGGTCCAGTCGTGGGTCCGGTCCGCGATCGCGCATCCCAGTGGCGAGAACGTGACACCCGGGCAGCCGCCCGCCGAGTGGACTGAACTGCTGGCCTGGTGGGACGAGCAGCTGCACGGACTGCTGGCCGAACTCGCCGATCCGGCGGCGCCGGCGTGGCTGCCGTGGGGCCGCTACCCGGGGACCACCGGCTCGTGGGCCCGCAGGCAGGCGCACGAGGCGGCGATCCACCGGCTGGACGCCGAGCACGCGCTGGCCGGCAGCGCCGACCCGTCGGCCGTCCCGTCGCTGGTGTTCGGCCCGGCCTTCGCCGCGGACGGGATCGACGAGCTGATCGCCTGGATCCTGCCGACGCGCGCGAAGTGGGACCAGTTCGCCGTGTCCGGTTCGGTGCTGGTGCACGCCGCCGACGCCGGCCGCATGTGGCGGGTCGTGCTGCACCCCGGTCAGCCCGGCACGATCGATCCGGTGACGGCCGCGTTCGAGGCCGACGTGACGGTCGCGGGCACCGCCGACGCGGTGTACCGGCGGGTGTGGGGGCGACCCAGCCACGCCTCGGTGACCGGTGACGTGCGTCTCCTGGAGCCCCTGGCCGCACCGTGAGCGGGAGCGCCGGGGAAGATGGAGCGGTGCCCGAACGACGTTATGTGATCACCTTCGGCTGCCCCGACCGCACCGGCATCGTCGCGCGCGTGTCGTCCTTCCTCGCCGACAACGGCGGGTGGATCGTCGAGGCGGCCTACCACACCGACCCGGACACCGGCTGGTTCTTCACCCGCCAGGAGGTGCGGGCGGACTCGCTGCCGTTCGGTGTGGACGAGCTGCGCTCGCGCTTCGCCGAGGTGGCGTCGGCGCTGTCGGCCGAGTCGAACTGGCGCGTCGAGGACACCGAGGAGCGGCGCCGGGTGGTGATCCTGGTGTCGAAGGAGGGCCACTGCCTGTACGACCTGCTGGGCCGGGTCGCGGCCGGTGAGCTGGACGTCGACGTGCGCGCGGTGATCGGCAACCACGACAACCTCGCCGACATCACCCGCGCGCACGGGATCCCGTTCCACCACGTGCCCTTTGCGGCCGGCGACAAAGCCGAAGCGTTCGCCGAGGTCCGCAAGCTGGTCGACGAGCACGATCCGCACGCCGTCGTGCTGGCGCGGTTCATGCAGATCCTGCCGCCGGAGCTGTGCGAGGCGTGGTCCGGGCGGGCGATCAACATCCACCACAGCTTCCTGCCGTCGTTCGTCGGCGCGCGGCCCTACCACCAGGCGCACCGCCGGGGCGTGAAGCTGATCGGCGCGACGTGCCACTACGTGACCGCCGACCTGGACGCCGGGCCGATCATCGAGCAGGACGTGATCCGCGTCGACCACGGCGACACCGTGCCCGACCTGGTCCGCAAGGGTCGCGACATCGAGAAGATCACGCTGGCCCGCGGGCTGCGGTGGCACCTGGAGAGCCGGGTGCTGGTGCACGGCAACCGCACGGTGGTGTTCTAGCTCCTGGTGCCGCCGTGTGTGCGCCGGGCGGTCAGACGCGGACGAGCATCTTGCCGGTGTTCGCGCCCGCCAGGAGGTCGAGGAAGGCCTGCGGTGCGTTGCGCAGCCCCTCGACGATCGTCTCCTCGTACTTGAGCCGGCCGTCGCGCACCAGCGGCGCGACCTCCTCGAGGAACTTCGGCTGCAGGTCGTAGTGGTCGCCGACGAGGAACCCGCGGATGTCGAGCCGCTTGCCGATGATCTGGCCCAGGTTGCGCGGCGCGGCGGGTGGCTCGGTGAGGTTGTAGATCGAGATCATGCCGCAGACGGCGATGCGGGCGTGCACGTTCGCCGAGGCGATGGCTGCTTCGAGGTGCTCGCCGCCGACGTTGTCGAAGTAGACGTCGATGCCCTCGGGCGCGGCCTGTGCCAGCTGCTCGGCGACGGGCGCGTCCTTGTAGTTGAACGCGGCGTCGAATCCGAGGTCGTCGATCAGGTGGCGGACCTTCGCGGCGGAGCCGGCGCTGCCGATGACCCGCTTGGCGCCCTTCAGCTTCGCCAGTTGCCCGACGACGGAGCCGACCGCACCGGCGGCTCCCGAGACGAACACGGTGTCGCCCGGCGTGAACCGGGCGATCTCGGTGAGCCCGGCGTAGGCGGTGAGGCCGGTCATGCCGAGCACCCCGAGGTACGCCTCGCGCGGCGCCAGGCCGGCGTCGATCTTGGCGGCCTGCTCGGCGGTGACCAGGGCGTGCGACCGCCAGCCGAAGCCGTGCAGCACCAGGTCACCGGGCCGCAGCGAGTCGGTGTTCGATTCGACGACCTCGCCGACCGCACCGCCCAGCATCACCTTGCCGACCTCGTACGGAGGCGCGTAGGACTTGGCGGAGCTCATCCGCCCCCGCATGTAGGGGTCGACGCTGATTTCCAGGTTGCGGACCAGCGCTTGGCCGGGGCCAGGCCGCGGCACCTCGACGTCGACGATGTCGAAGTTCTCCAAGGTCGGCGAGCCATGCGGCCGTGAGGCCAGCCGGATCTCGGTCGCGGTGGTGGTCATGATGCACTCCACGGGTCGAAGGTGTGTCACCGGCACCAACGACTCAAACGGGGCGAGGATTCCGCTTTGTGGCTGAGGCTACAGCCGGTCCGGCACGTGCCCTCACCGGCGCATCACCTCTGGCCCCCCGCACCCCAGCCGCGGGCGTGCCGGGCCCCGAGCCGCGCTCGGCCCGCGAGCCCACCAACTGCGGCTACCCGGGACCGCGGTCGACCTCACGGCTCGGCGCGAGCGCCAGCTCCACCCGCCAGCCACGGTGCGCGCCACGACCCACCCGCCAGCCACTGTGCGCCCACCATCTGCGGCCCGCCGCGCGAACCAGGCCCGCCCACCAACTGCGGTCAGCTTCCCAGCCCGCCGCGCGAACCAGCCCCGCCCACCAACTGCGGTCAGCTTCCCAGCCC